>NZ_CAMHSK010000034.1 GCF_946187725.1 uncultured Treponema sp.
ATTCTCAGAATACATTGAATCCTGTATATAAGATATAAGAGACATTGTTAAATTTTCAATAGATAAAAGATAATATTCATCAATTATATCTTTTTTCCCTTGTTGTTTTCTTACTTCTTGTAAAAGAGCATTTAGAATTAATAAGGAATCTTGCTGCTTTCCTATTTCTGCTAAAAGCCCAGCTCGTTTTACTTGCCAAATAGGAGCAGCATCAGTTGTATCCCAATTTTCAATTCTTTCAATAAAGTTTTTATAATCATATAATAAACTTGCATATAATATTCGCTCGTAGTTATATCTGTGTTTTTGCGATAAAGTCATATTAGGGATTATATCATCCAATATCACCTCTAATATTTCACACTTTTTTTTATTTGAATCTTCTCTATAAGACCTGTAAAGACCAAGAACAAGTTCTATAGCTTTCTCTTGTACAGCTCTATCAAAAGAATCAATTTTTATTTTTTTTAAGTTTTCATCCAGTCCTAAAACTTTCTCATATACTTTTTGCATATTCGTATATAAAGGATAAAAACATTTTTCCCAACGCCAATTTATTTCATAAATGAATCTAATTCCCAATTCTGAATTTGAAATCTTTAAAGTTGACAAACGAGGAATTATTTCAGAAGTTCTATGGAAAAGCCATTCTCTTTGATTTTTTGGAAGAATAATCCATCCAGGATATGATTTTCTTTCACTTTCAAGTTTTTTACAACATTCATCTAAATTAATATCTTTAGATTTGATTGTTAATAATCCTTTTGCCCATTCTAATTTGTCTTTTATTTTCTTTTCCATTAATTCTTTTATGAAAAATGAAAGTAAAGAACCTTTATCTGCCTTTTCAGAATCTTTGAATACAGATAAGTCAACAACATTGATATTTCTCTCGTAAAAAGCTTTAATTTTGCATTAGAAACACTATCTAGTGAAATCAAATAAATCTTATTTGTCAGTTTTGTTCCCAAATTATCCCTAATCCATCCTATCCAGTTTAGAAAATTTGGGTCTGTTCCTGAAAATCCAAAAAGAACTAAAATATTTTCTACTAATGCCTGTTGAACGGTATTTACAAAAGCTGCATGAGTTTTAGGATATGCACGATATTGCTCTTCTGTAATAATAAAAGGAACTGTAGAAGGAAAACTTCCATGTAATTTTACAATTCGAGGTCTTATAGCATTTACTAAATCATAATCTTTAGTAACTAAAGAATAATGCTTTACACCTATATCTTCTGAAGCACGTTCTAACAATGTATCATAATTTGTAGTAAACACATCTGTCCAATTTAATTTTAAAAAGTTCTTATGCAAATCTGACGGTTCATAATCCATATCTGGAATCGAATCTATCAAAATTTGATTCAATGTATTTTCTCCAAAATTAGCAGAAACTTCACCCGCAAGTTTTATGGGATCTTGAAACAAACAGTTAGCATTATTTGTATCCATGCCCAACTTTTCCATGAACTTAAGTCCTAAATCATTCCACAATGGAATTTTCTTCTCAGTCTCAAATTTCGGCTTTGCATTCATGCTAAACCCTGTTCCAACCATAGCAGCAGCATGACCGCTCCATATTTTTTCAGCAATTTCATTTATATAGTTTCTGATATCTATTTCTTGATTTGTCATTAATTTCCTCCTCTTATTCCATCACCCTTACATTCTTTTCAATATACTCTACTTCCTCTGATTCAAGTCCAACCAAGTCATATAATTGTTTATTCAAATCTTTTGAAAAATCGATAAGTTTGTTCTGGTTTGTATAGTCCATTATATCAGGGACCTTCTTTCCAAGAGAAGTTAGTGCTTCATCAGTCATCAAGAACATAAAACGTATGAGATTTGCATTTGCGTATTTAAAGAAGTTTTTTGCTTCTATTTCAGTCTTAAAAGATGCCAATGCTACACGAGAACGTCCAAAAGCTGAATGATTATCAATAATTTCTATTTGATTACTGCGACCAGCCTGCCCACCTGGATGGGCACTTGAAACTACAACCTGAAATTCATCAATGTATTCAACATTTGTTTTTAGCAAACTTTTATTAACAATGAACCACTGAGTTCTTCCTGCAGAACCAGATTTATCATTTACTAAAAGTTTTACTTCTTTCTCGCGGTCTAAGCCTTGTGATTCAGAATAAGGCCGTACTTTATCTTGGTTATCTTCAACAAAACTGCTTTCAATACCGAACAAACTTCTTGGTAGTATTCTGTCAAACAAATAATGCAAACCATATTTACAAACAAAATAGGAAACTTTATTTACGATAATTCCATGTTGTGGATTTAATGGAATTAACTCTTCTTTTGGATAATCCAAATGTACTTCTTTAGTAAATTCATTTTCATGATATACATAAAGAAAACCATCATCCTTTTTATTCTTATTTTTTAAGACAATAGAAATTCCATCATCCAAGCCAATATCCTTAAATAATTCTTGTGAATTTGGATAGTAGTCAATTCGTTGAAGAGACTTGTCGTTTATTTGTTCAAGTCCAAATTGTACGAATCCTTTTCCTTTTCCACTTCTGTGTATCCATCTTCCGGCTGGATAAATCAAAGATGTATACTTTGATGTAAGTGAATCTGCGACCATTTGAAAATAGTGAAAAATATTGGTTCTAGGAGCTTGTCCATTAGTTGCTGATGTTTTCTGAATTGTTTCTTCCTGATATGGTGGATTACCTACAATAGCATCAAATTTCATATCTCCATTTTCATCCTTTTTCCAATAATTTGTTTTGCTCACTTTGTTTATAAAATTTTCCGGTTTATTTTTCAGCTGATTCACAAAATCTTCAAAGTAATGAGCGTTTACTTTGGCATCACTGAAACCTGCTAGAGTACGCTGTGCAATCTTTTTTGCCATAGGCGTTTTGCAGACCAGAAAAATATTTTCTACAAGAACTCGTTTCCACAAATCTTTTTCCATTTCGCGAGTTGGCTTTGGTCCAAGTTCCAGTTTCGCACGAGTACGATACACGCTGTAAGCACAATATAAAGCATATAATCCGCTTTTTGAATTGATTTCAAGAATGTGCGCATTCTTCTTGAACACTTCATTCGTAATCTCATTTTGTTCAATCAGTTTTGGTTCCGCAATCTGCTCGGTGTAATCTTTGTTGTAAAAGCACCAACCGCCAATACTTTGTGAAAGATGCATGGTTACAACTCGCCACGGAGTAAGAACAGTTTCTTTGTCGGGATTTCGGAATGTAGCAAAAATTGCACTTATGCGTTCAATCCGCTCTTCTATACTCAATTTATCCGCAGCACGAGTCATTTCTCTAATTTTTACACCAGATTCACGGAACACATCTGGATCATAATATTTTTTGAACTGAGCAAATATTTCTTTTGTAACACCTTTCGGCATGAACTCTTCCCAAGAAAGATCATCTACAAGGTCAGAAAAATTATCGAGTGTAATAGTTTTTTCAAATCCATCAGGTTGCTTTAAATCTGCTCCATATATCAAAAGTGGCATTCTAATGGAAATACCACGCAAAATAGAAACCGCTGTGTCGCGGTTTTTCTTTATTTCTTTTTCACGCTCTAAAGCTTCCTGCTGTTCCGGTGTAATTTCCTTTGGCGGCTTCTCACGAATTTCAGGTTGTTCCAAAAGCTCATATTGCTCATCTGTTAAACCTTGTGCATTTATATTTATGTCGCCAGTTTTGCCTTGTGCTTTTGTAGAACCGATAATCTCTTTAAGTTTGCTGAATTCTTCCAGGGCAAGCCTGTCCATGTGCATAAGCTCGTCATTGTAAAGGTAACTGTCTTCAAATCCGTTTTTAACAACACGCTCAATGTATGCTTTTTTAAGCTGACCGAGCATTTTCTCTGTGTTGTAGGCTTGCATCTGACTACCTTCAAAACCAATTATCGGACAGAAGTTTAAGAAGTCACCAAGAATCTCACGGTCGTCCTGTGTAGTCTTTCCAGCCTTGCTGCTTATTTTTGCTGTTTCTGCGATAACTTTGAGCATACGGTCTGGGGCAAAGTCAAAAACAAAACATTCTTCTTTTTGCTTTCCACCAATTACAGCCGGAGTTTGTACACGGAAAATGGTCTGCATATAAGTGCTTGCAGCAGTGTTGAAACTACCGGAAAGCATAAAACATGCAGTCCACGGTTTTACGCTTACTCCTGTAGTAAGGCGCCCGCAAGAAAGCGTAATCGAATAAGTTTCTTCTGGGTGAGTGCCTATTGCCTTTTCAACTTTCTTCAGGGCTTCTTTTTCTTCTTCCTCTTCGTCACCATCACCTGCTACATTTGCAATGTTGAACTGACTGAAAACAGGATGTTCTTGTAAGAGTTTGCTCAAGGCTTTTGCTTCTTTTACACCTGGAATCATCCAAAGTGAGTGTCTGAAATTCTGTCTGTATTCCTCTGTAGAGAAAGGATAGTTTGATTCAGCATCTTCTTTTGTAAGCAAATCCAAGAATTGACGTACATTTGATTCATGAATGAAATTTCCTTCTTTATCAACTCTAAAAAACTCGCGGAAGTTGAAAGCAATGTCTTCATCTGCATATTCTGGATATAATTTGCCAAGATTATAAGTATAAATACTGAGTTTTGGAAGAACAGAATATGGGTTCGGGTCTCCCTGATGAATTTTATCCCATTCAGCTTTAGCCCGCTGTTCCATTACATAATCCCATGTATAGATTTCTTCTTCTTTGAAATCATCCATAAGATTAAATGGCGTACCAGAAAGATGAAGGATTCTTGTTTCATCTTTTTTACAGGCAGCAAGAACAGCTTTTCCAAGTTCTGTCTGAGTACCTTCATGAGCTTCATCTATAATTATCAAATCCCAATTTATGTTGAAGATTTCTTCATTCTTAGCAAACTTACCGCCAACAAGTTCAGAACCGCGCATATCCTGAATTGATGCAAAGTATATGAAATGGTAATCTTTCATACCGCTTTTTGCAGCTGAATGAATCATTTCATGAAAGTTTTCCTCTTCTTTTGGATCTCCGCCATTCTTTTTAGAGAAATAATAAAAATCTGCTCTGTCATAGAAAATTTTACTGTAGTCTTCAAACCAACCAGAATCAACAACCGGTCTATGTGTCAAAATGAGTGTCCGGCTATAATTCATGCGTTTAACGACTTCAAGAGTTGAAAGAGTTTTACCAAACCTCATTTTTGCATTCCAGAGCATCTGATGGCTTCCACCAGATTTTTTGAACTGCTTTATTGTCTTTTCGATAGCTTCTGTTTGTTCAGGTCTGAAAATAACAGGGCTCCTATCTTTAGTTATTTCACTGGCATTAAGAGATGTTCTTCCTTCTTTAGCAGCAGCTATTGCTTTTTTAACGGTTTCAAGATCGGTATAAAACCATTCATTTGCTTTATGCTTAGTGTCAAAAATTTTTCTTTTTATTCCCGAACGAACAAGAATGTCATGAATATCATGGTCTTGGAAAACTATAAGATTCTTTCCTTGTATATAAGCGGTTGCTTCTGTATATAAAAGTTCAAAAGTAACTCCTGCAGTTTGGGTCTGGTGGCGAATTCTATCTTTAGCAGCAGCATTTAATTCTTTGGAATTTGGCTCAAAAGCAAAATAAGCCATTCCTGCATTACAAGATGCCTCACCGATTTTAAGAATGCCTTCATGTGCTGTATCATTGATGCGGTAAACATAAATCAATTTTTGCTCAAATGCCTGATTGAAAATCTGTGCCATTATTTTGCGCCTCCAAATACCATATCAACAAATCGTATATTCCTATGAGTTTCCCAGTCTTTGATTTTGCAGTAAATTCCGTTGTGCTTTCGGTTGTCATTCTTTTTACAACCAACACATTCTTTTGAAATGACAATTGTTTCAAAAAGAGTTTCTTCTGTTTTACTCTCTATAGAACAACTATTCGGAATAACATATTTTATTCCATCCATCTGCCAGATATTCCAGGCAATTACTTTTGCAAAGCCAAGTAAATCCTGTGTTTCAAGTTTTTCGCCAAATTTTGCTTCATAGTGCTCGGCAATTGTAAATAAAAGATTCTCTCTTGCAATTAAAACATTGTCCCCCTGCCAGTCAAAACCATAAACATTCTGAACTGCACTATAAGCCCACTTAATCCAATCTTCACGATTTTCTATATTTTCATTAACTATCCTAAGTTTTCTGTCTAAGATTCCGATTCTGTTTTGGACTTCTATGAATTCGCCAGTTACAGCATCATAGCGACTTGTAATATATGGAGCTTCACCACAGCTCATTTCAAGTCTTTTTGAAAGAACATAATCATGCCATGTTTTATTTTCAGGGAATGCAATATTTTCTTTGTTTACTTCCCAAGATTTTTCTTTTTCAAAATTAAAAACATCTTTTCGTCCAAACCATTCTTTATCAATTTGATTGTTTTGCATGTTGCAAATCCAAGTTGGTGTAAAGACTTCTGCTTTCTGTCTAACACGCCGTTGCTGCTCTTCCTTTGATTTTTCAACGCGCGGTTTTATAATTCCGCCGTGACGTGAGGTAATTAATTCAATTTTTATTTCTTTTTCAGCTGTATATGAAAATCCATATTTCGAATAATTATCTGTTGCCCAGATAATGTTATTACCAGTTGTCTTATCTTTTAAAAGAATTGCCAATAATTCGGTATCAATTTTGAGAAGCTCGTTTTCTTTTATATCAATATTTTTTTCTAGACACATTTTTTTCGTACTTCGATTGATTATACCACGAATTATGACTTTAATTTTATATTTTTCACCATCTTTTCCGCATCATCAAGCATTTTCATTTCCATCTTGATTTCTTCGTCATCCTGTTCATCAGCTTTTTGAGCTTCAAAGGCTTTTCTGCGTTTATCAAACTCAATGTAGATTTCTTCGACTTTTGATTCCATCTGCTTATTTGAGCGGTGTCCTTTATCTTCCAGCAATGGCAAGTCATGGTCGGTTATGAGTTTGTCTACATTTTCTTCCCAATAATGGATGGTCAAATCTTTGCGCATTTTTGCACGGAATTCTGCACTTTCCAAAAAGATTGTTACGATTCGGTTTAAAGAATCAAGCTCGTCTTCTGTAAGATAGTTTTTGCTTGTGTAAATATCCTGTTTGCGGACAACTTTTCCTTTCCAACTTGTAAGGTTCATGTTTGGCTTGGAACTGTCAGCACGAGACAATATGAGTTCTGCTGCTGTCTGTCTTGTAACTGCATAAATCAGTTTGTTTTGGGTAGCCGCAAAGAACATCTGTGTTGCCTTATCTGTTGAATCATAATCAGAAGAAAGTGCAAACAAATCACGGACTTTCTGATAAAATCGTTTTTCACTTGCCCGGATGTCGCGAATTCGTTCAAGAAGCTCGTCAAAATAATCCGGGCGACCGTCTGGATTTTTTAAACGTTCATCATCCATGACAAAGCCCTTCTGCAAGAACTCCGTAAGATTTTTATTAGCCCATTTTCTGAACTGAGTACCGCGGACACTTCGAACACGGAAGCCGACAGCCAAAACCATCGGAAGCGCATAGTAAGTGACATTATAGTTTTTACCGTCTGCGGCAGTTGTTAAGTAATCCTTAACAACTGATTTTTCTTCCAACTCTTTATCTTGTAACACATTAGATATATGCATGCTTATATTTGGCTTAGAGGTGTCAAAAAGTAAAGCCATCTGCTGCTGGTTCATCCAGATTACGCCGTCTTTGGAATACAGTTTTACATCAGCTTTGCCGTCGTCAGTGTTGTAGATTATCAAACTTGTATTATTTTCCGTCATTTTTTTCCTTCATTCACCATTATACCACGACTTTCACAAAATTTGCACTCACCTACACCACATGTAAAAACCTGCTTAGTTTCCCCCGTAAAACCAGTAAAGAATCACCCCCGTAATACTGTAAAGACTCACCCGCAAAACCTGCTTAGCTTCACCTGCAAAACCTGCTTAGTTTCACTCTCAAAACTAGCTTAGTTTTCCCCATGAAACCTGTAAAGTTTCACATATAAAACCTATAAAGTTTTTCCCCAAAAAAACAGCAACTCTCCCCGTCTAAAACCAATAAGACCCCACAACAGGCTCTAACAAGCCCCATTTTGCAAGAATTTCCACCAACAGACTCACTAAACTACTAGTTTTGGGAGCGTTTTTTTCTGCTATCTTGATTTATGTCAGCAGGGAGATTTGTAGACAAACTTCTACATTTGACAGGATTTTTTTCTGTTATCTTTAGTGACATCGGGGCGTTGCCCTGAAATAAATCCCACCCAGGGAACCGTCACCCTTAAAAATGACGGAAGGACATTTTATGGTAAATATTGCAACAAAACGCGAGACTAACTTCGCAGTGACACTCACACCTTGCAATTTCAAGAAGAACACTTACATCGCGCATGTGCCTAGAAAGACGGTCACTACTGACCAGATTCTTGACCTTGTGGCGACACACAACCTGGGAATCGACCGCTATCAGGTCGGGCACGCGATGGAGCTGCTCAAAAAGGAAATTCTTGAGCAGGCGGAACTGGGCTTTGCGGTAGACATCATGGAAATCTGCAAGCTCTACATCGCGCCGATTTCTTCAGTAAAGTCGCTCACGCCGGAAGCGGAAAGCGTTACTGGATTTGAGGCGAGATTTGCCGCAAATGACGGGCTCAAGGAAAAGCTCAAGACTGTCACGGCTTCGGTAACGGCTGTCGTTGACTCAGCTCCGCAGATTTCACAGATTGAAAATCCTGTGGACGGCTCTTCTGACGGAAAGCTTAGGGCAACCTTCAGCGCAAGGCTCAGGGGAAAGAAACTTCAGGTCGGCGGAGAATCAGGCGGAATCTATTTTATTCCGGCTGAAGAAGACGGAACTGCAAATCAGGACGAAACTGAGTGGATAAAAGTGCCGGATGAGTTCGTGACAAAGAATTCTTCGACAATCCTTGAATTCTATCTTCCGCGAACGATTCCGACCGGGGAAAGCTATTTCATTGCCGTAAGGACTTCAATCCGCGGTAAAACGGAACTGAAGACCCCGATTACAGGTTTCAGCAGGATTCCTGTTACTGTAGAAGAATAAAATTATGCGGGCGGGAGTGCAATTTTCACTCCTGCCCTGCTTTCTTTTTTATGGCGTTTCTTTTCCTTAAATGCTAGAATAAACAAACACAAATTTTTCTGGAGGCTGCATGTTGCGGACAGTAAAGTTTCCTTCTATTATAACTATTCTTTGCTCTGTATTTTTAGTATTTTCAGGCTGCGGCAGTTCATCTGATGAAGCTTCAGAGCTTCCCTTCATTCCAAGCGGTGACTTAGGAAAGAACATCACAATCGACGGAAAGACTTTTCTTAAGACCTCATTCGCAACCGTGATTGAAAAAGGCTCTTCCGTAACTATTCCTTCAGAAAAATATCCCTGCATTGGTAATGTCTTCATCTGGGACAGAACAGTTACTATAAACAGCTATGAAATTTCAAGATTCGAAGTGACACAGGAACTCTACGAATATGTAATGAAAAGCCTTCCCCTAGACGACAGCGACAGCCGCTACAAAAACGAAGTCCAGAAATACCGGCCTGCCATCGGGATGAGCTGGTTTGATGCCATCGAGTTCTGCAACAAGCTCAGCAGCCTCTGCGGATACGATTGCGTTTACACCATGACCAAAATCAGCCGCAAAAACAACCAATCCTACATACAGTCAGCAAACGTCACCTGTGATTTTTCCAAAAACGGATTCCGACTGCCGACAGAAACTGAATGGGAATTTGCCGCAAGAGGTGCCGGCAAAAGTAGCACGGACTGGAACTACAAGTATCCGGGCTCTGACAACCACAAAAAGGTCGCCTGGTCAATTATGAATTCCGCCGGCTACAGCGATGACGACATTCTGCTAAGAACCCATGAAGTCGGCTTAAAGCAGCCTAATGCGCTCGGGCTTTACGACATGGCGGGAAACGCGGGAGAATGGTGCCAGGACTACTGGAAGTGCAAGCAGCCGGGCTATGAATCTACAATTCCAGGGGGTGACACTCACAACTACATAAATCCAGTTGACCACGCGGGAACTTTTACGGATCCTGTTGTAGACAGCTCCAAGTATGAGTCAAGGGTGGTCCGGGGCGGAAATTACGCTTCCACAGCGCCATATGTTGAAAATAACAACAGATATTTTTCATACCAGTACCAGAGTGCCAAAAACACCAGCACTCCGCAAACAACGGCAGGCATCAGGCTCGTAAGAAGGCCATAAAATCTTTTTTTGTGACAAGACTAGTTAATTTTTATTCCATCAAAAGCTTCCTGCAGAATCAATGCACGAAGATATTCGGTTTTGAGAGTTTTATTGTCTTTTATGTCAGCCGGAAGATTAAAATTCCTGCTCTTCAATACAAACTGTAAATGCCCGGTTTGTATGCGATATAAAAGCGCACATAAGGTCTCATCATCGATTTCACTGAAAAAACCTAAATGCTTTCCCCATTTTAGGTCAGAAATCACTTCTACGGCTTCGCGGTCTTCCATTAAAGAGGCGAATTTTACTTTTGCATAAGAACGGAAAATTCTGTTGCGGAGCTCAGTCTGTCGTGTTTTGAGAACGACATTTCTTTCACGGCGCTCATTTTCTGCAAGGAATTTTACGGCGGCGACAAGACCTGCAATCTGGTCAAGTTCATTCCCGTTACCAGCGGTTTTTGTTGAAATCTGATAGTAAAATCCTAATGATGATGAAGGCAAAGAACCTGCACCAAAGCAATCACTTACAACAATTTCTTTTGTATTTAAAGCGTTGAAAAGCTCAAGAATTTTGCCAGAAAAAGAAAGCGACGGTAAATGAACACGGCAGGAAACTTTCATTCCGCTTCCACAGTCAGATATTGCTGAGGTAAGATAGCCCAGCTCATAATCAGCGGCAAACTGAATCGAGTTTTGAAGCTCATCATCAACTTTAGCGACAAGATTAAATGCCGCATTTCCATCAAGACCTGGAACAAAAGAAGAGAGCCTTACATGATCTTTTGTATTGATTGTGCATGAGACTTTACCGTCAGTGCGAACAATCACACCACTTCCATTTTCTTTTGCGAAATTTGAATCAAGAACACCGCGTTCTTCGAGAATCTGCGCCCCCAAATCATCAAGTTCACTCGCAATTACCCCCTGATACTTGTCAGGTTCTTCGCAATGAGAAAAAGAATCAAATACCAGAGTTTGTACACGAAAGGCATCGTCATCCTTAAATTTTGACGGGAAAGGAAAATTGGCAAGGTTTCGTGCTAGCCTGACTCGTGTAGAAAGAACGACATCGTTCTCCGGGCCATTGTAAGCATACCATGCATCGTTTGCAATATTCTGTTTTTCGCTCATCAGACTTCTCCGCCTGAAACAGGTGATTTCTCAAGAGCTTTTAAATAATCACGATAAACGGCAGCTTTTTCATAATCTTCCCGTTTTAAAGATTCTTCAAGTTTTGCCTGAATTACGATTCGATCTGTAAGCACAGAACGGAAATTTTTGAGCCTTTTTGGAAGCGTTCCTTTATAAGGTGGAATAACGCCAATTTTCTTGAACACATCTTTTACTTCATTTTTGAAGATAGCATAGCATTCTGGACAGCCTGCACGCCTTGTCATTTTTATTTCGTTTACGCTGCTTCCACAAACGGGACAAAGCCTGTTATCCTGAGATTTCTGTAAATTCTTTCTTCCTAAAATGGAATCAAACAATGCCGCAAGAGAACGCCCGATTGTCTTTGAATCCGGCGATACACCATGTTCCTTTGCACATTCAAAGCAGAGATTGAGTTTTCGTTTTCCATTTGCGTTTGTCTGTTCAATAAAAAGTACGGCAGGATTTTCACCGCACAAATCACAGACCGGAACTTGTTCCATTAAATTATCCCCAAATAAAGATATTCAAAATTATACCCTAACGGCAAGTTTTTCACAATAAACAAACTGTTTTATTTACTGTCTGTCGAGGCCGGCGTTTACAAAAATCGAATCCTGATACCAGTCGATTATCATGCTGAATTCCTTTACTTTATATCCCGGACATTCTGCATGAATCTTCATGATTTTGCCGCTCACAAATTCTTTTTGCGGGACAAGTTCAAATGGAATGTATCTTCCATTGAAAAGAACTGTAAATTTTGTTTTATTTGTGAGGATTTCATTGGTTACGGCATCAAAGGCCCTTGTCTGAACCGAGACAGGACGAACAATCCGCTGGAGATTGTCAAAATTAAGATTTGCAGGCTCTCCGTTTACAGCAAAACTTGACCACATCACATAAGAACCTATAAGAACTTTTACACGATAAAGTCCATCTTTTAAGTAGACAGGTTTTATTGAAAGATATTTTACATTAGATTTTGATGAGGTTGATACGGTTTTACCGCTTTTTGACCTTGTTATGATTCCTTCGGCTGTTTTAAAATCACGCTGGCTGCCCTTTACTTCAGGAAGATTTGGATCTCGCTCATCAAAGAAATATGCCTTAACTGGTATGTCCATGCCATAGATGTTGTTCTGTATTCCTGCAACAGGCGTGACAAGATTGAGTGTGACCGGTTTATACCATGGACTTAAAATCGAAGCATGGAAAATTCCTTCGCTCCAGGCATATATTCCTAAAATTCCGGTTATTGCGGCACATGCGACATAACTTGTTATTTTTACCCCAAGACGACTTTTTTTCTCGAATTCGGGGAGCATGAACTGATTTTTTGAGAGAATAATCTGTGCAAGCGAAATTCTGACAGCATGGGTATCATAATCCCGGAGATATTTTTTTATGATTTTAATGATTGAATCAATTGATTTGTAGCGTTTTTCGGGATTTGCCTTGAGCATTTTACGAATCATGCGACAAATTACGACAGGAATTGACGAATCTATCTTCCGAGGATTGATATATTTCCCTTTTTTGATTTTTTCCAGATTTTCTGCACTGATTTGAGAAGCAAAAGGTTTTGAGCCTGTGAGCATCTCATAAAGCATTACGCCCATGGAATAAATGTCTGCACGGTTATCGACTGAACGCGAATCAGAAATCTGCTCAGGACTCATGTAGGCCGGGGTTCCAAGGGTAACGCCAGTCTGAGTAACATCATCTGCAACTTTTGAAACGATTTTATCAGATTTTGTGACCGCGATTTCTTCAATCTCATCACTTGCGGCAATTCCAAAATCAGCAAGTTTTACTTCGGCACGACGGCTTATTAAAATATTTGCGGGTTTTATGTCACGATGAACGATTCCACGGGCATGAGCGAATTTGAGTGCATAACAGGCATCAAGGAATACAAGCAGAGAAAGCTCGGTTCCAAGCGAAACCTGTTTTTCAATCACCTGTGCCAGAGAAAGACCGTCAACGAATTCCTCTACGATGTAATGGCTGTTGCCCTCAACAAAATAATCAAAAAGATGGACGATATATGGACTCTGCATGTCGAGAAGAATCTGAGCTTCCCTCTTAAATCTTTCGCGGATTGTCGCATTTCCCTTGATTGTAAGCTTTTTAAGGATTACAAGACGCTTTAAGGTCGGATGAACAGC
Source organism: uncultured Treponema sp. (assembly GCF_946187725.1). GTDB lineage: Bacteria > Spirochaetota > Spirochaetia > Treponematales > Treponemataceae > Treponema_D. Next base: position 13,541 of record NZ_CAMHSK010000034.1, read on the forward strand.
CTTGTATACAGCCCCCATTCCACCTTTTGCAACAAGACCGAGAATTTTATACTTTCCGATGTACACAGGAGATGCGCTTGATTTAGCACCAGAGGCCGTTTTTGCAATAGAAGCAGAAGTTTTTCCAGATGGAGTGGAAGCCTTTACTGCAGGAGATTTTTTTGCGCTTACAACAGTTTCATCAGCCATAGATTTACCTTCCTACCTCAATAATATCGCTCTCCGGATTAAATTGTTTTTCTGTTCGAATAATGGCAATTTGCTCAAGGTCAGGGGTATGAATCTGCACCAGCTGGCCGTTCTGACGAAGTGCGTATTTACCTAGAACAGGCCTGTGCCCAGATAAATAAACTGCATGTTTACACTCCTTTTCAGAGAGCAATTCCTTAAACATATGCTCCACCGTACCTGATTTAGCAGCGTCATTTGCAGTCCATGTCAAGGCAAATGTGAGCATAGAGCCATTTTCGTGATAATTTATGATTTCGTTGCGAGTGAAAAAATCGGCAGGTTCTGCATGGCTGACGACACAATTTTTGAATGCGGCACATACAGGCAGTGATTTTTCAAAAAAACTTATTTCATGAAGAATAAGGTCATCATATTTGTGCTGCAAGAACTCTGCGACCATATTTCCTTCATCACAAAACTTTCTGAACGGAACATTTCCGTATTTGGTTCGGTGATCTTCGTTAAGGACATTTTCGTGATTTCCCTTCAAAATATGAAAATGACTTGCAAAAGCTGATTTTAACGAAAGAATCATTTCCAAAAGAGAGAGATTTTCCTTCATTTCTTCGGTCATGGGTTCGTTTACATAATTTCCGCCATTTGACTGAAGAAATGCCTCTTTCCATCGTTGTCTGCCACGGTTTTCAGAGTGAAAAATATCACCTACACAGCAGACTAAAACTTCACCGCTCTCTAAAAGTTCAAGAATTGATTTTCCAGATAAATTATAATCAAGCAAATCCAGCAAAAAGTTTCCACGGCCATGTAAATCAGGAACAATTATTACCGGGCGTGAATGAAAAGCCGAATCCGTAAAATCAAGAAGTCCTCCGCTCTTTCCATCATCAGCAACCGGGCGATAATCAGAACTTTCGCTCTCAAGAACAGAAATTCCCGCTTCCAAAAGCGACAGAAGCACTTCATGTGAAGGTAATTCTTGAGAATCTAGATAAGACTGTAAAAGAGAACGGAGATTTGACAAAAAATACCCCAGTACTAAATTTTACGACATCACGAGAGTTGTCGCACCGATTGTGATTTTATCGCCAGGATTAAGCTTGACATATTTATCAGGCGGAATTCTGTGTCCGTTCAGAAATGTTCCGTTTGTGCTTTTTTCGTCTTTTAAAAAGTATGCGTCACGGATTTTCTGAATTGTAGCATGAAAGCGACTGGCAAGTTTGTTGTCAATGACAATTGAGCACTCTGTAGAACGCCCGATTGTCATCTTTGCAACAAGACTTATTCTCTTTTGATTGAACATGAGATATGAAACCGGCGAGCCTTCAGCGACCTTTTCAAGATGCTTACCAACAGGACTTGTTGTAGCAATAGTAGTATCTTCCATAGAATTAATTATAACACAAAAAACAGAAATTGGCAAAAGAATTGGCTTTTAAGCAGCTGCTTTAAGATTAAAGAGAATTCCCCTCATTTTAAAAGGAAGTCCACTTTCGTATGGTTCCTAGAATTTCATCAAGAGGTCTATACACAATTTCTGTTTTCGGTATGCTTGAGGTAAACATCCTTCCATATGATTTTTCGATAATCCTCCTGTCTAAAGCAACAACTGCCCCTCTGTCATCCCCTCGCCTGATAAGTCTTCCGAATCCCTGACGGAATTTTATGACAGCTTCGGGAACACTCAGTTCCATGAATGGAAATCCCCCACGATTTGCTATTTGCTCACTTCTAGCCACAAAAACGGGATCAGACGGAACCCCAAACGGCAATTTTACGATAATCACAAGACTCAAAGACTCTCCCGGCACATCAACACCTTCCCAAAAAGAATCAGTCGCAAAAAGAACGCTTGAAACATCTTCCTTGAATTGCGATAAAAGCCTGAATCTGTCATCGTCTCCCTGCTTCATAATCGTAATGCCTGAAGAACGGAGTTTTGTCCTTGCCGTATCACAGGCATGCCGAAGAGAATCATAAGATGTAAAAAGAACGAGTGTCTTGCCCCCAGCAGCTTCAATCATGCGAACGATAGAATCTTCAACAAACGCTTGAAAATTTTCATTGTCAGGAAATGGTGCATCGGATGGAACGGCAAAAATCATGTTTCGGTCGTAGGGAAAAGGCGATTCGAATTCGCCGCTCTTCACCCTTTCTTTTTCCACAAAACTGATTCCAACTCTTTTTTTCCAGAAATCAAACGATCGGCTTATTGAAATTGTAGCTGAAGTACAGACAACGGTCTTCATTGGTTCAAAAACGCCTTTATTCATCAAAGGCGCAATATCAAGCGGCGTTTCATTGAATTCATAATAGAAAGGATTCCCGCCATTTCCGGCAGCAAGAGTTTTTGCAAGAACCGGAGGCAGTCGTTTTGCCTGAATCCAAAAAACATGATCTTCATGCTCTTCCCAGGAATAAAAATTCTGGCATACGACGACGATATCATCCAGTCTTCTGAGAACGGCTTTTGATTCATAAATCACAGAATTATCCAGATCATCCTCAGAGATTCCCTCAATAATCTCCCGCATAAGTCCAGTTACGGTTGCAAGATGCTGCTGAAGGACAGCGATTTTTTGGAGAATTGAGCTGAACCTTGGAGCCGTTCCCCTAAAAAGCCGGATATTTAGCTCATACCCTAAAATCGAAGCGGCTTCTTCTTCAAGTTTAACGATTGCATCTTTTGTAAGTTCGATTTCATTTTTAACGGTGTCAGATTTGTCCTCGATTTTCGAAAGCGCACTCAAAGAGAACAGAAAGCCTGTTGAAGTTGTCTTTCGCTGTCTGTATAAAAGATTCAGCTGTTTGATGATTCTAAATCGATTTATAGAATTTGAAAAAAAACTTGTCGCCGCATCCTCAATTCCATGTGCCTCATCAAAAACAATGCGTTTATATGGAGGCAAAACAGCAGTATCATCATAACCGGCACCGTTCATCCGTGATTCAATATCAGCAAAAAGCATGTGATGATTTACGACAAGAATATTGGCATCTGCTGCTTCCTTTCGAACCTTCATAACAAAGCATTTTTCACGGAATTTACATCGCATTCCCATGCAGGCATCTGCCTCTGAATTCACCCGCTGCCAGAGATTTTCCGGCGGTAAAAAACTCAAATCGCTTTTACTTCCGGTCTTGCTTTCTTTTGCCCATGAAGAAATTTTATCAAAGATTTCTGTTTCATCGCTGAACAAATCCCTTTCAGCTCCAACTTCGTTAAGTCGTCTCAAACATACATAATTCTGACGGCCCTTTATAAGAATCGACTTTACTTTTTTTCCAATGATTTTTTCGGCCTGCGGTATGTCTTTTTCAGAAAGCTGCTGCTGCAAATTGATTGTACCTGTAGAAATAACAACCCGCTCTTTGTTTTCCAATGCCCATAGCATCGCTGGAATAAGATATGCAAATGATTTTCCGACTCCGGTTCCAGCCTCAAATACACCGACAGATTCACTGTTAAAGCTTTTTGTGATTTCCTTTACCAGCTCAATCTGGCTAGGCCGTTCTTCGAACAATGATGAAATTTTTGCAAGTGGCCCTGACTTTGACAAATATAATGCAGTCTGTTCAGAATCCAGTTTTTTTATAACAGTTGGCTTTACAGGTTCCATTACCACATAAACTTCAGTAACTGAATTATTGATTATGTAAAATCCCTGTGCCTTTTCTGATGCATCACTTGCAACCATTAAATCGGCATCAGAAGGCTGAAGAAAACCATTTGGATGATTATGAATTAAAACAGAAGCCGTACGGGCTTCAGAAAAATTAACTGGAACAGAATCAGAATTTCCACGGCTGGCAGCCTTGACGGATACAACAACTCCAGCTTCATTGATGATTCCTACAAAAAAAACTTCGTTACCGCCAGCTTCTTCAATCTGCCGGCGCATTTCAATTATGACGGCAGACGAAAACCTTCTGTTAATTTCCATGCAAGCATTTTAGCAAATCTGCAAAAAATCCGCCACAAGAATGCGAATCAAAAACAACGAGATATTTTCTACATTTTCATTCCGAATTTTTCCATGAGTTTTGCATGTAAAGCTTCAGTTTCCGGATCATTCAATCCTAAAGCCTGAGCATCTGTCAAATCTTTCAGAGAATTATCAAAATCACCAAGTTTATAGTAAGATACTGCCCGTCTGAAATGAGCATGAGACTGATACCCGTTGATTCTTATTGATTCACTGTAAGCCTCAATAGCCTCTTCATGTTTATTCATTATGCTCAAAACAATACCAATGTAATAATACGAGCGGAAACCATTGGTATCATAAAGCACACTGGATTTGAAATCTTCGAGTGACGCAGTGTAGTTGTTCTGTGCAAAATATGCCATCCCCCGGTGTTTGTAGATTACAGCAAGAACTGGTGGCGGCGGAGTTGGCTCAGATGAAAGGATTATGCTGTAAATTTCGACGGCTTTATCCAAATCTCCATGGTTATGAGCCTGAATAGCTTCAAGAATCATATCATCTATTGTACCATGAACATAAGGTGAAACCCTGTTTATATTCTTTGGTTCAAGACTTTCAATTTTCTTATTGGTCGAAGCAAGCGTAAGTTCATCGGCTTTTTCATAGAATGCTGCACGACGAGCCTCTACTTCACCCTGCAATTTTTTTTGATAATCTCGGATTTCCTGAAATATTATGTCGGCCAAGGTAAGGCTGGCATTCATTGAAGCCAGTTTTCTACGAAGTGGCATATCAAACGGAGTAAATTCGGATTTATATATAAGTTCATGTTCAACTTCAGCCCAAGCATCTTGCAAAATAGTACGAATTTGAATCTCACATACGAGCGAATCAGGAAGCGGCAACTGACATTTTTTGGGCATACACTCTTTTGGAATAGAAACAAGCACATGAACGGACTCATATCCAAATTCCCTAAAACTTTGTTGAGCGCCCTTGTACTCAACTTCTTTTACAACAAAATTATTTTTTATCTGTTGTTCGACTTCGCTTAAATCTTCAAGAAATGCACATATTACCCGGATTCCCATCATATCAGTAAGTTCAACAAAAGAATTCTTTTCTGCTTCCTCACTTTTTAACCGAAGCACTTTCCGATAATAGCTGTTAAAAGATTTTACGCGTGATTTATATGTAGGATTCGAAGAAAGTTTTATAGTTTTTTTGAGTTTGTCTTCAATTTTTGACATAATCTCTGACAAAACAGGCTTGTAAGACTCATATGTTGCCTTAATATTATTTTTGCTTGGCAGTGAATTTACAAAATTTTCCATAGAAGAATTCTATCATAAAATTGAATAAAATCAAGAAATATTTATTCTTAAATACTTCCTGAAAATACTTGATAAGCATAAATCATTTTCAAAAAAGTAAAGAATTATTATATAAGAAAATTAACGCGAGTTTATTAAAAACTTATTGAAATAAAAAAAAACCGTCTGCACTAAACAGACGGTTTAATCAGAAATCAAGTCTAATTATTTTGCGTCAGAAGAAGCACCCTGAGCACTTGTGCTTGAATCTCTATCATTTGTGAGTGAAGGTGTGAAGTTCTCTTCAGTAGCCATCTTGAGGCGTTCAATATAGCGGTCAACCTGTTTTCCACCAAATCGAGACATTTCCAAAGCCTGGCGAGCAGATTCTTTGCGTCCGATTACACCCCAAACATCTTCGTCAGCAATGTCGCGTTCTGAAGTAAGGTTAGCTTTGTCATAGATGATTTTTACATCTTTGAAGTAACCTACAAAGTCATCACCAATGTGAGCTGCGTCACGGCAAATCTGGAATCCTTCAAATTTTGCAAATGGTTCACCACGAGGATAAACTGGGTAAACACGGATTTCACGAGTGCGAACCTCAGTTACATACTCTGGGTTGTTCCATTCAAGAGTTTTCCAACCGTCGAATCCGAGATAACCCATGAAATAGCGGCGTGTAACATTGTCTGTATCGCTAAGGAGTACATAAAGAGCGTGTGGGAAGTTCATACCCATTGTTGTAACAGCAATCTTTTTGAGAGTGCCAACATTCTTAACAAGACCATAAGCAGGAGATGCTTTGTCTGATGGATCATCAGCTTCAAACAACCATTTTGGTCCAGAAGATTCTCCATCACCAGCTTCTGCTGGGTGTCGATCTCCATTATCATCAGCCTGTGAATATGGTTCATAAGCAGGAATTGAGAATGGTGGAACGATTTTTGCATTTGCATTGTAAGCACCAGTTGGGAATACTACATGAACACCCATAACCTCTGATCCAGCGAAAGGCTGTTTTGAGTTGCTGCTTACAGGAGCAGGTCTAACGAGAGACTGAGCCAAACTGCGAACATTTCGTGCTGAACTGTTGAGGACAACTTCCCATTCGTTGAGAGCGAGTGAAGACTTCATGAGATCTTTCTGCTCTGAACTGAAAGAAGCTCCAGCAGCGTGAGCGTAGTCCATAACGGTTCGCTTGTTCTGGTTCTCTTTCTTTTCGCCATCGTAGTCCTGTGGATAGATAGCGATGTCTGCTTTAAGCGTTGTGAAGTCGATAAGGGTTCTCTCTTCTGCAAAAGATGAAAATCCAACGAGCGTCATCAATGCTGCCGATAAAACTAAAGTTTTCTTCATTTTTTCGAAGCTCCTTTTACTTACTTGATGTAGCCTTGTATATTTTACAGTATCTAATATATATTGAGTTTTGTCAATGAAAATTAAAGTGATTTTCAGTTCAATATGTGATTTCCATCTATAAACAGTTCTATATTTTTTATTCCCCCGAAATTCTTCATGAGGTTCTCTTTGAACAGAGAGACACCTTTTTCGATGTCAACTGCACCGTTTTCCTGCAGGACAGCCTGAGAAGACAGGCCGACAAAGAGGGAATCACCCCTAAGAAAACAATACTCTACTTTTGTTCCGGGGGTAAACAACGGTCGTCCCCTGTAAAAAGACGGACCAAGAATCAGTTCGTCCACATAATAGCTGACCTGACTCTGTGCTGATTTTGAATTAAGGTAGCGAATTTCCGTCTGATTTTTATCTGATCCGGAAACTGGAAACACAAATACCCGACGATGCATACCAATATGCGAAAAAAAATGCACGGAAAGAATAACTATAACGATTCCACCGGAGATTATACTTATTTTAAGCCAATGCTTTTTTATCAGTTGCTGTATATTTGAAATATTCATATTATTTTGTGCCTGTAAAGCCTCTTGAACGCTCGAAATGTGTTACAAAAGCAGATAAACCATTATATATTCCAAGCCCCATCTTCTGCAAGTACGAGTTGTCGGCAAGCAGAGCAGCTTCTTTTTCATTTGACAAAAATCCAACTTCTATTAATACGGCCGGCATATTTGAATTTTTGACTACAAACCACTCCTCAGCCTTGATTCCGCGTGGAGAAGAAAGGTTTCCAACTTGGGCTGCAATTCCATCCATAATGAATTTCGCAATCAGTATGCTTTCAGTTGTGTATTCCTCTTCCATCATAGAATTCATTACATTAAAAAGATTTTTGTCCACATCTCCTGTTTTTTCAAGTACAGTACGCCTATACCCCGGAGAAAGATACCAGACCTCATATCCACTCGCTTTTTTATCAAGAGAAGAATTTACATGCACGGAAACATAGAGAATCGCTTCCTTTTCGCTGAGTTTGACTGAATTCGCAATTTCTGTACGCTCTGCCAGTGAAAGGAATTTATCTGTATCTCGTGTCATAAGGATTTTTTTATCAGGATAAGCGGACTTCAGTCTTGAATAAAGCATTTTCCCAACAGAAAGATTTACATCTTTTTCTTTTACAGTAACACTCTTTCCCTTGATTTTATGAGTCATCATTGCCCCAGGATCCTTTCCGCCATGGCCTGGGTCAATGAGAATTGCACCTATCTTAAATCCACCTGAATCAGAATTTTCGGTTTTAAAAAGTTTGTCCGCACTTTCAAGGAAAGCTTTCGAAACATAAACTACACCGTCCTTAACAACGGGGGCATCTGTAAGCGCAAGTTTTTTGTAATCCTGCAGGACAAAAGAATCCCCTGCCCTGAAAGAAACCTGATGCCCGTTTTTTTCAAGAAGCCCCGTTCCACTAAGAGAATCCCAGTAAACAAGTACGCCAGCCTTTTCCGCCTCAGAGATAAGATTGAATCCAGAAGTTTGAGCAAACACGCCGCTCGCAAGAGAAATCATTGCAATACAAAGAAATAAATATCGTTTCATAATCCAATCAAATGAGTAACTTTCTATTATCAATTACTCATTCTAATTATAATTGTCGGCCACATACAGTGCACCTTGAATGCCGCCGCGCAAAACGGCAGACCAGAATGTTTTTCCGTCAAGCTCCTTGTGAACAGGACAAATCTCATCAAATTTTTCAAGTGTTTTACGCAAAGTACAATGATTCCAGTCTTTTATTGAATCTGCAAGCGGAATCAGCGTTTCCGGAAGCAAACCTGTTACTTTTGCGTTTTCAGGAATCTTAGTTCCCTCTCCCACATTTACAGAATTTGAATTTTTAGGACTGAAGGTAAAGGCAGAAACCGGGAATCCCTCTTCATCACACTCTGTCTTACCTGAAAGAAATGCATCCGTCTTGGGATTGTGAGCTTCAAGGCGCATAGTGATTGAAGCAATCGCATCTTCTGCGGATTTATACGCCTGTTCATGATTTATTCCGACAGCAATTATATTTCCGCATTTTTCGACATTATTACGAGGAAAATCAACTTCATCCCCTTCTTTTACACGAGGAAGTGCATCACGGACTCCGTAAATCTGTCTTACCTCGCTTAGTCCGTATATTTTTGAAACAGTACCAGGAATTGAAATCCATGCTCGCTCTGCACTCACCAAAGTAGAAGAAATCTCATAAAGTTCAAATGGCTGAGTCTGCCCTTTCACAGATTCATGAGGTTGCCATGGCAGGGAAACACGGTTTGAAATAAGATAGTCCGGTTCAACGCCAAGAGCGATTTTCATTGCTTCTTCCGTAAGATTCATCCCGCTTGAATAAGGAAATGTCCATCCTGACATGTATCCGCCTGAAAGTCGGGCTGCGATTTCGCCAATCATCGGACCGTTTTTCGTATATTTGATGTCCGCCTTGGCAACACCACAAGTAAGACCTAGAGCTTTGATTCCAAGCGCAAAAGTTGCTATAAGCTCATTTTTAATTTTAGTGCTTGCTTTAGAAGGAAGAGAATGTCCCATCTCTATGAAATACGGTGGATAAAAGATATGACGGTCAGCAAAACCTGTAATAGTGAGAGTCCCATTATAAACAATAGAATCTATTGAAAATTCAGCGCCTTCCATGTAGTCTTCAAAAATCGCCCGTCCACTGCGGGAATTTTTTAATGCATGAGGAACAGCTGATTCAAATTCACTCATGTTTCGCACAAGACGGCACCCTCGCCCTCCCATATTGTCACAGGGTTTAACAACTTTCGGAAATTCAATATCACCCTCTGGAAGCATTTTTGAGTCTGTCATTTCAATAAATTTTGGACTTGGAACGCCAGCTTTCTCAAAACAGGCCCTCATTCTTGCCTTGTCGCTGGCATTCAGAGAAGATTCAAATGAATGTGATGGCAAAGATAAATTTTCTGCAACATAGGATACACTGGCAGAAAAATCAGTACCAGCAGTAAATACACCTTTCAACTCACCTTTTTTGTTCAGATTTTTTGCAAGTTCCAAAAGGGATTCGCGGTCTTTTAAATCAACCGGGAAAAACTCGTCAGCGAAGGAAACAGCAACAGCATTTTTATTTGCATCAACGACGACTGATTTATATCCGAGATGTTTTGCAGCAAGGATTGCAGGCTCTTGCATGAGTCCTGCACCTAAAATAAGAATTTTTTTCATCTTTCTTTTCCAATTTTTGTTAAGTATAAGGAAATTCGAATGTAATTTCTATAAGATTGATGATTTTTTCAACAAAGCCTCTATTAACAAACTGGCAAAATATTTTTTTTACAGAACAGAGAAAAAAATATAGCCAAAACAAAAAAAATCGGTATAATTATATAGATAGAATTTAAAAGGAGTTTTGCTTGAAAAAGATTCTGCTTGTAACCGACATGGAAACGAGTATTTTAATCCGCTCCATGATTGAATCATTCAATAAAGCCGGTTTTGATGCAAAATTTTGTCCAATTGATTCTGATTATATAAAAAGCAACATTGCTTCCTTTTCTCCAGATGTCTGCATAATTTACATGAACGGATATTCCGATTCTTATACAAAATGCTTTAAGAACATCAAAGATTACATCGATAAATTTTCAATAAAAGTATATTTATATCTAATTGGTACGGAAACTGAATTTACAACAGCGTTTAAGAATGTTGAACGGGAAATGTTCCACGAAATTTTCATGCGCCCTGTCAATGTAAATGACATTATCCGTCAAATAAATCTTATAGGTTCAGATTATATTTACAGCGAACAAAACCTTTCTGAAGCCGAAGTGCAAGAACACCTGGACTGGAAGAAGATTCTTGTTGTTGATGACGACTCAATTTTCCTCAGAAACATCAGTCATCAGCTTTCAAAAGATTTCAATGTCTACATGGTAAGCTCTGGTACGGATGCAGTCGGTTTTCTAAAAAATCATACAGTAGATTTAATTCTTCTTGATTATGAAATGCCGGTTCTTTCAGGTCTTGATGTTCTCCAACTCCTTAGGAATGAACCCACCACTGCTGATATTCCAGTAATATTTCTGACAGGTAAAGACGATAAAAAAACTGTCATGTCCGTAATCGCCGCAAAACCTGACAGTTATATGCTTAAGAGCACACCTCCAATTGTATTGACTCAGAATTTACGGGATTTTTTTGCAAAACGAAAATAAAATGAAGCACGGACCTATATAAAAAAATGCCGAAGCCGTGCTTTTATCTTACGGATACCTTGACAGTGATTTCAATCTATGATAAAATCGCCAAATAATCGATTATTTCTATAGGGAGGCTAGTAATGGCTGGTGCATCAAAGAACTCTCGTACTACAGTTGCAACACAGAAATTTAACTGCACTTGTGGCGGCGAAGTTGAAATGAAAACAAAGCTCGAAAACGGCAGACTCAAGAATTACGCTGAATGTCAGAAATGCAAACGCGTTGAGAGAAGACCAAAAGATTTCAAATAATCAAAGGCTACAGCTTTCAGCGAGCAAAATAAAATCCCCGAATTCTGCAAGTGCACGCAGTTTTCGGGGATTTTTTTATCCTTGGCTGGCTGTTTATTTTAACAGACCTGCCAGATTCTGATAATACTAATTATGAGTTACAGCCCAAATTGAAATGGTAGAAGCCGCAATTGAAAGAATAGTTGTAATTGCAGGGGCATACTGATTGAAATAGTAAAGAGTTGAGTTAGTTTTAGCCGTAATCGTACATTCTGGTGTTATGACTGCACTTTTAGATATTTTCTTTCGGTTGATGTCACGAATTTCTATTGCATCAAGCGAGTTTTTTGTACGGTCAAAACCGCCTGCCAAACCAATGTAATAATCCCAAGTTCGGTCAGGGATGTAAGGATAACGACCAGGATTTAATACAGCACCAGCAACAGAAACAAAATACTGTCTGAAAGGAATCATCAGCGTATCATTTGGCATTATCTCTACATTTGCATAATATGACGCATCATAAAGCATTGGATTTAAATTGAGAGGGATTGTTTTTGACTCACGGATTATATAGGCATTTGCCAAATCTGACTCTGCAGAAAACATTCCACGATTTCTGCGGGCAAAATATGCATAGTCCTCACCAATATTAAAATTCATTGTAACACGAGTAGATGATTTTAACTCGCCAGAGCCAGAGCCAGAGCCAGAGATAGCACCTTCGACAAAAACTACCGGCATCAAATCAGAGAAACTTGAAATTGTAACTGAATCATAGCATAACAGTTGATAATTGTCTAGTATACTTGTTTTATTTAAATAGGACTTCTCACCCGCTCCTTCCTTGCCGGTAAGCGATCTGTATAACTCAATCCGAGAAGCATCTGCAAGCGGAGCAAGTCCGCCACCATAAATCTCAACAAGTTCCTTTAAATTTTCTCCGTCCAAGAGCTCATAAGTACCAGGGCGTTCAACAGCACCATTAATCGTAACTTTTCGACTCAACCGGCTTACGGTAATTGTTTCACCAGGTCTGACATAAGGATCATTTTCCATCTTTCCATATCGTCTTGCCAGAAATAAATCATAGACATTTTTTGTTCCGTCAACAGAAGTTACTTCTATGTTTCTTTCTGATGAATATGAAGTCATGTGTTCAGCAAGAAATGATGACAAGCGTTTTAAAGGCCATGCACTTGCCTCTACAGTGTTTTTTACCTCACCTGTTACAAAAACTGTGCTTATATTCTGCATGTACGGAACATAAAGAGTATCACCTTTCTGAACCACGAATTCAGTCATATAGTCACGCTTGTACAAACACTCTTCTACATTAACGGTAAGTCTTTCATTGCTTCGGATTAAATAAGCATTACGCAAATCCGATGTCGGGAAAAAATTTCCTGCGTTTCGGCGAATCAAAGTTGCAAGATTCTCACCTTCCATAAAATTTACAGGTATTCGGTTTATGATTGGATTGGCAATATTGCCCCCGTCATTTTTGTCTGTTGATGTGTTATCCTGAGACTGCTTTCCCAGAGCGCCAACTGCCCCTTCAAAAAACATAGTGTCGCGAAGCTCAATCCGGCTTGGAATGGTGATACTGTCAGCATTTTCAAGGACAAAATTTTTTGCAATTGAATCAGACTCAATATATACGGTATCACCAGAAGGATTCTTTGAATTGTTCTGACGCCGAAGAATAATTCGCTCTGTATCAGCATATTCTGTCAGCCCATTCGAATAACGCTCAACGACATCCTTAAGATTTTCGCCAGAAAGAAGGTCATATGTGCCAGGTCTTTCAACCGCACCACCAATGGAAACCCGTCGTTCATATCTTTTTACGATAATTTTGTCTCCGGGACGCAAAAACGGATCCTGCGACAAATCGCCATCCCGCCCCGCAAGAAAAAGATCATAAGTTTTAGTAGTACCGTTCATGCTTTCAACAGTTATATTTCTGACTGAGGCATAAGGAGTAAGATTATTATTCACAAATGTTGAAAGTCTCGTCAAAGCCCATGCATTTCGCTCTATCGTTGTGTAAACTTCACCTGAAATGCTTACCAAAAATGTAGATGGAGAAGAAAGAACAAACTGCACGCCAGCCATCGGATAATTTCGAAGAACAAGAGCCTCAACCTGAGCTTTTAACTGAAGATAAGTTAATCCAGAACAATTTATAACACCGAGATTCGCAACACGAATTTTATATGTTGAATCAACAGGAATTGTATATCGTACGGGACTTCCCGCAGCGGCAAACGCAAGAGTATAAACATCGCCAGCAGTTACCGGATAATAAGAAACAGACATTGCAAGCTGCGCATCAGGAAGTTTTGTAACATCTGAAGCCACAGCACCAGAACTCTTTTCCATATCGGCAACTACATTCTGACTTGTGCCTCCAAGGCTCTGTGCATTAAGTACCAATGATGAACAAAAAAATACGAAAACAGATGTAAATAGATAGTTTTTTTTCATTTCAAACTCTAATAATGATTAGTTCTTTTTTTTAAGCTGTAATTTTTCGACAGCAACAGGGTCATTTTTTATATTTTTCCATGCGTTCAAGGCAAAAGCCAGGAAAACAGACAGAAAGAAAGCTGCAAAAGTTATGATAATGCAAAGTTTTCCTCTGCTTGGACCTGCTTTCAAGTCAGGGATTTCAGGGCGCTCAAGAATTTGAAAAATCGGAGCCTCACTCTGCATCTGAACTTTAAGAAGCTCATACTGCGTTTTGAGCTGAGTATACACCTGCTTCTGAGCATCCAGTTCAAGCTGAAGCTTTGCGGAGCCAGTCGTGATGGAAGGAATATCCCAGGCACTGTTTCCGTAGCCGACACTTGCACCAAGTTTTTTTACTTCACGCTCAATTCGTAAAATTTCGTTATAGCTAGACTGAATATTGCGCTCAAGGTTTTCTTTCTGAATTTTGTTGTTATCAAGGCCAAGTTCTATGAATTTATCACTCATCCAGTCAACAACAAAATTCACTACAGACTGAGCAAATTCAGGATCGATATCTGTAAAAGAAACCGTAAAGATTCCGTTTGAATCATCAAACTCAGCCTTAAGAGACTGCTTTAAGATTTTACGGCTGTTTGCTTTTAAATGCTCTTCAATTTTATATTTTTCAATAAGCCCGAACTTTTCAGTTACCGCATCAAGAAGCATGTTGGAAGATGCAAGAAATGTTGCGAGGGAAGAATTTGTTGACCCTCCACCTACATTCACACCGGCAAGACCAGCAAGGCTTCCAAGTCCCGAAGACGAAAGCGCTGCAGAAAGCCCGCCTCCAGAAGAATTTTCTTTTATGAGCATCTGAGCTTTTGGAGTAAAGTAATTTGGCATGGGAGATTTTTCAGGATCAGCCATAATAGTATAGATTGAAAAAACAACCGCCCCAATCATCGCAAGAACAGTCGTAATTATAATCATCCACTTATAATGCAGAAGAACTGCAAACAAATCGATAAGAGAAATTTCGTCTTCTGGCTGCTGAACTTGTGTATTTTCTTCCATAGAATATTAATGTTCCTCCTGAGGTGCGTCTGCAAGGTGACCAATATGCTTCATGTTCACTGCCCTGTTTACATAATGCATCATGATGAAAAAACTCCAGATCAAACAAAGGCATACTAAAAGAAGGACGATTACATCCCTTGTTTTTGTCATTGCAAGTGTGGACAAAGCTGAAAGGCAGATACAAAGCTGTATCAAAATAAGAGAAACAGCTGTTGTAGTTTTTGAGAAGCCGATATTTACAAGTTTATGATGAATATGGGCACGGTCAGCACTGAAAAAAGACCTGTGCGCGCGTTTTCGTCTGAGAACAGCTGCAATTACATCTGTAACAGGAATTGAAGCCAACAGCAGGGCAATCAAAACTTTTGAATATTCCATTTCTTCAGCAAGAGGGAACAATGGTGCAATTGCTATTGCAAAACCAAGAGTCTGACTTCCACCATCTCCAAGAAAAATCTTTGCAGGTGGCTTATTAAAGATAAGGAAAGCAAAGACAGCAGCACAAAGAATAAGATAAATGTTTCCAACAGCCTGCCCGCCGACCAGCAGAAAAACTCCAGAGGTAAACAGCGTAAGGAAAGACAGCCCCCCGCACAGTAAGTCAAGGCCGTCAATAAGGTTATAGGCATTTACCAGAAAGAGAATCCAGCAGAATGTAAGAATTCGGCCAATGATATGCGGAATTTCAAAGCCAAGGAAGTTGTCTAAATAGAGAGGACTCATCGCAACAATGAGCGCAGACAAAATCTGAATGACAAACTTGATTTTTGCCCGAAGATTCAAAAAATCATCGATAATGCCAAACAGGAAGATAATGAAACCACCGAGGCACGCAGGAATAGCATAGAAAAAATCCTTACCCGAGAAAACAAAAACATATACGAACATTGCTGTAAAAAATGATACGAAGATTCCTACTCCGCCAAGCCGGGGAACATGTCCTTTGTGGACTTTACGGGGATCAACCTCATCGTACCAGTTATATTTTTTACAAAGAAAAATAATCAGCGGGATCAGCAGGACGCACATAAAAAATGCGCCTAGAGTACAAACAAGCATACCCCCCCCCATGTATAGTGTATTTTAGTATAGAGTGAGACTAAATCACCGAAAATACTCAAAAGCATATTTTTGACTATAACACAGAACTATAATCGTTTCAATAACAGGCTGTCTAATAGGAAGGGCCTCAGCACTTCCCTAAACAAATGAATATTCAGTTTTTTCTTTCGTGCTGAAGCCCTGTATGTTCTATGCAAGAATACTGGCGATTAATTTACAGGTCCTTGCCTGTGATTTTGCGTACGCACTCGTGGTAGAGTTCGCTTGTCTTTTTGACGACATCGGCAGGAACTTCCTTGATAGTTGGGTCACCTGCGAGGTTGTTTGCCTTGAGCCAGTCACGGATGAACTGCTTGTCGTAGCTAGCCGGGCTTGTTCCGACCTTGTACTCAGCTGCGTTCCAGAATCGGCTTGAATCAGGAGTCAAAACTTCGTCTGCAAGAACAAGGTCTCCGTTCTCGTCAAGACCGAACTCGAATTTTGTGTCGGCGATGATGATTCCGTTCTTTGCGGCGTGCTCGTAGCATTTTTTATAGATAGCAAGGGCTGTCTCTTCGATTTTTGTTCCGAGGTCAGCTCCCAGGTCATTCTTCATGTAGTCGAGAGTGACGTTGATGTCGTGGCCCTCAGCGGCTTTTGTCGAAGGAGTAACGATTGGCTCGTCCAGCTTTTCTGCCTGCTCGTATTTTTTTGTGAATGAGTGCCCCAAGAAAGGCTCGCCTTTTTTGTAAGCCTCGTACATTGAGCCGAACATGTAACCGCGGACGATTACTTCATAAGGAATCATCTTGAGTTTTTTGACCAGGATTGTGCGGCCTTCATATTCAGGCTTCTGGAATTCAGCTGGCATGTCCTTCAAATCGCTTGAAATCATATGGTTCTTTGTGATGTCCTTTGTGAGGTCGAACCAGAAATTTGAGAGCGCGTTCAAGACCTTGCCCTTGTCAGTAATCATTGTAGGAAGGATTACATCGAAAGCAGAGATTCGGTCAGTTGTAACGATGACCATGCGGCCGTCTTCCAAATCATAAACTTCACGGACTTTTCCGCTGATAATTTTTTTCATTTTTTAACTCCTTCTTTGCCGTTTGCAAAAAGTGACTGTATTTTATTCTTATTTTTAAAGTTGAACAAGAGACGACAAAACATTATTATATCTGCATTGTGTTAATTCGTTATACTACAGATTCAAGGGGTAAGCCGGTCAAGAAGGCTGTAATTTATACAAAAGAAGAACATAATATACCGTTAAAACAAGTAGACCCCGATGCACTTTACATTATCAGACACTTGCGTGAATGTGGATATGATGCTTATATCGTAGGCGGTGCCGTGCGTGACCTCATAGTAGGCAAAAAGCCGAAGGACTTTGATATAGTAACAGAAGCCACACCGTCAAAAATCAAGAAGCTCTTCCGAAATTCACGAATAATCGGAAAGCGTTTCCGTCTCGTGCATGTTTTTTTCGGTCAGAAGATTTTTGAAGTCTCAACTTTCCGATCAATCTGCGACGGTTCCGTAGGAAATTCATTTGGCACCATGGATGAAGATGTTCAGAGGCGTGATTTCACACTCAATGCCCTCTACTACGATCCAATCAAAGAACAGATAATCGACTATGTAAACGGAGTCGAAGACATTAAAAAGAAAGTGATTCATCCTGTAATTCCGATTGACCGCATTTTCGTAGAAGACCCGGTCAGAATGCTCCGCGCCGTAAAATACAGCGCAACCACAGGATGCAAACTTCCGCATTCCCTCAAAAGCAAAATCCGAAAGAGCGCGCACCTTCTCTCACCTGTTTCGCCTTCCCGCCTCACCGAAGAGCTTTTGAAAATCATCAATTCTGGTCACTCATACGAAATCGTAAGCGCTGCCATTGACGCAGACATATTCATGTATCTGCAGCCTTCCGCCTGTGCCATGATGTATGCCGATAAAAACTACGAAAAGAAATACATGCTTCACTTAAAGGAGCTCGATTCTCTCGTAAAAACAGACCCGGCATCTCGTCTCGGAAAACGCCTCACCTACATTGTCTACGATTTTATCTCATCCCTTACGGACTGGAAAAAGGAAGTCTCCACCAAAAGTGCCGCTGGCGAACTCTACACAAAGACATGGAATCAGTGCCGCCACTTCGTCCTTCCGATGAATCCTCAGCGCACGGAACTCGAATTCGCCATCAAAAACACACTCACTCAGCTGGGGGTTGGGGTAAGAATCGGGAAAAAGAAAGTTAGCAAGTAGCAGTTAGCAGTGTGCAGTTATAATTTTTTCAGATTTTTTGTTATTTTTGCTAAGATTCTTAGAATTTCTTGATTATCAGAGTTTAAGTCTTCAAAATCGCAAATTTCTTACTTTTCGCAAAAACAATACTTTCTTCCACTAATCATCTCTCCAATTGCTAACCGCTCACTGCTACCTGCTCACTATTTTATCGCTTTTACAATAATCCCGCCGCCGAGAATTACATTGTCTTTGTAAAGGACTGCGCTCTGTCCTGGAGCTACTGCCCTCTGAGGTTCGGCGAAGGTCACAAGCCACGGCTGACCTTTATATGAAAACTCATCTCCTGCTTCAGGAACATATTTCGTTATTCTTGCCTTTACCGGGCGGCTTGCCAAACGGATTTTTACTTCAGCTTCAAATTCTTCGGCTGGCTCAACATCTGCCGGCCATACAAAATCGTCTGCAATCATTGCGCTTGAATTCAAGGCATCGTTCGGAGCAAGGACTACAACATTGTTTTTGGCGTCGATTGCCTGAACATAGACCGGGTAGCTTACGGCAACTCCCAGGCCCCTTCTCTGACCAATCGTGTAATGCTCGATTCCCTTGTGCTTTCCGAGAACATGACCGTCCAAATCAATTATGTCGCCCGGAACAGAAGGCTTGTCTGCAAAAAGCATGTCAAAATATTCTTCTCCAATGAAGTCCTGGCTTTCCTCTCGGTTTGCGGCTTCAAGATTTGCTTTTTTTGCAAGCTCAAAGACCTCTGCCTTTTTCATTGTGGCGAGCGGAAAACGCACTTTTTCAAGGACACTGCTCGGAATTCGGTTCAAGAAATATGTCTGGTCTTTTGTGATGTCGGCGGCAGTCGCAATCATGCACGGCTTTTTGTCGCTTCC
>NZ_CAMHSK010000035.1 GCF_946187725.1 uncultured Treponema sp.
TTTTTGTGATATACTCGTCTTGAAATGATTGAAAATATTTTTGAAATTAAACACGAATCCACAGACGGCAAGGCCCGCACGGGCACTTTGCATCTTCCGCATGGAGACGTTCAGACTCCTGTTTTTATGCCTGTCGGAACTAACGCCACAGTTAAGGCTCTCACAAAAGATGATTTGGATGAAATCGGTTTTGAAATCATTCTCGCAAACACTTATCACCTTTATTTGCGTCCGGGGCCGGATATTATCGAAGAGGCGGGCGGTCTTCACGGCTTTTCCGGCTGGAAAAAGAATTTCCTTACTGATTCGGGCGGCTTTCAGGTATGGTCGCTTTCAAAACTTCGCAAAATCACTGAAGAGGGCGCACTTTTTTCATCAAATATCGATGGAAGCCGCCACATGTTCACGCCGGAACGCGTAGTTGATATTCAGTCTCAGTTCAATTCGGACATTCAGATGCAGCTTGATGTCTGCACTGGCTGGGGGGCTGATAAAAAAGAATCGATTCACGCGCTTGAAATCACCAAAAACTGGCTCAAGCGTGCAAAAGAAGAGTGGATCCGTAAATGCGACTCCGGTTACAAGGGAATCCTCATGCCAATCGTTCAAGGTAATTTCTTCGAGGATTTGCGAATTCAGTCGGCTGAGTTCGTGACTGAAATGAATCTTCCTGCCATTGCAATCGGTGGTTTGAGTGTAGGCGAGCCTCCTGAAGTTTTTGCCTCAATGCTCGATTTTACAGTAAATTATCTTCCAAAGAACAAGGCAAAATATGTCATGGGAATCGGTACTCCTGACTACATTCTTGATGCTGTTCATTCAGGAATCGACATGTTTGACTGCGTTCTTCCGACCAGAAATGCCCGAAACGGAAGCTATTTTACCCGCGACGGCAATCTTCCTATTAAACAGGAACGCTTTGCTCACGATTATGGCCCGCTTGACCCGGACTGCAACTGTAAGGTTTGCCGTACCTACTCAAGGGCTTATCTCCGTCACTTGTTCAAGGAACAGGAAATCTTAAGCTCAATGCTCGCAAGCTATCATAACTTGTATTTCCTTCATGCGATGGTCAAGGAAATCCGTGTCGCAATCAATGAAGACCGCTTTGAAGAATACAGGACGAACTTCCTTAAACGATACCATTCGGACAAATGGAAGATGGGAAACTGAAAACTGCTTAATTTCTGCCGATAATAAAAAAAACTCTGTGTTTTCCATTTTGGGGTTTGGAGATTATATGAAACGATTGTCGTTTTTGATTTTTGGAATTTTTCTTTCTTTCAACCTTTTTGCTCAGGAAGAAGCTGATGTTTCTTCTGAACTTGATTCTGTTTCCGTTGACACTGAAAGTCCTTCCGAAAGCGTACATGCAGTTTCAGCAGATTTTGACGCTGTTTCTGGGGCAGATATATCTGATGACGAAGAAGAGGCTGAGCCTGAAAAAAAGACTTCTTCGCTTGCAGGTGTGAGTGATGTTCCGAATTCAAAACGGCCAAAATCTCCAGATCCTGAACAAGTTGCAGAACTTGATAAAACTGATCCTGAGGCCAACGAAAAAAACGCGGATATATTGAAATTCGGTCTTGAAGAGGATATTTCTGAGCTTCTGGACACGATGACTAAAAATAAAGATGTCCGTTTTATGAATCAAGTCTACGATTTGTTTCAGGATACAAAATCTGTCTTAATCCGTGAAAAAATCCTTAATTTCTTCAAGACTGTCGAAGATCCGTGTCTTGAGGATTATGCCGTAATGATTCTGAATGATCCTTATGACGAAAAAAATTCTACTGTGAACGCATGTTTTTCTTATATTCAGATGGCAAAAACCAAAGAAGCGGTGCCTGCCGTAGTCTCTTTGCTTGAAAGCGACAAAGAAGAATATTTTACCGGTGCATTGGATACATTGGGTAAAATCGGTGGCGCAAGGGAAGCTGTCTACATAACCGAATATCTTGAGCGCGATGATTTGACTGTTCCTCAACGGCAGAGTCTTGTGCGCGTTTTGGGGCAGCTCCACGCTGTTGAAACCTATGACAAACTTGTCGAATATGCCCAGAATGAAGACGAAAATGCTTTTGTAAGGATGTATAGTGCCGAGGCAATTGGTGTCATGGAAAAGCCTGAAGCCGAAGAAATTCTTGTAGATTTGTTTGAGAGTGATAATCCGAATATCCGCCAGTATGTAATAAAAGGAATCTCTCATTTCAAGAATAAAGAGGCTGATGAAGTATTGATTCAAGGCCTGAAGGATTCTCATTACAAGGTCCGAATGGAAGCAATTTCCGCAATCAAAGAAAATGATGTTAAGGATGCTGATGAATATCTGATTTACCGTATAAAAAACGACCCGGTTCAGGCGGTAAAGGATGATTCAATCTCGGCTCTCGCAAAGCTTGATACTTCAAAAGGTAACGAATATCTTTTATCTCAAATCACCGAAAAAAAAGTTCCTGATGCCCAAAAGGCCCGTGTTGCAAAAGTCCTGCTGGCGGAAGACCGTGGAATCGATGAAATCGTAGCCCTTGCTCTTGAAACCGCAAAAGATGACAGACGAAAGCAGCTTCGTTACGCGCTTGGCAAAGAAATGGCAAAGTATGAGAATGCGTCTTTTGCTCAGGTTGCACTCGAATTCCTCAAAAGCAAGGACACATCAACTGCTGGTACAGGCCTTGATATTTGGGCAAAGGGCAGATATTCAATTTGCGATGCCGCAGTCAATGAGCTTGCCGATAAAGCTGACCTGAACGCAAAGAACAAGAATCAGCTTGCAATTAAAGCGGCCCGTCTTCTTGGCCGTGATTTGGACAAGCAGACCGAAGAAAAAGACAAAGAGCGTGAAGCAAAAGAAGCCGAAAAAAAGGCTAAAAAAGAAGCAAAAAGTCCACCCAAAAAAGCAGAGCCTGATGCCGGAGATGGCTTTGGGGATGCGAAATAGATTCTCTGCTGTTTAATCGAAAATCAATATCTCAAAATCTTTTTTCTCGCTTTTCTGAAAATCATGGTTTATAATTTAAATCATGAATAAGATTACATTAACTTTCACAGACGGAAAAAAGATTGAGGTGGATGCCCGTGTTCGAGGCAAGGATATTCAGGAGCATTTGCCTGCTCATGAAGGCACGCTCGTCGCCATTAAAGTGAACAATAAGCTTGTTTCTCTATGCAGGCCTATCCGTGTTTCCAGCAGGATTGAAGGCGTGTATCAGAACTCAAAGGAAGGCTCTTATGTCTACAGGCGTTCACTGAGTTTCATACTTGCTGCGGCTGTTCACAAGCTTTTCCCTGATGCAAGGCTTGTAATCGGTCACAGTCTTGGATACAGTTATTATTACACGATTGAGCGCTCAAGCGGAGCTTTGCTCTCTGTCAAAGAACTTGACTCAATCAAAGCAGAAATGCTCAAAATCGTGGAAAATGACACTCCAATCATTACAAAGCACATTGCTTTTGATGAAGCTGCTGAAACTTTCACAAAGTTGGGATTGATTGATACTGCAAAACAGCTTTTGTATCGCTGCCGTGATTCAATTCTCGTAAACATGCTCGATGATGAATCTCAATACATTGACATTTATTTTGGTTCTCTTGTTGAGACCTGCGGAATCCTAAAGGTTTTTGATCTTGTTCTTTATGCTGACGGCTTCCTTCTCAAATTCCCGCAGGCTGAAAAACCTGAGGTAGTGGCTCCATTTGAAGATTCCCCAAAGATTTTCGAAATATTCTCCCGCTATAAAAAGTGGGGTAAACTTGTCAATGTATCGACAGTCGCTTCTCTCAATGAAATCGTTTCAAGCAAAAAAATCAATGATTTCATCGATATTTGCGAAACCTATCAGATGCAGAATTATGCCCGTGTTGCAAGGATGATTCATGACCGTGGAAATGTAAAAGTCGTTCTGATTGCAGGCCCTTCATCTTCTGGAAAAACAACTTCTGCTTTCAAGATGGCCCTGCATCTTCGTTCAATCGGTTACAATCCAAAAACCATCAGCCTTGATTCATATTATGTCGGACGAGACCGAAACCCCAAGGACGAGAACGGTAACTACGATTATGAGTGTCTTGAAGCCCTGGATATTGAGCTCTTGAATCAGAACCTTATCGATTTGTTTGCGGGCAAGGAAGTTGAAATTCCGTGCTACAACTTTGATTTGGGGCAGCGCTATTACACAGGTACCAATAAAATGACTTTGGGACCGACTGACATTCTGATTCTTGAAGGCATTCATGGTCTTAACGACAGGCTCACTCCGCTCATCAAGTCGGAATACAAGTTTAAGATTTATCTTTCTGCGCTCACTCAGTTAAATTTTGATGAGCACAACCGAATTCCAACGAGTGACAATCGTCTTATCCGTCGAATCGTGCGTGATGCGAATTTCCGCGGTAAGCCTGCTGCCGGTACAATTGCCATGTGGGATAGCGTTCAGAGGGGCGAAAAACTGCATATCTTCCCGTTCCAGAATTCTGCGGACGCGGTTTTGAATACGGCTCTCGATTATGAAATTCCTGTCCTCAAGATTTACGCTGAACCAAAGCTTCGTGCAGTTCGTCCAGATCAGCCTGAATACAGCGAAGCTTGCCGACTGATTAACTTCCTCTCTCATTTTAATGCTATTTCTTCTGACTATGTTCCGAAGCAGTCATTAGTCCGAGAGTTCATTGGTGGAAGTGCTTTCAAGTATTAGGCTTGTTCGTTCATGCTGGCAGATTGAACGGGATTGTGATATAATTCATTTTCAAAATGAAATTCACAATCCTGATAATCGACGATGAAAAAAATATCCGCGAAGGACTTGCCGCTGACTTTGAAATGGACGGCTACAATGTAAAAATTGCCGCCAACGGAAAGGAAGGTCTTGATTTAATAGCAAATGGTGATATTGACCTTGTGATTACAGACCTTCGTATGCCTGGCTCCATTTCAGGTGAGCAGGTTCTTCGTGAAGTTACCACAAAAATGCCGGGAATTCCTGTGATTGTTCTTACAGGCCACGGCTCAATCGATGCAGCCGTCAAAGCAATGCAGGACGGCGCATACGATTTCCTCACAAAACCTCTCAACCTTGAACAACTTGAAGTAATCGTAAAGCGTGCCTTGCAGGGCAGGGAGCTTTCGATTCAGCATGCTGAACTCTTGAAACAGGTTGATTCCAAAAAAAAGACAAGCGGAATAATCGGAAAAAGTGCGGCCATGCAAAAGGTCATGAATCTTGTTAAAAAAGTTGCCGATGCGCGAATTTCTGTACTTATTACCGGTGAAACTGGTGTCGGTAAAGAAGTCGTGGCTAATGCAATTCATAATCTTTCTGCACGAAGTTCCAATGCTTTTATTCCAGTTGTATGCTCTTCTTTGAGCGAAACTCTTCTTGAAAGCGAACTTTTCGGCCATGAAAAAGGCGCGTTTACTAATGCCGAAAGTCTTCATAAAGGAAAATTCGAGCTTGCTCATGGTGGTACGATTTTTCTGGATGAAATCGGTGAAATAAACATGAGCGTACAGGTTAAGCTGTTGCGGGTTTTGCAGGAAAGAAAATTCGAGCGGGTTGGCGGTGAAAGTCCTATTGAAGTTGATGTTCGTGTTATTGCCGCTACAAACAAAAATCTTGAGGAAGAAGTTAAGGCCGGCCGTTTTAGGGAAGACTTGTATTTCCGTCTCAATGGAATTCATATAGAAGTGCCGCCTCTACGAGAGCGAAAAGATGATATTCCTCTTTTGCTGAATAACTTCCTTGAGCGTTACAACGAAGAAAATGGCAAGCAGATTACAGGTTTTGACAGTCAGGCGCGGAATGCACTTTATAAATATGACTGGCCTGGCAATATCCGTGAACTTCAGCACTGTGTGGAAAGTTCTGTCGTAATGGCAGGCGGAAACGAAATTACTCTTGAAGATTTGCCGCCTTCGGTGAGCAAGGCTTCTTCATCAGAAAACATTCTTGTTCCTGTTGGAATTCCGTTGGAAGATGCTGAAAAAATAATAATCTGTGAGAATCTCGCCGCCAACAAAGGAAACAAAAGCAAAACTGCTGAAATTCTTGGAATCGGTAGAAAAACCTTGCATCGAAAACTGGCTGAATATG
Organism: uncultured Treponema sp.; assembly: GCF_946187725.1. Taxonomy (GTDB): domain Bacteria; phylum Spirochaetota; class Spirochaetia; order Treponematales; family Treponemataceae; genus Treponema_D. The sequence goes on from NZ_CAMHSK010000035.1 coordinate 6,090, forward strand.
GTATGGAAACTGCCGAAGAAGATTTTGAAAAAAAATGAAAAAAAAATCAATTTTTTTTCATTTTAGTGTTGACTAAAAAATCACTTTGGAGTAATATATCAAAGTCAGCTCGCTACTGAGTTGCAATGATGTCTCCTTCGTCTAGTGGTTAGGACATCGGGTTTTCATCCCGACAACAGCAGTTCAATTCTGCTAGGAGATGATATATAAGCCTTGCAACCGTATCTCTTGCAAGGCTTTTTTATTACTTGTAAAAGAATTATTTTGGGGGATTTTTCCATATGGCAAGAAACCAGACATCTGCACAGAAAAGATTTCGACAGAGCGAAGATCGACGCTTGCATAATAAAGCAATTAAGAGTGAGTGTCGCACTTATGTAAAACAGTTTGTTGCTGCTGTTCAGGCAAAAGATGAAAATCTTGCAAAAGAGAAGCTTCAGATTATGACTTCTCGCCTTGACTCTGCTCGCAGCAAGGGCGTTCTTAAACGCAATACTGTTTCTCGCAAAAAGTCAAGAATGCAGAAACTCTTCAATGTAACATTCGCTGCAGCTGCTGCAAACTAAGTTTGTTGCTTTTGCTTTAATTTTGCGCTATCTGATTGTATATCTTTATGCACTTCAGATAGCATTTTTTTTTAAGTAGGTGTTTTTATGTCTGAAAAAAAAGTGACCAAGAACGATATTGTAGAAAAGGTTCATTCAAATACAAGGATCGAAAAAAAAGTAATTCAGGAAGCTTTTGAGAACATAATCGAAGAATTCAAAAATGCATTGAAGGATGGTTCAACCGTTGAGCTTCGTGGATTCGGCACTTTGGAACCAAGGCTCAGAAAGGGAAGGGAAAAAGCACGAAATCCAAAAACAGGTGCAATTCTTTCTGTTGAACCTCATTATGTTGCTGCATTCCGGGCCGGACAGGAACTTAAAAAATCTCTCATGGAGATTCCTGTTGAAAAAAGATAATTTTGTTGTGCTTCTTGCCTTGCTTACTTCGGTCAGTCTTTTTATATTGAGTCAGCCGTCCCTGTTTTTTGAGGACGGCCTTTCTTTTTGTGTGTGGTTTGCATATATTCCGATTTTTCTTCTGCTTCAAAAAAGTTCGATGGTGAAGGCTGCGATTTATGGGGCTTTTTATGGATCGCTTTCTTATTTTCTGCTTTGTCATTATCTTTCTGCTTTCGGTTTTCTGGCAATCTCTTTTGTATGCGCTCTTTTTGCTTTATATCATGCCCTGCTTTTTTTTATTCTTTCTTGGTCAAATAAAGTTTTTCCACAGTCGATTTCGCGCTATTTCTGGATTTTCAGGGCCTTTCTGTTCCTTTGTTTTGAATTTCTTCGTTCTCGCGGAATTTTTGGTTTTTCATACGGCATAGCTGGTTACAGTCAGTGGAAAAATCCGCTGTTCCTGAAGTTTTCATCTCTTTTTGGAGTTATGGGCGTTTCTCTGCTGATTTTTCTTTTTAATTCTCTTGCCGCAAAAATTATTTCTGAAAAAAATATCCGTTCAAATCTCAAGGAAATTTCTGTCTGTCTTTCCTTGTTTGCTGGAATCGCTCTTTTTTACTGCCTTGGATTTGCACCTCGGAAAGATAATGCCATTCCGTTAAAATTTGCTTTGATTCAGGGGGCTTCCTGTGCTCCTTCACGCTCTATCGAAGAATATCTGGATGATGCGGAAACTCTGAAAACTCTGACAAAAAACGCTCTTTTGACTCAGAATGACACGCAGCTTGTAGTATGGCCTGAGACCGCGATTGTTCCTGATGTTTTGTATCATTTGGAGAAGGGCTCTGATTTTAAGCGTAAAATGCTGTCAGAAAATGTTTATTCGTTTATTAAAGAGACTGAAACTTCTTTTTTAATAGGTAATAACCACCGGGATGAGAGCGGCGTTCACAATTCGGCTCTTTTCTTTTCGAAGGAGTTTGATTCAGTTCTTGTCTACAATAAGAATCATCTCGTGCCTTTTACCGAATTCTGGCCGTCATTTCTCAATTTTAACTTTTTTGAAAGTGTGAAAGAAAGCCTTAACTGTGAGCTTTTTGTTCCTGGTAATGAAATCCGTACTTTTAAGTTTGGGGAGCTTGCTTTTGCCGTTCCGATTTGCTTTGAGGATTCTTTTGCACCTCTTGTAAGGCAGATGAAAATGTCTGGTGCTGATTTCTTTGTGAACATAAGTGATGATGCTTGGGCAAAAAGCGCTGCGGCACAGAAAATGCACCTTTCTATGAGTGCGTTCCGTTGCGCGGAATTCAATTCACCGATGCTCCGGTCTACAGTAGATGGAAAAACCTGCGTGATTGACAGTCATGGCAATGTTAAGAGCGAAATTGAACGCGGTATTGATTCTTATCTGTGTGATGAGCTTATGGTCGAAAAAAACAGCGCTTCCCTGTATCTTATGATTGGGGATGTCCCGCTTGAAATTTTGACAGTTTTGCTGGCGGCTTTCCTGTTGATTTTATCCATACGATTTGTTAAAGTTAATGTCTATGGCAGATGAAAAGCAGAAAAAGAACCTTACAGTTTTTGGTCAGGAAACAGAGTTTGACGGCATTCTTGAATTTACTGACAATCTTGTAATAACAGGCAAATTTAACGGTGAAATTCGTGCGACTGGTGATCTCGAAATAGAAAAAGGTGCTATCTGCACTGTCGAAAAAATGACTGCCAATTCAATCGTGATTTCGGGCACCGTAACAGGCGATATTGATGCTGCTGAAAGGGTAGAAATGTGCTCTGGAAGCGTAGTTCATGGTGATGTAAAAACATCAAGAATCAGAATTGCTGAAGATGTTGAATATGAGGGCCAGATTTCAATGCTCGAAACTGAGCCTGATGTAAATCTTTTCTCAGTGGCATCTGATGAATACAAAAATGCACTCGTAATCAAGTCAGATGATCCGCATTAATAGAATTGTTCGTAAAACTGAATCTTCCGAATAGTTATGATTGTCTGTTCAGAAAGAACTTCCCGCAAAAGAGAGGAGCTTTCTGAACAGATTCAATTCCATTTTTTTAGAATTTCTTGACTAATTTTCCATCTACATCCTTAAATCCAATTTTATAAAGATAAGGCTTGTGATTTACTGAATTTTTGCTGAATGTAAATTCGCTGATGTGATCCTGCTCATTGATGTAATTATAAAGGTGTTTGCCGACTGAACAGTCACGATATGCTGGTGTTGCATAGTCGATGAAAATATCAATTGTTGAATCAGACAGCTTTTTGCCGAGAAGAATTCCTGCTGGAGTGGTTCCGCAGCAGACGAGATATGCCTCTTCATAAGATTCTGAAAAATTTGCATCCGGGAAGAATTTTTTGATGTCCTCGCCGTAAGTGTCAAGGAAGTAGCGGATGAAGCCGTCTTCAAAAGAAAGTTTGAGTACTGAGTAAACGCGCTTTGTATTGAGAAGCTTGTAAAGGTTTATAGAATTGATTACTACAAGACAGAAATTCATCAGGGCGAGTGGATAGGCATGAACGATTGCGGCATAAATAATGGAAATGACGCTTCCAATCATGTTGATGAGACGGAGTTTTACAACGGATGTCATGAGCATAGAAACTACGACAAAGACAGAACCGATGTAACCGACAATTTCAAGAATGAGTTTTTGATCCATAAAATGATCTCCATAAAAACTTTGTGATTTTTTAAATCTGCAACGCAGAAATATTGATAGACTTACTATTATATAACAGGTCTGAAAAAAAAGAAATTAAAAAATCTTTCCGAGATTCGTTTTTTTTACGACTTGACATAATTCATATCTTCTTTTATTATAATATAATCATTTTTTAGGGGTAATTGCAGAATGATTTTTCCTTTGGAGAAGACAGTAAAATTCGCCGGAAATATTTATGAAGCAACTGTAGCTGCAAGCCATCGTGCTTACCAGCTTGCAATGATTAAAGACGAGCGAATCGAAGAAAATGACGGTAAGGTTGTATCACTTGCCGCAAAACAGCTCTTCAATTCTGAAGTTCAGTACCGCAGAATCGAATCTGATAATTAATCGTTGGACATAAAAAGTTGCTCTTGACCAAAGAGCCGCTTTTGTTGATAATAAATCTAAATCGAGACTAAGGAGTGCCATCGTGCCTTGTGGTAAGAAAAGAAAGCGTCAGAAGATTGCGACACATAAGCGAAAGAAGATGCTTAGACGAAACAGACATAAGAGCAAGTAACAAGTTGTACAGAGCAGGAATCCAATTTAATTGCATTCCCTCACTTCAAGTTGTTATATCTTTGTCAACAGAGACCGCTGGAGTTTAAAACTTTGCGGTCTTTTTTTATGGAGTTGACTACGATTCTTTCAAAGATTAGTTCTCCGTCAGATGTAAAAAAATTATCGGAGAAAGAACTTCCTCGACTGTGTGAGGAAATTCGTAAGCGCATAATCGAGACCGTTGCAAAAAATGGCGGTCATTTAGCTAGTAATCTCGGTGTAGTTGAGCTGACTGTTGCCTTGCATCGGGTTTTTGACAGTCCCGAAGATGCGATTATTTTCGATGTAAGCCATCAATGCTATACGCATAAACTTCTGACAGGCCGTTATTCAGATTTTTCTTCTCTCAGAAAGCATGGCGGAATCTCAGGATTTACCCGTCGGTCAGAAAGCGTGCATGATTATTTCGATAATGGTCATTCGAGCACTTCTATTTCGCAGGGGCTTGGACTTCTTACTGCATGGGAGAAGATTGAAGAAGAGCAGCGGGCGAGTGGAAGAAATCCCAAAAATCGTAAGGTTGTCGTCGTAATTGGTGACGGAGCGCTTACAGGCGGGCTTGCATATGAGGCTCTTGCTCATGCTGGTCAGCTTTCAAAAAATCTCATAATCGTTTTAAATGACAATCAGATGTCAATCTCGCCAAATAACGGTGCGATTTCTCGCTATCTGAGTACGCTCACGATGACTGGTTTTTATCAGCATTTCAGGTATCTTGTAGACGGTATCGTTGATAAAATCCCGAATTCTAAACATCACATCGGAAAATTCATCTATCGTTTGAAGCGTGCCTTAAAGGGAATGTTCCTTTCAAACAATTTTTTCGCGGACTTAGGATTTGAATATGTCGGTCCTCTTGACGGTCATAATCTCAGGGAACTTGAAGAAAATCTTCTGCGCGTGCGAAAACTTCCAAAACCTGTAATCGTTCACATTCATACAAAAAAAGGCAAGGGCTATTCTCCCGCAGAAAATGATCCGGCCAGTTTCCATGGGGTCGGGCCGTTCCAGATTTCTGACGGTAAAATGGAAAAATTTGACACGCTGAGCTTTACCGAGGCTTTCAATAACAGTCTTATGGCTCTGGCTGAAAAAAATACAAAAATCATGGCAATTACGGCCGCAATGTCCAAAGGAACGGGGCTTGATACTTTTGCACGGCATTATCCTGACCGCTTTTTTGATGTCGGTATTGCAGAAGAGCACGCGGTTACTTTTGCGGCAGGCCTTGCAACCGGCGGAATGATTCCAATCGTTGCAATTTATTCAACCTTCATTCAGCGGGCAGTTGATCAGATTATTCATGATGTTGCTCTTTCAAATAATCATGTAGTTTTCATGCTTGATCGTGCTGGGGCTGTTCCTCAGGATGGAGAAACTCATCAGGGAATTTTTGACATCGCGCTTTTCAGGCCTGTTCCTAACATAACAATTCTTTCTCCGGCTACGGCTGTCGATTTGAGTCTCTGTCTGATGTGGGCTGTAAATACAAAGCGGCCTGTTGTAATCCGTTATCCGAAACTGTCATGTCCGTCTGAGCTTCCGGGCTTTGAGTCAGACATTATTGAGGGCAGGGGCATTCTCCTTAAAAATGAGGAATTTGCTGCAAATCTGAGCCTTGATTTTGAGGATGCTGCTTCGGGGGCAAAAAAAATACTTTTGGTCTGTACGGGTGGAATTTTCGATGAAACATTGATTTGTGCGCGAAATCTGCTGCAGAAAGGTATGAATACAGACATTTATTCGCTCAGATTCATAAAACCTTTTGATGAGCCGTATTTTATAAATCTTGCCAAAAATTACGATGAAGTCGTTGTAATCGAGGACGGCGTTAAAACTGGCGGTGCGGGCGAATACATCGAAAATCTGCTTTTTGAGAATGCGTTTAATAAGGTGATGGTTTTTGCCTTCCCCGACAAATATTTCTCTCATGGAACGAGGTCTGAAGTTCTGGCCGATGCAGGATTGACTGCCGGTGAAATTGCAAAAAAAGTGCTTGAAAAGTGCGGCCGTGCTTAAAATATAAAAAGGATTGTAAAAATGAAAAGTTTGCTTTTACGAAATCGGAATATAACTACAAATCTTCCAGCCTTTGTCATGGGAATCGTGAATGCAACACCAGATTCTTTTTTTGATAAAAGCAGGGGCGGAGCAGATGAGGCTCTTCGTCTAGTTGAAGAAGGCGCTGATATTCTTGATATTGGCGGAGAATCTGCGAGGCCGGGCAGTGAATATGTCTCTAGTGAAGAAGAAATCCGCCGTATTATTCCTGTGATTGAAGCTGTCCGCAAAGTGAGCGATATTCCTGTGTCAGTTGATACGCGGAAATTTGATGTTATGAAGGCTGCCTTTGATGCCGGTGCAGATATTTTAAATGATATTTCCGCACTTGAAGATGATGAAAAACTCGCTCCTTTTTGCGCTGAAACAGAAATCCCTGTCATTTTGATGCACAAGCGCGGAAATCCAGGCACAATGCAGAAAAACACTGTTTATGACAATATTTTTGATGAAGTTAATGACTATCTTCAAAAACGGCTGAATTTTGCCCTTGAGTCTGGAATTGCTGCGGATAAAATCTGGCTTGATCCGGGCATTGGTTTTGGAAAGGATGTAGATGGAAATTTTGAATTAATCCGCCGGTGTGGTGAACTTTGCGATGGCAAATTTCCTGTGCTCATGGCGCTTTCCAGAAAGACCTGTATAGGCGAGGTAACAGGTCGTGCCGTTCCAGACAGGCTTTTTGGCACGCTTGCAGCAAACCTTCTTTCTGTTCAGAAAGGGGCTTCAATAATCCGTGTACATGATGTTGCCGCTGCCGTTGATTCAATGAAAATCCTTAAAATCTGTAGTTAATTTTTCTAAAATCGTTTATAATGTGTTTCGGAGCATTTAATTGAACGCGTTTGACGGATTGCTGACAGTTTGGAATCTTTTTCGCCCTATAATTGATGTGGGAATCATGACATTCCTGCTTTACAAGGCATATCAGATTATCGTTAAGACCAATGCCATGCAGATTATCAAGGCCGGCATTGTCGTGGCACTTTTTTATGCCTTTGCATTCCTTCTCAAACTCTCAACTCTTCTCTGGATTTTAAACAAACTCGCTCCAGGTTTTGCCATTGCTTTTGCAATCGTATTCCAGCCTGAATTGCGCAAAGTATTCCTCCGAATCGGTCAAAATGAATTCTTCACTTTTGGAAACCGTTCACGACACACCTATGTTGATACTGCGGTCGTTGCGGCAGAAACGCTTTCAAAACTCAAAAAGGGAATGCTTGTCGTTTTTACCCGGCATACCCGCCTTGACGACATAATTGAAACAGGTACAAAGCTCAATGCTGACATTTCTTCAGCACTTTTGGTTACGATTTTTGGTCATGAAACTCCACTTCATGATGCGGCCTGTATCGTTCAGAACGGAAAGGTTTTGGCGGCAGGTTGTTTTTTACCGCTCAGTGAACAGTATGACATTAAAAAGACTTTCGGAACCCGCCATAGAGCCGCGCTTGGCCTGTGTGAGACAACAGATGCGGTTGTTCTTGTCGTATCAGAAGAAAGCGGTGCAATCAGTCTCGCTTATGATTCTAAGTTGCACTACGACTTAAAGCCTGTTCAGGTCACTAAGATGCTGGAAAATCTTCTTGAGGTTTCAGCAGCACAGAGAACAATTGAGGACACAATCGATGAAAGCAAAGCAACTGTTTGATAAAATAATAGAAAACTGGCAGGTTAAGGCAGTTTGTTTTGTAATCGCGCTCTTCCTTTATGTGATTCATCAGAATCAGAGCGTTGACAAGCGCGTTTTTTCCGTTCCTCTTTCGGTTGAGTCTCAGAACGGTTTTGTTTCTATCGAACCGCATCCGCGCACTGTCGCTGTTTCTGCTCGTGGTAAAGCCGAAGAACTTGCTCAGGTGCGTGAAAGTGATTTAAAGGCTTATCTTGATTTGACCTACATTTCAAAAGATGGAAGCTATGATTTTCCTGTTCTGATTACGCTTTCTGATTCGGCGAGCGTCCTGAATCCATTGGAACTGAAAGTTACGCCTGAAATCGTCCGACTGCGGGTTGAAGAAGAAATTACTTCCTATGTGGACATACAGCCTCTTTTGAGCGGAAATCCGGCTTATGGTTATTCTATCAAAAATGTAACGGTTTCTCCTGATCAGATTGCGATTACAGGCCCAAGAACGATGATTGAGAACTGCAAGTCTCTTAAAACTCTGAATGTTACGGCCTCAAATGCAAAACGAAGCTTTACTTCAAAGACAAAGGTTGAGCAGAAGGGCTATTTCATAAAACATGACGATGTTGAAGTTGCCGTCACCGTTGAAATTGAAGAACTCGAAGGAACGAAATCCTTTACAAAACTGCCTGTTAAAATCATTAATCTTTCACCGGATTTGGAAATTCGTGCCAGAACAAGTGATGTTACGGTCACCCTTAAAGGCTCGCTCGCTTCTCTTGAAGCTTTCAAACCATCTGATTCCTTTGTGACCGCTGATGTTTCTCATATTGATTCTGCAGGTACTTTCTATGTCAATTTGTCATATTCTGTTCCAAAAAGATTCACTCTGTTGGACGGACATACAAAGACAATTCCTGTCACATTCACTAAAAAACAGCTTTCAGATTCATCTGCACCTGTTGAAACGAACGAAGTCGTAGAAGAAGAGGCCGAAGATGACAGCGAAAAAATTACCGTAATCGAAGGCGAGGGCGGTGCTCTTGAAGAAAAGGTTGAAGCAACCACTGAGCAAAAAACTGAACCAAAATCAGAGCAGAAGACTGAAAGAAAGGGGAAGCGATGATTTTTGGAATCGGAACTGACATTGCAAAAGTCTCTCGCTTTGAAAAATGGGTTAGAAATCCCGGCATTATCCGGCGTTTTTTCAATGAATGTGAAACAGTTGAAATTGCAGCTTCTGGTGAAGAATATGAAAGGCTTCTTGAAAAAAAACTTCACTTTCTGTGCGAGCATTATGCTTCCCGATTTGCTGCAAAAGAAGCTTTCTCGAAGGCTCTTGGAACCGGGTTTGTCGGGCTGGAATTATCGGACTTCGGCATCAAGAAAAATGAGTGCGGAAAGCCCGAATTCGTCTTTGGCGAAAAAACTTTATCCCTCATAAAAGAAAAGTGCGGAAATTCCTGTAAAATTTTTGTTTCCATTTCACATGAAAAGGAATATGCTATATCTTATGTTATAATAGAAACGGAGGCTGAAAGTGTATAAAAAATCTTCAAAACCAGACAGAGATTCTGACAAAAAACCAAAATTATCATATTGGTCAAAGACGAAATGCACTTGCCCCGTCTGTCAGCGTGATTTTGATAAGGAAGAAATGCTTACTGGAAGCGGCCGTATGAATGCCGGCGATTTGACAGATGAGCTTCATCGAACATACATTCCTTCTGAAAAATACGGCGCGATTTATCCGCTTATTTATGCAGTCGGTGCGTGCCCTAGATGCCATCTTGCTCTTTTTTGGAAGGATTTCGAGGAAATCAAGGATAAGGCATCAATTGAGGCTCTTCGTGATGACGATGAAAACCGCCAGAAGAAGGTCGCTACTATTTTCCCGCATTATGAGCTTACAAGGGAGCGAAATCTGCTTGACGGTGCCGCAATGTATTATCTGGCATTGCTTTCTTATGAAAAGGTTGATTTGGCTTATGCTCCAACTTTCAAGCGGGCAATGATTTCACTTCGTCTTGCATGGTTGTGCGGGCATCTTAACGAAACTATTCCCGGCTACAATTATGATTATATCGCTAAAGTCTTTTATCAGAAGGCAAATTTTTTCTATGAACAGACTGTCATGAACGAGACGAACCGGGTTGAGTCTTTTGCACCTGTCAACAATTTTGGCCCTGACATGGACAAAAACTACGGTTATGACGGCATGATTTATCTGATTGGCCTTCTTGAATACAAATACGGTCAAACTGAAGATATGCAGCTTCGATATAAAAAACTTGATGAAGACAAAAGAGCCATCGCGAGAATTTTCGGTCTCGGAAAATCTTCCAAGGCAAAACCAGGCCCGCTTCTTGAGAATGCCCGCAATCTGTATGATAATATTTCTGCTCTGCTTAAAGAGTCGAAAACAATTGATTTAAGCGACGACGATTAACAATGAGAAATATACTTCTTAGCGTTTCTTATGACGGAACGGATTTTTGCGGCTGGCAGCGGCAGGATTTTTCTGATAAAGGAAAGTCTGTTCGTACTGTTCAGGGCGAAATCGAAAAGGCGCTTGAAAAGATTCATAAACAGACGGTAAAACTCACTGGCAGCGGCCGCACTGACTCTGGCGTTCATGCTTTTGCTCAGGCTGCAAATTTTTTCTCACCGATTGATTCAATACCGGTTGAGCGCTATGTTCCGGCCATAAATGCCTTTTTGCCTTATGACATAAGGATAACCGCAGCAAAAGAAGTCCCGGAAGATTTTTCATCGCGTTTTTCTGCCACGAGCAGGACATACCGTTATTTTATTCATACTGGTGAACCTTTTGCACATCAGATGCGTTTTGTCTGGCCTGTTCATCACAAACCGAATATCGATACTTTGAATGAAATGGCTGCATGTCTAAGAGGGGAGCTTGATTGTGCTACTTTTGCCGCTGCTGGCGATGCAAGTCTTTCTACCTTCCGCTACATCGAAAACGCTCAATTCTTTGCAGATAAAGAAAATCCAGATATTTTGGTTTTCGAAATCTGCGCAAATGCTTTTTTATGGAAAATGGTCCGAAGCATAACCGGAAGCCTTATTTTCTTCGAGAAAAGCGGCAAAGATGCTTCGTATTTTAAGGAAGTCCTTGAATCTCATGATCGAAGCAGGGCTGGTCCAACAGCTCCGCCGACAGGGCTTTTCTTATATAAAATCGATTTTGATGGAATCAGGAGGCATGTCTGATAAAGACTTGCCTTGTGTAGCGATTCAACACAATAAAATTTAAAAATAAAAGTCTTAAACAGGAGACAAAAATGAAATTAAAAAAAGTGCTTTTCGCATTCAGTGTATGCTCCATGGTTTCGATTTTTGCGTCGTGTAAAAAAGAGGTTGCGCCTCTTAATGACGGAATTTATTCAGGAAGTGCTGCCGGGCGTAACGGTGATATTTCTGTTTCTGTAAAAATCACCGATGGAAAGGTTGCCGATGCAAGCATTCTTTCTGATTCTGAAACCCCGGAAATCGCTGAGCCTGCAAAGGAATCAATAATCCGCTCCTTTATAAAAGAAGGCTCTACCGAAGGCATTGACATTGTTTCTGGTGCGACCCTTACTTCAAATGCAATCATTGCGGCGTTAAATGATGCCCTCGATGAATCAAGAGGAAAGAAAAAGCCTGATGTCACATTTTCTGACTGTGAGTGCGACATTGTTATTGTAGGTGCTGGTGGTGCAGGTCTTGTCGCCGCAACGGAAGCCGCAAGCAAGGGCGCAAAAGTGATAGTGCTCGAAAAAATGGGCATAGTCGGCGGTAATTCAAATTCTTCTACGGGCGGAATTAACGCATCTTACACAAAAGAGCAGGAAAGACTCGGCATAACTGATTCCCCTGAAATTTTCTATAAAGATACGATGAAAGGCGGATACTATATGAACGATCCGAAACTTGTCCGTACTCTTGTTGATAATTCAGCTGCTATTGTCGAATGGCTTCAGTCTGATTTGGTTGGTGCTGATTTGAGTGATGTAGGAATCTTTGGAGGTGCTACCAACAAAAGAATCCACAGACCGCTCGGAGGACAGGCAATCGGAATTCATCTTGTACCTTTATTGCATAAGGCTGCCAAAAGGCAAAACGCAGATATTCGTTTGAATAACAAGGTTATTGATGTTCTTTCTGAAAACGGAAAAGCCTGTGGTGTCCGTGTTGCCACAAAATACGGTGAATATACTGTAAAGGCAAAGGCCGTCATAATTGCGACTGGCGGATTTGGTGCCAATCCAGATATGGTTAATTTCTACAATCCTGCATTAAAAGGCTTCGGTACAACAAATCATAAAGGTGCGACAGGTGATGCTTTCGAAATGCTCAAAAAATTCGATGCGGCTCTTGTCCTGATGGAGCAGATTCAGACTCATCCGACGGTTGTTCCAGGAAGCGGGGTTATGCTCACAGAGGCTGTTCGTGGAAACGGTGCAATTTTGATAAGCCGTACAGGTAAGAGATTCGTTAATGAAATGGAAAACCGTGATATTGTCTCTGAAAAGATTCTTGAGGAGCCTGGTAAAACTGCATTCCTTGTTTTTGATCAGGGCGTAAGAGATTCACTTAAAGTAATCGAGTCATATTCAAAACAGGGCTTGCTTACGACTGGCATAACTATTGACGAGCTTGCTGAAAAACTTCAGATTCCGGCAAAAGAATTTGAAGCGACCGTTGTTGAATACAATCAATTCGTTCGAAATCAAAATGATGAGGCATATGGCCGTAATCCTGCGAGCATGGAACGAGAACTCTCTTTGCCGCCTTTCTACGCTGTCGAATGCGGTCCTGCCATTCATCATACTATGGGCGGTCTCAAAATTACTCCGGATGCTGAAGTTTTGAATAAAAATGATGAAGTGATTCCATGTCTCTTTGCAGCAGGTGAAGTTACAGGCGGAGTTCATGGCGGAAACAGACTTGGCGGCAATGCGGTTGCAGATTTCTGTATTTTCGGAAAAATTGCGGCTGATTCCGCTCTTAAAGCAATCGGAAAACAATAAAATCAGGTGAAAAAATGAAAAAACGATTCCAGCAGACAGATTTTTGGTGCGATTTTAAATGTGCTCACGGCTGGTCGCTCGTAAAGCAGGGCGATGTCAATATTCTTGTAAGGACTTTTAAAAAAGCCTTCGTACAGTTTTCTCTTGCTTATGTTCCGCTTGCTCCGGAAAAATCTCCGTCTGAAAGCGATGATGCCTATATTCAGCGGATTTCCGAATTCTCTAAGTCAGTTAAATCTTCTCTTCCACGGCACACTTTATGTCTTCGTTATGACATTCCGCTTGATTTTACGCATCTTGAGGAAAAACAAGCTTTTGTGTCTTCCGTACCAAAACTTGCAAAAAAAACAGGCCTTAAAATCAAAAAGAATAGTGTTGATATTCAGCCGCCGGATTCTGTTATTCTTGACCTCTCAAAGACAGAAGAAGAACTGCTTTCCGAAATGAAGAACAAATGGCGCTACAATGTCCGATATGCCGCAAAGCATGAGGTAAAAGTTCGCGCTGTTACGGCAGATTCCTTGAATTTTGAAAGCGAACTGGATTCTTTCTATAATCTTTACAAAACTACCGCTGAACGAGATGGAATTGGTTTGCATCCAAAGTCTTATTATAAGGATTTGATGGAACGCGGTGCAAATTCTGAAAAATCCGCTTCAGAAAAGACAAAAATCACTCTTTACATTGCAAGTCATGAAGGCGAAGATTTGGCTGCCATAATCACGCTTTTCAATGAAAACGAGGCTGTTTATCTCTATGGCTGTTCCGGAAACAAAAAGCGCAATCTCATGCCGGCATATCTCGTTCAATGGACGGCAATTTGTGACGCAAAAGCATTTGGCTCCAAAACTTACGATTTTTATGGAATTCCGCCTACAGATGATGAAAATCATCCGATGCACGGACTTTATCTTTTTAAGACTGGATTTGGAGGCTGGCAGGTTCATAGGCCGGGCAGTTTTGATATTCCGTTGAGTCCTCTCTATTCTTTGTATACGGTTGCAGAAAATCTGCGGGCGTTCTGGCACAAAAAAATCATGAAAAAGATTCGCGGAAGGTAGCAAATTTTCCGATTTTGATTTACCATATATACCGAAAAGAGGTTTTATTATGAAAGAATTCTTGCCATACGAGACGGTTCGGAATGACGCGCTCAAACTTGCATCAAAAATCTATCATGACGGTTTTGTTCCAGACATTATTTATTCATCGCTTCGTGGCGGTGCATATATGGCTAATGTCATAAGTGAATTTTTCAAGCTTGCCCTCAAAGACAGTAAACCTGTTCTCTATGCGGCTGTTGTAGCGCGTTCCTATACAGACATTCACTCTCAGGATGCCGTCAGAATCGATGGCTGGACTTATTCTCCGGATTATCTTCGTCAGGGCGACAAAATTCTTCTTGTTGATGACATTTACGATTCAGGAAGAACACTTAATTATCTGGTTCAGGTTTTTCTTGAAAAAGGTGTTCCCCGCGAGGACATAAAAGTGGTCGTTCATGACTACAAAAATTTCATCTGCAAGGACACTCTGCCAATCAAACCCGATTACTGGTGCCGCAAATTCGACATCAAATCTCCAGAGGATGACCGCTGGATTCATTATTGCAGTCACGAGCTTGTAGGTCTTACAAAAGAAGAACTTGAAGCAAATTACTACAAAAATGACGATGCCCTTCGTGCGGTTTTGGGCGAATTCCTATAAGTATAATGAGCCGAATTTCCCTCGCTGCCGTTGTTACGCAACTCGCTCACGCTCGGTCGCACAGCGACTTGCGTTGCAATTGCTCCATAACGGGGCTGCTATTCCTGTTCATGTCATTTTTCTCACTGAGCAGCGCCTTTTCTGAACGAGTTATTTCGCCTGTAAAAGGCAGGTTTGCAAACAGACAGTGTCTTGTGCTCGATTTAAGCGATGGAACTGAGGCTTTTTATTCTTACACCAATACCGATCCTTTGAATTCCGGTTTTGCCTATGATTCTCCTGTCCTCATCGATATGAGCGGTCCAGTTTCACTTAGGATTTCAGTCGTTAAGGGGGACGGAAAATCACTTTCTGTCATCGAAAACTATGAAATCAATTATACGGTTGATGAAACAGGCAATCCTTTTGCCGAAGGCACTCCTGAAAAAGCCTTTATCAACCGAATCATGACCGAAAATGTTCTTCAATGCAGTTCGGAACAGGTTATTCAGGTTCCCAAATCTTTTGCTTTCCGTGTCGGAGACGGTGAAAAACCCGGTCTCTTTGGTGAAACTCTCTCTGTCTGTGCTGACAACAAACTTTCCCGCTACATTCCATGTTCTGTTGACGACGGAAATAATCTCTGGCGTTTCATAGTTTATGTTTCTGGCGGTGAAAGCGGCAGTTTTTCGCGTGAATATGTTCCATTTGAAATCACTGATTGGGAAACATTTCGTTTTACCGGCAAAAATCTCATCTGGTGCATTGACGATGGAATCTGGTCTGCATCCGTTGACGAGCAGTTCATCGACCGTTCAATAGAACATACTGTTTACTGGCAGGATGTTGCTTACGAAACTGGCAACGAAATTCATTCTTTCATCCTGCCTCAAAAGCCTTCTTTAATAAGCAATGTTTTTGACAAAGCCGTTTTTTTTTCACTTGACGGGGATTTCCGTTATCGGCTCAAAATCTCAAGCAGCGGCACAAGCGGTCAAAGTATTTCTGATTCAGGCTTATTCAGCTCTCTTTCATTTGATACAATCCCCGGCGATTACATTGATTCTACGGCAGTTTTTGCTGTTTATTGTGACGGCGTTTATCAGGGAGAGCTTTCATCTCCTTATGTGATTGACCGTCAGCCTCCGCTCCCGCCAAAATTTATTGCTTCGGAACCTGGAGAATATGCCCGCCATGATGTATCGCTGTCAATCGAAGCTGAAAAGGATGCAAAAATCTTCATTTGTATCCTTGGACCATTTGATGTAAATTCAAATTCTTACCTCGATAATAATTCTCAGTTCGATTTCATGAAACCGAAAGCCCAGGACTATATCCTCTATGACAAAAATCCATTTGAACTTCGTGCCGGAATCGAAAAAACTGTCTGCTACAGGGCTTTTGCTTATTGTGAAGATTTTTACGGCAATGTCAGTGCTGTTTCGGATTACAAGGTTATAATCGATGAATTTAATTATTTCATAGACGGTTCTGCATCTGGTTTTTCCGCGGATGGAAGCCGTTTGAGGCCCTATAAATCTTTTGAGCAGGCGGTTAAAGTCATCAATGAAGGAAAATTTGTTCATTTCTTCGTGAGTGGCGAGGTTCTGCTTCCAAAAGGTGCTTCCGTAATTTCATCAAATTGTTCTTTTACCGGAATGTCCGACGCGCATTTTATCCTTCAGCCAGCTTCTTATATTGTTGTACAGGATGCGAGCATTGAAATGCAGAATTGCGTGATTCAAAAAATCCTTGAAGATAATTCTTCGTCAGATCAGAGAATGTTTGTTTTTGAGCGTTCTGCGGCCTCCTTTGAAGATTGTGAAATTTTGGGAAAATTTTCTGATTCTGGAACGGCAATTTCATCAAATGCATCAATTGTTACTTTCAAAAAATCAGGTCTCACAAGCCAAAGTCCTGTTTATTCATGTTGTTTTTCAGCAATAAACTCACGACTCCATCTTGAAGGCAGTCATTTTTCTTCAGTTTCCGAAACAGCGGTCAACTTCAGCATGAAAGGCGGCTCATTGGAAATGAATAAATGTGATTGCAAGGTAATTTCGCATTTGGGGCGCATTTTGGAGTCAAGCGGCGCAAATTTAAAGCTGAATTCAAACAAATTTGTGGGTGAATTTGACCATGAATCAAAAGGTGTCAATGCAATCTGGAAAGACGAAAAATCATTGATAATCGAAGATATAAACAATATTTCCGAAGGATTTTAATATGACTGATAAATTGATATGTGGAATGGATGAAGCGGGGCGTGGACCTCTTGCGGGCCCTGTTACTGCAGGTTGTGTTATTTTGCCAGAAGATTTTCCCTTTGAAATTCTCAATGATTCAAAGAAGCTTTCTGAAAAAAAGCGTGAGGCGGCTGAAAAAGTGATTATGGAAAAAGCCTGCTGGGGAATTGGTGTTGTTGACCACGAAACAATCGATCAAATGAATATACTTAGGGCAAGCATGTTTGCAATGAAAATAGCCTATGAGATGATGCGAGCAAAACTCCCGGAATGGCTAAAATCCCGTGGAATTGAAGTGCCAGCTGGAAATCTTGATTCTTATATTTCTGCAATAACTGACGGAACTTCAAATCCAGAGGTTCCCTGTGAATGCAGATGCGAGCCAAAAGCAGACGGCAAATATCCTGAGGTCATGGCTGCAAGTATAATCGCAAAAGTGGAAAGGGATAAAATGATGCTGGAGTTTGACAGACTTTATCCGCAGTATGGTTATGCTAAGCATAAAGGTTATCCGACCAAAGCACATATTGCAGTCTGCCGTGAGATTGGTATGAGCCCGATTCAAAGGCGCACATTCAAGTTTTAAGTCATTCTCATATTAGAGTATTGCATAAAACCGCAGAATATGTTATTATTTTCTACGATAATCAATTACATTTTTAAGGAAGGGTCAAAATGAGCATCCGCGGAGAACTTTTTACTACTCAGGTTTTGTTGGACAATCGCTCTTATTTTTTTAACATCAAGGAAAACAGAGCAGGCGATTTATTTTTACAGATTGTAGAGAGCAAAAAAGGCGACGGTGCAGATTTTGACCGCCACCAGATTTCTATCTTTGCAGAAGACATGCAGAAAGTTCTTGCAGGTCTCGATGATTCCCTCAAATTTATTGAAAAAGAACGAAAGGAACGTGCTAAGCGCCGTGCAGAAATTAAAGCTGCAAAAGAAGCAAAATATGCTCCAGGTGCATCTGATAAAAAAATCTACCGCAAAAAGGGTGAAGAAAAGCGTGATGATGGAATCAAGCGTACAGGTAAAGTAATCCACATCAAATCAAAAAAAGAAGAATAGTCCTTTATTTTATGAAAAGTTTGCGCCACAGTTGTGTGGCGTTTTTTTATTACCAGAAATCTTTTGTTATTTCTTTTACTGCTTCAAATAGTTCGTCCATTGATTTTTTAGTTGTGAAAGGTCCAAAACTGAACCGAACGGCACTGTCCTGAATCTCACGGCTGGCATTCATAGCAGCCAGAATCGGGCGGCTTTGTTTTTTGGCAGAGCAGGCACTTCCTGTTGAAATGCAGAATCCCTTTGCGTCTAAAGCACGAACCATTACATTTCCCGGAATTCCTAAAAAGGCAGCCTGTACAATCCATGGACTGAAAAGAGATTGTATTTTATCGCTGAAATCTTCACGGATAGTTGGAACAAGACGGCATTTTTCTAAGGTTTTAAGTTTTTTCAGGAAATCACGAGTCCATTCCTGCTGTTTTTCAAAGCGTTCTTTTGCTTCATTTTGATTTATATAATAATTTTGCAGGCATTTTGCAAAGGCAACTGCTCCAAAAAGATTTTCTGTTCCGCTTCGTATATTCTGTTCCTGACCGCCACCAACTAAAAAAGAATTGAGCGGTTTTGAAAGGTACAGAATTCCGATTCCACGCGGGCCGGAAATTTTATGTGCACTCAGTGCTGCAGAGTCAATTCCCTTGTAAGACAGGTTCAGCGGAATCTTTCCTGCAGCCTGAACGCAATCAACATGAAAATGAGGCCTTTTCTTTTCTTTTGAGGCATTCGTAATGGCATCGGCTATTTCATAAATCGGTTGTATACATGAAGTTTCGTTGTTTACTGCCATAACGGTCACAAAAATCGTGTCACTGGTGAGTTTTTCAACAATTGATTGTGGAGTGATAAAACCGTTTGAATCTGGATTGACGCTCACGACATCATAGCCCTGTTTTTTTAGCATGGCACATTCTTCTCGAAGGGCTGGATGTTCAATGGAAGAAAGAATTATTCTTCCTGATTTTGAAGGCGTATTGAGGCATGAAAGGAGTGGAATATGGTCGCTTTCTGTACCTCCAGATGTAAAAATAATCTGATTTGATTTTACACCAAGAGTTTCAGCACAAGATTCACGGGCTTTTTCCAAAATCTGGCGTGCTTCTTTTCCTGTTGAATGTGTCGAGGATGGATTTCCGTCATATTTTATTGCAATTTCAAGTGATTCCCGCAGAATATCTTCATTACATGGAGCCGTTGCCGCCCAGTCAAAATAGTGTTCATTTTTCATAAAATAAATGATAGCGTATTGCACAAAAATTTGCTATCTTTCTTGCCGATAGGCATTTATTACATTATATTTATAGTATGGCAAAAGAAGACGATGAAATTAACAACAACGAAAATATAGATGACTCAAAAGAAGCCTTCAAGGATTTTATGAAGGATAACTTTGATATTGAAGTCAATGTTGATAATTTAGAAAAACCTGAATCTGAAACTAAAAATGATTCTGAACAACCCGAAGAGGATAAATCTAATAAAAAACGCGGCAAGCGCACTCGAAAGGTTTCCCTTAAAGATTTAGGGGAAGACGCACAAATCCTTCCAATTGAAGATTTTCTTCCTTCCAAATTAAGCATTATTCCTGTCGCAGGACGTCCAATGTTTCCTGGAATTTTCACACCTGTAATGATTAATTCCGGTGCGGATACACGCACGATTGAACAGGCTTACGAAGGTGATGGATTTATCGGTCTTGTCCTCTTAAAAGATGATGATGCAAAAGACGGCGATAAAGCTCCAGCAATAAAAGATTTGTACACAGTAGGAACTGTTGCCCGAATCATCAAAAAAATCAATCTTCCCGATGGTGGCGTAAACATCTTCATTTCCACTATAAAGCGATTTCGAATCCGAAAAACTCTCAGTGCCTCAAATCCTATCGTTGCGGCAGTTGAATATCTTGAAGATGAAGAATTTGATACATTTGAAGTAAAGGCCCTCACTCGCGCACTCATCAGTGAAATGAAGGAAATTAGTGAAAACAATCCTCTTTTTTCTGAAGAAATGCGCCTCAACATGGTCAACATCGATAATCCCGGCAAAATTGCTGATTTTGTAGCTTCTGTTTTAAATGTTGAAAAAGCTGACCAGCAGAAAGTTCTTGAAGAGGTAAATGTCCGTGCAAGGATGGAGCAAGTTTTGGTCTATATCAAAAAAGACCAGGACTTGCTTAGAATTCAAAAGAAAATTCAGAACGAACTTAACGAAAATTTTGAAAAGAATCAGCGGGAATACTTCCTTCGCGAAGAAATGAAGATGATTCAGGATGAACTCGGTGTCGGTGAGGATGGTTCTGATTATCAGAAATTCAAGGCACGAATTGCCGATTTTGAATTTGAAGGGGAAATTTTAGACACTGTTGAGAATGAACTTGAAAAATTCAAATTAATGGACCCAAGTTCAAGTGAATACTTTGTTTCTCGCAATTATCTTGAACTTGTATGTACCTTGCCTTGGAAAGATGATTCAAAAGAAAATTACGATTTGGTTAAGGCCGCAAAAATCCTTGAAAGAGACCATTATGGTTTGGACGATGTTAAAAAGCGCATAATGGAATACCTTGCCGTCCGAAAATTAAAAAATGACAACAAAGGCTCGATCATGATTCTTGTCGGTCCGCCTGGAGTCGGTAAAACTTCTATCGGTCATTCAATTGCCGAAGCAATGGGAAAGCCTTTCTATCGCTTTAGTGTAGGCGGCATGCGTGATGAAGCTGAAATCAAAGGTCACAGACGAACTTATGTCGGAGCTATGCCTGGTAAAATATTGCAGGGCTTAAAGATTGCAAAAACAAAAGCACCCGTTTTTTTAATTGATGAAGTTGATAAGATGGGGGCAAGTTATTCTGGTGGCGATCCGGCTTCGGCATTGCTTGAAGTTCTTGATCCGGAACAGAATGTTAGCTTCCGTGATTCATATCTGGATTTGCCGTTTGATGTTTCAAATGTGTTCTTTATTCTCACTGCAAATACTTTGGATAAAATTCCTGAGCCGCTTCTTGATAGGGCAGAAATTATTTCAATACCTGGATATATCGATCAGGAAAAACTAGAGATTGCAAAAAAATATCTCGTTCCAAAAAATCTTGTAAAGAATGGACTTGCAAAATCTCAGGTCAAATACACAAAAGAAGCTTTGCTGAGGATTGCTGAAGAATATGCTCGTGAAGCAGGCGTGCGTCATTACGAAAAGTGCATAGATAAAATTCACCGTAAGCTTGTTACGCAAATCCTTACGGGAATTCTTCCAGAAAGCAAAAAGCTTGGCTCTGTGACAAAATCTATTACGGATGAAGAAATTGATTCTCTTAAAAAAGAATCTTTCACGATTGATGCTCCTGATTTGGACAAATATCTTGGTAAGCCAGTTTTTGATGAGAGCGAAATTAAGCGTGCTGAAAGACCTGGAACTGCAATTGGTTTAGCATGGACTAGCATGGGTGGAGATACTCTTCTTATCGAAAGTATTGCCTTCCAGAGCGAAAAAGGCGGACTTCAGCTTACAGGCCAAATGGGTGATGTAATGAAGGAATCTGCTCAGATTGCAATGAACTGGGTTAAACAATATGCAATTGAGCATAAAATCAAAAATCCGAGCTGGTTTGAAAGAAATACAATTCATCTTCATATTCCTGAAGGTGCAACACCAAAAGATGGACCAAGTGCCGGAATCACGATGGCAACTACTCTCATGTCTCTTCTTACCAATCGTCCGATTAAGCCGAATGTGGCAATGACTGGAGAACTTGATTTGACTGGAGCCGTAATGCCGATTGGTGGACTCCGTGAAAAAACTGTTGCTGCCCGCAGAAATGGAATCAAGACAATCTTTATTCCGAAAGCCAATGAGCGTGACCTGGATGACATTCCTGAACATGTCAAAAAAGGAATTACTTTTATCCCGGTCAAGCAGGCAATGGAGGTCATGAAACAGGTTTTTCAGGCTCCGGTAAAAAAATCAGAAGATGTTGATTATGGATTTTAAGCTTAGATTTTCTGCATCTTTAGCATAATTTTTTTGACTTCTGCAATCAGATAAAATGAGCCTGTGACGAGAAGTATTGATTCTTCGTCATGGGCTTTTTTTAATGCCTTCATTATTTGTTTTTCAAAATCTTCGTCACAGTCGTATTGAAGCCCAGCGGTATCAAAAGCTTTCGTTAGCATATTCAAATCAGATGCCTTTACATTTCCAGGTTTTGTGAGAAAAATTTCCGTAAAAGAATTTTTGAATAGTGGGGCGATGTCTTTTGCATCTTTGTCTGCGGCACAGGCAAAAAGAAGCTTCCAGCGGTTCTGCTTTGAAGCAGGTGAAGTCAAGTGAGAATCCTGTTTTATTGAAGCTGTTCCAAAAATGCTGTTCATGGTCTCCATTGTGAATTTTACGCTGTTTACTGTATGAGCACCATCAAGAATCAGGAAAGGAATTTTTTCAAAGCCTTCAGGATTCGGTATAACTTCAAAACGGGCCGGGATACTTGCTTTTGACAGACCTTTTTCAATCTGCTCTTCACTGATGTATGGAATCGCTGTTTTTACAGCAATTGCTGCCAGTGCAGCATTCTCCGCCTGAACACTTCCTAACATTCGTAAGTTAAATTTTAATGGCCGAGAGAAAATTTTAGCAGAAAATTCTACACTTGTTAGCGGAAAAATCATTTTATCATCGTAAGTTGTATGATTTTTTATACAGTTATTGGCTTTTTGTGTATTACCGTTAGCTATTTCGTTGTGATTTTGTATACAGCTAGAGATATTTTTTACATAAAACTTGAAGTCTGTAACTAGATCTTCTGCAAAAAATGCCTGAGAATGTTTTTCTTCGGCGATTTTTTCTAAAACCTCTCGTACTTCCGGTCGTTGTTTTGAAATTATGACAGGTGTGTTCTCTTTTATGATTCCGCCTTTTTCGAATGCGATTTTTTCAAAACTGTCTCCGAGAAATTCCGTATGTTCAAGTTCGATTGGCGTTATGACGGAACAAATCGGTTTGACAACATTAGTGGAGTCCAGGCGGCCACCTAAACCTACCTCAAATACTGAATAATCAACTTTTGCCTGTCGGAAAACCAGGAATGAAAAGAGTGTGACTAACTCAAACCATGTAATTGGCCGTTCTGCAGGAAGCTCGCTTGTTTTTGTGTTTTGAACGCCATCCATGATTTCTTTTACGGCCTTATCGTAAACTTCCTCGTCAAATTCTCCTTTTGGTGAGGAAACTCTTTCTATAAAATCAAGAATATGCGGGGAGGTGTAAAGACCTGTCTTAAATCCGGCTTCGTCAAGAATAGAGGCAATGAATGTAGAGACCGAGCCTTTTCCCTTGCTGCCAGCCACATGAAAACATGGGGCGAAATTCTCTGGATGACCGAATTTTTCACAGAAGTAGTTCATTGTATCGAGCCAGAAAATGTTTTTTTTAGGTGTTTTTTCAAAATTTAGATAGCTGTCTATCCATGCTTCAAGTTTTTCAATTGATTTCATTTTTGCCATAGTATTTCTATTATATAGTTCTTTTTAATTTGTGAGAATCTATATAAATCTGTGGATAAATTTAAGTTTTTATGCTAAAATAGACGCATTGAAAAATTAAGGAAGTGAATTATGTCAGACGAATTGGAGACAAATGCAGATAAAATCCTGGCTGAAGCCATGAGGATGAGTGAAAAAATCGAAGCGGACATCGCCGTAAATCCCAAAAAATACCGTGTTTTGACAGGTGACAGGCCAACTGGTCGTCTTCATATTGGGCATTATTTTGGTTCTCTTAAAAATCGTGTACGCCTTTCAAAACTTGGTGTACCTACTATGATTTTGATTGCTGACTATCAGGTTTTAACAGATCATGATGCTTTCGATAAAATCAGCGAAAATACAAAACAGCTCGTTATTGACTACCTTGCAGCTGGAATTGAACCTGGTGAAAATGTATGCATTTATCCGCATAGCCATGTTCCTGAAGCAAATCAGCTTATGGTTCCGTTCCTCACACTTGTTACAAATGCCGAGCTTAATCGAAATCCTACTGTAAAAGATGAGATTGCAAAATCAACAATTCCATTGAATGCAGGTATGTACACATATCCGGTACATCAGGCTGTAGATATTCTTTTCTGCAAAGGAAATGTTGTTCCTGTCGGAAAAGATCAGTTGCCTCATCTTGAAATTGCAAGGGTGATTGCCCGTCGCTTTAACAACAAATTCTGTAAAAATTCTGAGCCTGTTTTCCCTGAGCCTCATGCACTTCTTTCAAAAACTCCTATGATTATGGGATTGGATGGAAGCGCGAAGATGAGTAAATCCCTCGGTAATACAATTATGCTTTCGGCTACAGAAGATGAAACCGCAAAACTTATCAAAAAAGCAAAAACTGATCAGGACAGGCATATTTCATACGATCCTGTCAATCGTCCAGAGGTAGCAAATTTGCTCAGAATCATCTCTCTTTGTACTGATGAAGAACCAGCAGCTATTGCTGAAAGAATCGGTGATGGCGGTGGCGGTATGTTGAAATCTACTTTAACCGAAGCTTTGAATGAACATCTCCGTCCTTTGAGGGCAAAGCGTGCTGAACTCGAACAGCAGCCTGAATTAATAAAGAAAGTGCTTAATGAAGGTGTTGAAAAGGCAAGAGAAATTGCACAGAAAACTTTGGAAGAAGTCCGTCATGTTATGAACATGGAGATTTAGCATTTTTCTGAAAAACTTGGTCCCTTGTAATGAGGGGCTAAGATAAAGCAAAAAGCATCAACAGTGATAAAAAATTATAAACAGCATGAATTGCAAAAGGAATCCAGATAGATTTAGTTTTTATCATGCAGAACCTTAAAAAGAAACCGCAGACGAGTGCATTTAAAAATCCAAGAAATCCAAGATAAATATGCCCCAAAGAGAAGAGCAGGAGAGAAATAAGTTCGCTCAAAACCCAAAGTTTTAGGTTGTTGCTGATTTTTTTCGATAGGACTTCCTTGAAAGCCTGTGGAAGATAAAACCTGTAAACAACTTCTTCTGAAAAAGCAGAAAATAAAACTCCGAAGAATAAATTAATAAATCCATAAAATGAAGAAGGAAAAACAGCTTTTTGAATCCCGCCCTCAATTTTGAAAGCAACGGCTATTCCCTCAAAAAAAACTGATGAAAGACACAGAGCTCCAA
>NZ_CAMHSK010000036.1 GCF_946187725.1 uncultured Treponema sp.
AGCGTAACCTTCTAGTCCTTGCAATTTTATAAGAACTTCTTCAGGTTTCTCGTTTTCTATCTCAGAAACAATTCCTTCAATCATGTAAGTCATTCTATTTTTCTCCATTGATTTTATTTTTAATTCTTTCTAGCGCTGAAATTGCATCGTAATCTCCCTGTTCAGCCTTTTTAATCAATTCTTCAATATTCTCTTCCATGAAAAATCATCTCCAGTTGCAATAAAATCTGTACTATTCAATAATTATACCACCAGTTTTACGAAAAATAAAAATATTACCTAATATTTCCCTCACTGATGAATCACAAAATTTGACCTTTCCGTCTTATGGTATAAACTATAGTGCAGCTATATTCCCAAGTCACGGGAATATAGCTGCTTAAATTCACCACGACCTACATCCCTACAAACACATAGCCATGTACGGCGGGATACATAAAACCTCATCCTTCGTGCACAGATTCTTTGGATGGATGATATAACATTCCCCTATCCGCAGCTTAAATTTTTCTTTGAACCTAAGCAGTGATGTCGTCGTGTAGTTTTTGCTTGATTTTACTTCAATCGGAAAAAGTTTGTATTTCAGCTTACTGTTGTTGGAAATCAAAAAATCAATTTCAATATCATTTCGGTGTTTATCTTCTGAATAATGCGTATAGAAGTACAGCTTGTGACCATTTGCGGTAAGCATCTGGGCTATGGCATTTTCAAAAAGCATTCCTTTATTTAGAGATAATTTATCATTTAGAATCTGGTTATAAACATCGGCTTCTAAAAGTTCGTTTTCATCAAACGCATGACTTACCAGTAGGCCGGTATCTCCCAGATAGCATTTTATGTAAGAGCGAACTTCATTGATTGAAAGTCCTACATTCGGGTCACTGCACATGAAACATTCGTTTGAAATCATAGAATCGGAAAGCCAAAAAAATGTATCTTCATATTGGTCTGCAAACGAACCTTCCTGTATATCCTTAAAAATGACTCTCTTCTCATGTTGTGACAAAAGCCCCGGTATCTGATCAAAAATGGCGAGAACCTTGCTTCGGTACTGCGATTTTATTTTCATAATATCGTTCCGGTAAAGATTAAGAATGTCTCGTTTTTCCGCATCAACTGGAGAAAAATTTTTCCCGGATTCAATAAAAAGAACTACAGGTTTTGGCATTCCACCTACAAGCAGATATTGCTTGAATAGGAGCATTGCCTTGTTGTGCATTCCTTGTTCAAGCGGCATTTTTTTTTCAAAACATTCTTTTATATAATCAATTAACAGATTTTCCCCAAAAGCCCAGGCAAACTCTTCAAAATCAAGCGGGTACATGCAGACGCTTCTTTCTTCAGATGGAATAACAATGTTCTGAACTTTTTCTTTTACAGAAATTAGAGAACCTGTTTCGATATAATCATAACGCCCATCTGCAACAAGATATTTTAAGGCCGCACGCGCTTGAGGAAACATCTGGATTTCATCAAAGATGATAATTGAATTTCTCTCCACAAGTTCCTTTTTATAATAAGCGGAAAGCAGCATAAAAAATGTATCAAGGTCATTTAGATGCTCTGTAAAATACTTTTCTACGGTTGCATTTTTTTTGGCAAAATCGATGATGATATAGCTTTGATATTCGTTTTTTGCAAATTCTTCACAGACGGTAGATTTTCCTATTCGCCTTGCACCTTCAATGAGCAGAGCCTTTGAACCGTTACATTCTTTTTTCCATAAAAGTAGCTTATTGTATATTTTTCGTTTTAGAATCATATAGACCTCTGATTATGCGCGTAGTTATATATACCTTATTCTTTGATTATACGCACATTATAAGCCGATTTTTGATTATGCGCAAGGTTAGAGTCTCACGAATATTTGATTATGCGCAGAGTTCACTTATTTGGAACGGCACGCATTCGGGAAGTGCGCTTGGTATCCAATGAATTTGACATCTCCGTCGTATGATATAAAATATATTGCAGAATCATTCCCAAGTCACGGGAATGTATAAAAAGGGGGAACCAATGGCAGTAGACTTCACCGAAAAAGCAAAGCGGTATCAGGCAATTGATGAAATCATCGCTTCGGGGCGGAAACTTAAATGGAAAGAAATAATTTCCGAGCTGGGGATAAAATACGGCATCAAGACCAGCCGCACTTCCTTTTTCCGCGACATCGAGGAGCTGCAGGAAAAGTATCAGGCCCCGATTGACACAGATTTTGAGACTCACGGCTATTTTTACACTGACCCCAAATACCGTCTTCCACGATTCTACACTGACGAAAATGCCGCAAAGGCTGCCAAGCTGATCAAGACTCTCATGGACATGGTTAAGGACAACCCGCTTTACAAGGAAGCCCAGGAAGTCTTTGAGTCGCTTTCGATTGAGAATCATGATTTGTCGATTGAGAATATCCGGATCAACAAAAAGCCTGAGAATGACAGGATTATTTTTGTGGGGGCTCCCAACAAGAACATTCCTGCTGATACTTGGCGGCTCATAGATAAGGCTCTCATGGAGAACCGCGTGATTACCTTTGATTATCAGTCGCTCACGGACACAAAGCCGTCGCCACGGAGAGTCCAGCCCTGGCAGCTTATTTACGACAACGGAAACTGGAATCTTCATGCGCTCGATGTGGTAAAGAACGGCCGCAGGCGGTATTCGCTTGGTGAGATGAAAAATATCCAGCTCACGAACGAAGTGTTTACGCTTCCAAAGGACTACGACTTTAGAAAAATGACCCGCGGCTCCTTCGGCTGTATGTGCCACGACACTTATCTTGACTACAAAATTCATCTCCATGGTTACGCCGCACGATACGCCAGAAACAGGCTCTGGGGTGAGAATCAGACTATCGTTCCAGACACCAATACCCCCGGCCCTGAAAACGACGGCATTATCCTGAGTTTCCGTAGCAACCAGCTCTACTCAATCAGGCGTTGGACTTGGCAGTGGGCGGACGAGGCATTCCCGATTGAGCCAAAAGAGCTGGTGGAGGACTGGCTTTCAAGAAAGGAGAATGTGAGCGGAATAAAAGTCTAGATGTTATCCTGCCATATCCGAAAGCCACCTTCGCGTTTCGCCGTAAAAATTGAAATCAGGATTGTACTTATTGCCCCAATTTGACTCCATTTCAAATCGCCAGGGAGCTGAAGCCCACGGTTCCACGTCATTTACGAGACCATCAGCATAGATTCTTATGAAAAGATGATTCATTCCTGATAAAGGATTCACGTTCCTGACGATGACACAATTTGTTTGCATCTCTGGAAATCTCTTGTCCCATGTTTCCTTGAAAAGACATGTGTAGTCAATGCAGTTTACAAGTCCGTCCTTGTTGTGGTCATAAACAGACTTCTGCGCTTCCATTACTGTCGTTATGATGTTGTCCCTGATTGTTGGTGAAAGAGTTCTTGGCGAATCACATGGGGCTTTAATACAGAACACCAGAAAGGCAAATAGAAAGGAAACAACGACAAACATCATCAGTGTAAACTTGAGATAGTAAGTGATGTACCCCTTGTAACTCATCCACTGGTCGGGAGTACTTGAGTATTGGGTATAAAACTCTGCGATGTAAGAGTCAAGCCTGAGCCTGTCATAGTCGGACATCTGATTTACACAGTTGTTGAACTTAAGGGCCGCAGGGCAATTTCTGCATTCTTTTTCTTCGCATCGCTTAAATTGCAGTCGGCAGATACATGCAGCCTTGCCCTTTGCAAGCTCGCGCACGGCAAGGTCGTTGAAAGTTTCTTCTCGTGTTACAAATCTGATTTCGTCATTCATAAAGCACCCCCTCTTTCTTTACCATTTTGTGAATGTTTCGGGCATATAGTCGTTGTCATCGTCAAAATGCTTTTTCTTCTTCTTACGCTGGTCGAGATACTTACTGTTCCTCAGCCCTTGCCAGAAATCAGGGTTCAGAAAAAAACAGACAAGAAGAACAGCAAAAAGCATACCGAATGTTATAATGAACATACAAAAAACATCATCATCTATTTCGAACATAGAAACCTCCTCGTGAACCTTTGCGTTCACTGTAGCAAATGTAAGTCAGAATGATTCCCAAGTCACGGGAATGACAATTCTTTTTGCCAAATCCCACTGATTCGTGCTATAATCTTCCATATATAAGGAATTTTCCTGTGTCGAACATCCGTGCGCTTTTGCAGTCTTATCTTGTTCTAATCGTGCCTGACTTGCATGGGCGGGGCAAATTCATTCTGGATATTATGGACTTTAAGCTTGGCGGGCGCTCGGTTCTGGAGCTTTTGGAAGCGGGTGAAATCATTGTCCTTTGTGTTGGCGACATTTTTCACTCCGAGAATCGCGGGCGTGCAAGATGGAAGCAGGCTTATCTTGACTTTATGAACGGAAATCTTGTGAACGAGTCTCTGACTGCTGAGATGCACGAGAATCTTTCTCTTTTGGCGATGGTTCTTTCACTCAAATCGGCTTTTGCGAGCCATTTTCACATTTTAAAGGGCAATCACGAGAATATTCTGAACGAAGATATGCGGCAAAAGCATGGAAATGTTCCTTTCTGTAAATTCTGTGATGAAGGAAATATGGTGCGGGATTTTTTGCAGCACGCCTACGGCTCTTGGACGCTCGAAGCATAGCTTCGAACGAGACTCGCCTACAAACTCACCTCGTGAGTTTGTTCGCCCCTTCGGCGACCGGCTCCCTATATATTGTAGAAATCCGCTTTTTTAGCTAATATTCTTGGAATGTCTTTTATCGTAAAAACTCAGAAAATGGTTGCCGGGGGTGACTGTCTCGCCCAAATCAATGGAAAGAATGTCTTTGTTCCGTTCGCTCTTCCAGGCGAAGAACTTGAAGTTGAAATCACTAAATCTTTCCGCGACTATGACTTGGCAAAAATCTTAAAAATTCTCACTCCTTCACCACACCGTGTAGAGCCTTTCTGCCCTCTTTACGGTGCTTGCGGCGGATGCAACCTTCAGCATATTGATTCTGAATATCAGGTTGAGCTTAGAAAATCAATTTTAAGAGACTGTTTTGAGCGCGAAGGAATCGAATGCCCTGAAATTGAAATAATTTCAGGTTCAGACAAAAATTACCGCTCACGAATCCAGCTTACAAACGGCTCATTCAACAAGAAGGCAAGCAATGACCTTGTTTCCCTCGAAAATTGCCCGATTGCAACAGCAGAAATCAATTCATACCTAAAAAGCACACCACAGAATGCACGCCCTCAGGGACGAGTTCATCTTTTTGGTGACGAAAGGATTGTCACGGAAGGCATTTTTTCACAAAATCCTTCCATAAATAAGGTGATTGTTGCAGAAGAACGCGAAAAACCTCAGAAAGAAATCAAAATTCAGGGTGCAAGTTCAAAGCGAAAAGAAAAGCTCCGCTTGCAGCAAAATCGCCACTTTGCGGGAACAAGCCTTAATCAGAACAATCGCTGTGAAATCACCCTTTCAGGTAAAAAAATAGCCTTTGATGTGCAGGGATTCTTTCAGTCAAATCTTGAAGTCCTTGAAAAAACAATTTCGACTCTCACGCATAATCTGTGCGGCCGCAATGTACTTGATATGTATTCAGGCTGTGGAACTTTCTCAGTTTTCCTTGCTGACCTTTTCGACAAAGTATGCCTTGTTGAGCATAACCGTGATGCAATAGTCTTCGCCGAAGAAAATTTACGCGGCAAAAATCACGAGTCATTCGGTCTTTCAGGTGAAAACTGGATTCGTTTCAGTGCCGAAAATTACATCAGAAGCAACGGTGATTTTGATGCAGTTGTAATCGACCCGCCAAGAAGCGGAATGGAAAAGGAAGTCTGCAAGTGGCTGTGCCGCTCAAAAATTCCGCAAATCCGCTCTGTGAGCTGCAATCCAAGCACGCACGCACGTGACGCCGCATTTTTGGTAAAGGCAGGATACAGGCTGTCAAAACTTTATCTGCTCGACTTTTATCCGCACACGGCACACATTGAGTCTATGGCCAATTTCGAGTACACTGATTAAAAAAATGAAAGCATTCTTAAAAAAAATACATCCGCGTAATCAAAAATCCTGCACCACTCTCATTAAAGTATTTTTTGTACTCTTTTTGGCTTCAAATGCAAAGATTTTAACGGCTCAAACTCCGCTCCGTTCGATTGACCTGAATGCACAGGAACCTTCATGGTACACTGTCATTGGCGGCAATGCGGTCTCGCCATGTATCGAAACTTCTTATGGAGTCGCACTTTTAAGTGACGGACGGCTTCTTTCAGCATGTACAAGTGCCGGAAATGTAATCTGGCAGAGAAGCATCAAAGGAAGGCCTTCATCCTTTCTGACCGCTTTCGGAGATTTTTTATATGTCGTTACGGATTCTAACCGCTTAAATCTTGTGAATCCTTCTGGCCTCACTCTCTGGACAGAAACGGCACCTTTTCCCATCGCTGATTTTCCAGTCGTTGGTCGGGATGGAAGAGTTTTCGTTCGCGGTAAAAAGGGGCTCGCCTGCTACGGCCTTGACGGAAAACGAAAATGGAAGACTGTAACCGAAGAACTTGGAGATTTTCCGATTTCTCTTCTCAACGACGGTTCATTTCTTGTTTTCCTCAAAAAGCCAAAGGATAACCGCACTGTCGCAAACAGATATTCCCCATTTGGTGAAAAACTTGAGGACATCACTTTTACGGCCATAGCCACAAGTACAGAAAGTTCCGAAAAAGGAGTGCTTGTATCGCTTAAAAACGGCTCAATCGGTCTTGTTTCCGTTACAGAAAATGGCGCGGAATCAAAATGGGTCAACGGCTCAGGAAACACAAACGGCGCTTTCAAAATTTGTTATTCTGCGGGAAGCGAAAATTCTGTTTTCTTCTTTCAGAATGGCTCAAGAACTGAAGCCGTTGTTGTAAAAACCGATACAGGCGAACTTCTTAATCGATTTCAGGTTGGAAACATCGCTCCATCGGACTTCAAGCTTGCACGCGCAACCCAATCAGGATATTTTATCAGCGGGGCTTATTCTGCCTGCGAATTCCTTGAGGACGGAACAATCATGTACGCCTCTACACTTCCCCCTCAATCAAAATGGACATCACTTTTCTACACGAACAAAAACCACTTAATTCTCTGCATGAAAGACTGGACTATAAAAGCCTGGCTGATGAATCAGACGACAAAAACAAAAATCATATCATCTAAAATCAAATCAATTTCATATATTACAGCAAAAGATTCTGATCCGACCGCTTCTTCACTGGGAATCCGTGCGCTCGACAATCAAAAGATGGCCGAAATATCAGAAAGTTTCAAAAAAGGCGATTATGGCGCAAAAGAAAAGGAATACCTTACACTTATCAAAACAGAGGCCGAAAACTACATAAAATCATATTCAACGCAGATTTCCTTTCAAAGTCAGAGCCAGAATTATTTTGCAGAAAATGCCGTATATGCACAAAATCTTCTATATTTAATGGGCAAAACCGGAACGAGGGAATTTTCAACGCTTTTTGCCCGCCTTCTTTCCAGCCAGATTGATTCGAGTCAGCTTCTGTCGGTCATTGCTTTCGCAGGAAATGCCGCATACGACGAAAACGGACAGGTACTCGCAGAACTCGAAAAGCTAATACTCAATAGAATAAGGCCTTCGGAGTCGGTTCTTTTAAAAGCTGTCTGCGATTCAACTTATGAAATCTGCCGCTACATGGGAAGGCCGGCACTGATAAAACGGGGAAAAAACATCCTTTCGCATTTATTTTACCCTCAATATGATAAAACCGTCCGGGACTATGCCCGCACGGTGCTTACAAAAATGATTGAGTTAGAGAAAAAGTGACAACAAAACAAATATGTGTTATACTTTTAATGTTCTTTCAAGGAGGATTTTGATGAACTGTAAAAAAGTGATAAGTAAAGCTTTAGTCCCGATATTCGCCATTTTTGCAATTTCGGCGGCTTCTGCAATCAGCGTTGACCGCAATGAGATTCAGAGTGCGGGCGGTCCAAATGAAATCGTGTTCCGCAACTATTCGGGCCCTCATTCGGTAATCAACACAATAGAGCAGATTCGGGCAATCGGTTCTTCTCTAGGAAATCAGGTAAAACCAAGGATTGAAAAGAGCGGCACAATCGGAGATTCAAGCCGATATGCGGTAATCCATGCCGTAGATCCGAGCACAAAAGAGAAATTCGATGCGGACATTTTCATCATCGGTAAAAACGCCACCGTTGACCACATCACCAACTTGCGCCGCATTATTTCAGCATATCTTTCTTCTGCTTACGGCTATTCTACAAAAGATGCAGACACAATCGCAACTTTCGTAACAGTTTACAATGCCGTATATCGAAAAAACACAAAATACTTCGAATCTAAATATAAAGAAATCGTTACCAAAAATCTTTCATCTGCAATTACAGGTCTTTCAACGAATTATGAGGAATGGCCTGGAAAAACACAGATTGTAATTCCTCTTTCTGATTTGAACGGCGGATTAAGCACAATCGACACATCCCTCATTTCAGACAAAGAAGTCGTTAAGTCAATGCAGGGTGAAGAAGACAAGGGTATCGAAGCCCGCAAAGACATGGTTGATATAAAAGAGCGTGAAGCTGACAATGCTCAGGAAAAGGCTGATAACGCTCAGGCAAAAGCAGACGAAGAAAAAGCAAAACTTGCCGAAGAACAGCGAAAGAAGGCAGAACAGGAAAAAGCAGCCGCAGAAGCAAAGGCAAAAGCTGACAAAGCAAAAGCTGATGCAGACAAGGCCAAAGCAGATGCCGAAAAAGCTAAGAAAGATGCTGAAGAAGCAAAAAAGAAAGCTGAACAGGCTAAGCAGAATGCAAAAAACAACCCAACTGATGCAAATGCTAAAAAAGAAGCTGAGCAAGCCAAAAAAGATGCTGATCAGGCTAAAAAAGACGCCGACCAGGCTAAAAAAGATGCCGACACAGCTTCAAAAGAAGCAGACACAGCTCAAAAAGAAGCTGATAATGCTCAGCAGAAAGCCGAGGAACAGTCTCAAAAAACAGAAGAACAGACTAAGACAGCTCAAGCCGCTCAGGAAACTGCTGACACTGCACAGAATACCGCTGACCAGAAACGAAGTGAAGCTCAGGAAGAGCGTACTGCAATCGCAAAAGACCAGCAGACGCTCATCGCTGAAACAGAACAGAACAACTTCGACATTATGTACGGCTTAAAGAATATTGATGAAGCTGGCGTTACAAGTGCTCTTGTAAAAATGAACCTTAAAACAGGAAAGGTTATAAAAGAATCGCCTGTAAGCGTAATCCGAGGCCGCACAGTCTATGAAGATGGCGAAAAGTTCATCGCTGTTGCTGGAACAAATATCGGTGCTGGAGCAGTAAGACTCGTTACCATCGACAAAAAGACTCTTGAAATCAATGCAGAAAGTGCCGAACGCTTGTCAGAGCTTTCAGTTCTTGTCGAAAAAGACGGAAGCTATTACTGCACAATCCAGGAAGGCATCACTTTCTACATCGGAAAATACAACAACAATGCTGAACTTCTGCTCAAATCAAGTACAGCAGTAAAAGCCGCTACACCAATCACAATTACAGCAGGCGGCATCATGGTAACAGATGCTAACGGAGTTCCAGTAATCCTTAATCTTTCAAATCTGGCAAGTATTTCGCCACAGTCAACTCCAAGCTATTTCGATGCAAAATAACGAATAGCGCTTAAAAATTTAAGGGGCTGCCCAGTTTTTTTGGACGGTCCCTTTTTTTATTCTGCTTCAGCCCTATTTTCAAAACGAGTTATCGCATTAAGGAACAATAGCGGAACATCGCCAATCGGACCGTTACGCTGTTTCGCAACAATAAGTTTTGCATCCTGAACGGGTTCCATATCCCCATCTTCCTGCTTTTTTCGCTCACGATGAATAAACATTACAACATCGGCATCCTGTTCGATAGAACCTGAACCACGCAACTGGTTTAAGCTTGGCTCATTGCCTTCGGCATCTCGTGCTACCTGACAAAGAGCAACAATTGGTATATTCAGCTCACGGGCCAGGGATTTGAGAGACTTTGAAATTTCACTGACCTGTTCGTATACAGGAGCAGAAGAATTTTCCGTAGATATAAGACCGATATAGTCAATGAAAATAATTTCAACTTTCTGATTCGTCTTCATCCGTCTTGCCATGGCACGCAAATCAATAAGCTGCATATTCGGAGTATCAACGATGTATAGAGGCGCATCATAGCATCGGCCAGCAGCATCATTTATTTTCTGAAAATCATCAAGTCTGAGCATTCCGTTACGAATCTTGGTACCAGGAATCCTTGCATTCTGAGAAAGAAGACGCTGACCAATCTGTACATGAGACATTTCCAAAGAAAAAAATCCACACGGTATTCTTTTTACTATTGAAATATACTCCATCATGTTGAGGGCAAGTGCAGTTTTTCCCATTGACGGTCTCGCGCCAATAATGACAAGCTCAGCCTTTTGGAATCCAGATGTCATGGTATCAAGTTTTGAAAAGCCAGATGGAACTCCGGTCAGAGAGACTTTGTTCCTGAAGTTATTTTCAATCATGTCAACTGTCGCCGGAACAATGTTTCCCATTGAATAAACCTGCGTTGTCTGACCATTATCAGCAAGATCAAAGATCTTTTTTTCAGCATCTTCAAGAATCAGCTTAGAATCCCGCGTTTCATCAAAAGCCGAAGCCTTGATATCCTGAGAAACATTTATGAGGCTGCGTCTAACGGCACGCTCAAAGACAATCTTAGCGTAATACTCGATATTCGCCGCAGTAGGAACTTCGTCTGTCAAAGATGCAATGTAAGCTGCCCCGCCCGCAAGTTCAAGCTGGCCTTCCTTGGAAAGTTCCTCAACAAGAGCAAGAGTGTCACAGGTTTCGCCCTTGGAGAAAATCTTCATCATCGCACTGAAAATTACCTGGTTCTGCTGGGAATAAAAATGTTCGGCACGCAAAAGTGTTGCAACTGCACTCACTGCCCCCCAGTTAAGAAGCATTGCACCAAGAGTTGCCCTTTCAGCCTCATTCGAATGCGGTGGTACAGTATCTTTCAAAACAGAATCCATGATTTCCCCCAAAAAAATAAAAGATAGACCTGCAAAAACAGATTTTTCCAAACACATCTAATAAAAATGCCACACGGACTCAAAAATCTAATGATTTCCCTTATGACAGGACTTTCCATTAGAAATAATAAATCCATATGGCATTATAAAGTAAAGATATTACACACTATCAAACAAAGATTTTTTACAAAACTTTGCATGCAGGACCGAAAATCCAAGTGGTAATAATAAACTAGGCGTTAGCTTCCTCTGCTTTTGCTTCTTCAGCTGGAGCAGCCTCTTCTTTTTTAGCCTTTTTTGGCTCAGCCTTTTTTGCGCTCTCATCTTCCTGTGCTGTAACAGCAATTTTGACTTCAGCGTTTGCAGACTCATAAAGGTGAATTGTACAGTGGTAGTTACCAACTGATTTGATTGTAACGCCAGGAATGTCGATTCGTTTGCGCTCTACCTCAAATCCGTTCTTAGACAAGTACTCAGAAACTGTGAGAGCTGTAACAGAACCGAAGAGTTTTCCGTTTGCAGCAGCTGGCATTTTGAGCTCGATTGTGAGTGCTTCAAGCTTGTCTTTGAGGCTTGCAGCATCCTTACGTTTCTGCTCTTTGCGTGCTTCGATTTCTTCTTTGCGTGTTTCGAAGTAAGCAACAGTCTGATCATTGTACGGAACAGCATACATGTGTGGGAAAAGGAAG
This sequence comes from uncultured Treponema sp., assembly GCF_946187725.1. Taxonomy (GTDB): domain Bacteria; phylum Spirochaetota; class Spirochaetia; order Treponematales; family Treponemataceae; genus Treponema_D. Next base: position 11,733 of record NZ_CAMHSK010000036.1, read on the forward strand.
TTGCGTGCATAACCGTTAGCAACATTCTTAACATCACCCATTTCACCAAGGTGTTTTACATCTGTATAAAGAATAACTTTCATTTTACAAGCTCCTATTGTATTTCAAATTTTCCCCGCGTCACCAGGAGTTGGATCGTAGGGATTAATTTTAATTGCCTGTATCAAAACAGGCAATAATGAAAGCAAGAAAGGCTTATAGCTCCTTGCTTAACAGGATTTCACACAAAGGCAAAATCCTATTCGACTTACTCTGTAACGAACGGCAACAAGCAGATATTGCGTGCGCGTTTGATAGCTACAGTAAGCTCACGCTGGTGTTTTGCACATGTACCAGTGATGCGGCGTGGAAGAATCTTACCGCGCTCTGTTGTAAAGCGTTTAAGACCATCTGCATCTTTGTAATCGATTTTTGCTTTGTTAGCACAGAAGCGGCAAACCTTCTTACGGAAGAAAGCCTTTCCTTTACCGCGAGCACCTTTTTCTTCGCCATCGCGTCCTTCTGAAGCGCTCTGAGTATCTACTTTAAGTTCGACTTCGTTTGTTGTAACTTCGTCTGACATATTGTTCTCCTATAAAATTAAAATGGGATGTCTTCCGGGAAACCATTATCCTGCGGAGCACCGAAACTCTGATCATCATAGCTCGGTTCTGACGAAGGACCTGGTGCAAAACTGTTAGGCTGAGCAAAGGCCTGAGCCTGTCCCGGCATCTGGCTTTGGAATTTTGGAGTGTACCCCCCTGACGACTGAGTGCCGCCGTTTCCAGAATTTCCTCCCAGAAGCTGAACATTATTCGCTACGATTGAAACATTGCTGCGGGTCTGACCCGTAGTTTTGTCCTGCCAGCGATCCTGCTTCAGATAGCCTTCCACACAAATCTGCTTGCCTTTTTTAAGATAAGGAAGAAGATTTTCAGCAGTTTTTCCCCAGATTGTGACATTAAAGAAATTTGCTTCGTCTACCCACTGATCACCCTGCTTTCGGCTTCGGTTGACTGCGATACTAACATTTGCACGAGCCTGACCGTTCGGAGTGAACGCATATTCACGCTGGTCACTTCCATTTAAATCACGGGTAAGCCGTCCTACAATCGTAACGCTGTTGATGTCCGTCATTCTAAACCTCCAGAATTATGATGGGTAATGAACCAAAAAGAAATGATTCGGAAACCTTACACTTCCTTGTCGTCAATCTTAACAAAGAGAGACTTAATCAAATTTCCGTTCAAACGGAACTGAGCGTTGATGTCTACGATTTTTGCAGGATTTGCTTTTACGATGAAAAGAACGAATCTGCCGCGCTTGATTTTGTTGATTTCATAAGCGAGGTCACGATCACCGTAAGACTCTTCTTTTTCGATTGTTGCACCGAACTGTGCGAGAACGGCCTTTACCTTTTCTGAGCCGTCTTTGAACTTCTCATCCTCGATAGGATAGATAGTCATAAGTTCATACTTTTTCATTCTGTATGTTCTCCTTATGGGCATTTGGAATCCGCATACGCAGATTCAAGGGGTTGGCAAATAATATATCATTTTTTACTTATGTGCGTCAATCTTTCTCTTCTGTTTTTACATAAAATATGTTAAGATAATCAAATAGGATTATATAGAAATGAATCAAAACTCTGCAGAACAGAATGCCTATCAGGCACAAATTTTTTCAAACCGACTCGCAAAAAGATACAAGCTCCTCAGAAAATGGGCAAGACGAGAAAGAGTAACCTGTTACCGCTTGTACGACCGGGACATTCCTGAAGTTCCCCTCGCCGTCGATTTATATGAATTTTTACCCGAAGGAATGGATTCAAAAATCGAATGCGCAAAATTTCTGCGTGACGAAGAAAACCGGATATCTGCCAACGACCTTTCGGCAGCAAAAGAAAAGAACGAACGCCTGTATGTTCACCTTTACTTGTATGAAAGACCGTATGAAAAATCAGACGGTGACGAGCAGATTTGGCTCGAAGAAATGACAAAAGCTGTCTCAAAAACACTCGAAATCCCCGAAAACCGTGTAATCCAGAAATTACGAAAAAAGCAAAAAGGCGAAAATCAATACGAAAAGCTAAAAAGCGAACGAACGGTTGAGAGCTATGTTCAGGAATGTGGTCAGCTTTTTAAAGTCAATCTCAGCGATTATCTTGACACAGGGCTTTTCTTTGACCACCGCCCCCTTCGTCAGACAGTCCGCTCAACCTGCGCAGGAAAGTCCGTATTAAACCTTTTCTGTTACACAGGAAGTTTTTCCGTATATGCCGCAGAAGGAAAAGCCAGCCGCGTCGAGTCAGTAGATTTAAGCAACACCTACCTCGAATGGGCAAAGTTTAATTTTGCGCTCAATGATTTTGATCCGGAAAGCCCAAAATTCGTTTTCACAAGAGCCGATGTTACCGGATTTTTAAATCAAAAACTTGCGGAAGTTCCAAATTCAGAAGGAACAAACCGTTACGACATAATTATCCTTGACCCACCGACTTTCTCAAATTCAAAAGCCACACGAAACACACTCGACATCAATCGCGACTGGAGTGAGCTTGTAAAAAAATGCGTAAACCTGTTGAATCCAAAGGGAACGCTCTATTTTTCAACAAACTCACACAGATTAAAATTTGACGAAAATTTAATCCCAAAGCTTTCGGTTTACAACACCGAGATATCAGTCACCGATTTGACTGAAAAATCACTTTCCGAAGATTTCAAGGGCACTAAAGCCCACAGATTATGGAAAATACAAATCAACTAAAAAAAATAGCCGGTTCACAGCTTGAATTTTTAAGTTCCATGACCGGCTGTAGTTTAAAACAAAAAAAAGCACTCCGTTCTGGAGCGCTTTTCGTTAAAAGTATTCAAACTTATTTGTCAGATTTGATACCAAAGCGTTTGTTGAATCGTTCGATTCGACCTGCAGTATCAACGAGCTTCTGCTTACCTGTATAGAACGGATGGCAAGCAGAACAAATTTCAACATGAATGTTCTCGACTGTTGAGCGAGTCTCGATAACATTTCCGCACTGACATGTAATTTTTGTCAATTTGTAGTCTGGGTGAATTCCCTTTTTCATAAAAAAAACTCCTTATTTCTTGCCCGATACTAAAGCAACCCCAGTCACCACTAGCTTGAAGCCGTTAAAAAAAACAACAACCTCTTCTATCATTCCATCACTGTTAGGAAGCAAGTTAATATCACAAGATGATTTGTTATTTTATCAAATTTATGAATTACAGGTCAATTACCTGAAAGACTTTTCCAGGCCAATTCCGCAGCTTTCTGCTCCGCTTCTTTCTTGCTTTTTCCACAGACAGGCCCATAGCTTGCGTTTTTAAGATGAACTGTAACCCAGAAAACACGCTCATGATCAGGCCCGCTTTCCTTTACAAGCTCATAATTCGGGCAAGATTTATATTTTTTCTGATGTTCTTCTTGAAGCATGGTTTTGAAATCTTTTGCACCACGATTCGTAACGAATTTTTCAATTTCAGGAATCATAAAAGAAAGTACAAGTTTTTCTGCAGCCTTATATCCGGAATCAATATAATATGCCCCGATTACAGCCTCAACAGCATCAGCAAGAATGGCCTTTTTCTGTCTTCCGCCTGTCATATCCTCACCTTTTCCAAGGATAAGCATTTTGTCAATACCAATTTTAAGCGCGATCGGAGCAAGAGCCTGTTCGCTTACGACCGCACTCTTTATCTTTGCAAGATCTCCTTCTGGATTATCCATAAAATGCTCGTAAAGATATGCGGCCGTTGCCATACCAAGCACGCTGTCCCCTAAGAATTCAAGCCGTTCATTATTTTCATGTTTTCCAGATTTTCCGTCCTGAGAACAAGATCTGTGCGTAAAGGCCAGCTGAAGCAGGTTTAAATTTGAAAATTTAATGGATATATTTTTGCAAAACCCCGTCAGTTCCTTAATTCTCTGCGGAGAAATATTTTTTTTCGATAGAAGCATGATATTATTCTATTTTTTTTTCATGGACAAATCAACTCTAAAAACAGCTGGTACCGTATACAGGGAGCTGCGGATTTTACAATTCCCGCAATTAACCAGTCCATCCGCGCTCTATAATTTAAAATAAAAAAAAACACAGGCCTCTAAGAACCTGTGTCTTCTTAAAGTTAAATTTGACTTATGCCTGAGCTGATTTGATGAAATCGTAAGCGTCTTTTACTGTCTCGAATTCATTAGCCTTCTCGTCAGGAATAGAAACGCCAAGCTCTTCCTCAATTGCATAAACAAGTTCGTATGTATCGAGGCTGTCTGCACCAAGGTCACCACGGAAAGAAGCTTCCAATGTAACTTTGCTTTCATCGATTTCAAGTTTTTCAGCGATGAGTTTCTGGATTTTTGCGAACAATTCGTCCATGATATTCTCCTTATTTTGCGCTATGCCAGATTCGGTCTGGGCATAACGCTTTGTTTTGTTTTGCCGTTTACCGGGCAATTAACCGTTTACTTCCGGTGTAATCACCTGGCGACCACGGTAAAAACCACATTTTGGACAAACATGGTGCGGCATAACAAGGTTGCCACAGTTGCCGCAAGCAACAAGCTGTGGAGCTTCAAGATGCATGTTAACACCGCGTCGTCTGCGTGTGCGAGCTTTTGACGTTTTCGCTCTAGGTACTGCCATATTATAAACCTCACTATAAAATTTTATGGATAACGGGATTTATACTACAACAGTTTACACCCGAATGTCAATTATTATTACATACAAAGTTTTGTTTGTCAAGTTTTTTATATGACAAAAAATCCAAAAATGTCAGAATAACAAAATCAGTGCGAAAATCACAGAAAAAAAAGCGAAATTTTCCAGCAAAATCAGTTTTTTTCATATTTTGAATGTATTGCATCTTCAACAATTTTAGGAACCATGCCGGAAATATCACCGCCAAACCTCGCGAGTTCTTTTATTGAACTTGAACGGACTATTCCATATTTAGCTTCAGCTGGAAGAAAAAGGGTTTCAATTCTGGAATTAAGACTGTGATTCATAAGAGACAAATCAAATTCGTATGCAAAATCATTAGTATTGCGGATTCCTCTCAATAATATGTCTGCATTATTTTTTTCAGCATACTCAACGATTAGCCTGTCCCAAAGATGAACTGTAACATTCGGAAAATCTTTTGTAAGTTCTTTTAGCATTTCAAGCCGCTCTTCAGGGGAAAAAAGATGCGCTTTGCCCGGATTATACGCCACAACCACATCAAGACTGTCAAAAAGACGGCTGCCCCTTTCTATTAAATTAAGATGCCCGTTAGTCGGAGGGTCAAAAGTTCCAGGAAATATTGCTGAAGTCATATCAAAAATTAATTTATCATGTTTGACGGATTGCAACAAGTGATGTATTATAAATGTATGAAGATTACGAATTTTAGAAATACAGCAATTTGTCTCATCTCGGCACTTTCATTTGCAGGAACAGCAGTTTCCTGTCAGAGTACAAAAGCAGAACCTCCTGCTCCAGTTGCAGAAGAACCTGCACCGCCACCAGTTGTGGAAGAACCAGCTCCAGTTGTAGAGGAACTTCCGCCTGTAATCGAACAGGAGCCAGAGCCTGTAATCGAGGAACCTGCCACTGATGATGATGAATATTCTCGTTCTGTCGGTGATGTTGCCGTTTCACGCGACGCATTCTCAGAAGACAAGGAAAAAATTCTCAGTATCATTGCAGAACTCGACAACATAATGAAGGATCCAGCAAGCAATAAAAGTTATAACGCATGGATTGGTTATGTTGCCCCGGCTTCAATTGACTACTGGAAAATACGCAAAAATCTCCAGAAGGCTGAAAAAAAGCTTCCAGTAAAAGGCGTCAAGCTTCAGACACTTCAGGATTATTTCAAGCTGGTTTTCGTTCCGGCTCGCAGAGGTCGTGAAGTCACTGAAATCCGATACATTTCAGACACCTACATCAAGGCCGTTCAGGTTCAGGAAGAGCAGATTACCGTTTACTACTACTTCAATAAGGTAGACGGAAAATGGATGATTCACCTTCCAACAAACGAAGAATTCAGTTAAAATGTTAGGCATCCCCTAAAAAGCTGTTGTCTTTTTGGGGGATACCATAAAATATTATTGATTTTTTTAACCCCATATTTTATAATATGTATCTAAGTGTTTTTTTTCACTTGACCTTAGGAGGAATCTTTTAACCATGAAATCGTTGAAAAAAATTTCTTGCACTGCTTGTGCTTTGTTTTTGGCATTTTCTGTAACTGCCCAGGAAAAATCAGCAGAGGAAGCATATTTGAGCACTGTTGAGGATGTTGTTATCACAGAACTTGTAAATTCTGATGAGCGCGACAACAAACTTGTAGCATTACAGTATCTTGAAAATGCAGCTGATGAAGGCCGCGTATCTCCAGACATGATGGTAGCACTCGACCATCTTGCAGGCGAAGGCATCAACACACAGTCAAGACAGAACGGCCGTCTCATGAACAATTTCCCGGACATTCGCGCAAAAGCTTGTGAAATTCTCGGAAAGGTTCCAACAGAAGAATCAAAGACCACACTCAAAAACATTGCTCTTTCAGACAATGAACCGATGGTCATTACTGCTGCAATCCGTTCTCTTGGTGATATCGGAATGAACAGCAACGATGATGTAGTAAACACAATCGCCTGGGCAAATAAAAAGAACGCAGTACTCAACCCAACAAGTTCACTGGCTCTTGAAGTTATTATTGCCTATGAGAAAATTGCAGACAAAGTCGAAGACAAAGGCGCTATGATTCAGTCTGTCGGACAGATTGCAACAAACTACAGATATGTAAAACCTGTTCGCGATCGTGCACTCAGACTTCTAAAACAGCTTCAGTCTGGCGGTGCTAACAAGAGCGCAAAGGATACAAAATAACAATCCTTAAACCATACATGATTTTATATAAAAGCGGAATTATTTCAGATTCCGCTTTTTTTTATGATAATCATGCAGTTTTCTAATAATAAATAAAAAAAATCTGTAACGGAAATATGCAAGATAAATATTTTTTTGAAATATACATATTTCCTTATTGTAGATTTTTTCAAAATCACTTAAAATAAAATTGATTTAATAAAGTTGTTCTTTGGAGGATTTCCATGAAACCTATCATCCTAGCCTCGTCTTCTCCGCGAAGGCAGGAAATACTAAAACTTCTGAACATTCCATATCAGGTCAAAGTGTCAAATTTTGAAGAAGAATATCCCTCCGATTTGCCACTTGATCAAGTTCCGGAATTTCTGGCAAGCAGGAAAGTCGATGCAGTTGCACGCACCTACCCCGCAGGTCATGAAATTCCATGGATTTTAGGGGCAGACACAATGGTCCTGCTCGATGGAAAACTTTATGGGAAACCGGGTGACAACGAAGAAGCTGCAAAATTCATGCAGGATTTTCAGGGAAAAACCCATCAGGTTATCACAGGCCTGGCGCTTTTTAACGGCGATTTGATGTATGCATCCAGCCGAACTTCAATTACGAATGTCACATTTGCGCCAATGACAAAAGAAGAAATCGATTGGTATGTCGATACAGGAGATTGGCACGGTGTTGCAGGCGGCTACAGAATTCAAGGTTTAGCCTCATGCTTTATCAAGAAAATCGAAGGCACGAATTCAAGTGTTGTTGGCTTGCCTATTTTTGAGCTTTATGATATGTTAAAAGAACAGGGTTATTCTATTCTCGAATAGATTGTAATTCTGTCGGGCTTTGCGGATGGCTGTTGGCTGGAAGCAATGTTCGTAATTATCCGGCTCAATTTTTTGAGCACGAGAACAAGAGACGGTGGAAATCAAAGGCAAAAAGCTTTTTCAGATTTCCGGTGAAGGAGAAACTCAATGGCAGTAGTAACCATGAAGAGTTTGCTTGAATCTGGTGTACACTTTGGTCATCAGGTTAAACGTTGGGATCCACGCATGAAGAAGTACATCTTCGCAGAGCGCAATGGTATCCACATCATCGATTTGCAGAAAACAATCGCTGCAATCAAAGACAGCTATGAAGCTGTTCGAAAAATCACTGCTTCAGGAAAATCAGTTCTTTTCGTAGGAACAAAGAAGCAGGCTCAGCAGGCTGTTCAGAAAGAAGCTGAACGCTGCGGCATGTTCTATGTAAACAACCGCTGGCTTGGTGGTATGCTTACAAACTTCTCTACAATCAAAAAATCACTTCAGAGACTCAAGAAAATCGAGAAAATGGAAGTAGATGGAACTTTCGATAATCTTACAAAGAAAGAAGTTTCAAACCTCCAGAAAGAAAAGGCAAAACTTGAGAAAAACCTCGGCGGTATCAAAGACATGAAAGAACTTCCAGGAGTTCTCTTCATTATCGATACACACAAAGAGCAGATTGCTGTTGCAGAAGCTCGCCGCATGGGAATCCCAGTTGTTGCTGTTGTTGATACAAACTGTAACCCAGAGGGAATCACATACCCAATTCCAGGTAATGATGACGCAATCCGTGCTATCAGCCTCTTCACTTCTATCATCGCTAACGCAGTTGTAGAAGCTAACAACGAAGAAGGTCTCAAAATCATCGAAACTCTCGGTGACGAAGATGATGTTGTTACAGACGCTTCTACAAAGAAAGATGATGAAGAAATCGTCGATTACTCAAACTACACTCCTACCGAACCAAAAGAAGAAGATGTTGCTGACGAAGACGACGAAGATGACATCACAGATGTAGACGAAAGCAATATCAAATAATTAGCATAATGGAGTTAAAAAATGGCAATTACAGCTGCTGATATAAAGACTTTGCGCGAAAATACTGGCGCAGGTATGCTTGAGTGCAAAAAAGCACTCGCAGAAGCAAACGGAGACCTTGCAGAGGCTGAAAAAATCCTCAAAGAGAAAGGTCTTGCAGCAATGGAAAAACGCTCAGACCGAGCAACTGGTGAAGGACGCATCGTAATCAAGCAGGATGGAAACAAACTCGCTATTGTTGAAGTTACTTGTGAAACAGACTTTGTTGCAAACAACGAAGACTTTGTCGCCATCGCAGACAAAGCTGCTGAAATTACACTCAAAAACGGAAAAAGCGAAGTCACAGATGAGCACAAAGCACTCATCAATGAAATTGCAATCAAATTCCGTGAGAACATGTCTGTTCGCCGAGCTGATTTTGTTGAGCTTGGAGCAAATGCAGTTGCTGGAACTTATGTTCACACAGACAACAAAACTGGTGCAATCGTTGTTGTTGAAGGCGCAGAATCAGAAGACGTTAAATCTTTCGCTAAAGACTGCTGCTTGCACTTGGCTGCATTTACACCTGCATACATCAAAAAAGAAGATGTTCCAGAAAGCTATGTTAACGAGCAGAAAGAAATCTTCCAGGCACAGATGGCTCAGGATGAAAAGATGGCTTCTAAGCCAGAAAATGTCAAGGCTGGAATTTTGCAGGGTAAAATTAACAAACACCTTGCAGAAATCTGCTTCGTAGATCAGGCATTTGTAAAAGACGACAAAGTAACTGTCGCTAAAAAACTCGAAGAAGTTTCTAAAGCAGCTGGAGCAAAACTTTCATTCGGAAAGATTGTTCTCTATGTTCTTGGAAAATAATTAGTTTTCAAATCGGCGGTCAGACTAAAATCTGACCGCTTTTTATGTTTTTAACGGAGGATTATTATGGCATTTGATGCAAAATCAAAAATGGACAAAACAATTGAAGGTCTCAAGAATGAAATGAACACAATTCGAACTGGTCGTGCATCAGCTTCACTTTTTGACAAGGTTCGTGTTGATTATTATGGAGCAAAGTCTCCACTTTCTCAAGTCGCACAGATTTCAATTCCAGAGGCACGCTCTGTCGTTATCTCTCCGTTTGACAAATCGCTCATTACAGAAATCGAAAAAGCAATTCTCGTTGCTGATTTGGGATTGAACCCATCAAACGATGGAAAAGTTATCAGAATTGCTATCCCTGCCCTCACTGCTGACCGCAGAAAGGAACTTGTAAAGCAGGCAAAATCAGTAGGTGAAAACTATAAGACAACAATCCGAAATATCCGCCGAGACGGAAATGACGATCTCAAAAAGCAGCAGAAAGCTGGTGAAATAACAGAAGATCAGCTTAAAAAGGAGACTGACGACCTTCAGAAGCTCACAGACAAATATATCGCTGAAATTCAGACAGTCTGCGATGCAAAAGAAAAGGAAATCATGGCATAACATGACTGCCGAAGATATTACTGCCCGCGGAGTACCGAACCATGTAGCAATTATAATGGACGGAAACGGCCGCTGGGCAAAAAAACGCGGATTGCCAAGAACGGCTGGTCACAAAGAAGGATTGACAAGTGCAAAAAAAATTGTGGCCGCCGCTGCTAAAATCGGAATCCAATATGTAACATTATACACTTTCTCAACAGAAAACTGGAAACGCGCACAAGAAGAAGTCGGATATTTGATGGGCTTAATTAAAGGTCATTTGCGTGCAGAATTTGAATTTTACAAAAAAAACGGAATAAAAGTTGAACACATTGGCAATCTTGATGGTTTACCAGAAGATGTTAAAACTGAAATTCTAAATGCCAAAAAAGATACAGAACATTTCACAGGAACAACTTGTGTTCTCGCAATAAATTACGGAAGCCGTGATGAAATTGTTCGCGGTGTTAAAAAACTGATAGAAAGCGGCGAAACTGCCGACAATATAAATGAAGAGATTTTTACAAAATCTCTCGATATACCGGAACTTCCGCCTGTAGACTTAATGATTCGCACAGGTGGAGAAGAACGGTTGAGCAACTTTCTTTTATGGCAGTGTGCTTATGCGGAGTTTGTTTTTTCGGAAACACTCTGGCCAGATTATACTGAAAATGAATTCTTTGAGGATATCTTTAAATACCAGCAAAGAAACAGACGATTTGGAGCTGTTCCGAATCAATAATGGTGTTCAGAAACTTCAGTTTTCCGAATACCTTCCGTTAGAAATTGAGTTTTTTCAAGGTTTTAGCCTGAAAAACTCTCAAAGACATGTAAGGAAACATAGATTTTCGAACAGGTCTAATAATATGGGGATTTTATGAATAAAGTTTTACAGAGGCTGCTAGTTTTTTTTGTAGGCCTGCCATTAGTTATTTGTCTCGTGTATTTTAATCAGTTTCATCATATTTCATTACACATGCTTGCTTTTATAGCAGCTTTGCTTGCAGGAAGAGAACTCTATAATCTTTTGAAGAATAAGTTTGCTTTACAAGCCAGACCATTGGTACTAATTTCAACTGTAGTTCCAGCCCTTGCTGGAGCCGTATGTTCTTTTTTGGGTTGCAGCCCGCATTTCATTGATTATTCGTTTATTTTTGTCCTTCTGCTTTGCATGGCCTATGAAGTTCTTTCAGCAAACAGTTTTGAAAATTCTGCTTCACATTTAATAAGCTCTTCTTTCATCGTTTTATACGCAGGTTATTTACCAAGTTTTGTTTCAAGAATGACTTTTCATGAGCATTCGAGAGAATTTATTGCATTTTTCTTCCTTATGGTATGTTTGTGCGATTCTGTAGCATGGTTTTCCGGCGTTCTTTTTGGTAAAAACAATAAAGGTTTCATAAAAGCAAGTCCAAATAAATCTGTAGCAGGTTTCTTTGGTGGATTCGCTGGCACAATGCTCACCGGAGTCATTGCCCATAAACTCTTCCCCGAAGTTTTCACAGGTTCCATTATAAAGATTCTTATTTTCGGATTTTTCGTAGCCTTTGTCGCTATTATCGGTGATTTAGTAGAATCAGTAATTAAGCGCTCTGTTGAAATTAAGGATTCAGGTTCACTTATCCCTGGTCGAGGCGGTGTTTTGGATTCAATCGACAGTATTTTGTTTGTTGCTCCTGTCTACTACTTTGGAATAAATTTTTTGTTTTAGAATATGAAAAGAGTCCTCGTACTAGGTGCAACCGGCTCTATCGGAAGTAGCACCGTTGATATTTTGCGTACGCAAAAAGACCGTTTTATTTGTTGCGGTCTTACAGCTAATTCAAAAAAGGATGAATTAGAGAAACTTTCACTTGAATTTAACTGCCCTTCTTCACTGACAAAACAGGAAGGTATTGAAGGTATTAAAAAGCTAATCGAAAAAACAAAACCTGATATTGTTGTCAACGGAATCGCAGGAAGTTCCGGTCTTGAACCAAGCATGATTGTTCTTGAAGCAGGAGTCGATCTCGCACTGGCTAACAAAGAAACTGTCGTTATGGCAGGGCCATTGATGTTTGAAGCAGCAAAACGCTCAGGTTCTAAAATTCTTCCTGTTGACTCAGAACATTCTGCAATCTTTACCCTCATAAATCAATGTGGCAAAGAAAATATCGATAAAATCATCATTACAGCAAGCGGCGGGCCGTTCCGCACCTTTTCGAGGGAAAAACTTGCATATGTGACTGTTTCTGACGCATTGAAACATCCAACATGGGATATGGGTGTAAAAATCACAATTGATTCAGCGACCTTGGGTAACAAGGGCCTTGAAGTAATCGAGGCAGTCCGTCTCTTTGATGTCAGTGCATCACAAGTTCAAGTTGTAGTTCACCCGCAAAGCATTATCCATTCACTTGTACGCACCAAAGACGGCATTGTTTACGGTCAATTCTCTGAACCAGACATGAAGCACCCGATTTTACAGGCTCTTGACTGGCCGAAAATTCTTTCATCCAGCATGAAGAGTTTCGATTTGACTGACACAGCAGACGGAACACGAACCTTGACATTTGAAAAACCGCGATTTGATGATTTTCCGATGCTCTCACTTGCCTTTGAATCGGCTGAAAAAAACGGCTCCTACCCGATTGTATTTAATGCTTCGAATGAGATTGCAGTACAGGCTTTTATTGACGGAAAAATCGGATTCTTGCAGATTCCTGAATGTGTTTCAAAAGTCCTTCACGAAACAGACTGGAGTGAAGCTCCAAGAGATTTAAAGGATGTTTATTCTGCTGACAGATTGGCCCGTGAAAAAGCAAAAGCCTTTCTAAACAGTTAAAAATACTTCGCTAAAATTCTCGTAAACTTTTTCGCAAAGTTCTTCTAATTGCACAGAACGAAGCCTGCTAGCTTCTTCATAAACAATCCTTATTTCAGCAGGGCTCGTTGCAATTTCACCTTTAAGAGTCTGATATGGTGCATCCGTTTCAAAAAGAAGATTTTCAATTGGAAGATTTTTCACGCAATCGATGGCACTTTTCTTTCCATTAATAATCGTTTTTCCAAAAGAAAAAAACGCTCTTAATCCATGATTTTTAAGCGATTCGGCTTCACGGACTGTGCCTGGAAAAGAATGGAACACAACAGCCGGAAGTTTTCTCAAATCTTTGGAATAGGTAAAAATTTTTTCAATGGATTTTCGTAAGTGAAGTACCATTGGGACATTGTATTTTTGTGACAGGTAAAGCTGTGCTTCAAATACGACACTCTGCTCATTTGCAGTGCTCTTGAATTCAGGGGTAAAAAAATCAAATCCGCACTCACCGATTGCGACAATTTTTTTCTCAGAAACAAGTGATTCAAGATAAGAGAAGTCAGCGTGAAAATTTTCTTTTAGATAAGCAGAATTTACTGACTGAGGGTGTATGCCGAAGCTCGCGAACGCGGTAGGGATAGTAGCAGCGGCGAAGCCGTTCTGTAGCGCACGAATGTGAGCGGAAGAATGAAACTGCGGATAGCCCGACGGAAAAGCTTGCAAAGTTTTTCCGGACCGCCCTAAAAACTCAAAATCTTCGGGTGAATGGCATGAAGAAACACAATAAAATTTGTCTTGTGAGAAATTGTGAAAATCGCTACAATGAGAAAGGTGTAAGTGGGAGTCAGAAAATATCATTTTTTTCAAAAAAAGCTAAAATTTATCTCCATTATACCGAAAATTAAAATGTAGGGCATCGCTTTTGCGGTGTTTTTCAGCAAAAATTAAAAGTTTATCCAGTTTTGGATTTAAGGGAGAAAAACCATGGGAACTTATACACTTAAAAGCATTGGAAGCACCTCAGATTACATGACTATCGTACGCGAAATGGATGACGGATATGTTGTCCGCATCGTACGCGACAAAGACGGCTATGATGATGTCACAACCGACTATATCAGCAAGGCACTTTTTGAAAGCTGTGTAAGAACCGGGTACCTTACAAAAGTTGCTGAAGCAGAAAAAATGGTCGTAAACGCATAGACATCAATACGCGTTTTATCTGGCAATATTTAGCTCCACGATTTTGCAGGCAGCCTGGAAGCGTTCTTCGACATCCATTGCTTGCGGGAGCCAGTGGATTTGAATGCCCTTTTTTTCCATGCAGCGGAACCAAGTTTCCTGGCGTTTGGCAAACTGACCGATTGCTATTTGGAGAAGGTCTTTCATTTCCTCTTTAGATTTATATTTTCCCTGGAGATAGTCGCTCACAAAGCGGTATTCGAGTCCCAGGGCTTCAAGGCGGGGCCATTCGGCTCCGTTTTCGTTTTTATGGGCGTGGAGGTTTTCTACTTCTTCGATTAAGCCCTCTTCCATGCGGTCATTCAACCGTTTTGCGATTCTCTCGCGCACAAGGGTACGGTCAAGAGTTGTTCCGATTACAAGAGGCTCTATTTGTGGCCGTGATGCCCTGATTTTTTCGCGCGCGATTCTGCATTCTTCTGAGATATTGAACCGATTGATTAGGATTGATTTTATGAGCCGCTCCCTGTCGCCGAATTCTGAAGTGTTGTGGAGCTTTTCTTTTTCGGCAGTGAGGATTTCTTCAAGCTCTTTGTCGCTTTTTTTCTCAAGTTCTTCTCGTTCGCCCGGTTTTTCAACAAAAGGAATCATGTCGTAGTGATGAAGGATTGAATCGACATACATGCCGGTTCCGCCAACGCAAATCGGAAGATGACCGCGGTTTGAAATATCGGAAAACGCCTTGTAAAAATCTTCCTGAAAATCGAAAAGATTATACTCACGGTTGAGGTCGCAAACATCGATGATATGATACGGAATTTGCTTGCCGTTGTAGGTGTAGTCCGCCAAGTCCTTGCCGCTTCCAATATCAAGACCCTTGTAAACCTGACGAGAATCTGCGCTGATAATTTCACCGTTGAACTTGTCGGCGAGCCGGACACCGATTGCGGTTTTGCCCACAGCGGTCGGTCCAATTACGAAAATACAATTATATGACACAGAGAAAATATACCACAGCCACCCGCATTTTTCAACAATTCCGTTTACACCACTCTACACACTGCGCATTTAAGGTACTCTGACTTTGGATAGCCGAGCAGAACCGGGTGGTCTGGGCCAGCACCGAATTTTGCAAGAATCTGGACGCGCTTTTTGCTATCTTCGGCAGCTTTCATTACCATGCCGTAGAAATGCTCTGAATCGAAGAAATATGAGCAGGAACAAGTTACGAGAATACCATTCGGATTCAAGAGCCTCATTGCACGCAGGTTGATTTCTTTGTAGCCGCCGTATGCTTTTTCAATATTTTTGGCAGTTTTAGTGAATGCTGGTGGATCGAGGATGATGAGGTCAAACTTCTCACCTGATTTTTCGTATTCTTTTAAGAGGTCGAAAACATCTGCACAGACGGCTGTCATTTTTCCTTCAGCCTTGTTCAATTCAATGTTTTTGTTAACGAGTTCTACTGCCTCTGGGGAAATGTCCACAGAAATAACTTCGCAAGCCCCGCCCTTCACTGCATTGAGACCGAATGCACCTGTGTGGGTAAATGTATCCAAAACCCGCTTACCTTTGCAAAGAGAGCCTACATAGCGTCGGTTGTCTTTTTGGTCGAGGAAGTAGCCTGTTTTCTGACCGTTTGCAAGGTCAACTTCAATCAAAACATCGTTCTCACGGATGACGATTTTTTCTTCGCGAACTTCGCCTTCCCAACAGCTGCGCAGAGAAAGTCCTTCCTTTTCACGGCTAGGAGCATCACTTTTTTCGTAAATTCCGTACGGCTTGATAATTTTTCGAAGCGCATGCAAAATCTCTTTTCGGAAAACTTCACAGCTCAAGGTTGAAAACTGAACTACAAGATAAACGCGGCTTTCAATATCAACATATCGTTCAACGATGAGTCCAGGGATAAAATCAGCTTCACCGTATACAAGGCGATATGAATCGCTTTCCGCGTAATGAAGACGGCGCAAATCGTAAGCAGATTGAATTCTTTCATTATAAAAAGCCTGTGCATCAGCCATAATCTGGTCAGCATGCTCGCTTCCAATCATGCGCACTGTGATTTTTGACTTTCGATTGATAACGCCACTTCCCAAAAATCCGCCAGCATTAGCAAAGACTTCAACAACGCTTCCATCTTCAACAACAGCCTCTTCAAGAGAAGCCTGCTTTACTCCAGAATCTGAATTAAATTTTACATGAGATATTTCATTATCAAAAACCCAGGGAAATCCCTGCTTGATTTCATTTTCTTCTTTTTTATTCAAAAACACTCTTGCGAACATGACATACCTCTTAAAAGAAAGATTCATTTTTTTTGCGGGATTTTATTTTTAGAAATAATTACAGAATAGAACCACAAAAAAATAAAACTGCTCCTTGAGAGAGCAGTTTTATCAGTAAGTCGGGATGACAGGATTCGAACCTGCGACATCTTGCTCCCAAAGCAAGCGCGCTACCAGCTGCGCTACATCCCGTTAATTGGGCAGTGAGAGACTCGAACTCCCGACAACCTGGGTGTAAACCAGGGGCTCTACCAACTGAGCTAACTGCCCGTGCATCTCTTTCAAAATGCTCTAGTATATTAGCAAAATCTAAATATTTATGCAATACCTTTTTATGAAAAAAATGCAAAATTTTTACTAAAATTTTATTTTTCTGTCAGTTCCTTCATAATACTGCTTGCGCAATTCTTTGATTGAAGGATCTGCCATATAATCATCAAACGGCATCATTCGGTCAATAACACCTTTTGGAGTAATTTCAATGATTCGGTTCGCGATTGTCTGAATGAACTCGTGGTCGTGGCTCGTAAAGAGAATTACACCTGGGAAGTTTACAAGTGCCTGGTTCAAGCTTTCGATTGCCTCAAGGTCGAGATGATTTGTCGGATCATCGAGAATCAAAACATTTGCATTCTGAAGCATCATTTTTGAAAGCATACAACGCACTTTCTCACCACCAGACAAGACCTTTACCTTTTTGAGAGATTCATCGCCACTGAAAAGCATTCGTCCAAGGAATCCACGGACATAAGCATCATCCTGTTCCTTTGAGAACTGCTTGAGCCATTCAGTGATGTTCATATCATTGTCAAAGTATTTGTTATTGTCACGGGCAAGGTATGTGTTGCTGGTAGTTTGCCCCCAGAAGAATTCACCTGATTCAGCTTTCTGCTCGCCTGCGATGATGTCGAAAAGAGCCGAAACTGCATTGTGCTCTACGCCAACGAAAGCAATTTTGTCTGTGCGGTTGACTTTAAGATCGAAGTCTTTGAGAAGCTGAATTCCATCTTCATCCTTTGCGTTAAGTTTGCGCACTTCAAGGACATTATTTCCGATTTCACGCTCTGTTTTGAATTGAACGAACGGGAATTTTCGGCTTGTAACCGGCAAATCTTCAAGCTCAAGCTTTTCCAAGACCTTTTTGCGGCTGGTTGCCTGTCGGCTCTTTGCAGCATTTGAAGCAAATCGCTGGATGAATTCTTTGAGATCTTTTGCCTTTTCCTCGTTCTTCTTTTTCTGATCTTTTGCCTGTTTCTGCAAGATTTGGCTCATCTGATACCAGAAGTCGTAGTTTCCGGCAAACTGAGTGATTTTTCCGAAGTCAATGTCGCAAGTAACCGTACATACCGTGTTAAGGAAGTGGCGGTCATGGCTGACTACGATGACAGTGTTTTCAAATTCAAGAAGGAAGTCTTCAAGCCAGTTGATTGACTCCAAATCAAGACCGTTCGTAGGTTCGTCGAGAAGGAGAATATCCGGGTTTCCAAAAAGAGCCTGTGCAAGAAGAACGCGAACCTTCTGGCTTTCATCAAGCTCGCTCATCATTT
>NZ_CAMHSK010000037.1 GCF_946187725.1 uncultured Treponema sp.
GTTTTAGGAAGAAAAGCGTTAGGGATAGTAGCGGCGGCGTTAGCCGTTGCGGAACATAGGGAGCGTTAAAAAAATGCGAAAGCATTTTTAGCGACTCTCCGAAGCAACTGCGTTGCGTAGGCGTAGTGGAGCAATGGAGCGCGAGAGCGCGAAACCGCGGATAGCCCGACCCGAACAAAGTGAGGGAAACGCCCGAAAAATCATTGTCCAGAACGCCTGCCTTGTTAAGCTCACAAGCCTGACCAATCACAATCAGTCCCGAACCGATAATCAAAACTTTGTTGATGTCTTCTCTTTTCATCTATATTAACATTAACTCCTATTTAATTGCCTAAAAAAAAAGGCGAAACTCTTAAAAAAGAATTTCGCCTTAGAAATCACAAAATGAAAATAGTATGAACAGCTTTAATCTCTTTGAGAATCATAATGTTCAAACAACTTTCAGCTTTCATACTGAAACCAAATAATATCAAAAATGTGATTTTATGCTAGTGGATAGCTTATTTTTCCCCATTTGTGATTGATTTGCTTTCTTTATTTTACTACGGTGTCAATAATCTGTTGGAGTTTTGTATCATCATAGAAGTCTGCTCCTGGTGTAATCTCGCCGCCTTGTGTGATAGGCGCACCGGTTTCAACACTTGACCAGTCAGATTTGTGGGAAATTCTAAGTTTGTTTGAGAACTGATATGGGAATCCGTCTGCTGTGCAGCCCAATACAACCGCACAAGCACCGCCGCCACTTCGCTCACCGATGATAGGAAGCCCTTCGTCAGCACAGATAGCCGGGAATGCATTTCCGCATGAGAATGACGAACGGCTTGTAAGAACTGCAAATTTTATTTTGCTTTTAAGTTCGTTGCGATATTCATCATCTTTGCTGTCGATTTTGCCGTCAAGGTTCAAGTCTGCGGCAACATAACGGCTATAGTGTGTGTCTGTGTGAACATCGCTTTGTCTGAAATTAGGAAGATCAATCATATATGCAAGTATCTTTGTCAGACATCGGTCGTCTCCGCCACCATTACAAGAAACATCAATGAGGATTGTTTCAACATTGGGGTAAGCTGTGCCTTCTTTTGTAAGTTCATAGATGGCTTTGTAAAAATCAGCTGTTGGGTCGTTCGGGAAAGTCAGGCTCCAGCCTTCAAAATCATCGGGATTCGGTTCTTCCGCAACATGAGTTGAATTATAATAAGCTTTCCAGTTTTCTATATCGACAAAAAAACTGTCAAATGTGAAGACTGCCGTTTTACCGCCGGAAAGAACATAAAATGGCTTTGGATTTCCTTCGGTGTCTGCATCTCTTCCAGCAGCATTCCTTGCCTCCTTCAACATTGTGTGTCGATTGTCATTTTCTATATATTTTTTAGATTGACATTCAGGACCTGCATAAAAATTATACCAGTCTAGAAGTTGTGTTCTATTAAGTGGTGGCAGATAATCTGAAAACTGGGTACCTGTATGGCAATCTCCATAGGTATACCACATAAGCTTACACAGACCTTTCAAGTATTCTACATAAGATGAAGATTTAAGCATCGGCTGAACATCAGGAGCATAATTTGTAAGCATTTCGTCAAAACTCATGGCATCAGCCGCGCTTACTATATCTGCATTAGGATAACCGTTACCATCATCTGCAAAACCGTAGTAACCCGGATGTCCATAACAATAATCATGGGTAAAGCAAAGCATGTTGTATGTCAAATCTATAAGTTTTTGAGGTCGTTCGCACACACTACCGTCAGATGCACTATACCACGGGCTTTTGCAATAGTTTTCATAAACGAAATCGCTGTTATTGTAATCAAAGAAATATACAGCTTCACCATTGTAGAAAATTTCTTTGTAGTTGCGTGTCGTAAAAAGACAGTTCAAAACGCAGAGAGGAATGTATGCGTCATCAACACCGCCATAAATTTCCATTCCGTATTTTTTAAGGTCAAAAGTCTGAGCTTTTTGCCCAGAATAACTTTTTATAATTCTGAGCAGTTTTTTAGTAATGGCATCTTCTTCTTCGCCATTTGTTTCATCGATGAAGCCTGCCCATTCAGCACAGTGAATTGTGTCATTTTTGACATCAACACAAATCGGGAAAGTTTTGCCATCTGCTTTGTACTCATAGCTGTATTTTCCATCCGAATAACTTGTTTTGACAGGTTGGAAAACATCATGCGTTTCAAGAAAATATTTGAGAGATACATAAGGCACATAATGCTCGCCGTTATAGAAGCGTGCATAAAGTGTATCGCTAGGAGTGTTTGAAAGCTTGTAAAAAGGTAAACTTTCAGAAACAAAATTGGTAGATTCTTCCTGCGCATCATTGTAAACGACATTTGTAATATTCGTAACATCGCCCTCGTTCGCACATGAAGCCAGAGTGAATGTTAAAGACACAGCCGCAAATCCAGCCGTGACCAGAGATACAATTTGCTTTTTCATAGATTTTCCTCCTTAATGGTGTTTTTTACCGTTAGTGACCATGTGACGCTTTATCCTTTTGACTAAAAAAAGGCGGAACCCTTAAAAAAGAATTTCGCCTTAGAAGTCACAAAAGAAAAAGAGTATGAACAGCTTTAATCTCTTTGAGAATCAGAACATTCAAACAAGTTTCAGCTCTCATACTGTAATATTATTCTAATACAAACTGTGATTTTGTCTAGAAAATTTTCGATTTTATATAAGCCTATTTACAGAGAAGAGTTTATTCTTTCTTTATCAGTCTTACATAACTTGTCATCGCACCGTCTTTCTTTACCCTGAATGTTAGTGAAGTCGTACTTTGATCAATACTGTCTACAATCCACCCGTTTTGATTTGCCTCAAGATAAGTTGAATAGAAATCATAGGTAAGATTAGTGAGCGTAGCATAATCATTAAGTGAAGAAAAATCGCTGACTGAATCGGAATCGCTCAAATAGAATGTAATCTTTTTTCCGTTTTCTGCAACGACAGCATACAGATACTTGTCTTCATCGTTCACCTTTACTTTTGCGGCAGTAGTTGCCCCGCTTGCAGAAATATAGGTTCCGCTTTCAGGATATTTTCGGCTGGTTCTTATATCGGTAATGTTTACAAGACCTTCCCCTTTATTGGAGACATATATTTTTCCCTCTTCGGTGCTAGTTATAGTATTTATGGTTGGAGTAGTTCCGCTTCCATAAATATACCATTCCGTGTCGTTTATTGTCAGTTTGTATGCACTGATATAATTAACTGGCAAAGTCTGAACCCACATAAGTTCTCCTATTGAATCAGAGACAATATCGCCAGTCTGCTCTTTGTCAGCATCTGCACGGAGGTATGCTTCGTAATTTGCATATGTAGTCGCGAGAATTCTAGAGTTTGTCGTATCAATGAGAACGATGACATTCGGTGTTTTTTTAAGCATATACCAGCCGCTTGTAATTGCCGGGGCTGTCGGGTCTTCAGTCGGCTTTTGCGGGGTAGAAGGCGTTACAGGGGTTACCGTAGTTTCAGTCTCGCTTTCACAGCCCGTAAAACCAAGGGGGGCAGCCAGTGCCATCAGAAGTGCAATTTTTTTTACCTTTTTCATAAGTTTCCTCCATTGTATTGTGTTGAATTTATGGTGTTAATTTTGTTCAAAAATTTAGTTTATTGGAGCGGAATATCATTATAGTTTTTAGCCCCGATTACCCATGTATTCGATGCCGTTTCAGACCAGTGCCAGCTTGCTCCGTATGTTGGGGTCGCTACAATGTTAAGAAATACAAACGGTTGATCTGAACCATCCGAGTTAAAGTTGCCGGGGATGCGCCAGAGCCAGGTGGAAGTATAGAGTTGCGTTGATTCGCATAAGAGAGGTGCTCGCGAAAACTCATTAGTTTTTTTGTTCCATTCAGGGAGATTACCAACCTCAAGAGAGCTTTTTGCATATTCTGTGTAGGGGGACACTTTACTGTATTCTTTGGAGACCGCTGTTAAATTTTTGAATTGTACATCATTTGTCACCCATGTTGTGGTAGTAGATCTATTCCATTCCCATCCTCCGGAAGGTTTAGCACTACCCAAAAAGCCAGGGAGTAGCCCACCACCGTAGCCTACTTCGCCTCCCAGTTCAAAATGCTTCTTAATCTCGTTTGTTTCTGAATGGTCTTTTTTCGCGGTTGATGTATAAGGAACTGGAGAGCACTCAACAGGAAATTCTATTGGAAGAAACTCGGATGTCCGTTTTCTTTTTCCAGTTGTATCATCTTTGACAGCTTTGTATACGGTCGGCATAAATAATGTTGTAAGCTTCGTCAGGTAGAGTCCTGCAATTGTTCCGCCTTTGGGACTAGTTGAGTGGAAGTAATGAATCATATTTTCATTTGTTACACGAGTTTCTGTAGTTACCCCATAGTACATACCAGGGGAGTTTGATCCTGTGACCAAGAACGGCGTGTATGAAACTTTAACTGTACAAGAGCCAGTTCCTCTGATTCGCTCATCTGTTTTTTCCCTTGGAATCTTTATGTTTGCATTAAAACTTATATTGCCTACAGAAATCGAATATGCACTTGCAATATTTGCAATATTAAATGAAGCCGTGCCGTTTCCGTCAGTCCGTACAGCTCTCTCAATTTCAGAACGAATTGCCATCCTTGATTCATCCGTCTGACTTTTTTCGCAGTCTAGAATCCAATAACCAACAGTGCTAAAACTTATCAAGCAGTTCTTCTCGCTGTTGGTGTCAGATTCTCCCATAGATGCGGAAGTTTCATCTTCTTCAAAAATATTCTCTGTGGAAATCATGTTATCCGCAAATTCTTCTTCAAGGTTGTCGTTGTAATCTTTCGTAACAGCTTCCCATTGTTCCTGCGTAGAAATTGAAGAGATATACAGACTTGCGTTGAAGGCAGGATTATAACCAATAAAACTATAGGGGCATAATTGCAAATCATCTTTTATCATTTTTTCAGTATGTTCATTCCATGTGCCTTCCCAGAATTCATCATCCCTGTCATCAACGACATCTTCAATTTCATTTCCTTGGATTTCATAAAGAATGTAATACGCATCATCTGCAAGGTTGTCGGGCAGATCTTTGTAATCATTAATTACGACTTTGTAAGTTTCATTCACGGCAGACAGATCTGTTGAAAATTCTGAATTTGGAAAAATCGTTGTGATTGCCTTTTTTTCTGCATCAGAATATTCTCCAACTGCAATTGTTTTTAAGGAAACTACAGGAGATTCGTTAGCTTTCGTGTTGCTTTGCGATTCCGAATCTTCATCTTTACATGCCGTAAGACCAGTCCATGTAAAAACAAGGGCTGCCATCGCCATAAAAAGTGCAGTACTTTTTGTTTTTCTCATATTTGACTCCTTTGATTATCGGGAAAAACGAGAATGTTGTTTTAATTTGCCAGTGTTGCTTCGTTTATTGCATTTACCAGTCCTGAAATCTTTTCTGTGTCGTAGAAATTTTCAGGTTTGTTGATGTAGTAGTGCGGTTCGATTCCTATGTCGATGTCGTAGTTCGAGCCGTTTTTTGCCACGCTCATTACGGTTTTGCTTGAGACATGGAAAAGCGTTCCGTCCGCCGCACAGGTATGATAAACTACGCTGGTGCCACCGCCTGATTTTGCGCCAAGAATCGTCACGCGGTCGGAAGCTTTGAGCATGGAAGGAACCAGGTTCCCGCATGAGAAGCTCACTGGAGAAATAAGGCAGAAAAGGTTCTTCTCTTTTACCGTGTCGCCGTCATTGTACTCACCGTCAAAGTTTACATCTGCCTTGTAAGTTGCAGACCACTTTGCGCCTGTAATTGGATTGGTAAAATCAAAAACACATTCACCGAGAAGCCACGAAAGAACGAATGCCGCAGAGTGATTTGCGCCTCCGCCGTTGCAGCTTACATCAAGCACGATATTCTCAATGCTGGGATTCGCCTTAATCTTTTCGTTTATCGCGTGAATCAAAGCTATCGTGTCGTATTCATCTTCAAGGTTATGAACATAAGCGTTCATTTTTTCTTCATCAAAATCAGAAAGCAACTCTAAAATTTGCGCCTTTTTTAAGTCATTGAGCGTAAAATGGTCAAAACGAACAATTGCCGTCTTTCCGTCCGCAGAAACCGTATAACATGAAACTGGATCTTCTTTGTTTGTTGAGCTGTTTCCGATTTTCTCATTTCTTGCAAAAATATATTTTACATAGTTTTCGTAGCCATTTTTATACATGGCTGAAGTGTGCGCTGCTGTGGGAACGGCATCTTTTCCAAGATAATAAGAATTTTTGTCATAAACAGAGTGTCCGTCACCAAAATAGAAATCACATACATCTTTGATTGCATTCGCAAAGGTGAGCGCATCAGTGCTTTTAAGATCATCGCGGATTCCTGTAATCTCAAAATATGAGTCGAAGTCCGGGAATGATGCGATTCCGTGAATTTCTTTTAAGCCGTAGTTCAAGTCAAGATTCATGCACAGTTCGTTGTAACAGAATTCCGCAAGAGCCTTGCTTCTTTTGCCAGGAGCCGGATCCGTACCATAATAGTCATCCGCAACAGCGGAACTATCATTAACAGCATACAGTGAATATAAGTTTTTTCCATTATATATCATAGCTCCGTTAAAAATATCGTTGTAAGTCTGGAGCGGAATGGCAAGACAACATTTATCCTTAGCGTCTTTCCAGATAATCACGCCTATGTCATGCTTTCGCCAGTCCAGAAGAATCGGCTGACCGGGAACATTCGAGGCATCCGTTATTTTCATGTAATCGCCTATTAAATTGACGGCTGCGGTGTCAGAATAAACTTCTGAAGTTTGGAAAAAAGCATCATAGTTGTCAAAATAAAATTCATGCTTTACAAGGTCGATTACGGCCTTCGTATTTGTTTCTGAATTTGTGATTGTTACTTCGGTGGTATCAGCATTTACTTCTGAAACAGAATAATGGTTTCCTTTTAAGGCTTTAATTATACTATTGGCAATGGGAATGTACGGGATTTCTTCCATGCCATCTCTAAAGCCGAGCGTTATATAATCAGTGTTGCTGACTTTTCCGCCCACTAACTCGCGTTTATATACAGTTTTTAATGTTAGCTCTTCGACTATTACATCAAAAGTTTGCTCCGCGATGCTTGGGGCATCTTTACCGTCCTTTCCGTCTTTACCATCTGCGCCATCTTCACCCATTGTGCAGGAAAGAAAATTAGTCGTTAAAATGGTTAAAACTGACAGGACTGCTAACAATCTGCTTTTTCCCATAAAAATCTCCTTTTTTAGGCAAATTCTATATGGGCACTAGCACAGAATCAGCACAAAAAAAACGGAATTTCCGCAACACATCAGCACTTTCTTAAAAAAATACTATATAATTTGGAATATGAAGAGCGAGATTCTAAAAATCTACAATGAACGATACGGCATTCCCCGTCAGGATTTGGCAGATGCGGGAGAATCGAACAGAATAGTCGGAAATATCATCAGTTCGAGTCTTTTTTTATTAGGAATCGTGGATTTTATTGCCATAGTTTTGACTCATCATTCTGACTTGCAAAATCAGCTTACTTATTTGGTTTATTTTGGAATTTTCATGATTCCCGGAATCTTCACATTTTTGTATTCAAAGTGCATAAAAAATGTTCCAAATGAAAAATCATATATTTTAAAAACAATTCCCGTGTACATAATTATTTACATGTCACTTTTTATCTCCGTTTACAATTTTTACATTCTTGGGAAGCCTTTCAACGGAGTTGTCATATATTTCATGACAAGTTTTATTTCTCTCTGCGTGTTTTCATTTTCGCCTGTAATTTTTCTTTTCGGCATTGTAATCGCAATCGGCGTGATGACTCCTGGAATTTATGCCCAGTTTCAGCTGAGCGGCCTTGCTGATTCAATTCTTGCGACTTTTCTTATGTTCTGTCTGGCTCTTTACAAAAGGCGAATAGAAAAGAAGCACATCCTGTTGCTTAAAAAACAAAAGCACAGCCTTGAAGCAAAAACTTTCGGCAACTTCACGCTTTTATACGAAAACAAGGTCATCAAATTTTCACGCACAAAATCAAATGAGCTGATAGCCTATCTCGTCTACAAAAATGGAAGCTCGGTTAACACAAAGGAACTTATAGCCGTTTTATGGGGCGATCAGGCGAATTCGAGTAAACACGGAAGCAACCTTCGAAATCTCATCGTAGACATAAAGCACACCCTGAGCAAAATGGAGATTTTGAATTTCTTTATCGCCGAATACAACAATTTCAGAATCAATCCAAGCGTAATCAATTGCGATTATTACGATTTTTTAAGTGGTGACAAAAACGCGATGGACAGTTTTGCGGGCGAATTCATGAGCCAGTTCAGTTGGGCCGAAGAAACAGCGGGATTTTTGGAACAGAAAGCAATACGGAAGATTTAATTTCGAAAACACAGATTGAATGTCTAGCAAACGACACTCAATCTGCTGGCATTTTACTGTTATTCTATTGTGTCAATAAAAACATCAGCTGAATGGCTGCTTGTAAAATAAATGCTTTGCCGCCATTCTGATGGTATGGAGCTTCTCCGCTTGTATCGATATTAATGTAGAGACCGCTGTACATATTTAGTGACTGCTGCATACCACTGTCAAGAAGGAAAGATTTCAAAGATTCTGTCGTTGCAACTGGAACCGTCGTATCCTTCTTGTTGTGATAAAGATAAATGCTTTCATCCTGGTTTGGAGTCCAGCCGTTTGCAATTGAATCCTTTTCATAAGCCTCAAGGAATTTCTTTGCAATTTCTGAGTCGCTGTTGAATACATCGTCAGTAAAAAGTTCAGTTAAGCTCGACTCACCCAAAAAGTTTTCGATTTCATCACTCGTATATTTTTTGCTCAGAATCCATTCATCCAGATTATTCAGAAGTTTTCCCTTGAAGATTTGCTCATTCGGAATTCCCAGATTGTAGAATTCGTTATACGCCAAAAATACACCGATGACCGTACTCGGCATTGAAGATTCAGGAGATGTGCTGAAAGAACTGTAAATTGCTGAAAGGTCGTACGGACCTGCACCCGCGAAGGTTCTTGTGATTTTGATGTCCGGATACTTTTGTGTGACAAGCTTTAGGACTGCCATTGCCGTTTGACCGCCCTGAGAGTAGCCGACATTAAAAACTTTTGTTCCGAAGTCAGAATATCCCAAAGTTGGAAGAAGTTTTTTTGCTGCGATGAGTGCATCAACTGCCGCCTGAGCATTTGCGCTTCCTATACAGTAAGCCTGATTTTTGTCTTCGGTAATGCCAAATCCGTAGTAATCAGGAGAAACTGTTATTACATTAATGCGTGCGCTGGCAATGGCTTTCTGTTCTTCGAGAGGACCTTTTGAAGGACATTCATCAGCTTTGTTAATCGTATAATGATTGTAGAGAATCATGCCTTTTGCGGGATTATCTGCTGTTATTGAATCGCCAGCCGTAATAACACCAGAAAGCATGATTGGATTGCCGTAAGGGTCATATGACGGATAGATGAAATTGAAAACAGTCAAGCCTTCCGTAAGATGAGTCGTTTCAATGACCTTTGCTTCCGTAATAATGGAAGGATCAATTTTGCCCCCAGTTTGAGTTGTTTTTTCCTCATCATCAGATTCAGTTTGACAGGAAACAAAAGCCGCTGAAGCAAAAATCATACCGCCAATAAGCGATGCTGACAAAACGCGTGAGAAAACTCGTCGATAGTTATGAAAAGATAATTTAGCCATAGGAAAGCCCAATTAGTTCATGTATTCAAGAACAAATTTGTTGATTATGCTTTCGATTATAGGTGGATAGAATGTAACGAAAGTGTCTTTGTCATAGTTTGAATCGTAGAGACCGTGAACTTTGATTTTTTCGGTAGATTCTTCGACGAACTCTTTATTGAGAATTTCACGCCCGTTTGAACCAATGAAACGAACCTTCATTTTAACAACAGCATAGAGCTCTTTTTTTGAAAGTTTTTTGTCAAATTCGAATTCAAGAGAAATAAGCCCTTTTGCGCCAGATTCCTGCATCAGAACGCGAGCTTTCTTTGCTCCGAGCGAGAGCATGTCCTGCTGATATCCGGCTGCGACACAGTTTGTGTTCGTCATTGAAAGGATGTTCAGCTTAGCATATTTGTAATTTTCGCTCTGAGTGATTTTTTCTTTATCGACAACCTCAACGCCCGCAATTTCCTCAAGTGCGTGACGCAGACACTCTTCAGCAAAATCAACCCTGTCCTGAGCCGTAAGAATTTCCGGATTTTTGCCATCGATAAGCTTGTTAATTGCGTTTGAAAGCGTACCGCCCGCATCCTCATCCTTCTGATTGTCAAAATCAACAGCAAGAATCGTAGGATTTCCTTCAACACCCAAGATTCCAACAGGCGAATAATCCGAAATTGAGATTTTTGTAGACGCACAGCTTAAAAAAAGGCAAGCCGAAAAAAACGAAGTAACAGATAAAAAGAGAGATTTTTTCATATTGATTCCTTACAAGAAAAGTAACTCAAAATTACACGAAAATCGACTTATTCGCAAGAGAATTTTAATTGGCGCAAAATCCTCGGTCTGACGCTGTTCCGTGGCTCGCTATCCGCTCGGCCTCTTCCCTCGCTTCGCTCAGTCCAGTGGCTGGCTTACGCCACCACTCCATAGCTTGGCGGCAAATTCTGCCAAAAACAAAGCAGGCTGCCCAAACGGACAGCCTGCTTCTATTAGACTAAGATGTTCTGTTTAGAATTAGAACTTAACTCGCATAAGAACTGGGATAGTGAATTTCTTTGTGAAATCATCATCCTCACCTGTGAAGTTAACCAAGTCAACTACGAGACCTGTAATGAGGTTTGCACTCTTTGTATTGTAGATTTCAACACCTGGGTAAACGCGGAGTGAAGCAGCATATGTGTCTTTGAATCCAAGAGCACCAACAGCACCTGCAGCAGCACCTGATGAATAAATCATAGAACAGAATGGAACGAATGTTTCGTTGAGTTTGTATGTTGCGTTAAGCATACCCCAAGTAGCATATTTAGCAGTTTTAGTTTCTGTTGTTCCAACATCACCACCTGTCCAGTTATACATAGCTGTTACAGAAAGCTGGTCATCGATTGCATAGCGAGCGCGTGCATCAATAGCAATTGCAGTCTGTGTTTTTTCTCCAGAAGTGTTCTGCTCATAAGTAACACCTACCAAAGAAGTAAGAGCTTTGAGGTCAGCAAGTTTTGGCTCTACGAACAAAGCGAAAGACATATCTTTGTGAGAATCTTTTGTTGTGAACAAAATGCGGCCAACATCTTTGATTGTGTATCCGATTTCTGCGAACCACTGGTCATTATCAAATACCCAGTCATCACCTGCATCATCTGGATTTGCATAAGTTCCTGCTTTTGACTCAATGAAAGCACCACGAGCTTCAAGACCCATATCTTTGTTCGTATAAGAAATCATGTTTGTGATTTTCTTTTTACCGTTCTGCTGAGAAATATCAACACCGTTTCCTGATGTTCCAAGTTTGTTTGCAAGACCTGGCTTCTGCAATTCACCCCAGAATTTACCTTCATGGTTGCCAATATCTGCATTTACACGACCAACAGCACGAGAATCCCATGCACCGCTCTTGAATGAGAATTTACCGAAGTTAATCCAGCCATTGTACTTAGCGAGAGAAAGAGTTCCTTCGTTACCATCATTTGAATAAGTTGGAGTAATCTCAAGTTCGAGACCACCGAAGTCTGCCTTACCCTTGAATGAAAGAGCGTCAGATGTTGTGCGGTTTGCTGTTACACCATTGAGCAAATGTGTGTTGTGCTTCATCTGATGTGAAAGAACTTCAATACCAGTGCGGTAGTTTACTGAAAATGTAGCTTCTGCAGCGGCGAAACCACCGAGAATCAATGCAGCAGCTGCTGCGCTTACGATTTTTTTCATAGGAAAAAATCCTCCTTTTTTAATTGGAAATTTTAAACCAACGGTTTCTTTGATTTCCTTTTTCCAAAGTTAGTATATCACTGAATATCGGAATGTATTTGGATAATTTTGACAGAAATGTAACCTTTTCTGTCAAGTTTTGTTATTTAACGAGAATTCTCGCTTTGAACAATCAGTAGAATAATCTAATTTTAAGATAGGTTTAATGTAGCCGCGAGTTTTTTGGACTTTTATAACTTCCTTGTATGAAATTTTCGTATTTTTCACAAATGCAGAATGTGGGACTTTCATATTTTCAGACTTCTGCATTAAAAGTTATTTTTTTCTTTCTTCATAAAAAGTATTCTTGAGATATGCTTGTCCAGTGTCATCCAGGATACCCCCAGTTCCTTCGCAAGAGAGCGTTTGCTTCTTCCCAGAATAAGCTCCTTTCGGATGTAATCATCGTATTGCGAAAGTTTGTAATGGTCGGATTTGCGCCCTTGACGACGACCGATTTGCTTCCCCTCGATTCTGGCACGGTTCAGTCCTTGTTTTGTTCGTTCAGAAATAAGCTGCCTTTCAATTTCCGCTGACAACCCGAATGCGAATGCCAGAACTTTAGACTGAATATCATCACCGAGCCTGTAATTGTCCTTTATCGTCCATACTTTTATGTTCCTTTCAAGAAAATATTGCAGAACATTCATAATCATGATTAGGGAACGTCCGAAACGAGAGATTTCGGTGCAGATGATTAAATCCCCTTCTTTGCTTTGGTTCATGAGTTCCCTGCCAAGTTTCCGAGACTCCGGCTTTTTCGTTCCGCTGATTTTTTTCCTCAATCCACTTGTCGATGTGAATTCCGTTCTGTCGGGCAAAATTTTCAATTTCAAGCTGTTGATTCTCAAGGTTTTGATGTGCTGTTGAAACCCTTATGTAACCGTAGACCATAGTTCTTCCTCCTGTTTTCTTAACTAAGTTTTTTTTGTTTTATCTGTTCAATTTAATCCTTGGTTTAAATTTCCTAATTTAAAAAGGAGGATTTTTTCAATGAAAAAAATCGTAAGTTTAGTAACAATGACAGCTGTAGCGGCAGGTCTTGCAACAGCAGAGGTTAAGATTTCAAACAATTTCCGTATTCGTCCTGTAATCGCAGAATTCAATATGGGAACAGAGGCAGACACTCATACAAGATTATTCGATCTTGATGGCGTTCAGGGTGCAAAAGACACAATCAAATTTGATGCAAAGAACGACTATGCAGGTGTTACTCTTGCAATTGATAACAACCTTACAGGTGGCAAGTTTGCATTTGATACATATTCTGGATTCTTGAAATTTGGAGACCTCACATTCACTGGTGGTCTTTATGATAGTCGTATTGCGAACCGAGTTACAAAAGACCAGAATGACCTTTCTCTCATCGAGCAGAACTGGGGTGCAACATATAATACTGCAAAGAAAGGTACTGACAAATATAAGACTGATAAAACAAACAAAAAATTCTACGGAAACAAAAAACTTGGTATCAATGCTAATGTAGGTGCACTTGCAGGTGTAGATTCAGACAACATCACTGCAATTGAAGGAACAAAGGCAATTTCATTCGTAGCCGATTATATGTTCGCTGATGTTGCTGGTGGCAAACTTCAGCTTTGGGCTGCATTGAACAAAGCTGCTGACGAATGGGTTACTCAGAATGATGACGGTCAGACAACTTATGAGGTTGAAAGTGCTTATGCTTTCCGAGCAGCTTATACTGCTGATGCTTTCGCTTTCGATGCTGACTTGCACTTGCGTAAGGACACATTGGTTGCAGCTGCATTCTTCAGCCCACTCTCAATCGATAACCTTTCTTCAGTATTTGGCTTCACATTCGCAAAATCTGAAGCCTATGTGGAAAAGATTTCATATAGTGATTATAAATTGGATGCGAAAGGGAATATTGTTGGAAATACTGTAAAAAAAGATGAGTCTTATACAGCTGATGATACATATTGGGCAATCGATGCTCGTGCACGCTATGCAATCGATGACACTATGGCAGCCGGAATCTACTTGAACTACACAAATGTTAAAGCCGGTGATGAAGATGCAGAAGGTGTTCTCGACACAGTTGTTAACTTCAATTCAAAACTTAATGATACAGTAACAGCATTCGTTGAGGGTGAATTTGTATTCCTCACAAACTCTGATTCACGCAAAGCAGAAGGTTCACAGATTGCAGCTCAGGTAGGTGGTATCTTCACAGCTGGCAAGGGTGCAACCCTTGATGCTGCTATTCGTGCAACAATAGCTGGTGTTGGTGCAGATCAGGATAAAGATCTTCTCGGAACACAGATTTCTATCCCTGTTTGTATGAGAATCAAACTCTAATCCAGACATTACATAAAAAAAAGGGTCGTCATTGTGGCGACCCTTTTTTTTATGAGCTAAACACTTGAAAACTTTGAAACTGTTCTCATATTCATAACAACCTGAGTGCTCGCAGGGGTAAATGTTCAGCAGGAAGAATTATTCATTAGTTATTTTTCATTGTGCGCGTTAAGAATCACACTGTCATAGCAACATCACTGACGAGTTCCTTGACTCGCTCCACTGTCATACCTAGTGACTTTGCGATAATCCCAACAGAGACTCCATTCGCATAAAGATTTTTTGCGTTCTCTATGGCGGTTTCTTCGCGTCCTTCGGCTCGGCCAACGGCGATTCCTTTATGTAAGCCTTCTTTTCTTCCCTGTTCTAAGCCTTCTTGCATGCCCTGCTGTTTTGCATTGAACATTATTGTGTTGTAATCCCGCATGGCTTTATCGATTGAGTTCTGCTGTGCCCACAGGATTTCGTCCTTGCTTACTGAACAGAGTGAAGTTTTTGCGTTCATAAGGCCTCCTTCGGAGCGGATTATTTGATCGATGTATTCCGCTCGCCGCTCGTCATCGGCATAAGACAGGAACAACCCCCACTTCTCAAGCTTTGAGAGTTCCTTTACCGGCTTTCCGAGGAGCCTGTGAATCTTTATCAGGTCGAAGAAAACTACATTCAGCCGGTCGGAAAGTTTCCCGCCATTTTCTTTCCTCATAGTGTACCATGAAAGCGGCGACTTGTCACTTTTGTCGAATTCAAAATTCAGCACGGATATCTGATAAGCTGCGGGGGTATGCCAGTTCTGACCAGTCTTGTTGCTGGTGCTCAATAGTCTCGCCACCTGTATCTCGGCACGGGCGGCATAATCGTAGTTTTCCTGCCTGGATTGCATCTCGATGTCGCATCGCTCTCCGTCAGAGAATTTTACGCTCACATCAAAGCTCATTCTGTTTTGGTTCACGATTTCAACTGGCGGCTCATTTTGAATGAGCTGAAGTTCCGAGATTTCCCTGTTCAGGATTGTGGAGATGAAATCCTTTAGCGCGGCATTGCTTTCCTTTGTGTCCGCCGTGAACATTGCCTTGAACGATGAGTCGCATTTAGGGTCGAGAAGAGCCGTGGGGCTTGGTCGTAAGGTCACTGCCATAAGAACCTCTTTTTGTATTGAAATTCCGTAAGTCTTTCCGCTTACACTTATTTATTTGAAAAGAAAGTCACTTTTCGGCAATGTTTACGGATAATATTTTGTTATAATTACAAAAATTTGCCAGAAATTAAAACGATGACAAAAATCTTAATTTGTGCTATAATATGTTGTTATGCAGCAAGCACAGAAAACAATGAAGGTAAGTCTTGACAACTCAAAAATCAAAATGGCGATTCGGGCTGGCATTCCGCTCTCTATCACCACATACACTCTTCCGCGCGAAATGGCAGAATATATGGAAGAAGTTCTTGCTGCATTTTTGGGCGAGCTTGGGCAGGAGCACATGGGGACCTACCTGCGTTATTGTCTTAACGAGCTTGTA
The DNA here is from genome assembly GCF_946187725.1 of uncultured Treponema sp. Classification (GTDB taxonomy): domain Bacteria; phylum Spirochaetota; class Spirochaetia; order Treponematales; family Treponemataceae; genus Treponema_D. The sequence continues at coordinate 15,763 of NZ_CAMHSK010000037.1, forward strand.
ACCAACGCCAAAAAGGCCAACACAAAGCGCATTTATTTTAAAGAAAAGAACCTTAATCTTTTTGATGATGCAGATTATGAAATCGGCATGAAGAACTTTAAAGAAGAAACTCTTGGCAATATCCGGCATTATCTTGCAATGCAGAAACTTACCGGTCTTTATGTCAAGCTCATGCTTCAAACTCGCAATAACCGCATCAAAATCGAAGTCCGAAACAATTCCGTCCTTACATTCCGTGAATACAAGCGAATGCATGACAAACTGAGCCGTGCACAGCAATACACTTCTGTCGATCAGGCCATGAATCAAATCATTGACCAGTCAGAAGGTGCGGGCCTCGGTATCGTCATCATGATTCTCATGCTCGAAAAAATCGGTCTGACCGAAGAAAATTTTCAGATTCTTTGTGAAAATGGCGAAACGATTACGAGAATCATCCTTCCAATCAATGAAAAAACTCAGCGTGAACTGAATACGGCATCGCATGAATTCATCAAACTAATTGATGAGTTGCCGCAGTTCCCCGAAAGCATCACTAGAATCAGCAAAATCATTAATAATCCTAACTCAAAGATGAGCGAAATCGCCAGTGCCATTTCGTGTGATGTTTCCCTTACTTCTGATTTGCTTCGTCTTGTCAATTCTGTTACATTTGCGCTCGCATCTCCGTGTATCAGCATTGCCGATGCGGTAAAGCTTGTCGGAATCCGCGGTATCAAAAATCTTCTTTTTTCTGTTGGTTCTGTAAAACAGCTTGAAGGCTTGGGCGGCATGTCTCAAAAAATCCTTTGGACTCATGCTTACCGGGTTGCATTCTATTCTTACAATCTTGCGCGTAATTTCTGTGCCGCAGAGCGTGACATTATCGATGATTCATATATTTGTGGTCTCTTGCATGATATGGGTAAGCTTGTTTTCGCTACGGCGCGTCCTGATTTTGTCATGAATGCCGCCGAAATCTGTAAGCAGCGCAATCTTTCTCCTGACATTTTTGAAAAGTTGCTTGCCGGAGTAAATCATAGCGAAATCGGTGCTTTAATTGCCGAAAAATGGAATTTCCCCGAAATCATCATATCGGTCATCCGTCATCATCATGAGCCTGACATGGCATCGCCTTCTGCTAAAAAATTGACGTCGCTTGTTTATCTTGCTGACATGATTGCTCATTATCAGACTCACGAGGTCGATTACTATCAGTTTGATGTTGATGTCTTAAAGCTTTTTGGAATCGGGAACGAAACGCAGCTGGCAAAAATCTCTGCCAAACTTGAAGCTGCATTCAAGGCCGACTAGCCTTTGTTCTTTTTGAAAGAATTCTTTTTATCCGCTAATCTTGCTGACCCAGGCTTGCATCAAAATTCCGTACGCAACTCCAACATTCAGTGAGGCTTTTAATCCTTTCATCGGGATTGAGACTCTTCCGTAAGTGGCCGCATTCAATGCCTGCGGGCTTACGCCGAGTTCTTCTGAACCGATTATGCAGATTCCGCGCTTCGGAAAATCAAACTCTTCTATTAATGTGCCGCCTGTCTCAAGTACGAAAATCGGTAGATCCCGCTCTTTTGCAAATTCTACAAGCTCATCCACGCTTTTTCGCTCAAATCCGATTGTTTCAATGCATCCCATGCCGCTTCTGAGTGCTTTGGGGTGATTCGGATCAATGCACATCGGGGAAATCAGAACTTTTTCGGCACCCATTGCCTCTGCTGTACGGAAAATCGAGCCGCAATTGAAAGGCGAGCGGATATCTTCAGCATAAACATAGACTTCCGGGTAAAAATCGCGCTGTTTTACGAGACCGTTTTCGTCGAGAGGTGAGGCGTGTGGTGCGATGATTAAATCCCATTCGGCAGGGAATGTTCCGATTATTGCAAGGAGATTGTTGCGGGCAAGATTACATGCCCGTTTTTCATCAAACGGTTCGGAATTCAAAACCTCTTCAAGCTGAGTTTTGCTCGCTTCGGGAAGTTCTTCATCTTGAATTACGATGGAAAGCAGCTTTTTAATGTATTCAGAGCGAGGAATGCTTTTGAAATTGTATTCATTGCCTTTTTCAGGAATTCCGTCAACATCACGCTCCAATGCTCCGAATGTGAGCGCCAGTTTTCGTCTTTTCTGGCCGGGCTGCAGCTGATTTAATTTATGAGGTTCAATCATTAGAATGCCGTTTTAATCAATGAGAACAAATCGTCGCTGTTCATGCTTCTTGGAAGAGAATTTACAATGTCGAGCTGACCTGCATCTTCTGCTGCCAAAGCAAGCTGTTCCATCGATACCGAAAGGTCTTTGAGTCGTGCCGGAAGATTTGCTTTTGCGATTCTCTGACGGATATTTTCGGCAAATGCACGGGCTGCTTCTTCGGCACTTTGTTCGGCCGTTGCAAGGTTCATTTTTCGCGCAAGTACAGCGATTTTATCAGCCTTGAATTTTGCACATTCTTCTATCATATATGGGAAAAGAACTGTAGTTGCGACCGAACGCCAGATTTTGTAACGCGCGTTTATACACATTGAAAGGAGAGAAGCGATTCCCATTGATGAAGTGGCTGCCGCAAGGGATGCCAGACAGCCTGCCTGAGAAAGAAGCTCTTCTTTTGCCGTAGTAATTGTGAGGCTCTGTGAACCGTCAAGCGCATAAGTGAAAAGTTCTACGGATTTTTCGGCCATCATGTTGCTGAAGAAATTTTCTTTTTGGGAAAGATAGCTTTCTGTTGCGAGACAGAGCGTTTCGAGGGCCATCGATTCCGTCTGATTTTCTGTAAAGGTTGCAGTGAGAGTAGGGTCAAAAAGTACAAGTTTTGTGATTCCAGCCTGTGCTTTAATCAGTTTGATTGTTGAACTTCGGGCATCAGTGAGCGGAATTGTGTCTGTAAAGATAAACGGATCCCGGATTGTTGTAGGCAGACAGATTAATGGAATTGCCGGACTTTTGGGGATTGCACCGTCAAGATAATCGTATAAATCGTGCTCTTCGTTGATGAGTGCACATGTCGCGCGGGCAAGGCTTATCGGCTTTCCACCGCCAACGGCAATCACTCCATGAATATGTGCTTCTCTGGCAAGTTTTAAAAGGCGACCAAGTATTTCAGAGCTATCTCCTTTCGAAAGTTCATCATAAATGAAATACTCGATTTTTTTGTCAGCGAGTGTTTTTGTGATTTTATCAGCAATGCCGTTCTCGCGCAGAATCGGATCCAAAATCAGCATGAATTTTGTGCCGTATGAAAGAAGTGACTGACCGAATCTGCTTGCAGTGTATGAGCCTAAAAGAATGTTTGGTGAAACTTTGAATGAAAAATCTGCCATTTTATAATCCTAATTAAAAAAAAAGACGGAAAAAATTCCGTCTTTCTGTAAGCGACACCATTGCCGTAAGATTAACGCCGTGTGCTAACCCACGACTAAAGTCCATAGCTTGCAAGAATACGGTCAGCAGTTGATGCAACAACAGCCTGATTCAAGTAGTTTGGATCTTTAATCTTTTCTTTGATGGCAGCAACGAGATCCTGTCGAATGTCCGGAGTTTCTGCCGCAACCTGATTCAAGTAGTATGCTTCTGCTGCTGCTTTTGCCTCATCAGAAACACTGATTGAATCTGCTGTAGAATATGTATTTTCTGTAGTCTGTGTGCGACGAGTATTCTGAACATTGTTAAGAGGATTTACATTGTCAATTCTTCCAATCATCATAGCTAACCTGCCTTTTACGCTTTAATTATCGGCATTTTCTTCAAAATCTTTAGAATTTTTTGAAGAAATCTTACATCCAGAGATAAATACTGCGAATTCGCCCAAGACTTTACTTCTTTGTGCGAAATCATCACGCATTTGCGCTGCAGTCCCCTCTACTATCTCTTCATGTAGTTTTGTAAGCTCTCGCCCCACAACCACACGCCGTTCACTATCAATATCGGCAATATCCGTTAGAAGTTTAACGATTCTGAACGGAGATTCGTACAAAACGATTGCATCCCCCGTAGCAAGCAGTTCTTTGAGCCTTGAACGGCGGCGCCCCGGTTTTGGTGAGAGAAACCCCTCAAAGACCAGTGTTTTTCCGCCGGCTCCTGCAACGCTTACAAGTGAAGCAAACGCGCTTGGTCCCGGAATCGGCACGACATTGTGCCCTGCCTTCCGTGCCAGCCCTGCAAGAACAGCACCAGGATCACTGATTCCGGGAGTGCCTGCATCGCTTGCATAGGCGACCGTCTGCCCTTCATCGAGCATCCTGATGATTTTTTGAGCCGCTATTTCCTCATTCTGTGAACGACAAGAAACAAGCGGTTTTTTGATTTCAAGATGATTCAAAAGCTGTAGAGTGTGCCGCGTATCTTCCGCCGCAACCACATCAACAGTCTTGAATGTCTCGACTGCTCTAAATGTAATATCACCGAGATTTCCAATCGGTGTTCCAACGATGTAAAGGGTAGACACATCTTAATTATAAATTAGTAACGGGAAATTAGCAATTACTAATTCATTATTTCTATCATTTCAATACTGAACAGAAGGTGTTCACAAGGGCATCGATTCTGCTGTAGTCCGGTTCAATGGTGCTCTTAAAGAGTGAGTCGGCACCTGTTTCAGGATTTGAGCGGATTTCGATTTTTTTGCTTACAATATAGTCGTCCAGGTTTGAAATCGTGATTGAAGTCATTATTTGCGCCATGGAATTCAAATCATTTTCTTCAAGGTCGATGATTTTTCCGGCTTTTGCGAGGCTGCGGAGAGCCTGTTTTGTCTGGGTGACAAGCTTTTCGCGTGTTTCCTGCGCAATTTTTGCTGCGGCTGTTGAGATGTATTTTTCGCTTTCAATGAAGGAATAAATCTGAATCAGCGGCTCTTTTTCATTCATTTTGAACCAACGGTTTACGATGGCCTTCATTACGTTTTCGGCAGGATAACGCTGTGAAATCGAATCAATGTCGGTCGGAATGAAGTAAGTCTTTCTATAATAGTCACCGCACCATCGGAGACAGTCTTCAATCATTGCATCCCTGCTTTCATAATGGTTGTAAAGGGAAGCTTTTTTAATCCCGAGCTTTTCTGCGACATCTGAAAGTGAAGTTCCGCCAGCATTTTTTGTAAAGCATGCGTCAAGAAAAGCGAGAATGATTTTCTCGCGGTTAACTTTTTCTGTTTTTGCCATTTTCCCACCCAATTAATCTGCCGGGAAAAAAGGAGAAATTTTCCCGATAGACTAACTATCATTAGTTTATTACGAGACGGGGGATTTGTCAACTGTTTTGAAATTTGATAGAATAGATTGATATGGATTTATTGAAGAAACTTAAAGAATTAGACGCGCGTTATGTTGAAGTGAACGAGCTTGTTCAAGACCCGGACTTGGTAAAAGATCAGAAAAAATACAAGGATGTCATGCGTGAGCACGGTCATCTTACGGCAGTTCTTGAAGTTGGTAACGAATACCGAAAGTGCTTGCAGGGAATCGAAGACGCAAAAATGATGATTACGGCAGAAGATGATGCCGAAATGAAGGAAATGGCACGCGAGGAAATGAAAGCTCTCGAAGAAAAGGTGCCGCAGCTTGAAGAAGAAATCAAACTCAAACTGATTCCGCCTGATCCTCTTGATGAAAAGAACATCATCCTTGAAATCCGTTCGGCTGCTGGTGGTGATGAGGCTTCTCTTTTCGTTCGCGACATGTGGGAAATGTACATTCACTTGTGTGAGCGCAAGGGATGGAAGTACGAGAATGTCGAGGCTCAGGAAACAGAAGTCGGCGGATTCAACAAAATCGTCACACAGATTACAGGAAAATTCGTTTACGGAACTTTGCGCTGGGAATCTGGCGTTCACCGAGTTCAGCGAGTTCCTGCTACCGAGTCTCAGGGCCGATTGCAGACTTCAACAGTTACTGTCGCAGTTTTGCCAGAAGCCGAGGAAGCTGACATTAAAATCAATCCGGGCGATGTCCGTGTCGATGTAATGCGCGCTGGTGGACCTGGTGGTCAGTGTGTCAACACTACGGACTCTGCCGTTCGACTCACACATATTCCGACTGGTATTGTAGTAATCCAGCAGGATCAGAAATCTCAGATTAAAAACAAAGAAAAGGCATGGGAAGTTTTGCGTGCGCGCCTGTTCGATTTTGAACAGAGCAAACTCGATGCAGAGCGTTCTTCTGCCCGCCGAAGCATGGTCGGAAACGGTGACCGTTCAGAAAAAATCCGTACTTACAACTATCCGCAGGACCGCGTAACTGACCATCGAATCAACCTTTCGCTCCACAACTTGCCTGGCTTTATGATGGGCAACATGGACGAAATGCTTGACGCTCTCAATGTCTACGCCAAGGAAGAAGAATTCAAAGCATTGGATTCATAAATCTAAGTTCAACAGAAAATTAGGGCTGCCCTTAAAGTTGATTGTTTTCAACTAGGGCAGTTTTTTTTCGCCTGAAAGGGTTTCTTGAATCTTTTATATTAACCTATTGACAAAGTAGGAAAAAGAGTGTAAAAATATTCCTATCATGTTGCTAGGTATTGATTGCCTTTAAAGCAAAAATATAGAAAAACGAGGAGATTTATTATGGCAGACATTAAACAGAGTTCATTGGAACTTATTGGCGGAACACCGCTTTTGCAGCTTAACGGATATTCAAAGAAAGTTGGCGTAAAGGATGCAAAAATTCTTGCAAAACTTGAGTATCTTAATCCGGCCGGAAGTGTAAAGGACCGCGTTGCTCTTGCAATGATTGAAGATGCAGAAGAAAAGGGAATTTTGAAACCGGGTGCTACAATCATTGAACCTACTAGCGGAAACACTGGAATCGGTCTTGCGGCTGTAGCTGCTGCCAAAGGTTACAAGGCAATCCTTACTTTGCCTGACACGATGAGCGTTGAGCGCCGAAATCTTTTGAAGGCTTATGGTGCTGAAATCGTTCTTACAGAGGGTGCAAAAGGCATGAAGGGAGCGATTGCAAAAGCTGAAGAACTTCGCTCTACCACACCGGGAAGCATTATTCCGGGGCAGTTCGTAAATCCTGCTAACCCGGCAATTCATAAAAAAACTACAGGTCCTGAAATCTGGAAGCAGACTGACGGTAAGGTTGATATTTTCGTTGCCGGAATCGGTACTGGCGGAACAATCACAGGTGTCGGCGAATACCTCAAAGAGCAGAATCCGAATGTAAAAATCGTTGCAGTTGAGCCTGCAACAAGTCCTGTGCTTTCAAAGGGTGTTTCTGGTCCTCACAAAATTCAGGGAATCGGTGCAGGTTTTGTTCCTGATGTACTGAATACAAAGGTCTATGATGAAATTATTGCTGTTGAAAATGATGACGCATTTGCAGAAGGTCGCAATTTCGCTCAAAGTGAAGGAATTCTTGTCGGAATTTCGAGCGGTGCGGCATTAAAAGCTGCGAGAATTCTTGCGGAACGACCGGAAAACAAGGGCAAGACAATTGTCGTTCTTTTGCCTGATTCTGGTGACAGATATCTTTCTACACCGCTTTTCAGCAATGACTAGGGAGATGCTGATTTTTTAACACACTAGTCGAAAACCTTCATGTTTCTATTGACAGTAACAAAACAAGATGCTATAGTCTATGTGTTACTATAAATAGAAACTATGAGGAGAAAATCCATGCAGAAAATAAAACTTATGAGTCATCTTGTCGCAGGTTATCCGACAGACGAGAAAGCTCTGGTGGCTGCCCGCTCTCTGATAAAGGGCGGTGCGGACATTCTTGAAATACAGCTTCCATTTTCAGATCCAAGTGCTGACGGTCCTGCAATTCAGACAGCATGCACTCAGGTTTTAAGCCGTTCCTATCGGACTTCAGACGGTCTTTCCTTCATAAAGCAAATTCATTCAGAATTTCCAGAAATTCCTATCTATATAATGAGTTATGGTTCACTAATCTACACTCCAGGAATTGATGCTTTTTGTAAAAAAGCTGCGGAATGTGGCGTAAAAGGCATGATTATCCCGGATTTGCCATTTGATTTTGACGAGGGATTGACTGCGGCATGCAAGGCGAATGGCATGATAAATATTCCTGTTGCCGCTCCAAGCATGAGTGATGAAAGACTTTACAAACTTGCCCATGCGGGCTTTCCTTTTATCTATGCGGCCCTGCGTGTAGGAATTACTGGAACCGATACTAAAATCGACGACGGCACGCTTGAATTCCTTAAAAAGGTGAGTGAAGGTGGCAGCAAGGTTTACGGTGGATTCGGCATATCAAACGGAACCCAGGCAAAGGCCCTTGCTGATTCAGTTGATGCAATCGTTGCGGGTAGCGTTTTTGTACGACTTATCAGCGAAAATCAGCAGAATGTAGAAAAACTTGCTGAATCAATTGAGGCCAAAGCCAGGGAACTTTCGGGATTTTAACGAGATTTGTTCCCTGTCAGTTTACTTTGCGAACAGTGCTTTTACCATTTCAGCGACGGTGCTCACTTTCTGGGCGCCGTCTTCTTTTTCCGGGGCGTAAATTTGCGTAAACCCCAAATCGCGCGCGGTTTTGATTCTCTGCTTTAATCTTGAAACCGGCCGGATTTCTCCTGCAAGACTTAGCTCTCCCAAAAGAATGTTTCCAGAACAGAGCGGAATATCCGTGCGTGCAGAATAAAGTGCGGCTGCAAGGGCGGCATCGATCGCACTTTCGGTGAGTTTTACTCCGCCGGCTACATTGATGTATAAATCTTGGTCTGAGAATTTGAGACGAGTCTTTTTTTCGAGAACTGCCGCAACACGGGCAACGCGGTTTGAGTCGATTTTTTCTGAATAGACACGGCTGATGCTTGCTTTTGCCGGAACCGTAAGCGCCTGAATTTCAACAAGAAAGGCACGGCTTCCTTCAAATACGCAGGAATTTGCAATTCCCGATGGAATCTGACCGTTCCGCTTGGTTATGAACATTGTGCTTGGATCTCCGACGCCTTCAAGTCCTTTTTCTGACATTGCGAAAATTCCTAGCTCATCAACGCTTCCGAATCGGTTTTTAATTGCCCTCAAAAATCGGACTTCATCATCATTGCGTTCAAACGAAACGACTGTATCGACCATGTGTTCAAGGCTTTTTGGACCGGCAATCGTACCTTCTTTTGTTATGTGTGCGCTCATTATGAGCACTGAATCCCGCTCTTTAACCCAGCCAATCAGTTCATTTGCACAGAATTTGAGCTGATTTATCGTTCCGGGAACAATTCCTGCTTCAACTGAATATACCGTCTGAATTGAGTCGATAATCACAAAAACAGGATTAAGGGCAGTCAATGCGTCCTTTATATCTTCAAGTCGCATTGTGCAGAGAATTTCGATTCCTGTTGTGTTCAGACCGAGCCTGTCTGCACGACCTTTAATCTGACCGGCACTTTCTTCACCAGAGACATATAAAATCTTTCCTTTTGTGATTTCATGAATCGCGGAACAGGCTTGAATCATGAGCGTAGATTTTCCGATTCCGGGTTCTCCGCCAATCAGAATGGCACTTCTTTTCATTGCACCGCCGCCAAGAACCCGGTCAAATTCGGCAATTCCTGTTTCAAAACGCGAATTTTCCTGGGCAGAAACCTGTGAAAGAGGAACCGGCTTTACTTTTTCCGTTGCCGCACTTCCGAACGCCGCTGCATTTGAATTCGGGTCGAGAATTGCTTCTTCGAGGGTGTTCCATTCACCGCACTGGGGGCATCTGCCGAGCCATCTGGGCTGCGTGTATCCACATTCGGTGCATTTATAAACAGTTGATTTTGTATTTTTTTTAGGCATATTTACTCCATTTTTTTTCGACTGGATGCTGCTTTATTCTACGCGGATAAAAACATCGTTTGGCAGGCAGGCTGCCCAGTCGTTTTCTTCGATGACGGCTCCCATTTGAATGCATGTCTTATTTTGACATGGCGAAGTCTTAAAAAATGCACGGCCATCTTTGATAATAATCAGCGATTTTCCAATATTTCCTTCTATTTCTATTTCACGATTTTTATCCAGCGGAAAAATGAATTCCTTTTTTCCTGCGTTTATCACGACCCTGCGTTCTGAATTTCTGGAAGTCTTTAAAAAAAGAAAGGAAGCGGCTGTGAGTAAGGCGAAGAGAGTAAAAATCACAAAATCGAATGGACGAAAAATCCGAAAAATCAGTCGATTCATCATAATTAAAAATAGCAAAAAAAAATCAAAAAGCAAAGACTTTGTATAAGCCTTGCCGAACCATGCCTCGATGCTATAATTTTCTGTTAGATTTTAGAGATTTTGGAGATATTTGAGATTTATCACAAAAAAAAGATTGACTTTTTTATATTGGAGATTTATATTTATAACAGCTTGTAAAAAGCTGATAAACTCTCTCCGATGTCCAGCTTGCTGGACGGCAAGGTTTCTTTTAAGTGTTACTTAGAGGAAACCTTGTTTTTTTTTATGTCCTTGTGTTTACTTCGCGTTTGAAACCGAGAAAATCCAAAGGATTTTCTCGTAAGCAAATGGCGGTTTTATCTGCCATTTGCGACAGATTCCGTAATCCATGAGTTTCCGCCGATTACAGAGCCTTTTCCAATCACGGTTTCGCCGCCAAGAATCGTTGCGTTTGCATAGATTGTAACATCATCTTCTATAGTAGGGTGTCTTTTTGTGTTTTTGAGTGATTTTTTTACGCTTAAAGCGCCGAGCGTTACGCCCTGATAAATTTTTACATTGTTGCCGATTATTGTTGTTTCACCGATAACGACACCTGTTCCGTGGTCGATAAAGAAACTTTCACCGATTTTTGCGCCAGGATGTATGTCGATTCCTGTTTTTCCGTGAACATGTTCGCTCATGATTCGTGGAATAACGGGAACTCCGCATTCATAGAGGAAATGCGCGATTCTGTAAACAATGATTGCCTCAAGGCCTGGATACGAAACGATTACTTCATCGCCGCTTTTAGCTGCAGGATCACCGTTGAAGGCCGCGATTGCATCAAGGCGTGCAAGTCTTCGGATTTCTGGAATTGCTTCAATCATTGCGAGTGCCGCTTTTTCTGCAAGTGCAAAGCAGTGCGAGTCTTTGACATTTGAGTTTTCATCATGCTGGGCGGCTTTGTATGTGAGGGCTTTTTGAATTTCTTTTGTGAGGAGGGCGATGATACGATTGACCCTCTGGCCTGTTATGTACCGTAAATTCGCAGAATCAAGCTCTTCTGCCGTTTTATAACCTGGAAAAATGAGACATTGGAGGTCGTGGAGTGCGGCTACTACATTTTCGCGAACCGGAAAATTCTCGCTTCCGGCTTTGTTGATTCCGCCATCCTTTTCATAGGAAAGTAAAATACTGTCTACAAGTTCATCGATTTTCATTGTGCAAATCCTAACATAAAATGAAAAAAAATACTACAATCTTTTTTTGAGAATTCTATTCCGATTCTATTGACACAAAATGTCATGTCAGATATATTACTCAAACACATCTATGTGTGCTCTTGTAGCTCAGTTGGTAGAGCACAGCATTGGTAGTGCTGAGGTCAGCGGTCCGATTCCGCTCGGGAGCTAAACCTAATTTAAGATATAGAAATATTTTAGGAGATATAAAATGGGAAGCAAGAAAAAGACAGCGATTGACATTATCGCCTTGCAGTGTACAGAGTGCAAACGCAAGAATTACACAACAACAAAAAACCGCAAAAATATTCAGGGCAAACTTGAGAAGAATAAATATTGTCCGTTCTGCCGCAAAGAAATTTTGCACAAAGAGACAAAAGCTAAATAAGCTTGTGTAAAATTTAAATTTTGAAAAATGTCCGCCATTTCTTTTATTGAGGATTTTGCTGGCATTTTTCTTAAAATAAATAGGCCTGTAGTTCAGTTGGTAGAGCATCGGTCTCCAAAACCGAGTGTCGCGGGTTCGAGTCCTGCCGGGCCTGATACTTATTTTAAAAGAGGGCTTTATGAGCCTTCTTTTTTGCGTATATTAGTGTTTTATACATAAAAATAATCGAGGATTATCATGGCAAAAGTATTTGGATTTTTCAAAGAGTGTGGTGCAGAACTTAGAAAAGTTACCTGGCCAACCAGAGATGATGTTGTTTCATCTGTTAAGGTTGTTCTTGTTTCCACAATTGTAATTGCTGTTATCCTTGGCGCACTTGATTTCTTGTTCAGCGCCGGTATGAGCCTTATTTTTAGGGCGTAGGAGCGGCTTATGTCAAAAGGTTGGTATATCGTCCATACCTACACGGGCTACGAAAACAAAATCGAAAAAACAATCCGTCAGAAGCTTGAAGCTGGTGAACTTGATTCGGCTGTTATTTCTGAAGTAAAAGTTCCTGTTGAAGAAGTTGTTGAGATTAAAGACGGTAAAAAGAAAAGCAGAAAAAATAAATTCCTTCCTGGATATGTAATGCTTGAAATGGATTTGCCTGATATCGGCTGGAAGGCTATTTGTTCTGGTATCCGAAGCATTCAGGGCGTTACTGGGTTTGTAGGCACTAACCCTAACCAGCGCCCGCGGCCAATCTCTAATGATGAAGCTCGTGGCATTCTTATGAAGTGCGGTGATATCAAGGGTGAAAAGTCTGTTCGAATCGTTCAGGCTTATAATGTCGGAGATCAGGTTAAAATTAACGAAGGACCATTTGCGTCATTCAGCGGTGCTATTGAAGAAATCTATGCTGATAAAAGCAAGTTGCGCGTAATGGTTCAGATTTTTGGCCGGGCTACTCCGGTTGAAGTTGACACAACTCAGGTTGAAAAACTTGTTGTTTAGTGTTTCGTTCTATGAAAAATAAAGTTGTGTCGGTTTTAAAAGACTGATGCACTTAATTTTTGGGAGGAATGCAAGTCCGTTGGACAGAGGCGTTCCGCTAGGGGATCTTTTTTGATTCTCATTACCAATAAAGGAGCTATAAAATGGCTACAAAAAAAATCGTTGAAGTGTTCAAGATTCAGGCACCTGCTGGAGCTGCAACTCCTGCTCCGCCGATTGGACCTGCTTTGGGACCTAAAGGTGTTTCTGCACCTCAGTTCTGTCAGCAGTTCAATGAACGAACAAAGAACATGGAAAAAGGATTGGTTATTCCTGCTGTAATCACAGTTTATCAGGATAAATCATTCACTTTCATCCTCAAAACTCCACCAGCTGCTGTTCTTATCAAGAAAGCACTCAAACTCGAAAAGGGTTCTGGAAA
>NZ_CAMHSK010000038.1 GCF_946187725.1 uncultured Treponema sp.
CGGCACATTTTGTACCTGTTCGGATACCAGGGTCGATTCCGAGAACACGGCTTCCTTTGATTGGCTGAGTCATCAAAAGGTTCTTGAGGTTTTCACTGAAAAGCTCGATTCCGTGGTCATCAGCTTCGTCAGTCTCGTCACTTCGGATTTCGCGGACAACAGCCGGAGAAAGAAGACGAACAAGGCCATCCTCGATAGCATCTTTATGATATTTGTTTGAGATTTTTACCTTTTTCTGGAGCAATGCTACTGCATCATCAACAGGAACATCGATTGTAACGCTCAAAGCATTCTCGCGCTCTGCACGGTTGATTGCAAGAATTCGGTGCGGCTTAACCTGATTGAGAGGCTCTGAGTAATCCCAGTACATTTTGTAAGTTGAAGTGTTTTCTGCAACAGTTGCATCCTGACCTTCCGGAACAATTCCCTTAGTCTGGATTGTGCCTGCGCTCATGTAAAGGTCGTGAACTGCAGCACGGTTGTCTGTGTCCTGACTTGTGCGCTCAGCAATGATGTCCTGAGCACCAGCGATTGCGTCTTTTGCAGTTTCAACATTGAGGGCCGGATCTTCATTATCTGTTTTGATGTATTTTTCTGCTTCGGCTTCAACAGCTGCATCGTCGTTCTCGCCAATAATGAAATCTGCCAATGGCTCCAAGCCCTTTTCGGCAGCGACCATACCGCGAGTCTTCTTCTTCTTTTTGAACGGTGCCCACAAATCTTCCAACTCTGTGAGTGTTTTTGCGTTCATTGCGGCGTTATAAAGTGATTCTGTGAGTTTGCCCTGTGCGAAAATGCCTTTTACGATTTCAAGGCGGCGTTCTTCAAGATTTTTATATGATTTGAACAAGTGGTCGCAGTCCGTAACCTGGACTTCATTCAAGTTGTCATGCTTTTCTTTGCGGTAACGAGAAATGAAAGGGATTGTACAACCCTCATTCACCAAACTGATAACAGCGCTGACCTGCTGAACACGAATGTTAAGTTCCTCAGCGATTCTCTTCATGATTTCGACTTCGTTTACAACGAGAGCGTCGATTGATTCCTGTGTAAATTCCATAGTAGAACTATTCTAACGAAAATCAACGCTCTGTTCAAATGAAAAAAGCACTCCCGAAAGAGTGCCTTGATTTCAAAAAGTTAAAATCTTATTTGTTTTTCAAGATTGTTACATGATAAATGCGGGTAATTCCTGTTCCGCCGATGCGTACTTCAGCTTCTTCTGTACCTGTGTACTCAGCGGTGATTACCTGACCACTTGCTGGAAGAATATTGCTTGCCTTGAGCTTTTCGTCAGCATATTCTGTGTCACCAATTTTGATGAAAGCATAGCGGTCTGTTTTGTCTGAGCTTGAATTGCATCCAAGAACAGCCTTGATTGTACATGGACCTGTAACTTTTGTTGTTACCAAAGTGTCTGCGTGCGGCTCAATGAATCCTTTTGAACCACCCATCTTCATGATAGAATTTCCGCTATTTCCGTCTGCAAGGATTTTATTGTATTTTCCTGCACCCATTGTGAGGACAAAGCCCTCTGGTGTTGAAGGATAGTCATAATTTGCGGTAAGTGTTGGTTTTTCAGCCTTGTCGCTTACTGCAGAAACATCGACATCCTGGAAACTCCATTCATAAGCTTCCATTCCCTCTGGAACAGCATTCGGGTCTTCTGCCTTTTTTTCTTCTTTTGCAGATTCAGCTGGTGCTGCCTTTGAAGCTTCTGCTGTTGAACCACAGCTTGCGAAAATGAACGCTGCAGAAACAACTACTGCAGCAAGTCCTAAAATCTTTTTCATTTTTTACTCCTATGAACATGAACGAAAAATTATTACATCTATAATGATAGAATGTATTTTTCTACAAAAACAAACAATTTTTTGTACTTTTCCGCCAGAATCATCAGATCAAATGAAAAAAATTATAATTCATACTCGCGATAGCCAGCTTCCCACAAATCATCCTCGGACATATAATCGCGAAGATGCTTTCGAGCATCCTCAAATTTGTAGCGCATCAGTGATTTTGTTTTGTCGCTGGTCATCTGATATATTCGCTCCAGAAGCCGCGACTGCAAATCACTTTCAACACCCTGCTGCCCCATCGAATTTGAGAATACGAATACATTGAGCATGACACCATTTTTTTGACGCTGCATGACTAAAATCGCATCACTTACGAAATGAAGACCGTTTATGTTTATGAGCATCTTTGGAACCTTTTCGTACATCTGAATGTCCAAAGTTCTCTCGAAAATACACGAAAAATGGCTCATGCTGACATCAAGAATATTTCCTTTGATTTGACCGTGCTTTGTAACAAAACTGACTTTGCTTCGGGTGTCACAAATTGCACGGATGTTTTTTCGCCGTCCGCAGGCCTGATTGGCATACATTACTTTATCAATTAGGATAAAATTTTTGGCTTTTTGATATTCAAGAGAAATACATCCGCACTGAATTCCCACGGTGAAAAGATAATACTTCTCTAGCATTGCCTTTTCTTCTTCATTCTGACGCTTAGCATAAAGAACACCAATCAGAATGCGGCCCATGTATTTTTCCTGCAATTCACGGATATACTTTTCCCATTTAATTCCAGGAACATCAGCATCAATATAGAAAAAAAGAATTGAATCGGTAAATGTTTCGATTATGACTTCAACTTTTGCTTTGAGCGGACAATAGCGGTCATCACCAATGATATAAGCCTCATATCCGCGAGCCATAAAATCTTCTAGGAATGTTTCAGGAAGGAGCGTTGCGTCAGGGCAAATGAAAAAAGTTTTCCTACCTTCAATTATATGTTCTTGCAGGTCACTTCCATTTAAATTTGTGAGCGGCATTTTTCCCCCTTCAGCCAATCGAATGTAATTCTCATCGATATAGCACTAAAATTATACAACAGGATTTTTTAGAATTCAAAGAAAAAATTAAGCATAAAAGCTAGTTTTATTGAATAAATGTTTGCAATCAACTAAAATAGCCATAACATGAACGATTTAATAAGAGATTTTATAGAAAAAGATGTCATTGATTCTTTAGATTTATTGCTTGATTCTTCGGATAATGCCGAAATCTCAAAATCAGCGTCGATTGTAGCTTCACTGTTCGGAAGCGATTTCGATATTTCTTCAGACGAAAGCACTAAAAAGCTAATCACATCTTTCAAAAAGAACCTGACTTTGTTAATTCAGAAAACTTGGGTTGATCATTCTGATTTTTCCCTCAAAGAAGAAATCCTCGTTAAACTTGAAAAATACTGTGCCTCTATTGAGGAAAACAAATGGGCCGAAGTTTTTGGTTCCTTTACTAAAATCCTTGCTGATGTCATTTACCTCATGTTCGGTTCAATGGCAAAAAGCCCCGACTTCGCAGAATATGCTCTCCGCATTGATCCCGAATTCGGTATTTTCTGGTGGTATGTAAACAGCCTCCCAGAATCAAACGACTGGTCAAACGAAAAAAACAAGGCAGTGATGCTCATTGCTATGTACTTCCTTGCAAACTACTAAGCCTATGAACATTAACGAAATCTGTGACAAACTTCGCGCAGGAAGCGATACTCTTGCACTTCAGACGGCCGCACAAAAAAACATCGCTCTTTCAGCAGTAATCTCTTCTATAGAAAAGATGCGTCCAGATATTCTCGCGGCAAATGCTGAAGATGTAGCTGCCGCCCGTGCAAAGGGCATGAGTGAAAGTCTGGTAGAACGACTCGCCCTCGATGACAAAAAAATCAATTCTATTATCGAATCAATAAAAATCATCATTTCACAGACTGACCCAATCGGTGAAGAAACAGCTGGCTGGAAAACACCCGGCGGTATGACAATCCGTCAGGTACGAGTTCCGCTCGGCGTTGTGGCAATCATCTACGAAAGCCGCCCGAATGTCACAGCAGACGCATTTGCACTTGCCTATAAAAGCGGAAACGCAATCCTTCTTCGCGGTTCTTCAAGTGCCCTCAAATCAAACAAAGCAATTGTCTCGGCCATTAAAGCTGGTCTGGAATCAAAAGAAGCACAGGGATTCGGTGTTGCTTCGGCAATAGAACTTGCTCCCTGTGAAAGCCATGATGAAGTTCAGGAAATCCTCACTGCAGTCGGAAAAGTTGATGTCGCTCTCCCGCGCGGTGGTGCGAAACTTATCAACATGGTCGTTGATACGGCAAAAGTTCCAGTAATTCAAACAGGTGCCGGAGTCTGCCATCTTTATGTCGATGAAAGCGCAAATCTTGAAATGGCAGAGAACATCGCCTGGAACGCAAAAACCCAGCGTCCGGGAGCATGCAACGCCATTGAGTGTATCCTTGTAAATGAAAAAGTAGCCGAAGAATTCCTGCCACGGCTCGCAAAAAGATTTGAAAATAAAGTTCAGATTCGTTGCGACCAAAAAACTTTCGACATTCTTTCACACTGCTCACCGCTACCTACTAACTGCACACTTGCGCAAGAATCAGATTTCGGTTTCGAATTTCTGGACATGATTTGTGCAGTCAAAATTGTCGCAGATGTAAACGAAGCAATTTCTTACATCAACACGCACAATACAAAGCACTCTGAATGTATCGTTACTGAAAACCGAGCAAACTCAAGGCTCTTTCAGGCAAAAGTCGATGCGGCCTGTGTTTATGTAAACAGCTCAACCCGCTTCACTGACGGAGGCGAATTCGGCTTCGGAGCAGAACTTGGAATCTCAACACAAAAGCTTCATGCCCGCGGCCCAATGGGAATCAAAGCCCTCACAACAACAAAATATCTGATTGACGGCGACGGACAAATACGGTAATTTTTGCGAGATTTTCAAACAAACCGCAAAACATTCACAGTATTTCAACACTTTGCTATTATAATCATATTATGGACATCACTCACATCATCACGAATCTCGTGTTTCAACTTGCTGTAATCATTTTTGCAGCAAGAATTTTCGGTAAACTTGCCGCTCGCGTTGGAATTCCGTCTGTATTAGGCGAACTCATTTCAGGAATCATTATCGGACCTTTTGCACTCGGTTCAATTGCGCTCCCAGGATTTCCGAACGGTCTTTTTGGCGTAGTAGATTCACTTGCTGGTGCTGTCTCTCCCGAACTCTACGCTTTTGCACAAATCGCTTCTATAATTTTGCTTTTTTCTTCAGGTCTTGAAACCGATCTTTCCCTCTTCATCAAATATTCTGTTTCTGGCGGAATCATCGGTATCGGAGGAGTCGTTGTTTCGTTCTTCTTCGGAGTCGCTTGTGCAATGTTCATCCTTCCTGTTCTTGGAATCGAATGCAGCGGTCTTTTCGATGTAAAATGCTTGTTTTTGGGAATCATGTCCACTGCAACATCAGTCGGAATCACTGCCCGAATTTTAAGCGACCGCAAAAAAATGGATTCGCCAGAGGGCGTAACAATCCTCGCCGCAGCAGTATTCGATGATGTACTCGGTATCGTTCTTCTTGCCGTAGTCATGGGAATTGTCGGAGCTTTGGGAAGCGGAGAAGCCCTTTCTGGCGGCAAAATTGGAATCATCGCATTCAAGGCATTTGGTATCTGGCTGGTTGCAACTGCTGTTTTCATCCTCTTCTCAAAAAAAATCGCCCGCTTTGTAAGATTTTTTGGTGGTGCAACTGATTTTTCAATCGCCGCTCTCGGAGTAGCTTTCCTTCTCGCAGGATTTTTTGAAAAACAGAGCATTGCAATGATTATCGGTGCATATACGACTGGCCTTGCACTTTCAGGAACAGACATTGCACCTGTTATTCAGGAAAAGATTCATTCGCTTTATAAATTCTTTGTTCCGATTTTCTTCGCAGTAACCGGTATGAGCGTCGATGTAACAAAACTTTTCAGCCAGAATGTTTTGATTTGCGGCGGAATTTACACATTGATTGCAATTTTGTCAAAACTCCTCGGATGTGGCGCTCCGGCTTTGGGGCTTGGCTTCAATCTTAAAGGCGCATTCAGAATCGGTGCTGGCATGATTCCTAGAGGCGAAGTTGCATTGATTATCGCAGGAATCGGACTTACAGCAAAAGATGCGGCAGGTTTACCTATCGTAAATCAGGATTTATTCGGCGTAGTAATCTTAATGACCCTGGTAACAACGCTCATCGCACCTCCAATCCTCAATGTCTCGCTTTCTATCAAAGGTCGTGGAACCAAAAAAGAAATTGCCTCTTCTGAAAATCAGCAGTTCGAATGGGATTTCAAAAATCAGGAACTAACACATCTCATTATGGATTTCCTGCACCGTGATTTGCGTGCCGAAGGCTTCTATGTTCAAATGATGAATATTACGGACGGACTTTGCACAGCAAGACGCGGAGACACAACGATTTCCCTCCAGGAAAACGGCACAAGTCTTATCATTGAAACAGCCGAACAGGACATGGGTTTTGTCAAAGGCGAGCTTTATGAAATCATGATTCGTCTCAATAAATCCATGCAGTCACTTACAGCCCTTAAAAACACTGAGAAACTGCAATATGGCTTTGCCTGCCCGGAAAATCGAGTAACAAATTCAATCAAGCGTTATCTCAATACCAAATCGATTTCATTCGACCTGAAAGCAGATACAAAAGACGGAATTCTCGAAGAAATGCTCTCTCTCCTTGAACAGTCCGGAAATGTCACGAATCGGGAACTGGTCATGAATGCCCTCAAAGAGCGTGAAGCTTCAATGAGTACAGGAATCGGAAAAGGAATCGCAATTCCACATACAAAAACAAACGGTGTAAAAGAAACATGTGTTGCAATCGGAATTAAACGAAACGGAATGGATTACGAATCGCTTGACGGCAATCCGACTCATATTTTTGTAATGCTCGTCGCACCAATTGACGGAGCAAATCCTCTCATGCGGGCAATGTCTGCATTCACTGGTGCTTTGATGCGTGAAGAAGTCAGAAATGCTCTTTTAAACGCAAAAACTCCTGAAGAAGTAATCGAAATCTTAAAAGAAAGTAAGAAAATTTAGTTATAAGCGCCTCCCAAACCTTGCAAATCCAAAATTCCGGTGTAATAATATAGGCGGGATGGAATTCTATTTCGAGGAGGTGCATTATGGCTAAAAGAATCGACGAAGAAAAACTGCTTAAAGCAGTTAAAAAATGCGTAATCGGTCTTGTTACGATTGCAATTTTGGTTTTTCTCTACATGTCAGTACAGATTTTCAACCTGAGCACTTCTGATCCTGACAGTTTCCGTGCCAAATTCAGGCAGCTTTCTAGCACCGAAAAGAGCATGGTAAGGTCCATGAAAAAGACTGGCGAAGTTCAGTCAAAATTCATGGGGCCAAGCCGAAGCACCGGCGGTAACGGAAAGTTCATCGAAGAAGTCGAGAAAAAACACAAAAAAGACCGCAAGAAGAAGTAATTTTCTCGCGCATTTTACATAAAATCTCTTCATAGTTTCTCATGCTTCAGGATAATTTCACTGACTAATGCAAAGATTTTTAGTATAATTCATTTTATGCTTAATGATGAATTTAAATCTTCGCTTTTAGAGCGATTTTTGCGTTATGTTCAAGTTTGGACAACTTCAGATTCAGAGTCAGCCGACAATGGCAATCAGCCTTCAACTCAAAGACAATTCGATTTGGCTCATATCCTGGAATCAGAACTAAAATCCCTCAATTTTCAGAATGTTCAAATCACAAAAGAATGTTATGTCTACGGATTTTTGCCGGCAACTTCAAGTTGTGAAACAATCGAATCATTTTGCCTTCTTGCTCATATGGATACTGTTGAGGAAGTCAGCGGGCAAAATGTAAAGCCACAACTCAGCAAATGTGAAAACGGTGATACAATCATCAAAACAGACGGAACAACTTTGCTCGGAGCAGACGATAAAGCCGGAATCGCTGAAATCATGACCGCTGTGGAATTCATTATAAAAAACAATATCCCGCACGGCGCAATTGAAGTCTGTTTCTCTCCAGATGAAGAAACCGGGCATGGCATGGATAATGTTCCGTTAAATCTCATCAAATCAAAATATGCTTACACTGTTGACGGCGGCAATCTCGGTGAGCTTGAGACAGAGTGCTTCAATGCTTTCAAATCTGAAATTTCTTTCACAGGAATTTCCGTACATACTGGCACTGCACGAGGAACACTCGTAAACGCAATCACTATGGCCAGCAATTTTGTAACAAATCTTCCACGCCATGAAGCCCCAGAGACCACAGATGGCTACGAAGGCTTCTATGCACCAATGACAATCGAAGGTTCAATTGAAAGCGCAAAAGTCGTTCTCTTTTTGAGGGATTTTGATATGACCAGCATGGAAAAGCGCAAATCACTCGTAGAAACCCTTGCACAGAGCACCGCACTTAGCTTTGGCGGAAAGGCTGAAGTCACTCACACGCAGCAGTATCTTAACATGAAAGACGGATTCAAAAACAGGCCGGATGTTATTGAAAAACTCGTTGCTGCATACAAAAAAGCCGGAGTCGAACCGATTTTCACTCCAATTCGCGGAGGAACAGACGGTTCACGACTTACAGAAATGGGTATTCCTACTCCAAATATTTTCACCGGCGGTCATAATTTCCATTCCAGAGAAGAATGGGCAAGTCTAAACGAAATGCAGAAATCGGTGGAAGTTTTGATAAATTTGTGTCAAAATAAGGAATAGAGGGGAAAAATGCATAAATATAGAATCGAAGGCGGAATCCCGATTCGTGGAACAATTGCCGCCAGCGGAAACAAAAATGCGGCTTTACCATGTATAGCAGCAGCACTTTTAACCGAAGATGTCGTCATTTTAAGAAATATCCCGGAAATCGAAGATACTGGCGTAATGCTTTTGATTTTACAGGCATTGGGAGCCAGCGTCGAAAAACTCGGTGAACACGAATGGAAAATCGACACTTCTTCAATCCATTCATCTGACATTCCTGCAGAACTTAGCAAAAAAATCCGTGCATCAATCCTTTTTGCAGGCCCGCTTGTTGCCCGAACAGGAAAAGCCGTCATGCCGCCTCCGGGTGGAGATGTAATCGGTCGTCGTCGCGTAGACACCCATTTCCTTGCTCTTGAAGAACTTGGCGCCAGAATCGAAGTTCAGGGGCCTTTTACCTTTACCGCAAATAAACTCGTCGGTGCAGACATATTCCTTGATGAAACTTCAGTCACTGCGACAGAAAATGCTGTTATGGCCGCTGTCCTCGCAGAAGGCAAAACCATCATCAATAATGCGGCAAGTGAGCCTCATGTTCAGGATTTATGCAACATGCTTGCATCAATGGGTGCAAAAATCTCTGGAATAGGAAGCAATATCCTTACAATCGAAGGTGTTAAAAAACTTCACGGCACAGATTTTGCAATCGGCCCTGACTTTATGGAAATCGGCTCTTACATTGGATTGGCCGCTGCCACAAAAGGTTCCATCACAATTACAGGCGTAAATCCAAAAGATATGCGTCCACTTCGTGTGGCTTTCGGTAAACTCGGAATCCGATGGACAATCGAAGGCGATGCTCTCACGGTTTCTCTCGGTCAGGAAATGAAGGTCAACAGCGACCTGGGCGGCATGATTCCAAAAATCGATGACTCTCCATGGCCAGGTTTCCCGCCAGATTTGACTTCAATCATGACAGTTGTCGCAACGCAGGTTGAAGGCACAGTCCTTATTTTTGAGAAGATGTTTGAAAGCCGAATGTTCTTCGTAGACAAATTAATCTCAATGGGCGCAAGAATCACGCTCTGTGATCCGCATCGTGCCGTTGTCTCTGGCCCATGCACTTTACACGGCGATAAACTGGTATCACCGGATGTTCGCGCAGGCATGGCGATGGTCATAGCGGCCCTTATCGCACATGGCGAAAGTGAAATTAGCAATGTGTATCAGATTGAACGCGGCTACGAAAACTTAGTTGAAAAGCTCCGCTCTCTTGGAGCTAGAATCGAACAGGTTGAGATTGAGGACTAATTGCGCTAGGGATTGTAGGGGCGGCGAAAGCCGTTCGCGAAGCGAATGACAACCCCGAAAAGCCCGACCATCGGTTCCGGAGCGAAGTCGAAGGAAACGATGGTAGCGCCCAAATTTCTTATTACTAAATTTTAATTATTAATCTGCTGTGCGTGAAACAAAATTGAAACACATCAAAACAAAAATCAGCACAAGCAGCGAAACGGAAACATAAACTGCCCCACTGCCAAGCATAATTACCAGTGCATAATTCAAAACACGGCAAGCATACAATCCGCATTCAAGGGCAAAATACAGGATAATCGTAATTGGCGGCATCAGGAAAATCCACTTGAATTTAAAAAGCTGCTCATCCCTCAAACGATAATTCCATGCAGCGCTCGCAATAAAAATGCAACAGATAAGCATTATGAGCGGGAAAGTAAGCCTGTACAAGAAATCAGAATTGCAAATCTCATAAGAATAACCGTACATCCTTGATTTTGGTAGGAATTTCATCAGGGAAATAAGGCTCATCTTTACAAAACCAACCGTTGCATCACACAGAAGATTAAAATCGGCAACTGGCAAAGCAAGCACAAAATAATTGTTTAAATAAGGCTCATTTTTTCGTGTAAAATCAGCGTCATATTCATAAACTGGCGAAAGCCGCCCTGCCCTGTCAGTTTTTGAAATACTTTCAAGCATTAGATATGGTACGCTCTTATATTCATCTTTGATGCCAAAATGCAATTTTGAAGACTCATCAAAGCTCTCGACCTTCTGAGAAAGCATTTTTGCATAAGGAACATAAATCGAGCGTAAAAATTTTCCTTCTTTTGAATAGGTAAACAAAGTGAATCCACGAAGATATTGAACCATGCGCCCAGAATTTTTGACAGGCGTAATTCCACGGATATAAACGACATCGCGTGTGCCATCATCATGGGAAATGGAAAAATATACATTGTTGTAAGATTCAAATCGCTGTAAATTTTCAACTTCTTCGATATAAAAACATTGATTTTCAAGTCGCTGACTGACAATTGCAAGGAATTTTACAACATCACCGTCTCTTGCCGCCACATCCGAAAATGAAGCGATTTCAAGGAACTGATAATAAGCTTCGATGTTATCACCACGGATAAGGGTTTTATATGCCTCACGCTTTTTTCGGAACAAAATCTGCTCATCAGTTTCTTTTATGACGGTCGGATCAAAAAGATGATTCCATGCCTCGCTTGCCAGACGATTTGCCTCATCAAGATTTATCTCGCGTTCATTTCCGATTTCAACAGCAAGATAGGCATAATAATGAGCATCAAACCATTTTTCTTTTTCTGCGGCCGCTTTTGCCTTATTGAGCAGAGATGTGACCGTTTCGCCTTTTGTTTCCTTTTTGGGAACAAAAACGAATTTCGGTTCTTCAGGGCGATCAAGAACCATTTTTAATGAATTTAGCTCTGCTTCAGAATGTTCTTTGATATACAGAGCATCTTTATCCTTTGGGTTCAATAAGAGTGCATTGTAAGAATATTCGAATGCAAGCTTCATGTTGCCTTTGTCAAAATTTTCCCGGCCCAAATTCATAAACTCAGAAAAAAGAACTGGTTTGACTTTTGCCTGATTCTGTTTCTGCTCAAAAACAGGTATAAAAACTTCACTTACAAAAGAAACAACAAGAACAATGATAATAGAAGAAATCATTGTACGGCGAAAATGCGCCATGATAAGCGGTGAATACTTGATTTTTGCCCTTTCAGCGTCCTTTCCGTAATTTATTGCACATCCAATCAAAAAACCGCTGAAAATAAGCGCTGGCAAGAATTTAAAGAAAAACAATAATCCACGCACAAAAATATATGAATTGTTTTCTCCGGGAAGCAAAACAGGCAGATTTTTCATCAAAAACGAAACAAGCAGACAAAATCCAAATGCGAAAACCGCATAAATCAAAACGATAAGTCCAGTCTTTCTCATTCATCACTCTCCAGATTTGAAGTTCCATAGCGGTAAAGGCCCATAAGAACTCCAAAAGCAATAAGAAGCGCCGAAACAATCAAATTCACAAGGATAATCAGCGAATCCTTTATTCCAGAGAATTGAGCCAATTTTGCTGAAATTTCACGCAATACTCCAGGAAGAATATTCATATAATAGAAGTAATTTACCAAAACAATCAGAAGAACTGCTGTAATAATACAGGCAACATTCGCAAGTTTCCATGAGCTTGCAAATTGAAGTCCATAAACCGAAAGCAATGCCAAACCAAAAGAAGCAAAAGCAAGCCATGCCAAAAATCCAAGCGAAATGCTGTAACCCGCAGCTGTAAGAAGCGCACTGTAAATTGAAAGAGGGAAAGTGACGATATAAGGTGGCTGTAAAGAATTTTTAATCAGGATGTCTGAATATGGAAAAGCAGATTCATTGTTGACAGGAGAATCAAAAAAAGGAATGACGGCTCCTTCAGTGCCAAAATATCCGTCAGTGTCAATGAAAACCCCATCCGCCTTGTTGTCTTCGTTTATTCTTGAATAATAATAAACACCATTATCCTCTTTTCTGAAAACACCACTGCTTGTTGACTGAACCCGTGAAACGATTGAATCTGATTCATATCGAGAAATGAGCTTTAAATCAGTAGGAATGAAAACAAACCACGAAAGAAGACCGAAAAAAAGGTAAAGAAAGAATGAACTCATCTTCTTTTTTGGATGACGAACTAAAAAGAAAATCAGTAAAACTTGAACAAGAACACAAACCAAAGGAAGAGAAACTAAAATTCCTGTCATGAAAAAATGAAGGGAGAAAAACGATGCAGGCAGCCCCGTAACAAACATGGAAAGATTACAACTGAACATGAAGAGCATCGCAAAAGCAAGAGTGCCTACAAACATTGAAGCCAAATAAATAAATGCGAAATAAAAAACGCGTTTCATTATACTATTAGAATATCACGACTGAATAAAAAAAACCACTTCTTTTGCGAAGTGGATTTTCAGGGCAGGCTAAATGATGAATGCCCCTGCCCGACAACTTGATTTTGTTTTAACCCAGGAAAACCTGACCGTGCTGGTCGATTGCAAGAATTGACTTGCATTCTGAACAACGGAAACGGCCTGCTCTTGTAGCTTTGAGCCTTTTTGAACATACCGGACAACTGAAGATTTTTGGGAAAATGCTCTCTGAAACCGGTGTGCCCTGCTTAAAGAAATTAGTTGCATCAACAAGTGAATCTTTAATATTGAAAAACTGTGAGAAGCCGAGAAGCTGGAATACCTCATAAACTTTTGGCTGGATTTCAAGAAGAACGATATCGCCGCCTTTTGGTTTGATGAGCTTGAGGAATGCGGTAAATGAACCAATTCCTGTTGATGAAACATAATTTAAAGCAGAGCAATTAAAAATGAGATTTATAAAACCGGCTTCAACAACTTTGGAGATTCTTTTCTGGAAGAAACTTGAATTGTATGTGTCGATATAGCCATTCAAATAAATAACGAGACCATTATCAACATCATTAATTTTCTCAAGATTGATTTTAAGACTGTCGTCTTTTTCATCATTAAATCCAGGAACAAGATTATTGTTGTTGCTCATTCTATCCTACCTTAAACTCGACTTTGTGGAACTATCTATTCTATATAATACATCAAAAATCTCTATTTCGTCTAGCAAATTCTAGATTTTCAAAGATTTTTGTGCCGGTGACCACCCTCTGTCAATCCGAAGGCACTCACCGTTAATATCGGCATTTTTCAGCAAAAATAAAGCAGATTCTGCTACAGACTTTGCATTTATCATTGATTTTAAAGGCATTTTCGCACTGAGCTCAGTTTTTTGTGCCTCAGAGATGTATTCTGTTTCTGTAAAACCAGGAAGAACCGCATTGCAGGTAATTCCATAATCAGCATAATTCGCAGCAACAGATTCAATAAGCACATTCAAGGCAGATTTTGCTCCGGCATAAGCCGCATTCGTGGAAAATTCCCTGCGCGAAGCAGTACCTGTTCCTCCAAAAAGAAGGATTCTCCCCCAGCCTTTTTTCATCATCGAAGGAAGCGCCGAAGAAACAAGAAGCCCCGGAAGTGCATAATCAAAAAGAGCAACTTTCTTCCAATCAGAAAGAATTGTTTCATGTAAAGATTTTTGAACGAAAGGCCCGTAGCAGACACACAAGATGTCACAAATTCGGGCAGATTCCAAAAGCTCCGACGATTCAAGTTCATCAAAAGGCTGTTCAAGAAGATTTTGCGTAATGGCTTGAGGCATTTTCCCGTATTTGAGATTAATTTCCTGCAAAAGAGAAGAAAATTTTTCTGTCATTTTTGAGCCATGAATCAGCAAATCAGCACTATTTTCTGCAAGAAGAAGAGAGAGTTCACGCCCGATTCCGCCTGACCCGCCAACAACAAGAGATTTTTTACCTGCAAAAAGACTTGAACTCATGGTTTTATTATACACAAAAATCATTATAAAAGCAGACCTAAAATCCCTATTTTCCTAGCATTTTACCGTGCGGTGTTGTAGAATTATTTTTATTATAGGAGACTTCGCCATGTCAGACGAAACAGAACCAAAACCGCCGGCAATTCATTTTTATCCAAAAGGATGTTTTTTCAAATCAATTGAAGATATAAAAGACAAGCATGTCACGGTCATGGGCTTGGGCTTAAACGGAGGCGGCGAAGCCACAGTGCGATTCTTGTTAAATCACGGGGCTTATGTAATCGCCACTGACATGAAAACTGAAGCCGATTTGCAGAGCACAGTCGATTCATTAAATAATGATGAAAGTCTAGATAAATCACGCCTTGTTTACAGATTAGGCACTCATAATATAGAAGATTTTGAAAATGCTGACTGCGTAATCAAAAATCCTGGTGTAAAATACGACGGAAATAAATATCTTGCAGCAGCAAAGGCAATCGAAACAGACATTTCTCTCTTCCTTGCTTTCTCAAAGGCACCAATTATCGCCGTTACTGGAAGCAAAGGCAAATCTTCCACTGTAAGTGCAATTTATTACGGATTAAAGCAGTCCGGATTCAGTGCATTTTTAGGAGGAAATATCACTGTTTCACCGCTCACTTTTTTGGATCAAACCGATGAAACAACTCCTGTCGTACTTGAGCTTTCCAGCTGGCAACTTGCAGACCTTCGTGGCCGAAGACTCTTAAAGCCAAAAGTTTCAATCATCACTAAAATCATCCCCGATCATCAGAATTTCTATCATTCTATGCTCGCCTATGTAAACGACAAAAAACTGATTTATGCCGATCAAACAAAAAAAGATTTTGCCATTTTTGACTTTGATACCGACGCAGCTGCAGACGGCGGAACTTTAATCGACAACTGGGGAAATATTTTTGCCAAAGAGTGCAAGGCAACAATTCTCCGTTACAGCAAAAAGCAGCTTCCAGATGGAATTCTTGGCGTATGGCAGGATAAAAAAGGAGTCGGAAAAGCTCGTCTCTCAACAGAGATTTTAAACACCCTTCCACAGGATTACGAAAAAACCACGGAAACCGTCCTCAAAGATTTGATTGTTCCCGGAAAGCACATGCGGGCAAATGTTTTGAACGCAGCCCTTGTCCTGCGAATTATGGGAGTTTCCCCAGAGCGAATTATTGAAGTACTCGGTCGCTGGAATGGAATCGAGCACAGGCTTGAATTCTTCCACGAATGTAAAATCGGAAACACGACATATCGTTTCTATAACGATTCAGCCGCAACCGTTCCTGAAGCAAGCGCCGAAGCAACACAGGCATTCGGTCAACCAGTAATTTTCCTCACAGGTGGAACAGACAAAGGCCTTGATTTATCGCCAATAGCAAATGCAATTTGTGAAAACGGGAAAAATATCGTACCAAAAGCAGTTTATCTCCTTGCAGGAACTGCCTCAGACAAAATGATTCCTGACTTCAACGCAAAAAAAGTCGCCTGGAAAGGTACATTCAACTCGCTTGAGGAAATGCTTTCACAACTAAAAGCAGATTTAGAAAACGGGATTATTCAGCCTGCACAGAATGATGCAAAAATGCCACAGGTTGTCGTTTTCTCGCCGGGCTCAACAAGCTTCGGAATGTTCAAAAACGAGTTCGACCGTGGCAACCAGTTCAAGGCCTTCGTTAAGAAGATATTCTCTACAAGCAAAAATATGTAGAAAAGCAAAGGGGAAAGCCTTCCCCTCGCTCCAAAGCGTTGCTTTTACGCTACCCCTTCTGCGGGTAGTGAGTCGGTCGCCATCAGGCGAACAACCTCGTGAGACGAGTTTGTAGACGAGTCTCGGTGAAGGCTATGCCTGAACCGCACCCCGCAACGCCCCGTTTTAAGCAACTACTGCCTTAACAAAAACTTCTTTTACACCAGCATCTGCTGAAACAATCAGACCATTTGCCTTTCCGCCCTTTACTTCAAGCGAAACAGCTCCTGTGTTCTTCTTGTTTTCTACAGTGATGTGATATGTTACCCCGCGGAACTTACGAGTGAGCTCTGCGTTCTTAACGTGTTCTGGCAGGCGTGGTTCAATTTCAAGACCAGCGTGCTGTGGGCGCAAACCGCAGATGTACTGTGAAAGTGCTACAAAGTTCCATGCAGCCGTTCCTGTAAGCCAGCTGTTCTTTGCTTCACCTTCGCGGCGAGCTTCCTGTCCTGCAACCATCTGGCTGTAAACATAAGGCTCTGTGCGGTGGATATCAGACCATTTTTCTTCAACCCATGCTGGACCAATCTTTGTGTAGTGTTCCCAGGCATCCTGCGGGCGGCCGTTTACAACTTCACCAATTACAACCCAAGGATTATTATGACAGAAGATACCGCCATTCTCTTTGTATCCAGGTGGATAAGAAGAAACTTCACCAAGTTCAACGTGGTATTCCTGGTAAGCCGGCCAGAGGATACAGATTCCGTATTTAGAATCAAGGTATTTCTTTACGCTGTCCAGAGATTTTTCCGGATAGCCTTTATCTTTACCGATTTTTGCCATTGTACCAAAGCCCTGGCTTTCAATGAAGATTTTACCGTTTTCGCATTCCTTAGAACCGATTTTGTGACCGGCATCATCATAAGCGCGAACATACCATTCTCCGTCCCAGCCTGCAGTACAGATAGCATCTTCCATCTTCTTGCAAAGCTCTTCTGCGCGTTTAGCTTCAGCTTCATCACCCATAAGACGGCACATCTGAACATAGTCAGGTGTAACAAATACGAACATCTGGGCAATCATAACTGATTCAGCGTTCTTTCCTTCCTTGTTTGTACAAGTCTGGAATGAATCGTTAGGGTTTGTAGAGAAACAGTTAAGGTTCAAGCAGTCGTTCCAGTCAGCACGGCCGATAAGTGGCAAACCGTGTGGTCCCATGTGGTTAGGGATGTAGTTGTATGAACGGCGAAGGTGCTCGAACATTGTAGCTTTGTTTGTTTCTGAGTTATCAAATGGAACATCAACCTTAAGGAAGTCAACGTTGCCAGTTTCGCGGATGTAGTTACCAACACCAAGAACGAGCCAGAGAGGGTCATCATTGAAGTTAGATCCGATATCAGCGTTTCCGCGTTTTGTAAGAGGCTGGAACTGGTGGTAAGCAGAACCGTCTTCAAACTGAGTTGCGGCAACGTCGTAAAGGCGTTCGCGGATGCGGCTTGCAGGAAGCTGATGAGCAGCACCAAGCATATCCTGAGAAGTATCGCGGAAGCCAAGACCACGACCGATTCCTGATTCAAAGTAAGAAGCAGAGCGGGCAAAGTTGTAAGTTACAACACACTGGTACTGGTTCCATACTGCCATACGGTCAAGTTTTTCGTCACCAGTTTTGATAGAGAAGTGGCTCAAAGTTTCATCCCAGAATGCTTTAAGAGCGACAAGTTCTTTTTCAACCTTCTCTTTTGTATCAAACTTCTTCTGAAGCTCGTAAGCCTTTTCCTTGTTGATTACGCCTGAAGCTGTGTTTGTGCGCAGAAGTCCTGCATCCAGAGCCTTCTTTTTGTCTGCTTCAGAAAGGAATTTCTTGTCGTTATCCATTTCGATGTAGCCGAGAACGAAAATCAAAGTTTTTTCTTCACCGGCTTTCAAAGTCAGATTTACGCGGTGAGAAGCAATTGGAGACCATCCGTCTGCAACTGAATTTCCTGATTTTCCTTCAACAACAGTTTTTGGTGCAGAAATAGGATTGTAAAGTCCAAGGAAGGTTTCGCGGTCTGTATCAAAACCGTCGATTTTCTGGTTACACCAGTAGAAAGTAAAGTGATTGCGGCGTTCGCGGTATTCTGTCTTGTGGTAGATTGCGCTGCCTTCAATTTCAACTTCACCAGTAGAGAAGTTTCTCTGGAAGTTCTGGCAGTCGTCAGATGCGTTGTAGAGACACCATTCAACAAAAGAAACCAGGCTGATTGTCTTGTCTGATTTACCTTCGTTTTTGAGGGTAAGCATTTCTACTTCGGCATTTTCTGTATTTGGAACAAAGTAAACTGCCTCAGCCTTCAAATCATTCTTTTTAGAAATGAATTTTGAATAGCCGAATCCGTGATGGCACTCGTAAGAATCAAGCGGAGTCTGAGTTGGCTGCCAGCCAGGGTTCCAGATTGTGTCTCCATCTTTAATGAAGAAGTAGTGGCCGTTGTTATCAAGCGGCATATCGTTGTAGCGGTAACGGGTAAGACGACGCAAGCGAGCGTCTGTATAGAATGAATAACCGCCACTTGTGTTAGAAATCAAAGAGAAGAATTTTTCACTTCCAAGATAATTAATCCACGGATAAGGTGTACGCGGTGTTTCAATTACATACTCACGGTTCTTGTCATCAAAATGTCCGAATTTCATTCAAAGACCTCCTCGCCTGTTTTACGAAATCGTTGTAGTGAGTATATTGATTTATATTTTTTTGTGCAAGTCATTTTTCATTCAACATAGTTCCATTGAGAAAATCATTGGATTCGAATATACTTTTCTAATATGAAAAAAAATCTTTTTCTTGCCGCTTTCGTACTTTTTTCAGTTTCAGCATTTACGCAGACGGCAGAACCAAAATCAAATGCCCAGCTTGCAAATGACAATGCAGAAATCAGTGCTTCCCAGAAACAGGCAGAAATTACCGAAACTCAGATTCTTAACGAAGAATTCGCTGACAAAAATGAATCAGAATCAGAAACTTTAAATAACTCAATCAATCAAAATCTTACCGTCACAAAAATCAATTTTATCGGCCTTAAAAAAACGCGCAATTCCTACATCCAGTCACGCGTAAAAAAATTCATCGGAAACACCCTCGCTGAAACGGATATGCACGAACTTGAAACGCAAATCCAATTGGAAGGCATTTTCACCGACATCAATATCAGCACAGAACAGATTTCAGACAGCGAAGCTCAAATAAACATTTCTGTTAAAGAAAAAATCACTTTCTTTCCGGTGCCTTTTGCAATATACACAAGCTCCAGCATTGTCGCAGGCGGAGTTGTAATGGACACAAATGCGTTCGGTCAAAAAGATATGTTCGTCTTGGGTGGATTTTATGCGAGCACTGGAAAAACAGCGTTCGCATCCTTCGTAAAAGCTCAAAGAGACTCCAGGGTTCCTGGATTTTCAGTTTTTGCTTCAGGTTCGTTCAGCAGTCCAGAATACACGAATTTTGAAAACGACACTGTTTTAAAACACGATGACAACTGCTACAGTTTAGGAATCACGGTTAGCGAAAAATTGCATGAAAATCTCACGATTTCCAGCGGATTCCGAGTAAATTCTCATGAAAACAGTGATGTGCAGGAATTTCAGGGACTTTCACCCGAATCAATAAAATCATTCACAATTTCTCCGGGAATAAGTTATTCAAAATCAGACTGGAACGGCATTTTTATGTCAACAAATTCAGCATCCCTTTCAGCAGACTTCGGATTCACAAATTCAGACAACAAAGATTTCCAATACCCGATGGGATTTTCGTTTGCAATCAGTGAACAACATTCAATTTTCACACCAAGACTCAGAATGTATCAAAAATATTCAGGGTATTACGGAATTAACAATCACATTTCGGCATATAAAGGTCAGGATGCCGCTTCAGTTTCCCTTCTTTCAAGCCATTTCAGCACGGAACATTTAATCGGCGGTAATGCAGGTCTGGAACTCGCTATCAAAAAATTCAGCTGGGGCATGATTTCACTTTACAGTGACTATCAGATTCTTTACACACAGGATTTCAATCCTCGTGAGCCGGACGATGATTACAAATTCATTCACGGTCCAAACGGCGGGGCTAAATTCTATCTGGCAAAAATCGCTTTTCCGGCAATTGCCTTGGGATTAACTTACAATGTAACTCAAGATTACTGGAAATTCTCTGCCGCACTGGGAATGACTTTTTAGCGACTTTTAGACTTTCTTACACTACCCGCCAATCAGCCCCATTCTTTCCCAAAAAGACTTTTACGCGGCATTTCTGCTTTCCGCAATTTTCTGTAAAAAATTCAATGTCCGTTCCGTATTCACTCATTACATCATCAGGATGATAATTTGTAGTGAAATTTGATTCAGAACCATCATAAGTACAGCGCCCCAAAGCACCGTGCATTTTGATTAAATCTTCTGCAGCAGGATAACAACGATCCAAATGCTTTTCATGAAAACTCTTACGGACAAAATCAAGCTGAAATTCTTCGATTTGCATATCTGTCAGAGAAAGAAGATTGTGAGTTAATTTTTCATCCAGCCAATCTGCAAATTTTTTCAAAAAAACGCTCGGTTTTTCACGCAAAACATAGAGCAGTGGATTGAACCAGGCAACAGCACGCCCTTTTGTATAGAAAAGATTTGTCGCCTGAGCAAGTTTTTCAGCGCGAGCCAGGTCTTTTTCATTAAACTGCGGAGTTTTCAAAACATGATACGGCGGCGTTTGCTCCCATTCCAAGCCAAAGCCTTTTGCCGCATCATGCAAATCCGTTCCAGGAAGAACACTCAGACAAAACAGTTCGAGATTATTAGGATATAAAGAAAGCGCAAAATCAATGCTTTCACAAAATCCATTAAAATTATCGCCCGGCAAGCCATAAATAAGGTCAAAGCCGAATATTACGCCTTCTTCATTCAAAAATCCGATATTCTTTATGAATCGCTTTTTTTCGAGCGTACGGTTAACATTTTTCAAAACATCTGGATTAGCACTCTGCAAGCCGATTTGGAGGCAGCACGGAATACGCGCGAAAGCACGAGCAAGCTCACGGTCAATGAATTCTGCACGCGCTTCAAAATAGAAAAACATGCCCGGTGCCTTTTTTTCGATAATTTTGAGCATTTTTATTGCACGCTCTTTACTTGCATTATAAGTTGGATCAAGCACAAAGACCTGAGAGATATTTTTTTTCGCAAAAAGTTCAATTTCTTTTTCCAGACGCTCTATTGGAAAATAAGCGATTTTTTTTTCGCCTTTTGACTCGTAACAATAAGAACACTTGAACGGACAGCCTCGTGCAAGTTCCCAAAGCGCACCGCCGTATTTTGCAGGATTAAGAGTTCCGTCAAGATATGGAGAAACCGTTACATCAGGAGGCAACGGACACGCCCGAATGATTTCAGTGCGAGCATCACAACTCAAGGATGAATCTCGTGCATAAACGCCTTGAATTTCACATTTTTGGCTTTCAGGATGACAAAGCAATTGTTCCAGCAGTTCCACCATTGCCCGCTCACCCTGACCTGCAATCATAAAATCAAAACTGTTAAATGAAAACGGATTTGCCGTAACTTCAGGACCACCGGCAATGCACACACACTCAGGCAGAATTTGCTTTAATTCAAGGCAAGTTTTTTCAAGAATCACTCGGTTCCAAACATACACACTGAAAGCAAGAAAATCAGGCTTATTCTGTGAAAGACGATTAGCAATCAGCGACGCGACCTTATCATCACCGCCATTTTTTCGTGCAAGACAAATATCCTGCTCTTCGAGCGAAAAATCTACAAGCTCAACTGAAATTTTTTTGTTTGTGCGGGAATCGGCTTTTACAGCACTGGCAATACATGCGGCCCCCAAGGGCAGTCCCTGCGGAGAAGTTTCAACTAAAAGCGTCGTACAGATAAGAGATTTCATTTTATCATAGATTATCATCCTATTCCGTTTCGGTATATAGGCCGTCTATAAATAATTTAACTTTTCGAAAAAGTCTGCTAGCAAGATAAGTGATTTTAGCATAAAATAGAGAGGATATTTAAAATTGGTGTTTAGCACAGCCCGTAATCGTAAAATGTTTTTTACAAGCAAAAAAGCTTCTTCGATTCAGAGATTTTTTCTCACAGTTTTTTTTCTATTGATACCTCAAATTTCTCTTCACGCATATAAGTTTCCGGAAAAGCTTTCAGACAAGGCTAGTATCTCAATTTTAGCAATTAATTATACAGATTTAGCACATTCTCTCTTTTCAAAAAACTGCCTTAGGATTTATGACAAAGAAACAGAATTTGATCAGGTAATTGATTTTGAACACTTTGATAATTTTGATGACACTTTCTTTGTTCTAAAATTCATTTTAAAAGAAAAGAAAGCAAAAATTATAAGTAAGCCATTTTTAACCTTTTATCTTGAGTACGCACAAAAAAGCAATACTAGTTTAACGGAATTAATTTTACAGCTTTCTCCCAACGAAGTCGCTTACATATATTCATTTTTGCGCACAGTTCATAATGCACTCCCTGATTATGAATATGATTTTGATATTTTGGCTAATAATTCGGAAACACATATTTCACAAATTCTTCATGACTGCTATCGAATGGTAGGAAAAGACACTACCGAGCGTTATTCATTCTCTGAGATTTGGGAACACAAAATCCG
This sequence comes from uncultured Treponema sp., assembly GCF_946187725.1. Taxonomy (GTDB): domain Bacteria; phylum Spirochaetota; class Spirochaetia; order Treponematales; family Treponemataceae; genus Treponema_D. The sequence goes on from NZ_CAMHSK010000038.1 coordinate 22,716, forward strand.
GCTACACCATATTGAAGATTCATATATTATGATGAGCGATAAAAGAACTATGGATTTTAATGAGCGGGAACAAGCAAACTTCTTCGAAAAAGAAAAATTGTCACTTCTTATTGTTTTAACAATTATTACGGGTATTGTTTTTTTAACAACACTTTACCAAGTATTGGTTTATTTTTTTGATAAGCTATATGTCATTTCAATTTACAAAACTGTACAAATTTTTGATTTTTTGATTTTGTTCATCACAGGTTTTTCTGGATTGGTAATTGTATTTCTTGATGTGTTTTCTGAACAGACGCTTTTTAGAAACAATTTGCAATTCTTGTTTTTGTTTCCCTTGCATCTGCTGGCTGCCTTTAGAATTTTCAAACCAGTGAAAAGAAGAAGATTACAAATTTCCTATTGGTCGTTAGTTTCATTTTTTGCTTTTATTTATATGCTGATTCTATCAATTACTGTTCATGAAATTCCGCTGATTCATTTATTCTTTACACTTCCAATTTTTTTCAGAACACTTTATTTTGATTTTCTGGCAATCGATGTAAAGAACATAAAAAAAGCACCGGCAAAAACCGATGCTTAGTGATTTTAGATTTTGATTATTTTTTTACTTTTGTCAGTTCAATATCAAATGCAAGATAAGCACCACCAGGAATTACCCCAGGAATACCATTTTCACCGTAAGCCTGACTCGGAGGAAGAACGATTGTCCTCTTTTCACCAAGTTTCATATCCTGAACCATGACATCAAATCCAGGAATCATCTGACCGCCAGCAGTTGTGAATTCAAGCGGGCCACGACCTTTAGACTGATCGAAAACCTGACCATTTACAAAGTAACCTTTGTACTCAACTGCAACTGCACGCTTTCCGCCGATTTTCTCGCCAGAACCATCTTTTGTTGTTTTATAATAAATGCCGTTTGGATCTTTGTTGAATCCAGGGAATTTTTCTTCAACCTCTTTAATTTTTGCAGCAGCGGCAGCCTTTGCTCTTTCTGCGGCCTTTGCCTTTGCTTCTGAAGCATGTTTATCAAAATCAGCCTGTGTTGCTGTAAATTTCTTCGCTTCATCCCCTTGTCGGATGATTGTTATTTTTTCAATTTTATCGCCCTGCTGAACAGCGTTTACAACTTTCTGGCTATCCTCATTTACAACCTGACCAAAAATTGTGTGTTTCTGGTTGAGCCATTCTGTTGGAACATGAGTGATAAAGAACTGGCTTCCATTTGTTCCTGGACCAGCATTTGCCATAGCAAGATATCCTGGTTTATCAAAATTCAAGCTTGGATCAAATTCATCAGCAAATCTGTATCCAGGACCGCCACGACCAGAACCTTCTGGATCACCACCCTGAATCATGAAATCAGCAATAACACGATGGAAAGTAAGACCATCGTAAAAATGTTTGCCTTTTGTAGCATCAAGAGTGCCTTCTGCAAGACCAACAAAGTTTGTTACAGTAAGCGGTGTCTGTTTGTAAAAAAGTTCAAGCACAATAGAACCTTTGCTTGTTTCCATAATTGCAAATACACCATCTTTACCCTTTATTGCATTTAATTCTTTGTCCATGGGTTTACATCCTCCAAAAGATATTGCCAGCAAACCGAAGATTGCTGCAAATATTGTTTTTTTCATTTTGTTCTCCTAATTTCGAGATTTGAAAATATATCATTTTTATACAGATTTTTCTATAGGAAACAACGGGCTAGGCTATGTAGCACCGAAGTAGCCGATGCGAAGCATCGCGCTATGAGCGTTAGCGAAGTGCGGAACAGCCGGCACGCGTTAGCGGGCAGCCCCCATTTCTTTAACAAACCATTTATAAATAGAATCCACCCGCGCATTAAAAGAATCTAACATTTTTTCTTCAAGCATAGCGATTCGAGGATAATTAGCCTGAACCATTAGATAAACAAGAAAATGGTCGCCTTCATCAACTACAACAAGATTTATTTTTACATTATGAGCTTTTGCCGCAGTAATAAAACCGAACTTCAGCGGCTCAAAATTGTCAAAGCAGACGCTTACTTCATTTTCACGCTGGCTGTAAGTTAACTCGTACCAACATTTCCCAAATGAATTATCGTCCTGCATACAATAGAGCGTTTTACCATCAGCTGAACCTTGCGTATCATCAGGAATTATGACTCTTTCGTCTGGAGATTTTACCAGATAGGCATCATGATAAAGCGTTTCCCACTTTTTATGCCGATTTGAATAATACTCCGTGCCCTTCATAGTTGAAATCGAGCGAATTACTTTTGAAACCTTATCGATTGAAAAAGACGAAGAATCTTCAGAAAAAGTTCCATCTGATTTCAAATCTTTCTTGTCCAAATAGAAGAGTTTTTCAGTCGTAAGACGCGGTTTATCAGAATTGTTCCAATGAGTAAGTGCTTGAGATGAAAGCTCCGTTTTGGGAACCAATGATAAATTAATTTTGTCATCATTTAAGAAGACATTCTGCAATTCACCAGAGCTTTTTATTTTTTCGAGCAAGTCAGGCGAAACCGATTGAGAATATAGACCTGAAATCGAAAAAAATAAACCAAGCGAAAAATATAAAATTTTTTTCACAAATAAATTCTCCTTGTATTTAAAAATAAAGATAATTATTAATTGTTACGAGAAAAAAGTATTAGACCTGTTCGTAAAACATTGTCGCAAGGCAACCTCACTTTCCGAGCACTCTATTTATCTGTTCTCCAGATTTCTAGCAATCGCTCATCAATAGATTCGATAATATGCCCGTGTTTTAAAGATATTTTTTCTGCAGTGAGTAAATTAAACCAGTAAAAAACATCCCTTAACTTTTCCCCAATTGTTCCAAATCGGGCAATTTTAGAAGCATTTGCTCCTGAAGGCATTATCAGCCTGGAAAGAAAAACCATGCCAACAAGAATACCACTTCGGCGTAATCCAAGCAAAAGTGAATCCAAAGTGACTCTAAAACTACCGAATGATAGTAGAACTTCCCCAGACGGAGACAAAAGTGCGAAAAAAGTGATTGAAAGAATGATAAGAATTGACGGTACGACTCGCACTCGACGGCATTTTATGCAGGCAAGAACGAAAAAAATCAGCACAAATAACCAGATTACAGCAGTCAAAATTATTTCAGATTTCATCAGTTTTCTCCATATCGGTTGAAAAGTCTGCAACCATCTTCAAGCACTCGTTAAACCACTTAGATTTCTGAATAAAAAGCTCCGCGAAAATACCAAGCAAAAGCCCTGTGAGTAAACCTGAAATCAGCAAAATCGGTGCAACATATTTAGTATTTGAACCAAAAAGAAAAAATTTAGCCAAAAGCAGCTGGGTACAAGTGCTTGCAAGAGAACCGAAAAGACTTATTCCGACAGCAGACGCACAATATAACTTTCGTTTGGTAGTCAATTTTCTTGCATCCCTCTTTCCAAAAACCTCATAAATCCCCATCATTGCGATCGCCGAAGAAAAAGACCCGCCAGCCGAAAACAAAAAAATATAAGAAAAAAGCGTTCCTGAAATCACACCTTGAGCGAGCACCTTAAACAGCACAAGCGAAAAAACTTCCCTCCGATTAAGCAAAAACAACGCAAGAAGAATCGGTAAGTTTGCAAGTCCAAGCCGTAGAAAAGGCAATGGCTTAGGAATCGCATTTTCAATTGCAGAGAGAAAAAGGCACAAAGCAGCAAGGAAAGAAATTAGTCTGGCACGAGGCATGAAGACATTATAATAGAAAGAAGTTTGTTTGGTAATGGGCGTAGAAAAATAGGCATAGGAACCGGGGACTTACAATGAGCAACAGTTGTATTAGCCCTGCTCAGATACCTCTTTTAATTATTAATAGGAATAATTATTGCATTTGGAATAAGCCTTTTCGGATTTCTCCTAAGTCTTCACAATTCAATATTTTTAGCTACAAATTTGACAAAGTAGCCACTTAATATTATCATTATGTTGAGGTTCAAAATGAATAGTGTGGCGGTTAAAGAGGCTAAAAACGGTTTTACTCATCTCCTTCATCTTGTCGAAAACGGCGAACCAGTGCAAATTTCTCGACATGGTAAAGCTGTTGCGATTCTGGCTTCGGTGAGTAGTTTTAATGAAGCCAATCAAAATACCGCTTTTGCCGAAAGTCTGATAGCATGGCGGGCAAAATCAGCTTCGGTTCTTTCAAACTCGGAATTTTCAAATTCTGAAATAGAAAAGATTTTCAATGCTGAACGCAAAGTCGAAAATCTTAGTCGGGCAGAAGAAATCTCGAAAATTTCAGAGCTTTGGAGCGAGGGAAAGAAAAAATGAAGCCTATCTATCTTCTCGACACGAACATTTATTCAGAACTCGCAAAACCAAATCCAAACGAAGAGGTAGTCCAAAAAGTCATCCAAAATCAAAAAAGATCTGCGATTCCGGTTGTCGCATGGTCAGAATCTTTGCATGGGGTAAAACGCTTGCCAGAAGGAGTCAGAAAAGAACGGCTCGAAGATTTTCTTTTGAATCAGATTCAGGGATTCTTTGAGATTTTACCTTTTGACTCAAATTGTGCATGGATTTACACCGATTTAAAAGTAAGACTTGAACAAAACGGCACTCCAATGCCAGATTCCGACTTAAAAATCGCTTCCACGGCTATCTCAAACGGAATGATTTTGGTCACGCGGAACACCAAAGATTTTGCCGCTCTAAAAGATTGCAGCACACTAGCCTTTTTAGACTGGTTTTCAGAAAGCTAACTCCCCTTTTATCGAGGAAGGCAAAAAATACGCACCCCAATTTGAGGTGCGTTGTACGGTCAATTTATTAGACTTATTTTTTCCAAGGATTCTCTCGGATGAAAGTTTCGTCTCGCTCGTAACCTACTGAAATAATTCCGACCGGAGTTTTGCAGTAGTCTTCGATGAACTCAACATACTCGCGTGCATTTTTTGGCAAATCTTCATAAGAACGGCATTCTTTGAGGCTTGCCTTCCATCCACCGAACTTTTTGAGGACTGGCTTTGCCTTTTCCATTGCTGGAACGCTTGCCGGGAAGTCTGTAACGATTTTGCCGTCAATTTCGTATGCGATACATGCTTCAATTTCATCAAATGTATCGTAAATGTCGAGGTGTGTAAGAACGAGTGAATCGATTGAGTTTGTGATACAAGCATAGCGGAGTGCTACAAGGTCAAGATAACCACATCGGCGGGCACGACCAGTTGTTACGCCATATTCACGGCCAGTTTTGCGGACATATTCACAAAGCTCGCCTTCGCTTTCGTTATTGAATTCTGTTGGCATCGGGCCGTTTCCAACTCGTGTCTGATATGCTTTGAAAACGCCGAGGATTTTGTCCAGGTCTTTTGGGCCGATTCCACAACCAGTTGCAGCACCAGCCGAGCAAGAAGCTCCAGAAGAAACATACGGATATGTTCCAGAATCGATGTCGAGCATTGCACCCTGTGCACCTTCAAAAAGGATGTTTTCGTTGCGATATTCGAACATCTTTGAAGTCAAATCAACGCGCATTTCGATGAGCTTGTCTTTGTATTTGTTGAGGTAAGCGAGGTTTTCGCCATCAAACTCAGCCATTTTCTCTGGCCAGTCCAAATCTGCGAGGCGGAGACCGTCGCGGTGTGCTTTTTCTGAATATGCGATACCGATTCCACGGCCAGTTGTACCGATTGGGCGTTTGCGTGAAGCATCGCGGTCTTTATCCATCTGTCGGTAGCCAGGAAGAATAATGTGCGCACGGTCAGAAATGAAAACGCGGCCTTCCCAGTCAATTCCGTTGTCTTTGAGCATCTGAAGCTCGTTAAAAAGTGCCTCCGGGTCGATTACCATGCCGGCACCAAGGAAAACTGATTTGTTCGGATACAAAATTCCAGACGGAACCTGATGAAGTGCAAACTGCTTTCCGTCTACAACGATTGTGTGACCTGCATTTGGACCGCCGGCATATCGCACGACATATTTTGCGTCTTCTGCAAGATAATCAACAATCTTTCCTTTTCCTTCGTCGCCCCACTGAGCACCGATAACAACGA
>NZ_CAMHSK010000039.1 GCF_946187725.1 uncultured Treponema sp.
CTTTATTCTATGGGAAACGAACAGATTTACAGAAATCCCATGAATGTAGGTTCTGGACTTAGTTATCTCGCTTCTATTTTGATTATGTGTCTTGGTTCTCAAGAAAAATCTACCTTGGTAATTGAAAATCCAGAAATACATTTACATCCATCAGCACAAGCACGACTTGTTGAATTCTTGTATTTTATTTCTCAAGCAGACAGGCAAGTAATTATCGAAACGCATAGTGACCATTTTTTTAATGGTATTCGTGCTGGTATTGCAAGCAATACTTTCGACCCAAAATCAATCGTTATGAATTTTATTTATAAACCTAATGGAAAAGAAACTCAGTGCGAAGAGATTTTAATTGGTAAAAAAGGCAGAATTAATAATCCTCAGAAAGATTTGTTTGATCAGTTTGACTTAGACTTGAATAAAATGCTGGGACTATAAATGCAGATAATTCTAAATGATTATTCACTCAGAGGTCAGTTTTCTGATATTTTTCATTTTTGTGATTCTACTTCGGAATTCATTTTACCCTGCTTAATATTTTGTGAAAGACAGCAATATGATGTTTTAAAAAGTTATGAAACATATAGAAGCAAGATAACAAATCAACTTACATTTCAGGATATATTGTACAAGTCTAATGGATATCCAGAGCTGCAGCTTTTAAAATCAAAATTGGTACAGCTATTTGCTGATGAACCATATTGGAATGATTCACCACAAACTCCTAAAGGTATAGATGTAGATTGTCAGACAGAAGCTTTCTTTAGGAATGGAATTCTTCTTAGTTATAAAGATGCTGACTTTGATTCTGCTAAAATCGCTGTCACAATTGCAGATAAAGAAGAAATTGTATACAACGCTTCTGAAAAGCGACAGTTACTTGAAAACTTAAATGAATGTAAGGTTTATGAGCTGTCTAATTCATTAACTCTTCCTGATAGTGATTTGAAAATTGAAGTTCGTAGTGCCGAAGAGCATCATAATGAGCCACATTTTCATATTTCAAATAATTCAGGAACAGATGTTGTAGTTTATTTTAAAGATTTTGCACAACATAAAGGCAAACCAGCATTACCAGCTGATGATAAAATCATAACACAATGGCTTTCTAATCAAAATAACAGAGATTATTTAATTGAACTTTGGAATTATTATCATCCAGAACAACATGTAAAAGGTAATTAGAGTAGCGGAAAACTTCCAGAACTGCGTTCGGAAAATATTTAAAAATCCGTTGGGCAGACAGAGTTGTTTCAAGTTCCGGCGAATGGAGCGGAAATATTTTTGACTTTTTCTTCAAGGCTGCGACCAAGCTGACTTCAGACATAAAACGCCCGTTCAAGCTTGATGGCATTTTTAGAGTTGATGATACGCCTGTTCATAAAGCTGTCCGTGAAGCCCTGGTGAATACTCTCGTAAATGCCGATTATTACGGCAGACAGGGAATCGTGATTCAAAAATATCTGGAGAAATTTGTTTTTGAAAATCCCGGTTCATTCCGTATTCCTCTTCAAGATGCCTTTGACGGCGGAACTTCCGACCCACGAAACGCTACAATTCTCAAAATGTTCTCTATGATTGATATTGGCGAGCGGGCGGGAAGTGGTATTCCGGGGATTGTTTCTATCTGGGAAGAAAACTTCAAAAGCAAGCCTTTATACGAGCAGACTTCAAATCCGTCTCGTGTGACGACGACGCTTGATATTTCGGAATATGTCGCTCTTGATGAGGAAGCAAGCGATAACGGAGAACTTCAAGCGATAAATGAAAGTTCAAGCGATAAATCCAGCGATAAAGCCAAGACATCGGCGATAAATGCAGACATCGGCGATAAAATCGGCGATAAATCCGAGAAATCGGCGATAAATTACAAAGATAAAATACTTGAATATCTGAAAGAAAATCTAGAGGCTCGCTCACAGGATATTGCTTTATATATTGGCCTAAAGCAATCTCGTACAAAAGATTATCTTTCTGAACTTGTTGAAGAAGGTAAGATTGTTGCCAATGGTGCGAACAAGAACAGGACTTACTCCCGAATCTAACTTGCTCGTAACTTGCTTGTCATTTGCTTCCACTAGCAAAATTCCATTTATTCCTATAAAATCATCTTATGAATAAAGATTCCGCCCCCAACTTTGCCGCTGACCTTTTTCAATCCGAAGAACTTCCCGGCTTTCATCTTGAATTCTTTCAGATTCTTAACTGGGGCTTGTTTGACTCTCAGGTCTACACTCTGAACGCGGAAAGTAAGTCCACTTTGCTTACGGGCGTGAACGGTTCCGGGAAAACTACTCTTGTCGATGCACTTACGACTCTGATTGTTCCGAATTCCCTTCGCTTTTACAATCAGTCTTCCGGCTCGACCAAAAAGAAAGACCGCAGCGAGGAATCTTATGTTCTTGGGGCTTACGGAAACATTCAGAATCAGGATTCGGCGAATTCAACCCAATACCTTCGCAAAAAAGACGATGTAATTTCAATTTTAAACGGCTGCTTTTTCGATCAGAAGACAGGCCGCACCTTAAGTCTTTTGCAGGTACGCTATTTTTCAGGCTCTGATTTGCAGCGGATTTTCGCCTTAACCGAAAGTCGCCTCTCAATCGAAAACATTATGGAAATTCTTTCGGCTTCCGGCTCCAAAATTGACCGTGGCGGTAAATGGAAGAGGCTTCTTATTAATTCAGCTAAAACGGTTTTCTATGAATCTTTTGAAAAATACAAGGCCGCTTTCTCTCAGATTCTTGGATTTCGGAGCGACAAGGCTCTCAAACTTTTTTCGCAGATTGTAGGCCTTAAGGTTCTTGGAAATCTCACAGAGTTTATCCGCGAGAATATGCTCGAAAAAGCCGACGCTGATCTTGAATTCCAGAAACTTGAGATGAATTACGAAAATCTTCTTCAAAGCGAAAGGACAATTTTAAAGACTCAGAAGCAGATTGAAATGCTTGAGCCCATAATCCAGACAGGGAAAAAGCTTGAAGAGGCAGCCTTTGAAAAAGAACGGCTGACCAAACTTCGTGAGGCAATAATTCCCTGGAAAACTGAGCGGAATCTTGAAATCCTCAACAAAAAAAGCGGGGAGCTCAAAAGAGAAATCGATTCCCTTGAAGAAAGCAGAGAGCAGAAAACAAAGGAAAGCCAGATTCTTGAAGAAGCAATCAGAACCTTGCAGGCTGACATTGATTCAAGCGACTCAGCCAGACGAATCTCCCAGATTGAAAGCGAAATCAGAAATCTTGGCGAAGAAAAAAACAGGCGTAAAAGCGAGTCAGAAAAATATTCGGAGAAGGCAAGTCTTCTTTCTTTGAACCTTCCTGTAAATCAAAAAGAATTCGAGAAAAATCTTCTTGAAATGCAGTCCCTCACTCAAAAGATGGGCGAAGAAAAGAATTCTCTTGATGAAAAAAAGACTGAAATTTCAATCAACCGCAAAGAAAATGAAGATTCACTCAAAAATATCGAAACTGAGCTTCTTTCTCTAGGAAAACGCAATTCAAACATTCCTGAAAAAAACATCCAAATTCGCCAGGAGATTTGTGCTCATCTAAAAATCACGGAAAGCGAGCTTCCTTTTGCGGGCGAGCTTCTTCAGGTAAAAAAGGGCGAGGAAGAATGGAATTACGCGATTGAGCGGCTCCTTCACAATTTTGCACTCACGATTCTCGTAAAGGAAGAATTTTACAAGCGTGTCACAGATTATGTCAAAAATCACGACATGGGCGGACGTGTCGTTTATCTCCGGGCCTCAGAAAACGATAATTTTACCCTTGGCGGGCCTTCCTTTGATTCAGATTCTCTTCCGGGGAAAGTTGAGGCCAAAAAGAACCATGAACTTTCAGAATGGATTGAGAATTACATCCGGCAAAAGTTTGATTACCGTTGTACAGACGACATTCAGGAAATCTCCAGGGCCGACAAGGCTCTCACAAAATCAGGCCTGATTAAAAACGGAATCCGTCACGAAAAAGACGACAGGAAAGAAGTAAGACAGAATTTCACACCCGTACTTGGCTGGGACAACACTCAGAAACGAAAGATTTTGAGCAGCAAGTTTGATGAACTGAAAACCGAGAATGAAAGACTGAAAGCTCAGATTATAAAAACTGATGAAAAACTTGCCTCTCTTTTCAGAAAAACGCTTGCCGCCAATTCTCTTCTTGAAATTTCCTCTTTTGAAAAAATCGACTTTGCTTCCGTCGCAAAAAAAATCGATTCACTTACTGACGAAAAGCAAAAACTTGCAAAATCTAAGGATATTCAGGAGAAATTTGCGCTTCTGGAGCAGAAGAAAGAAGAAAAACGACTGGTTGAGCAGGACAAGGAAAAATTGAGCAATCAGCTTGCTGTATGCCGCGACAGGCTTTCAACTGTTTCGGAAAAACTTGAAGAAAACCAAAACAAATGGAAGCTATACAGCGAACATCCTGATTTTGAATCTGTCATCAAAAAAGCAATCTCGGACTTGTGCCTTGAATACCCGCGTCTAACCAAGGCAGAAAGCGAAGATGCTGTGAACCACGGCGAGCAGAACATCCTTCAGGATTTAGACGGAAAAATCTCGGGGAAAACAAAAAGCATCCAGGGCTATGAACTTAATCTCGGACAATACATGCGCGAAATTTCCATTCCGAGCCAGAAATTAAGGGAAGAATTCGGAGACTGGTCAAGCGATTTTTCTGCCTTTGGTGCTACAAAAGAATTCCTTCCAGACTACAATAATTTTTATCTCAGGCTCAAAAAAGACGATTTGCCCAAATATCAGAAGCAATTTCACGAATTTCTGCACAATTCGGTCAAAGAAGACATCATCAATTTCAATCAGTTCATAAACAACGCAAGGGAAGACATTGAGAATGCGGTGGGCTACCTGAACCAGAACCTGAAGAGCATCGTTTATCAGCATAATCCCGACACATATCTTTCGCTCAAATGCGAGAAGGCAAAGGACACACGGATTGATGAATTCAGCCGTAAGCTTCACTCTGCGATTCCTGACACTGTGCGCATTCAGATGCAGGACATCGAATACGAGGAAGAGCTTTTCGGCAAGATAAAGTCTTTCCTTGAATCCCTCAAAGAAAATCAGAATCTGCGTGATTATGTGCTCGATATCCGTAACTGGTTCACATTTGCCGCCAGCGAGAATTATGCCTCAGACGATGTTCAGAAACAGTATTATTCCGACAGCGCAAGTCTTTCCGGTGGCGAAAAGGCCAAGCTCACATACACGATTCTTGCCTCGGCAATTTCATATCAGTTCAACATCAACGAAGAAAGCAAAAAATCATTCAGATTTGTAATAATCGACGAAGCTTTCAGTAAGAGCGACTCCACGAATTCCGAATATGCCATGAAACTTTTCAGGCAGCTGGATTTGCAGGTCATGGTCATAACGCCACTGGACAAAATCAACATTGTCGAGGACTACATTTCGTCGGTTCACATGACTGAGAACAAAAACACCAACGATTCAAGGCTTCTTTCGATGACGATTCAGGAATATAACAAGCGGAAAGTGGAAAGTTGAAAACGGAAAGCGGAACAAAGTTGTCGTAATGATAAAATTGTGATAATATAATGATAAAGACAAGAGGAGACGGCATTATGTTGCAAATCAGACCTGTATCAGACTTACGGAATAAGTTTTCCGAGATAGAAAATATCGTTTCAACAAATCGACATCCTGTTTTTCTCACAAAAAACGGTTACGGTTCTATGGTTGTCATGAGCCTTGATTTGTACGAAAGCCTTACAGACAATATAGAAGCCCGACTGGACGAAGCTGATTTTCAGGCTGAATCATCGGACAAAAGGCTTTCGCATGAAGAAGTATTTTCCAATCTCCGCTCAAAAATAAAGACTACCCGATGAAAAAATACACATTGCGCTACCTTCCGATTGCCGAACAGGATTTATCCGAGATAATCGATTACATACAAAACAATCTGCAGAATCCTATTGCGGCAGAGAATACCCTTTCAAAAATAGAATCTGCAATTCTTGAACGACTTGAGTCCCCTGAATCATTTGCCGTATGGCCATCAAAGAAAAAACGGCCTTATCCTTATCGAAGAATAAATGCAGGCAATTATACAGTCTGGTATGTTGTAATTGGCGATGTAATGGAAGTCCGAAGAATTTTATATTCACGCCGAAACGAAGAAAATCTGATATAGGATACCTGTATGCCAGGGAAAAAAAGGAAAGCTGATTTATGATTACTGTTGCTGAACTGAAAGCAAAGAGCGAGCGTAAATTCCGAGATTTTCTTAAGTTTAAGATTGAGTCTTTCTTTTCTGAAAAGGCTGACTGTCTTTCCGAAGCCATCTCGGAATCTCCAGAATTCTTTCCTCTTGAAATCCGCTCTGACAAAGGAAAAACCTCGGATAACCTTCTTGCGCGTGAAAAAGATTTTCTTCCGCTCATTCAAAGTAGCAAGCAAAAAAAAGGAAAGGGCTACTCACTCGTTTTTGAGCAGAAACGCACCCGAAACAACGGGACTCAGTCCCAGCTTTCCAAGATTCTTTTTGAGACCGAAGAAGATTTTTTGTCTTTTATCGAAAAAAAATCCGAAACAAAGAGGCTTACTTATGCACTCACGGTTATTTTCAAAGAATTTTGCCCGGCTTCAAATAATTCGGACTTACTTGGCAGATGGGCTTTTGCAAATGTTTCATATCTTACGGAATTCTACGATGAAAAGGATTTTTGGGAAAATATCTGCCTTTGCGTAAAATGGCTTTTGGAAAATCCAGTCTCAAATCTTTATATCCGTGAAATTCCCCTTGGCGTGCACACAAAATTCATTGAAAACAACAAGGCTTTGATTCTAAGTCTTTTGATCTGTCTCAAAGATGATGTCCAGGAAGAAGTGAAAGTGTCGGATTTTGAAAAATATTGCGGACTCAAAGAAAAACCTTCTTTTGTCAGGCTTCGCTCCCTCGATAAAACAATCGCACTCAAAGTCAAAGACCTTTCGATTTCTGAAGTTTCATTGTCTCTTGAAGATTTTGAACATTTTGATAAATCTGAAATTCTCAAAAATGTGCAGAAAATCTTCATCATCGAAAACGAAATGGTCTACCTGACTTTTCCTCCTGTAGAAAATGCCCTTTGCATCTGGGGACACGGATTTTCAGTGACATCGCTAAAAAACTGCAGCTGGCTCAAAAATCACGAAGTTTTCTATTTCGGCGACCTGGACGAGCACGGATTTTTGATTCTCTCTGATTTCAGAAAATATTTTCCAAATACAAAATCTTTCTGCATGGACAAAAAGACTCTCGATACTTTTGATTCGTTCAGAGCAGAGGGAAAAAGTCTTGCAGGAGAAGGCATTCCAGAAAATCTCACCGAAGAAGAAAAGGCCCTTTTTGCAGAGTTAAGGGCTGACAAAGGGCGAAACAGGCTTGAACAGGAGAGAATAGCGCTGGGGTATTTAAAAGAACGGCTTTATATTGACGACTGAATTGAGGAAACTATCAGCGGACTTGAAATGTTGCGCCATAATCCCCCCTATTCAACAAAATCAATTCTTTTAATATACTTAAAATTATGAGAAAAATATTAACTGCATCATCTAATAAAATTGTTATAAATACTGTAAAAAATGCCTGCGAATTATTTTCTTCTTTCTTTGCTACTGATATTTTTGATTCAACGGAAGAAATCATCCGGTATATTGATTATGAATTGCCTGAAATTAAGGTTGTTGATTTTACTTCGGAGAATATTGACTGCAATAAGATTCTTCAGAACATTGCTGAAGACACATGGCTGCATTACGGCGGTGTGATTGCGGTGTGCAATAATCATAATCAGGTCGTTGAGCTGGAACATCGAAAAAATCCGAACATTCTTGCGATTCATACGGTGGGTGATTTCCAGAATCATTTTACGCGAATTTTGCGTATTCTTTATCAGAATCAGCGTTTCCTTTTCAACCGAGGTATGCGCGACATAATTGGCGGTCAGGAAGCGGGCTCCTTCATCTTTGGTAATGATCCGATGGATTCACTTTTTTATACGAACTTCCTTGTCAATTATCTGTACAATACGAACCGCATTTCTGATGACGAGCGCTTCAGCCTGCAGATGACTTTCAGTGAGCTTGTCACGAATGCCCTTGAACATGGAAATCTTGAGATTGATTATGATACAAAAACTGAATGGCTCAGCAAGGGCGGCAACATGATTAAGCTGATTCAGGAAAAGGCCAAAGATCCGAGGTTTGCAAAGCGAAGGATAAAGATTTCGTACAATATCGGGCGGACTGCATCAAAATTCACTATCACTGATGACGGAAACGGCTTTGACTGGCGTGCGAGCGTCGAAAAGAATAAGGTTGATGACTGCATGCTTCATGGCCGTGGAATTGCTTTGAGCAAAAGTGTCGTTCAGTCATTGACTTATAACGAGAAGGGCAACGAAGTTACTTTTACAATTGCGAACTTGCGGAATACTTCATCAGCGGTACCGGGCAAAATGACCCAGTTTGAGACCGTTGAATACAAGGATAAGGAAGTTGTATGCCGTGAAGGTGAATACAGCAACGACCTTTTCTTTATTATTTCAGGCCGATTTGCCGTTTATGCGAACAAAAAGCTTGCAACAGTCCTTACTCCAAACGATTTGTTCATTGGTGAAATGGCTTTCCTTTTGAATGACCACCGTACTGCGACAATTCTTGCTGTCGGTGATTGCCGTCTCATCCGAATCCCTAAGGCCGATTTTCTTCTTATGATTCGAAAGAACCCGCATTACGGCATCTTCCTCAGCAAAATGCTTGCGCAGCGTCTTTTGAGGCAGACGAATCAGACAATCGAATTGAAGAAACAGCTGGCCGAAACTGGCAGCGCAAGTTGAGCTTTTAAACAGTTGCCGTAATTGCTATAATGATTTGATGTCACTTTCTCACACGGTTCATTATCATCTTCCCGGTCTCTTTGAGTTTTATGATTTGTATGCAGTTTTTCTTCCATTATATCGTGAGCATCGGGAATATTTTTACGATTGGTGCGACATCGGCTCAATTTACGGTGCCCCGGCGGATTGCCTGTGGGGCGGTGGAAGGGCTGGTTTTGGGGACGCTGATGCAAAAGCTGTCCTTGCGCTTGTAAATGAGCACGGAATTTCTGCACGGCTGACTTTCAGCAACTCGCTTTTGAGGGAAGAGCATCTTTCGGATAGGAAGTGCAATGAGTTTTGCAGAAGGTTTTCAAAAAAATCTGTGGCGGATGGGATTCTCGAAACCTCTAATGGTGTAATCGTTCATTCAGATTTGCTTGCCCAGTATTTGAAAGAGAAATTCCCGAATCTTTACCTTGTTTCTTCGACTACAAAAGTGCTTACTGATTTTAATGATTTTACGGCTGAGCTGAACCGCGATGATTTCAGGTTCGTCGTTCCTGATTTCCGGTTGAACAAGTCTTTTGAGTGCCTTTCCGCACTTTCCCAGGCACAGAAGGATAAAACTGAATTTTTGTGCAATGAATGCTGCTATTTCGGATGCAAAGACCGAAAGGCCTGCTATGAAAATGTCAGCAGAAAAAATCTCGGCGAGGATGTGCCTGACCACGAGTGCAAGTCTCCGGGCGGGCAAGAAGGCTATAAATTTTCGCTTGCGATGAAAAACCCCGGTTTCATCGGCATCCAGGACATTCAAGATACCTACGCTCCGATGGGCTTTTCTAACTTCAAAATCGAAGGTCGCGGGCTGGGAAGTGCGATTGTGCTTGAATTTCTTCTATATTATATGACAAAGCCTGAGTATCAGCTGAATGTCCGTGAGGCAATTTATCTGGATTCCATGCTGGATTTGTTCTAATTGAAAATATCGGGAGTGGCACTCATTTTGACACAGGTTTTGTTTTATGCTATTTTATTCAATATATGAACACTGATGTAGCGACATTGCAAAATATAGCGGATACATTAAAGGAAGAGCCATTGGCAAGTCAGCGCGTACTTGCGGAAAAGGCCGGGATGTCAATCGGTCTTATGAACGCGGTAATCAATCGCTTTGTAGAACGCGGCTGGATTATGCTCACCAATGTAAATCTTCGAAAGCTCTCCTATGCAATCACTCCTGCCGGAATTGCAGAGCTCACCGCCCGCAGCCAGAATTTTGCCAAAAGGACCTTTGCAATTGCAAACAAATATAACGAAACTCTCTGCAAAGTCGTATCTGACGCAAAGAATGATGGCAAAGACAAAATCGTGCTTTACGGAAACAGCTACATCAAATTCCTACTCAACTACGCCTGCCAGACGATAGATGTCACATTCATCGAAAAATCTACATCCGACCCGATTGAACCGAATGCTTTTTGTGTTGTCGGAGAACAGTGTGCTGAAGAAGAGCTTGCCCGGCTTACAGCGCAGGGTGGAGTGAGTCTGTTGAATTTGCTCGAAGAGTAGGGGATTTTTGCTCTTCACTGACTTTTGCAACAGTTGTCGTAAGTCTTATTCCATGATACCATTTATATTTGAAAATATTAGCAATGTGTGCTTTATGTGCCCATTGCACTGGAGAAAAAATGCGTAAACTTCACAACATCCTTATCACAGGTGGAGCCGGATTCATCGGTTCGAATTTCATTCATTATCTTTTTGGGCTTTCTTCAGCAGAAGGCAATCTTTTTAATGACGCAAACTTTGACGGCACCGTTGTAAATGTTGACTGCCTTACTTATGCCGGAAACCTTGAATCTTTGAAGGACATCGAAGAGAAGTTCGGCGGGAAACGCTATTTCTTTGAGAAGGTTGATATCTGTGACCGTGCGAATATCGAGCGCATTTTCAAGCAGTATGATATTGATACAGTGATTCACTTTGCGGCAGAAAGCCATGTTGACCGCTCAATCCTCGGTCCTGAAGCATTCATGAAGACAAATGTAATGGGAACTTTCACATTGCTTGATGTCGCAAGAAACTACTGGAAGAAAGAAGACGGCTCAATCCGTGACGATGTTCTTTTCCATCATATTTCTACAGACGAAGTTTACGGTTCCCTTGGCGAGACTGGCTACTTCCGCGAGGACACTCCTTATGATCCGCGCTCACCGTATTCTTCATCGAAGGCATCTTCTGACCATATTGTAATGGCTTATTTCCACACATACGGACTTCCAATTACTTTGTCAAACTGTACAAACAACTATGGCCCATACCAGTTCCCGGAAAAACTTCTTCCATTGATGATTTCAAACATCCGCGACGGAAAAAATCTTCCTGTATACGGAAAGGGCGACAATATCCGCGACTGGATTTATGTTGAGGACCACAACCGCGCTGTATGGCTCATCGTGAACAAGGGCGTTACTGGCGAGAAATACAACATCGGCGGCGAGAACGAATGGCAGAACATCAAGCTGCTTCACAAAGTTATTGAATTGACTGCAAAAGAAATCGGCAAAAAGGTTGAGGATGTTGAGAAGACAATCACTTATGTAAAAGACCGCCCTGGCCACGACAAGCGTTATGCAATCGACTGTACAAAAATCAAGACAAAGCTCGGCTGGGAGCGCAAGATGACCTTCGAAGAGGGATTGCAGGAAACCGTAAAATGGTACCTCAAGAACTCAGACTGGATTAACCACATTTTGAGCGGTGATTACAAGAACTGGATCAGCAAAAACTATACTGAGCAGGGAAGATAAAACGGGGCGTTGCGGGTAGGGAATCGGTCGCTGGAAGCGAAAAAACTTGCGAGGCAAGTTTTTAGATGAGTCTCGGTGAAGGCTGTGCCTGAACCGCGTATTTCCCCGCAGAAGGGGTAGCGAGCAACGCAGTGCGAGCGAGGGGAAGGCTTTCCCCTTTTTTAAGGAGATTTTTATGAAGGGAATTATCTTAGCCGGCGGCAGCGGAACCCGCCTTTATCCAATCACAAAGGCAGTCTCAAAACAGATTCTGCCGCTTTATGACAAGCCGATGGTCTATTATCCGCTTTCATGCCTCATGCTGGCAGGAATCCGCGAAGTTTTGATTATTTCGACCCCGCGCGACATCAGCTGCTTCAAGGAGCTTTTTGGCGACGGCGCATGGCTCGGAATGCATTTTGAATATGCGGTTCAGGATAAGCCTCGCGGACTTGCAGATGCGTTTATTATTGGAAAAGACTTTATTGGTAATGACAGTGTTGCCCTCGTTCTCGGCGATAATATTTTCTACGGACAGAGCTTTACTTCGACCTTGCGCCGTGCTCGCGAAAAGGTTGAAAAAGGCGAGGGAAGCGTGATTTTCGGTTATTTTGTAAAAGACCCGACCGCTTACGGTGTAGTTGAGTTTGATAAGGACGGCAAGGTACTTGGAATCGAAGAAAAGCCTGCTCATCCAAAGTCAAATTACGCGGTTCCAGGCCTTTATTTCTACAGCAATGCGGTCGTTGATATCGCGGCAAATGTAAAGCCTTCTGCCCGCGGCGAAATCGAAATCACTTCTATTAATAACGAATATTTGAACCGTGGTGAGCTTTCTGTAGAGCTTCTTGGCCGAGGTATGGCATGGCTTGATACAGGCACTTATGACGGACTTCTTGAGGCAAGCAATTTTATTGCAACAATCCAGAAGCGGCAGGGAATGTATGTAAGCTGTATCGAGGAAATCGCATACCGCAACGGCTGGCTTTCAAAAGAGCAGATGCTTGAGCTTGCAAAGGGCTACAAGACAGACTACGGCCGTTACCTTGAGTATATCGCAGAAAACTAATTTTTAGGAAACAAAAATGGCATTCGAATTTAAAAACTGTACGCTTGCAGACGGAACAGAAATCAAAGGACTCTATGAAATCCAGCCAAAGATTTTTGGTGATGCTCGCGGATATTTTCTTGAAACTTACAGCGAGCGTGATTTTTTTGCAGCCGGCCTTACAATGAAGTTCGTGCAGGATAATCAGTCCAAGTCAACGAAGGGCGTTCTCCGGGGGCTTCACTTCCAGACTCAGCACCCGCAGGGAAAGCTTGTCCGTGCTCTTGAAGGCCGTGTCTATGATGTCGCGGTTGATCTCCGTAAAGGTTCCGCAACCTTCGGAAAGTACTACGGCGTAATCCTTGATGCAGAAAAGCAGAATATGTTTTATATCCCTGAAGGCTTTGCGCACGGTTTTTATGTTCTTTCTGACGAGGCCATTTTTACATACAAATGCACTGATTTTTATGACCCGAAAGGCGAAGGCGGTCTTATGTGGAATGACCCTGCAATCGGAATTGACTGGAAGGCTGTGGCACCGGAAGTAAATCCTCTTCTTTCAGACAAGGATGGAAAGCATCCGGCTTTTGATGCTGGAAAGAATTATTTTGACATAAACGCTAAATGGATTGGGGACTAAGATGATCTGGTTAATCGGTTGTAAAGGAATGCTCGGCACAGAGATTGCACGCCAGCTTACGGAAAATAAAATTGATTATGTCGGAACGGATATTAATGTCGATATTACCAATCCAAAGGCACTTGCAGATTTTGCGAACGGGAAAAAGATAGAATGGATTGTTAACTGTTCTGCTTACACGGCCGTCGATAAGGCTGAATCTGATATTGAATTTGCCAAAAAACTGAATGAAGAAGGCCCGTGGAATATCGCGAACCTTGCGAACCAGATTCATGCGAAGATGATTCATATTTCTACGGACTATGTTTTTGATGGAACCGGCTCATCACCGTATAAAGAAGACATGCCGATTGCTCCGATTGGAGTTTATGGTAAGACAAAAGCGGCAGGTGAGGCATCTGTAGCGCAGACTCTCAATGAATATTACATCATCCGAACGGCATGGCTTTACGGCTGGGCTGGAAAGAATTTCGTCTACACAATGATTAAGGCAATGAATACTCACGATTCTGTAAAGGTAGTAAATGACCAGAAGGGAACACCTACTTTTGCAGGCGATTTGGCGGGAGTAATCATTAAAATCATTCAGAAGCAGGATGTGCCGTATGGAACTTACCACTGCACCGATCTCGGAGAGATTACCTGGTGGGATTTTACGAATGAGATTAAAAAGCAGGGAATTGAGCTTGGACTGATTACAAACAAAGATTGTGTCGTAAATCCTTGTTCTACCGATGAATATCCGACACCAGCGAAGCGGCCTGCATATTCTGTGTTGAGCAAAGCGAAGATTCAGAAAGCACTCGGAATCTCTTTGCCGGACTGGAAAGACAGCTTGGCTGTGTTCCTGAAGTCTCCATTGTTTGATAAAGGGCGAATTGAATAGCAGCGCAATAAAAGAAACAAAACGGCATGGTTTGATAAATTTTCCCTACGAAGTCTACCGGTGCAGGATACCGGAGACTTTTCCGTTTTTTCCGTTGCATTATCATGACGAATTTGAAATCGTCTACATCCTTGAAGGAACTTTGAGCGTTGTGATTCAGGGCGGGCACTATACCTGCAGCGAAGGTGATATCGTTGTAATTCCGCCTGGTAAAATCCATGGGTTCAATCAGTTTGGCTCTGAATCATGTCATTATACGAATATCCTGTTTTCACTGAACCTGCTGGAAAGTCCTGACTCGGAGATTTATCAAAAGTTTTTTTCCCATTATTTTACGGATTCTATCATGGTTCCGTATTATTTCCCCAAAAGCTCTGAAATCAACGAGACCTTGAAAAGCTCGATTAAAGTGCTGTTTGAGACTCGGCACGATGTTCTTACTCTTCCGCTTCTGATTAAATCTGAATTGTATAAGATTCTTTTTGTTTTGCAGGGAATTTTGCTTCCTAAAGACACACATCTTGAAACGGCGGAAATTGCGGTAAAACGGCTGCTTCCTGTGTTCAAGCTGGTTAAGGAAAATTACGGGCGGGAAATTTCCGTGGAAGAGGCGGCAAGCCTGATTAATTACAGCGAAAGCTATTTCATGTCTGTTTTTAAAAAGGTGACGGGAACGAGCTTCATCAATTTCCTGAAGATGACGCGCCTTGAGAATGCCAGGGTCATGCTTTTGGGCACGGATCTTCAGGTTCTGGAAATCGCCCAGAAATGCGGATTTGAAAACATTTCCTACTTCATAAGGGCATTTAAGGAAAACTATAAATTCTCCCCCTTGCAGTACAAGAAGATGCGCGGGAAGAAGTAGGGGCCCTATTCCGTGTCCTCAAAGTTGAGCAGGTTTACATACCAGTCTTCTTTTTTAAGAACCGTTCCCTTTTCGTCCGTGTTGTTTTCGTAAGAGATGAACTTTCCTGTGTCGTCGTCCTTAACGCCGCGAAGCCACTTGAATTTTCCCAGCATGTTGTTTTTTGAAAGAACAGTAAAATTCGTGTTCTCATCTTTTACATAGCGGATAAAATGCTTGTTCCGCGTGGTGCATTTTGTACAGTTTATTTTGTTGTTGGAAATCACGATGTTTCCTTCACCATGTAGATTTCCTGTGATATTTGCAAAAGTGTAGCCCTGGCGACCACTATGATATAGGGAACCTTCTTCGTTCGGTTTATAGCTGTCGCTGCTGTCGTCAAAATCGCTGTTAAGGGTGTTTCCGTCAATCAGAATTTCGCCCTTGTACTCGCCACGGGTTTCGTAAAAGCCGTAGATTTTTCCGCCGGCGTTTACCAAATTATTTCTGGCAATGCGTGCGCTATCACACACGGTTCCGCAATATCCGCTTATATTGAAGGTGTTGTTACAGAATTTTCCGGTGGTTTCCCGCTCGCCGGAGAAGGCACGGCTTCCAAAGTTTCCGTTTACATTAATTGTGTTACCGCTGAATTCAACTTCGTACGGTGTGTTTTTGTCTACAAAGCGGACATCCGCAATAATTCCGCCGGTGGTTCCCGTTCCGTCGGGATTCGGATTGTAATTGAAGGTGTTGTTTCGAATCTTTATGTACGAAAGCATTGTTTCAAAAAGATAGAAACCGGAGTAGCCTTCCAGTTCAAAAGTGTTGTTTTCAATCAGAGTTTCATTTCTTCCCTGGCTTACAGCTCCTCCAAAAGTAAAGAGCTTTGAAGGCAGGTCCTTTGCGTAAAAGTAATTTCCCTGGATTCGGACATCGGTAATGTTCTTGCTGGTAGGATAACCCACTGTGAAAACCATTACGCGGGTCTTGATTTTATCAACATGTTCATCCCGCATTGAATAAACCCGGTTGTTCAGGAAATTTACGCCGTTTATACATTCCGAAGCCTTAAAGGCGGCGTTGGATTCCTGCAGGGTGAAAATACCAATCTGTTCGTCGTGGCAGTTGTGGAAGAGGGTACAGTTTGAGACCGTTCCGTTTGCACATTCTTCGCTGTAATAATCCAGGTAGCCCAGGTTTGCGCCGCGGAAAACTCCCGCCATGTTGTACATAAGGCAGTCGTCCACGGTAATATTCTGCCAGCCGGAATAAAGGCTTACATTGGTGTACTGCTTGTCCGTGTGGAGGTCGCATCTTTCAACATAAGGATTTGCCTGATACTGGTTAACATTCTTATCTGAGTCAATGTATTCGCCGTAAGCGCCGCCAAAATCCAGCATGTCTGCGCGGGAACTTGGGTCAGCGGGATAAACCGCCTGGTCCCGGATATGGCTTGTGATGATGAACTCGCAGTTTCGTATGGTGATGTCGTGGCACTGACTAATCATAATTTCACGGCTGTACCACTGCTGGTCCGCCATCCACACGGCGCATCCTGAATGAGGAGTAAAATAGCGTTCGTCTTCGTCATCAGAAGGGCTGCCGTTTCCGTTTTTATCTACAAACCAGAAGGTGCGCTTGCTGTCGGTCTCGCGGCTTTCAAAAGTCAGGCCTTCAACAAGAACATCGTAGCTCGGGCCGTAAATGTTTAAGTGAGAGCAGCCGGATCCGTTATCCGTGTACAGAACAGAACCGCTGAAAGAGGAAGAACCGCTTTCGTCTCCAAGGGCAAAAGTCCGTTCAAAATCGTCAATTTCATTCAGTTTAAGGTGACGGGTCTGGGTTTCGCCCTGCATTTTGAAATTCGGAACAAGAATATTTATCTGAGTAGAAACCCTATATTGTCCCCGGGGAATATAAAGTTCGATTGGAACAGAGTAGTCTTCAACCTTTGCATCTTTTCCGTTTAATTTGCCGTCCACAAGGCGCGATTCTTGTAAAAGGTGAATTGCTTCCATAATTCGGGCGCCGTCGTCGTTTTGGAGGCGTTCTTCGCTGGTCATATTGAGCCATTCACGAATGCGGCTGCTTTTTATCTGCCAGCAGTTTCCGCCTCCAAGCTGCTTTAAGTTCAGTTTGTGGTCTTCCGGCCGTAAAAGGCACCACTGACCGGCAGCAGTTTTTAGGGAACTGAAATTTCTGTTTCCGGCACGATTAATTGGAATTTCAGGATTTGTGCTGGAGATTTCGTAAAGGGCTTCTCCGCCGTCACCGTTTTCAGAGTATCCTTTTGTGCGGATGAAAGTTCCCGGGCGGAAGGCCTTATCCAGAGTTTCGATGCTGTTTTCTTTTCCGTATGCGGTGTTAACGCTGTATTCAGAAACTTCGGTGTAGCCTTTTTCTTTTGCGGTTTTATTTACAATGCGGCCGGCAATAAAATTCCTGTAGCCCTGGGGATAAAAACTGAACCATTCAATTGATTCGTTTTCGCCAAGGTATTCGTCAAACTCCGATAAATCACAGCCGGAATCCTGAATGATTTTAGCAATGGCGGAAGTGTTATTGTAAATCGGCAAAGTGTTTTTCGGCTGTTTTACGATTGATGGTACAACCACCTGTTTTATAACATCGTATCCGCTTGGTGATTTGAAGAATTTATTCACAGAAACGGAATCCGCCGGGAAAAGCCAGAAGATTACTTCGTTCATTTCGCCTTTGTATTCAAGTTCTCCTGCGGTAGTGGCATCCGCCCATTCTTTCTGGATAAGTTCTTCGCCTTTATAAAGGCACATCGTAAATCTGTAGAAAAAGTGATTTTTTTCGGCGCTGACATTTTCAAGTCCGGTGAAAGTCTTTTTGCAGGTGCCGGGAAGGGCTTCATGTGTAAAGTCCGTTACATTTTCTTCTGGAAGTTCGAATTCAATCGTTTCTATAACATCATATTGTTTTGTTTCAGCGTTCCATGGCTGTGTATAGGAAACTTTCTGCAGCTTGAGGGTGAGTTTGTAATTTTCACCGTTGCCATGATTTGCGGAAATCGGTGCCCATTCAACGGTCACTTTCTGGTCGCCGCCGTCTGCATAAAGCCCCCGGATTGAAGGTGTTTCCGGCTGTTTGGCAGGGTTTGTCTGACTATCTGATTTTGTTCCTGAAGAGCTGTCTATAAATACCGCACAAGCAGAAAATGCAATTCCAACAAAGATGAAAAATAGTATTCTAATCAGCGAAATATGAAACTTTTTCATACTAACAGTATACGCCGATAGAACAGCAATTTCTTATAAAATAGTATTGAAAAATTGCACAAAACTATTGTTTTGATATCAGACAATAATTCAAATTCTTTGAAACAGCCTCTCTAGTATATTATTACAACTCGGAAATATCGACATCGGCCGTTTTAATCTTTTGAACCAATTCCTTGTCGGCTCGCTTACCCAATATGTCATCCAGAGTTTCAACCAGCATTCGTATACTGATTGCGGGGCTAAATATGACCTGCCATCCAGTTTGTAAAAACACGGATTTCGCGTCATAATAGAAAGAAATGAAACAGAATAACATTCCACAGCAGACACATTTTATTGGCGTCCTCTTGCCTGAGGACATAACTCTTACGCTCGAAGATTGCCGCCGTTATATGAGGGAGGCTTATGGCTGCAAAAGCGGTCATGGAACTCCGATTCATGTGACTCTGGTTCCGCCCTTCCGATTGCAGGAAGAATATTCAACAGCTGATTTAGTCCGGGCACTCGAAAAGAATGTATTACCTAAAGGATTGGGTTTTTCGGCCCGCATTGATAATTTTGAGCGCAAAGGCAACCGATGGGAAGCTGCGGTTACATTAGAACTTTCAGATAACGGAATTTAGGAATCATGGACTATAGCTATATTTTAAACAGCGCACTGCCTCAGAAAGAAAAACTTAAAGCCTTTGGTTTTATAGAATCAGACGGTGTTTTGAACCTCAAGAAAAATATCGCCGACGGTGAATTTTATGCCAAAATCCGGCTTTCTGAAAAATCTTTTTGCGCAGAAGTCTTTGAGACTTTGACGGATGAAAAATATGTGCTTTTTGATGTAAAATCTGCGAACGGTGCGTTTGTGGGGCAAATCAGAAGCGAGGTTCAGACGCTGATTGAAGAGATTCGTACGAAATGCTTTGATTTTCAGGACATCAGGCAAAAATATGTGGACTTTCTTCATTCAGAATTTTCCGCACCCGGGGATACGCCGTGGTCGGACGAAGGAGATTTTAAGAGCACGGTTTACCGATGTCCGAACGAAAAATGGTTTGCTTTAGTGATGGAAATCAAGTTCAAGAATCTTGGCTTTGAAAGCGATGAAGCTGTCTGGGTGGTTAACCTTAAAGCCGATGCTGAAAAAATCCCCGAAATCACTGATAAAAAATCGATTTTTCCGGCATATCATATGAACAAAAAATACTGGATTACCGTTCTTCTGACGGCGGTAACAGATTTTGAACAACTCTGCGACCTTACAAGGCGGAGCTACGAGCTTGTTTCGGACAAGCGATAGTAAGGGCGAGCGAAGCGAGTTGCGGAACGAAGTGGAGCAATGGAGCCGCGGCAGTCGGCGTAACCCTGGAAAGCGCGGTTTTTGCGTAAGCAAAAATGGCCCCAAATAAAATAGGAGACTTTATGAAAGAATACAAATTTTACGGCTGGAAGACGGCCGATTGCAAGCCCGCGGATTCGGCTTTTGCGAAAATCGAAAATCCGAGGCATTTGTACGACATTTTGAGCGAAATCTGGTGTGCCAAGACCTGTGCCCCAAGAATGCGTGAGAACTGGACGCGAGAGAATCAGACGCTCGGACAGTGCTCAATCACGGCATTCCTTGCGCAGGATATTTTTGGCGGTAAGGTATACGGCATCCTGCGTGAAGGCGGAAATTATCATTGTTACAATGTGGTTCCTCTTCCAGATGGCGGAGAATGTGTTTTCGACCTCACAAGCGAGCAGTTCGGAGACGAAAAACTTTGCTATGAGAGCAATCCCGAGCAGTCCCGCGAAGTTCACTGGCAGAAAGAGGAAAAGCGTCAGAGGTATGAGTATTTGAAGGCGGAAGTGGTGAAGGGGCTATTAAGCGGAATGTAAGGAGTTGAAAGCGATACTTTCCCGTCAATAAAGCCCCCAGCTTTCTATAATGGGGGTTCTGTCGACCTAATTGTATATAATATAAAGAATTAGATAGACTTCAAACCAGCGAACCGTAAGCGTACATTTTCAGAAGCTCCACAGAATTTGCGGTGTTTACAAACAAATTCTGCGTGTTCATCCATTGCCTGCGCAGATTTTTACAGGTTTACTTTTTCAGAAAGATATGATTTATGACCATCTTTTACAGCTACAATTCTTAAGCAGTCACAATTATATTGAACGGAACTCTCGGAAATGACGCACTCTGGCACTACTGTTTCGCATACTGTTCTAAAATATGTATGTTCGCCTGACTTATACTGTGCGTATACAATGTAAAGCTCCGCATCTTCAAGAGGAGACCAGGTTAAGTAATATTTTCCGCCGTCATAAGAGCTGTTAATGTTTTCAACATAATCAGCATATGAGTGATAGCATGAATTAAAAAATGTACAAAATACAAAGCAAAATACTGCAATTACTTTTAATCTCATTTTTTTTCTTCCTTATGGTTTTATAAATGAAATTCCGGCTGTTGCTGAATAATTTAAATTGCCCTTGGGAAAGACTTCATCAAAAATATAGAAAAGTTTCCCTTCGGCAAAAATCGCAAAACTGCTTGTCAAAGGCTTCTGTAATCCGACTGTTGCTTCAGCAATTCCATATGTTGCCGAAGAGTTAGTAGCATAAGTTCCATCAGAGTTGCTTGAAAAACATTCAATTCCTTCTTTCAACACTTGAACCGCAAATCCACCACCTGCACTAAAGTAAATTGCCGGCGGGTTCTTGAAAATCATTGGCCTGAAATTGAATCCGAAACCGCCCGCAGCGTAGAACATACATGGCCATCTGCGTACTTTTTCTGTATGTTCAGAACTTTCGTTGATACCAAGATCAATAAATGAAAATGTATGTGTAAAACCTTTCTTAAAACTGATAAGAGCAGCTGGCGACATTGAAGTATTTACGCCACCGCCTAAACTAACACCGGTCATGCTGCCACCGCCCAAATCATGGTTGTAAGTGTTTTGTCTGAAAGCTTCAGATTTAGACCTGATGTCATAGGTTGGCTCCATTTTTCTTATAACAGATGTCTCCGAGAGATCAGGAGTATCAACGGTTCTTCCTGTTGATGTGAATTTTATTTTGAATTCATGAATCTGAAGTTTATAACTAGATGGATGATTGTCGTCAAGCGGCTTTATACTGTAGACAAGCTGATAATTGAGGATAGGATCGCCACGAGATAAGAGGCTGGAATACATATCAACCTCGATATCATATTCCTTTCGTTTGGCTTCATCTGAATATGACGGAACAGCCTTACCAGTTAAAGTAGAATAAGAAAGGATGAAGTCTGATTTATAAATCAACATTTGGTCTGAATAAAGATAAACTGTACCTTTCCAGCCTTTCTCGTTCCCGCTATATGACTGATAATCAATTTTTAATTCTTCACCAAATGAACTTACAGAATGCTTCTCCCCTATTCTATTCAAATCTTTTTTTATTTCTTTGAATAAAGCAGTGTCTTGTTTAACAAGCTCTTTCTCAATTTTCTTTATTTCTTTTAATTTTTCTTGATTAATCTTATCTTTTTCGGATGCAAACTTTGAATATCGATGCTCAACAGCTTCTTGTACAGGAACTCCATTATCAAGTTCTGTCGAAGCATAAGGTGCATTTAGGATTTCGTTTTCCTTTATTGAAATTATTTTGTCATACTCAGCCTGAATTTCATTGATTCTTTTATCGTTATCTTCCCTTAGTTCAATTAAAGCACGCTTTTTGCTTTCAATTACTTTTATCTGGCCAATTACTGACTGACCGTTAAAGATTTCTTTTCTTATTGAGGATGCTTGTTTTGCGGCATCGCTGGCCATTTTATCTCTTTTCTTTTTCAATTCAAGGCTTCGTTCTGCTTCCTTGAGCTGGTCTTCCATTATTTTTTTTGACTGCGCCTCAAGAGCTTCCATTCTTCGGGCAGCAGCAGCCTGTTTTTCTTCCATAACGGCCTGTTCCGCACGAAGTTTTGCCTCATTAGCGTTTGCAGTCTGCTCAATTGAAGATGAATTTAACTTTATTTCTTTTTTGATTTCTTCAATCTGAGATTTAAAGTTTTCATAGTTCTTTTTTTCAAGTTCATACTGTTCGTTTACAGAAAGCTCAGCAGATCCATTCTTTAAATAGTATTTTTGAGTAGCTGTAAGCGGAATATTGAGCTTTTCACAAAGAATCAAAGTGACTTCATCTGCTGCACTTCCCGTTCCATCATAGAGTTCATTTATTGTTTTTTTTCCTGAGCTGACAGCCGTTTTATCTTCGCCAGTTGTAAGATTTGTAAAACTGCAGCTTAATGCATATTTCGATCCAGAATATGTAATTGTTGTAAAAATTACATTCTGGGCTGTGGTCATTTTTCCAGCTTCGATGATTTCATCTTCATCGTAAGCAGCATTTTCTGATTTTGCCTGCAATTCATACAGTGCCGCTTCATTTGATTCATTTACGACAGTTTTAAAACCTGCATAGTCTTGAAGATTCGATTTGAGTTTGTCGCGAACTGAGCCTGTAATCCAGCTTGAATCTGTTTTGCTTAAATTTTTTGTTTCAGGGGTTACAAGCTGAACAGCATTTTTTCCATCAATTGCATAAATAAAACTGCAAAGTAATTCAAAAACAAAAATAAAGGTAAATAATCTTTTCATAACTTTTAAAATCGAAAACGGTTGCTTTAAGAATCCTAAAACAACCGTTTAATAATTTAAATATAATTACATTGCACCAATAAGTGCAGCGAGAGCAGGATCCATTGGAGCATCTGTTGTTTTGACATTAACACTCTGGAAAGGCTGTGTTAAACCTTTTGCGGCCTCAGCGGCACTTGCGGCAACCTGTCTGTTCGTTTCTTCATGAGCCATAATTCTTTGTGTTTGTTCATGAACAAGCTGAGCCTTCCATTCACGCTCTTTCGCAAGCTGATGCTGCTCATCAATTTTCTGTGCATTGTTAAGAATCTGCTGGGCATTTTGCTTAAGGACATTTACTGTAGCTTCATCAAGATCTTTTGACTTTAAGAGGTCAATCATGTAAACATTAAGAAGCATATTGTATGTTGCGGAATCACAAGAATAGATAGCATAGTAATTGTACAAATTTACGATATTGCCATATTCATCTGCCGTACGCTCAAGCTGCCAGTAAGAACCTCTATTTCCAACGCCGGTAAGGGTAACATTATTAACCTTTGAGCAAATTGTACGAATTGCATCTTTCTGACCGTTTGTGAGGTTTGTTCCGACAGTAGCATTTATCGTATTTGCCATCTCTGCTGCAAGATTGTAATAGATTTCTGTCTGAGCGATTGTTTCTGCATTTGCAAGAGTTCTGTTTTGAGCAGAAGATACAAACCATTTGTGATTAGCATACTCATTTGAAAGTCCATACATCTGGACATACATATTTCCGTTACCACGAGTAATTCCTAGAAGCCATTCTGGATTTACTTTTGCTCCAATTGTTCTGTCCTGCCAGTCAATGATTTCTGTCTTTCGTGCTGCAATCGATGTGTTGTTTTCCGATGCCGTTGCACGAATATCCTTTGAGACTTCTGTTGAAACATTCTGTGTAGAGCCACAAGAAGTCAATGCCAGGGCAGCAGTTGTTAATGCCACACCTAAAACAACCTGTGATTTTTTCATACTTTTCTCCTTGTTTTGAGTTTTAAAACCCTTTTATTAATTATTTTTTACTCCTAATGCAGAGTTAAAATCATTTTCAAAAGTTTCTTGTAAAACTTTGCTTATTGCTTCAAAAGATTTCTTTTCGCCATTTGCTTCTGTAAAGACTTTGAATCGTCCGCAATCCTTCGAATAAGTATAAGAAGTCGTGTTTTTATCAAAAATAGAAATTTCTATTGATGGGCTGTAAATATAAATTTTGTCCTGTAATGAATTTTCAAGATTCACAAAACACTTTGCTGTATGTGTAGAAGAAGAGCGGTCTTTTGTTACAGTAAACCCATTTTCTGATAAAACCTGAGCCACGGCTGAATACACCTGCTTTCCAGAATCTTTATTAACATCAATAAAAACTCTGCACTTATTTTTTTGTTCCTGAATAAGACTGCTAAGCGAAGAAAGAAGTTGCATGTCTGTACCGTAAGCTGCTCCAGTCAATTTTTCAGAAAAAAACTGACATTCAGAATACTTATCGATGAAATCCATTCCGTGTTCACGAGCCATTGTTAAATAACGGATTTTTTCAAAACGGTCTGAACTTTCATTTGACTTATCATAAAAGCCTTTAAAAGTATCCCTTGCACTCCGTAAAGCAGGTTCATTTTTGTCCCAGATAGTCTTGCGAAGAATAAAAGCTACACAATGCCAAGTTTTATCTTTCTTGTTGTAATAAGGCTCCGTATATTCAACACCGTAAAGTTCTGTTTGACTTGTCACAGTTGTATTGCGTGTTGTTTCTAGAGTCGAAACTTCTTTAACCTTTATTTTCTTTCCATTATCAGTGGTATTTTGGAGACTATTGTAATTTGATTCTCTTACAGCTGAAACCTTAGAATTAAAATAGAAAGAGATATTTGCAAGTGCATCATTTTTAGCCTGCTCTGCTTTTTTTCCGATTCCCTTCTGAGCAACATATTCAGAGTCTGGATAAACTGACTGCCAGTTTAAGACCCAATCGGGTGCAGGTTCAGATTTTGCAAATGTACAAAAGATTGTGTTTGAAATAATAAAAAAGGTTCCCAGGATTTTTCTATAAATATTACTCATTTTTTTCGCCAAAATTGTAAAGAAAGGATAAATAAACAAAATCTTAGTGTCAAGAGTTCAAAAAGAAGCGGCTTATTTATAGAAGGAAACCTCTAGCGAAAGAAAGCTTTATTCTCTACTCATAATTTTCATCTGCTCAAGGGCGGCAACTATTTCTTTTTGAATTGGTGTCATAATAATCATCAGTCTATACTCCTTGCGATTCCTTTCGCGCCCTTTTTAGAGGTTCTTCGAAGTGCCCGCTTTTATCGCTCCCCTATTGTATCACATATTTCAGTAAGCGATTATTTATTCTAAAAATATATGTTCTAACAAAAGCCTCTGATTTTATGCTATAATCATAAAACTATGGCAGTTAAAAAATCACAACTCTACAGTTCACTTTGGGCAAGCTGCGACAAACTTCGCGGCGGTATGGATGCCTCTCAATATAAAGACTACATTCTGACTCTTCTGTTTGTAAAATATGTTTCAGACAAATATAAAGATGACCCTTATGGCGCAATAGCAATTCCAAAAGGCGCAAGTTTTGAAGACCTTGTTGCATTAAAGGGAAACAAAAACATAGGCGAAGAAATCGACAAGCTGATTGCAAAGCTTGCAGAAGCAAACAACCTTACAGGAATCATAAATAACGCTCACTTTAACGATGAATCAAAAATCGGCAAGGGCGATGAAATGGTGGACAAACTAACAGGCCTTATTGCTATTTTCCAGAAGCCCGAGCTTGATTTTAAAAACAACAAGGCAGAAGATGATGACCTTATCGGCGACGCCTACGAATATCTTATGCGAAACTTTGCTACCGCCAGCGGAAAGAGCAAGGGTCAGTTCTATACACCTGCCGAAGTAAGCCGCATTCTTGCAAAAGTAATAGATATTTCAAGCTGCAAAAATAGAGATGCTACAATTTATGACCCGGCCTGTGGTTCTGGTTCACTTTTGATTCGCGCAGCAAATGAAGCTCCATTCCCGCTTGCAATTTACGGACAGGAAAAAGATATTTCCACCGCTGGTCTTGCAAAAATGAATGTAGTCCTTCATAACATTCCTTCCGGAGAAATTCATTCAGACAACACTTTTTCTGACCCATGGTATAAAGATGATAATGATGACGCCAAACTCCGAAAGTTCGATTACATCGTTGCAAATCCGCCGTTCAGCATGAAAAACTGGATGGACGGCTTAAAGCCTTATGGCCGCTTTGATGATTATGATGA
>NZ_CAMHSK010000040.1 GCF_946187725.1 uncultured Treponema sp.
TCTGGCTGTTTGCCTTGAGCAAGCGGTCATGCTGGTCAGCAACTTTTACGAACCAGCTTCCAATTCCGCGGTAAATGAGCGGAGATGAACATCGCCAGCAGTGTGGATACTGGTGAAGAGTTGTTTCGCGTTTTACAAGTTTGCCTTCTTTTTTGAGGCGATCCATGATGTCTTTGTCAGCATCTTTTACGAAAACGCCAGCATAATCAGAGACTTCTTTTGTGAAGCGACATTCAGCATCAATTGGCTCAACGAAAGGAACACCTGAACCTGCGAATACCTTGCTGTCGTCTTCACCAAAGGCCGGTGCGATATGAACGATACCAGTACCGTCTTCTGTTGAAACATAGTCTGCATTCAAAAGGCGGAATGCACCTTTTACACATTTCTGACCGCTCTGCTTTTCACATTCAGAAGCATCCTTGAGAGCAGCAAAATATGGGAAAAGCGGTTCATATTCGGCATCAAGGAAATCGACACCCTTGTGGCGATAGATGATTTCGTAATCTTCAGCATTCTTGTAGTAAGAAGAAAGGCGTGCTTCGGCAAGAATATAGAAATCACCTGAAGATTTGTCGAGAATTTTTACATAGTCAATTTCTGGTCCCATACAAAGACCAAGGTTTGAAGGAAGAGTCCATGGAGTTGTTGTCCATGCGAGGAAATAAGTTTTTCCGTTGGTCATTTCATCATCTTTAAATGCAGATGGTGCCTTTGTGACCTTGAAACGGATTGTAATTGCAGGATCCTGTTTTTCTTTGTAGCCCTGTGCAAGTTCGTGAGTTGAAAGGACAGTCGCACATCGCGGACAATATGGAAGAATGTACTTGCCCTCGTAAATCATGCCCTTGTCCCAAAGAGATTTTGCTACCCACCAGATAGATTCCATGAAATCTGGATTCATGGTTTTGTAGTCATTGTCAAAATCAACCCAGCGGCCCATTCGTGTAATTGTTTTGCGCCATTCTGAAGTGTATTTGAGAACAGAAGCACGGCATTTGTCATTGAAATTCGCGATTCCATATTCTTCAATTTCGTGCTTAGAATTGATTTTGAGTTCTTTTTCAATCAAATTTTCAACTGGGAGACCGTGACAGTCCCAGCCAAATCGTCGCTCGACTTTTTTACCCTTCATGGTCTGATAACGGGGAATAATATCTTTAATAGTAGAAGGGATAAAATGTCCAAAGTGAGGCAGACCTGTAGCAAACGGTGGGCCATCATAGAAAGTGAAGTCCTCTGCCCCTTCACGCTGAGCAAGCGACTTTTTGAATGTGTCGTTCTTCTTCCAAAATTCTAAGATTTCTTCTTCCTGCTTAGGGAAATTAACTTTTGCATCTACAGACTTGTACAAAATAATCCTCGTATTTGACGAAACAGACAGGCTGTTCCAAGATATTGCTACTAATTATAGTGATTTTTAATAGAAGAATCTATAGAATTTTTGACATAAAAAAACCGCAGTCAGGGTTGACTTTTCCCTTTCTGCGGCATTCATTGGAAAGCTATTAAGGCTTTAGTTTATCTGATTTTTCGTACAAATGAATCCTTGAATCCGTATCCCTTGAATTTTTCACCAACGGAACCGTACTCATCGATGTTCAGAGGTCCGACCATAACCTGATATGCAGTTTTTGCAGAATTCTGGACAAGAACAACAGGATATTTCATTGAATATTTATCAACAAAACTCTTGATGTTATCAGTGTTACCAAGTGATGCAACCTGAACATAATAGCTTCCGCTTCTCAGGTTCTTCAGTGACGGAACAACATAATTTGACCAGTCATTTGAAACAGCAGGTTTTGCGGCCACT
Organism: uncultured Treponema sp.; assembly: GCF_946187725.1. Classification (GTDB taxonomy): domain Bacteria; phylum Spirochaetota; class Spirochaetia; order Treponematales; family Treponemataceae; genus Treponema_D. The sequence goes on from NZ_CAMHSK010000040.1 coordinate 1,817, forward strand.
TCTGTCGTAACGGCTTTTGGTGCTTCCTCAGCGATTTCAATATTCTCATCAACAGCCTTTTCTTCGCAAGGAACAGTTTCAATTTCCTGTGCGACAGGTGCCTTAGGTTCGGCTGGAACAAGAATTATCGGCTGATATGCATCGCTTTCTTCTGGTTCAGCAACAGCAATTTCCGGCTCTTCAGAATAAGGAAGCTCCTCACTTTCAAGTTTTTCAGACTCAGCACTTTCTTCAGCAATATACTCAAGCTGAACTTTTTCTTCATCAGTCGCAGGGATTTCTGCCGCAACGCTCTCTACTTTTTCATCAACAGCAAGGACCGGCTCTTCAGAAACAGTTTCTGACTCTGCTTCATTTGATTTTTCTTCAACGGGCGATTCTGTTTCAATCAGGACGACTTTCTGAACTTTATCATCTTCCTCAATCAAATCATCTTCAGCAACCTTTTCAAGATTCTCTTCAGGAAGCACAGGAATTTCTTCATAAACAGTCTCTGGCTCAACATCTTTTGAAGCCACCGCAGAGACGCTTTCAAGCACAGGAGTTTCTTCTACAGGCTTTTCTTCCACAACAGTTTTTTCTTCAGCAACAACAGGAATTTCTTCGAATTTTTCGCTGTCATTTTCATCAGCCGGAGTTTCGGCGATTACAGCAGTTTCTGCACTCTCTGGAACAAAACTTTCTTCAACTGCAGGAACTTCATTTTTTGCCGGAACAGTTTCTTCAGCAATTGCAGGATATTCTTCAAAATCAGCTTTTGTATCTTCTGATTTTTCATCTTCAATTACATCGCTCAAAACAGCTGAACCATTTGCATTTTCATCAAGGCTTCCAGAGCGCTTTGTAAGTTTTACCTGCACATTTGAATCAGGCTTGATTCTTAATCCATCGGCAGCTTCTGGAGAAAGAAGAATGGCAACGCCCTCACTTGGGTCAATCGCACCCAAAATGAGTACATCAACGGTACTTCCAGTAGCAGGATTCGTAACAGTTACGCTGTCACCTGGCAAATAACCGACAGTGCGTGCAAAAAGTCCGCGCGGCATAGTTCCGCTCTCAGCAACAACAGCACGGCCATCAAGAGAAGGACGGGCAGCAGCAAAGAGTGTGGCTACTGTAAAAATCGTAAGAATAAATATTGTAAGTTTTTTCATATTTTCCCTCTCTTACTATCTGTAATTCATTTGAGTATTGATTTTATATGCTACAAATCCGGCAAACTGCCTCAATCCGACTTCATTATTTGTCTTTTTATCTGCCTTTTCAGGAACCGCATTGCCTTCAAAAAGCTTTAGCCCAGTCGAAACAGCGTATGCCTGCCACTGAACTTTTTTAATGTTTTCCAAAAGAAGTCCGTCCGGGTTAGAAGAATCGTTAGTATTGTAAATAAGCTCTACACGAACCAGAACTTCCATTCCACCCTGACGATTTTCATCGAGAGAAGCCCGAAGAGCAGCCTTGTTTTTTTCATTGGTGTCCGAAATCCATACGGGAGAACTTGAAACAATGTCACCAGTGTCAAAAAAATAATCCGTAAGATTCTGCTCAAAAAGATAAGATGTAGCCCAGACTTTTTCCTGACCGGGATTATTCTGGATAATCTGAAACGACAACGACCTTGAGAAAGCCGCCGAAGCACAAAATAAGAACAAAACAGATATAATTGATTTTACCCACCTTTTATTCATAAAAAACCCCGTAAATTTTTCACTGTCTTTATGAATATCGGAATCAGAAAAAAAAAGTTTAGGAAATGAATATGGGCGTTCCCCGACATCTATGTCGGGTCAGGCTTTCCGCTGTTCCGCTAATCGCTTCATACCTTCGGTACGGCTTCGCCGCAGCTACAATCCTTAACGCAAAAATACTCAGGTAAGTCTATTTCAAAAGTCTTTGTTTTTCCGTCGCCAGTTGGAATCGTCAGACGGCTCGAACATAATAGAAGATTTTTGATTTTCAAGTGTTTTTTTATCAGTTTGTTCAATTTGAAGTTTCCGTGCTTATCGTCACCGCAGATTGGAGATGCAACCGAAGCAAGATGGATGCGTATCTGATGCATTCGCCCTGTACCGAGCTTGAGGTGAATTTTCGAGAATGAAACGGGAAGAAGACGGCTTGCCTCGTCATCTGGATTTTCAGAAAAAACAGGAATTTCAACCGTTTTAACTTCTTCAACTGTGAACTTTGTAAGGGCGGCCTGTTCCCGCTCATTTTTTCCGTTTTTCTTTATGACTGCCCCCGAAATAGTGCCAGATTTCTGTTTTTTCCCATTAATAACCGGCTCCCCGAAGCAAATTGCGGTGTATTCTTTTTGAACCTGCTTTGAGGCAATCAAGTCAATCCATTTTGAGGCAGCTTTTGGATTTTTGGCCACAACCATAAGCCCGGAAGTCTCTTTATCGAGGCGGTGCACAAGATGGATTTTGAAACCGACCTGTTTTGAAAATTCTTCGTCCAGTGGGTGCGAAATTCCCTGCCCGCCCTGAACAGACACTCCTGCGGGTTTGTTTATCACAAAAATCTCATCATTTTCAAAAAGAATAGGAATCTGCTGCATGAAGATATATTAGGTCGAATACCGACTTTTATCAACAACAGCCCCCTGGCGGAGAGCATGTTTTAATTGAAAATTGGAGATTCTTAAATTATAATTGATATATGAGAAAAGTTTTATTTTTAATCTGTGGATTTTTTATCTCGATTTCTGCTTTCAGTGAAATCATTACCTCGGAAAAATTTACTTACTCAATCGATTTTCCAGAAGGCTACGAAATCACCGACATGGAACAGGACGAAAGTTGTGTTATCTTCAAAAACAAATACTATCAGTCTCATGCACTCATCCGCGTCTGGCCAGAATCCAAATTCAAGTCAGCTGATTACGCACTCAAAAACACTCTTTCAAGGCTAAAATCAACTGCGGACTATTCAGAATGTGTCTGGCGAAGACAAAAATGCTCAATCGCCTCGTTTGAAAGCCCGCTACTCTTTCCAGATAGAACGGTGGCTTCTGGCTGGGGTGCGTGCATTCCGCTTCCTCAAAAAAAAGGCTATCTTTCAATCCTTTCATACACTCCCAAAAAACTTTTTGATGATTTATCGCAGGTCTTAATCTCGATTTTAGACTCAGTGTTGATTGACGCTGGAAGTTTTAAGGAACCGGGCCTGATTACCACAGCTTTTTATCCCCGTACCTCGCCCAAAACAATAAATCTTTCTATTAACAAGCACAAAATCAAAACTCAAATTGATGCTATTGACGCAGAAGCAAGCCAGTTTGTAATTGACAGAGAATTTTCTGTATTCTCGTTCTATGCGGCAAATAATCTTCCCGAAATGTATGATGCCTGGGTGCGTTTTTACAGACTTCTTGCACGAGATTCAATGGAAAGAGTCAAAAAAACATCGTTTGACATTTATTCCGCTTTAAAAGAAGAATGTGAAAAAAAAGACCCGGAAAATCCCGATGCCGCACTTGCACAAACATTGCTCTACTGGGCACAGGAATTCCGTTACGAGCGAAAATCTTCAACCTACGACAAGGCCGACATTGAAAGCATTCCTGAAATTCTTGAAGGTGGCTCAAGCGACTGTGACGGCCGCTCCCTTCTTCTAATGTGCATTCTCAAAAACTGCTCCATTGACAGCTGCATGTTTATTTCCGCACAATACAGTCACGCACTTTTGGGCGTTTTCCTGCCGGGTAAACAAGGGCAGACGATCAAAGTTGCTGATGAAAACGGCGGCAAGGATTATCTTGTTGGAGAAACCACTGCAAAAAATCTGACTTTGGGCATGATGAGTGCCAATATGACCGACCGCAAGAACTGGATGAGCGTAGAGTTGCCATAGATTCCGTTTTGTGCTATATTCTTGGATACAAATCGGGCTATAGCGCAGCTGGTTAGCGTACTTGTCTGGGGGGCAAGGGGTCACCGATTCAAATTCGGTTAGCCCGACTATTTATGATTTTAAACTCCTTGCATTGCAGGGAGTTTTTTTTTAATACAAGTCCTTTATTTCATTTAGCACGCGTTTTTTATCCATTGTCCAGAGCGGCGAAATCAGCAGGTTTTTAGGCGGGTCTCCCGTGAGTCTGTGAATCACACAATTTTCAGGAAGAATTTCGAGACTTTTTCTTAAAAGCAAAAAGTATTCTTCTTTCGAAAGAGTTTTAAGTTCCCCGCTATCGTACATTTCTGCAATTTTTGTGTTACGAAGTACATAAAGAACCGTGATTTTTATTCCCCAGAAAAGCTCTTTCTCCCGATTTTGCGTAGAATTCTGTTTTACAACAAATTTTATGCTATCAATCATGTCTTTCTCATTTTCACCGGGGAGGCCGAAAATCAAATGTGTAACAATATGAATTTTTTCGCTCGCAGAACGGATTTTTTGAACGGCAAGAATATAATCTTCGTTCGTGTAGCAGCGGTTAATCAAAAGACCAGTTTTTTCATTGCTGGTCTGAAGTCCAAGCTCAATCTGAACAAAATGATTTTCCGCGATTTCGGCGATTCCAGAAAGTATTTCTTCTTCAAGGCAATCAGGACGGGTCGCAATGGCAAGACCTGCAACATCAGAACATAAAAGTGCTTCATGGTATTTTGAAAGCAGAAGTTTTGAATCGCCGTAAGTTGATGTAAAATTCTGAAAATATGCGATGTATTTTCCTTTACGAGTTCCTCCCCTGCCCTTAATTTTTGATTCGACACGCTTTTTTGCAGATTCGACCTGCTCTTTTATTGAAAGCAGCCGCGAAGAAGCAAAATCGCCGCTGCCACTTTCCGAGCAGAAAATGCAGCCTCCAAAAGCTTTAGTTCCGTCCCGATTCGGGCAAGTGCATCCTGCGTCAAGAGAAAGCTTATATGTCTTTGAGCCGAATATTGACTCATAAAAATCGGACAACTTTATCAAAGAAATGCCCTGACTAGAACAATTTTTTTGCCCGCTTTATAAGAATTGAAATTCCAAAAATCATCTCAAGAATGAACGGAACTGCAATGCAAAGGACAGGAACGAGCGCAATTAATAGAAGATAAGGAATAATATCTTCCTGAATCATGCCTTTTCCTGTAATTTTTCCGAAAAAATGAACATGATCAAAAATAGTTGAAAAATCAAGCTGCCCCGAAAGAATCATCACACAAATCCAGGTCAAGGCCAAAAAGATTCCGCCCAAAGCTGTAATCAAAAGCCATCGATGCTCTGAGAACGAAGCGATAATCAGCGGAAGCAGAACACAAAGGAGAGTGCACACAATCCAGAATGAAGTGAACGGACTCGTAAACACGGAAAGCCAGACAAGGAATATAGTGAGCAGAGCGTAAATCCAGAAATTTTCGCTTCCAAAAAGAATATAGTAAAGGACAAGTGCAAAAATCGAGGCGACATTTACGATTATAAGCGCAAAGAGCGGAATTGACTGATAAAAAATACCGGCGCAGGCGATTCCAACAGACAGGAGAATTGAAAGGGTTTCAAGTCCCAACGAGAAGATGAAAAATCGGTCTTTTTTAGTCTTTTTTGCAAGGACAAAAGAAAAGAATTCGATAAAAACGAGAGAGGCAATTACAATGGCTGAACCAATCCAAAAATGTCTGAACGGGTTGAAAAGGAACGGCAAGAACAAAAAGATGACTTGAAAAGCAACAAACCAGTGGATTCGCTCTTTATCATTAAGGAAATACCAGAGGAAAAATGACGCAAGCGACAACGCACCAAGAATGAGACTTGAATTAAAAGTCAGAACGGATTTTCCCTGATATGCGAACACAATGGAAACGGCAAGCGCATACGAGAGAAGGATGATTCCACCGTAAAGCGTTTTGCTCTTTTTGACCTGCTTATTATCAATCTGCTTTATAGTTTTATTAACTTTTTTCGACGAAGAACGAGCATTGGCAACGCTGTAAAAAAGACAATTTAAGGCACATCCTGAGACCAGCAAAGCCGAATCCTTGACGGCAAGCGGAACGAACACAAGACATATATAAAGAATAATCTGCCAGTCTTTCGGCACAACATGCTTTTTGAGAAAATTGTTGTTCAAGAAAATCAAAACCGGAAGAATTACGCAGGCAAGCAGAAGAAGCTGCTTTTCTGGCGGCAAGATTATATGAGCCCACCAGACAGTAACGAATCCTGCAAGTGCACAGGCAAAAAAAGACTTAATGAGCGATTTTTGCTTATCTGAAAGCGTTTTCCGCTCCGTCCAGACGAATTCGGAACAAAAAATCACCAGTGCAAGAAAAAGCAAAGTCCACGGCAAAAAAGGTACAATGTTGTCATTGATAAAGTCTTTTAAAATCCACATAATATACTCCACTTTCTTTGTAAAGATTAGCACAGTTTTCAAAATAATGCAAAAGTGAGGCCAGCATGACTGTATTCGAAAAACTCTCAAAAGCTCAGGATTTAACCTACAGGGATTTTCAGAGCAAACTCGTTCCGAATATTCCAAAGGAAAGCATTATTGGTGTCCGCACGCCAGAACTAAGAAAAATCGCAAAGGAGTGCTTCGGCAGCGACGAGGCAAACGCATTTTTGGACAATCTTCCGCATCAGTATTATGAAGAAAATCTCGTGCATTTTTTTATGATTGCAATGATTAAGGATTTCGATGAATGTATCAGTCGGGTTGAAGCATTTCTCCCTTTTGTTGATTGCTGGCCAGTCTGTGACCAGGTAAGTCCAAAATCCTTCAAAAAGAATCACGAAAAGCTGCTTCCGTATATAAAACGCTGGATTTCAAGCCCGCATCTTTACACCGCAAGATTTGGCCTGCGCATGCTGATGAATGAGTTTCTCGATGAGGATTTCAAACCGGAATATCTGGAACTGGCAGCATCGGTAAAAAGCGATGAATACTACCTGAACATGATGGTTGCGTGGTATTTTGCGACCGCTCTTGCAAAACAATATGATGCGGCAATTGTCTTTATCGAAGAAAACAGGCTTAAACCGTGGACTCACAAAAAGGCAATTCAAAAGGCAGTCGAAAGTTTTCGTGTCAGTGATGAGCATAAGGCATACCTCAAAACTCTACGATAAGTAGCTTGCTTTCTGATTATTCAGGCTGTAATCAGTTACTGCGGGATTATTCAAGGCTAAGGAAATCTGAAAATGGAGATTAACACTTACAACGAATCGGATTTGCATTCTACTCTCAAAAAAATATATGCTCTCGAATCAAACGGCAACATGGAAGTAAAACTTGATGATACGCCATGGATTTGCGACATAATGGCTGAGGATGGAAGCATAATTGAAATTCAAACATCAAATCTTTCTGCCCTGACCGAAAAAGCCAGCTATATTCTGGAAACGGGCAGAAAGTTGAAAATCATTCATCCGATTGCGGCTGTAAAATGGATAGAACTCTACGACGGAAAAGGGAAGCTTCTTCATCGTAAAAAAAGTCCCAAAAAAATGACGATTTTTGATTCGCTCCGTTCAATGACACAAATCTGTCCGCTCTTTTTACATGAGAACTGTACGCTTGAAATTCTGACTTGTGAAATCACCGAAATGAGGCGGGAAACCCAAACTCCATGTCAGACTACAAACAAATCCCGCCGGCACTTGAAAAACTGGCTTCCAATGGGAAAAAGGCTGGATAAAATCATCAAAAAAGAAAGATTTTCTGAAAAGGAAGACTGGCTAAAACTGCTTCCCGAAGATTTACGCAAGTCTAGCAATGAAAAAGAGGTTCCGCTCACATTCCGCACCTGCGACCTTCAGAAAGCACTAAAAAGCGCCCATGGAGAAAAACTTTCCCGATGGGCTGCCCTTTTGATATGGATTTTTGCAAAAATGAAAATCCTTGAAGCCAAAGAAATCAAAGGAAGAAGCAAATTTTACGCTATAAGCGCCTAAGAGCAATGTCAGCTTTCGACCTTTAATTTTCCTTCGCGTTCCTGGATTTCACGAAGGGAATTTTTTATGCTTTCAAGGATTTTGACAACATTTTCATCGTCGGAAGCAAGGGATGCAGCATTTTCTTCCATGAACTTCTTATATGCAAGTTCTCCAAGCTCAGCCTTGTCTTTTTTAATCTGAGACTTTAACTGCTGGATTTCGATTTTCAGAATGCTCTCGTCTCCGAATTTAGAGACAGCCTTGCCCGCCTTATCAAGAGCCTGTTTAGAAGCCTCTACGCTTTTATTCAAATATTCCTTAATATCGTCTCTGGTCATAGTTTCTCCTGAAAAATTGCTGATTTTTCACTGCACAGTACTAATTATAACTCACATCCTCTTAATTGCAAGCAAAGTCAAGTCGTCTGCCTGAACATCTTCGTTAACGCCAGTGTAATAGATGTAGTTTGTCTCGCCCTCATCCACCTGATTCGAGCAATAATAGTCGTAGCGGTTGAAGTATTTTTTAAGGAAAGCGTCAATCTTACGGTCAATTTTGATTCCGTCGCCAGAAATCTGAATTACGGTCTTTCTCTTGCCGTCCAAGTCCATTTCTGTTTTTTCTACCCTTCCCTTTGAGCCGGGTTTCTTATACATTCGGAATACTTTTTCAACGGCGGTAAGTGCGATAATTACATCTTCAATAGTTCCCTCGCATTTCGTGAAGTCGAATTCAAGTTTTTCGTCAGCAATCGGTGCGTGATACTTTTTGAGGACATATTTTTTACGGTTCAAGACCGATTCAATCACATCCTGAACGCGGCTTGGCTCCATCTGCTCTGATTTTTCGCCCTTTTTATGCGTTGCGTGAACATCCCCGTCTTTCAGGCCGCCTTCATCACAGGCAATGATTTCAAAATCAGAATTTCTGAAGAATCTGGTTGATTCTTCAATGCCGTCAGTATAGAGGAAAAGCACATCGTTTGCCTTGAGCTTGATTTTTTCAACTTTGTAGCCGCCCTTCATTTCGACAAGGAAACTCGGAAGCGGACCTGCCGCCGGAGCTTCATGAAGAGTGATAACCTTGATTTTCTTTTCAACGCTGTCAAAAACACGCAGAATGTTATCGCCAGCATTGCAGGTATAAACATCGCCTGTTTTCGTGTCAAAAAGACAAATCATCATGGCCGCAAATTTACCGCGAAGTCCAAGAGACTCAATAAAATCATTTATATCTGCCGCAAGAAGATTCAGTTTTATTCCGTTTTTCTCAAATTTCCAGTCCGCAAAATATCTTCGGAAAATGGTCGCAACAATGGTCATGATGAGAGCCGCAGGAACACCGTGTCCGGAAGCATCGCACTTAATGAAGGCATACCATCTGTCATCAAGCTTTTTATAATCAAAATAGTCTCCGGAAACCGCATCAGTTCCTTCGTAATAACCGTAAAGCTGAATCTCCTTTTCTTTAAGCTCTGCAACCGTCTCCTTTTCAGTTCCCTCGCTGACCAGAGGAATAAAGGCTTTTTGAACGGCCTGACCGTCAAGGTTCATGATGCTCATTTCAGCAGCTTCTGCACGAGCCTTTGCTTCTTCTGCCTGAGCGCGTGCTGCCTTTTCCCTTTCGATTGCCGCCCTTTGTGATGCAATTTTTGCCCTTTCCTCATCCTTTGCACCTTTAACAAGGCCCTTGGTCATTTCATTTACGGAATCGCCCAAAGTTCTTAGTTCATCATGCGAAGTGATTTTAATTTCAACGCCCTCAAGGAGCAGTTTGTTTTCTGTTTCGGTAATCTTTTTAACATGAGAGACGACACGCCGAATCGGTAAAACAATCAAAGAAGAAAGCGAGAAGGCCGAAAAAAGACCGATTATTGCCGCAACGAAACCAGCGATAAACGCGATTGACATTACAATTCGCTGCGATGACTCAATCTGCTTCAGGAGAGTTTCCGTCGAAACCTGCATTATAATCATCGCCTGCAGGAAATTTTCCCTGTCATTGCCTTTTTGATACATGACCGGCCAGAAGAAATAATATTCGGTTACGCTGGAATCAAGAGCAGTGTCAGACATATCAGGATAAGAGCTGAATCGGCTCGCTGAAAGTTCATTGAGTTTTTTGAAAATGACCGCAGAATCAATATCCGTCGTTCTGAGTTCCAAATCTGCGACGAGGATTTTTGCCTCAGAATTCAACTCGTTGCATTTTGCCTTATATAAGTTGTCGGCAGGCGTAAAACGGACAGTACCCGCATCAAAAACACTTTCGTTTATTCTCTGCAAAATTTCATCATCATTGGTAGCCCATACATAATCAAGCGGGCGGCTTCCGTCGCTCAAAGTCTTTCCGTCAATTTCATGGCTCAGAATTGTAGCGAATTTTGACTCAGCGAAGTTGTCAACCTGATTAACGATTGCGCCCAATTCAACAAGTTTTTCGCGTCCGTCATCAAGATAAGACTGAACGCCGCTGGACATATTTCCCATAACGACCTTAACGCGGTCTTTCAGTCCGGCAATCAAAATCCTTTCCTGAGTGTTCGACATCTGATATCCAATCGCGAGTGCTACCCCCGCAACGATAAAGAGCAAAAGTGCCGTAATAGCAAAACCGAATTTCATCCTCAGCGAGAACTGTACTTTTATCTTCGATTCCATTCTCTCAAGTTCTTCACTCATATTTTCTCCTGTTACGATTGAAACGACATCTTTTCGGATTTTAAATATATCTTTTGCAGTCAGGACAAGTCCACGGCTGCATACCAGAATTCCAAGCAGAATAAAGAGCATTATAATATAGAAAAGAATTCTCTCGCTTTCTATGCTGAATTCTTTTATCGCTAGAGGAACGCTTTCCCACACCGGCTCAAAATTATAGACCTTTTCGTATTTGACTGTACCGTTTTCTTTTATTAAAAGAGCTTTTCCCCAGGCCGACAATCCGCGTTCAGAATGACGAATTTGAACGGTGTAGTTTCCGGCTTTCATGCCTTCAATTTTGATTCCGACAATCTGTTCATTTTCATTTTTGATTTTTTTAACAGAATAATCGCCGTCCTTTAAGTTGAAGACATATTTTTCTCCACTCTGCCTTTCAGTAAAGAGAACCTGAGAAATCTCGCCGTCGTAAGAAAATTCCTGACCACTGATTGTAATGTAGACATTGCCCAAATCATCGCTCTGTGCATCAACCTTGCTTATTAATGTTGCCGCACGGTACTTGTTGAGGAAAAGAACGCAACTTTCGGGCTCACCAGCATTTCCGACCGAATCGATGGCACGCACTGAAAATACATAAAGTCCATTGTCACGGTTTCTAAAGGAGACAGAAGATTTTGTTCCCTGAATTTTTGATGAAGGAATCTTTGCCTTAGAAAGATTCTGAGCGTTTTCATCAAGAATCGATGAGAGCAAGACTTCACTTTCTTCGTATGAAATGGCAAATTTTTTACGGCGTGTAACAGCAAGTTTTTTATCGAGTGAGGCAATTTTTGTCAGCGACCAGGAATAGCCGGCCACATCATCGGATTCATCACTGTTTTTCCACGAAAAAGCTATGTCGTTTGAAGAAGCAAAGCCCCATTCATCCTTTTCATAGGAAATTTCACGCACCTTTTTAGGAGCAGTCTGATCAAAGTAATATTCCAAAACCGCAGTATCAGACCAGTTTCCAGCCTTATCAAGGACAGCCGCCTTAAAATAAAGAATCTGATCGCCTTCAAGCCCTTCAGGAATTTTTGCCTGAATCAGATTGTCAGTCACGGTTTTAAACTGAGCGCCAAGCATGTCTTTTTCTGGCTGCTGCTCACTGTCAAAAGTCCACAATGAAGAATATCCTGCGATTCCAGAAGAATCTTTTGGCATAATAACCCGCACGGACGGATTTTTTATGTTTGACCGTTTCTTGGCCTTGAAATTCTTTGCAGAAAGTTCTGGGAGTGCGACATTAAAATCTTCATCAAGAATCCTGATTGTCTGCCGTCCGTCTTTTTCTTCCTGCCAGACCAGAGAAAGAAATTCCCTCTCCCCCATAAAAGTAAGCGGACATGGAAAGCTGTGTTCACTGCTCTTGTCCTGCCGCAGCAAAACGGAATCAACTTCAGCCCACTGAACGCCAAGGTTTTCCGAAAGATGAACATTGTTATGACCGTTTCTATCATCGAACCACAGAGCGAAAAATTTGTTTTTAAAGAGAAAAAGCGAAGGTCTGCGGGCATTTCCAAATTCACTCAAAAGCTCAACATCGTTTCGGTCAGTGATTTTTCCGTCATCGGACAAAGGCGAAACGATTATTGAGGCACTGTTTCCAGTTTTGCTTGTCCTCTCCCAAATCATTTTAGTCTCTTCGCCGTCACTCAAAACAAAAGGACGGAAATTCTTGAAATTCAGGTAAGATTCAGAAGAATCCAGCATGGAAGATTCATCAGTTACCAGAAACGGTTCAGACCACTTTGAATCCCGCTCATTTTCCCGGAATGCGGCATAAATCAATGAAGTCGTAAAATCTTTTCCGCTCCAGCCCTCAAAAAAAACGAAATCACGCGAGCGAATCTTAACAAAAAATGGTGAAAATGCATTTGCGATTGATTCAGATGCCTCAAAAGATTTTAGCGGGCTCCAGTTTTTTCCGTCAGAAGACTCTGAATACAATAGCGAGAACGAGGATTCCATTGGAGTCTGACGGCCTTCACCAAGCGAAACAAAAAGAATGAATCCGCTGTCTCCCGACGCAAAAATTCTTGAAGAAGTGACTGTTTTTTCTGAAGCAGGGAATTCAAACGAAGAAAAAGAAGAAGCATGGTCCTCAGAAAGATAAACCCTCACAAGGCTCTTTGCCGTCGAAGAATCTAGAACAGAAAGCGCAACAGCCCCCGAAGGCGATATTGCTGCCGAATAAAGGTCAGGAACATTCGCGGCCGAATATTTGAAGCTATCGTTCAATGAAAAAGTCTTTGACCAGTCCAAAGAACCTTTTTTATGCTTCCAGGAAATTTTTATCTCCTGACGGCTTTTATCAACGCTCTCAAAAAAAATGTAGGCATCAGTTGAATCGCACAGCGTAACCGGGAAAAATGAATTCTTACCAGAAATTTCATGCAGGGAATCCCAGTAAAAACTTTCTTTCTGCTGTGCAAAAATCGGCATGGAAAGGAAAAAAATCAGTACAAAAAGCAGATTCCGTAAAATCTTCGGTCTTTGAGAATTGTTTTTCTGTTTGGTCATGAAAAATCCGCTCACATTCATAAAATCTGCCCCTAAAGTCGTTTCAAAAGACGGTTATACAAATCAACAACTTTACGGCTCTTTTTGGCCGGACCGCTGCTTTTTAGAAGACTGTCAAGCATTTTCTTTGCATCGTCAAAACGCCTCTGATTGAACAATCGTGCCGCCTGCGCGTACATTTTTTCGTCATTTTGAGAGAGAATCGCCGTGGCAGTCGCACCGATTTTGAGCTGAATTTCGAGTTTGAGCTCTTTTGCATCCCGGCTTGTTCCATCGATAGAAATAGCTTCATTTGCAAGAGCAAGCGCCTTGTTCAATTTTGCCTCATCGTCACCCGCAGCCTTAAAGGCCTTTCTTGCCTCAGCAATCTTTGACTCAGCCGACTTTTTAACTTCCTTTTTGACTTCTTTCTTAGGGAACATTCCAAGCGAATCTTTCAGCCTGTAAATGTCATCCGCAAGCCCCGGAAATTTTGGATTGATTTCATACAAATCTTCCAAATCGGCAAGCTGCTCCCTCTTGTCGGACTTTTTTTTCGCTCCTTTGTATTGCTGCTCGAATTCTTTTGCGAAAGACGCCGGATCAAGTTCCTGACGGATTTTAAGTTCCAGAAGGCGCGCATCCTTGTTCAAAAGATAAACATTCTGCACATTATGAACATTTGCGAGTGCTAAATTGAACGCTTCCTTAGCTTCATCCACCTTTCCTTCGTTCTTTAATTTTACGCCCCTCGCAAAATTTTTGTCAGCCATATCAAGACTGTTTGAAAGCTCTGAATAATGAGGGTCAGACTGAAGCAAAACACGGCCGTAATTTATGGATTTAACGGTCTTAACGATTCCAAGCAATTCTTCAATTTCTGAATCCGGTTCAGTGCTTACGCCCGCCCATTTTGCAGACGCCGCCACAAGAAAGTTTTCGGCACTGTCAAAATCACTTGAATAATAAGAAGCCGTCGCCTTTTCCTTTAAATCGTATACTTCACGAAGAACCTTTGCGAACTGTTTCTGCTGAATATCCGTCGCAAGTTTGCTGAGTTTTTCTTCACGCATGGCCCGAATTTTCTCAGAATACTCAATATCAAGGGCTGCGGCAAATTTTTCGGACGAATTTTCAACGGCAAGATTCGCGGCATCAAAATCATCTTTTTTGAATAAAGAGAGGGCAAGGTCATACTGCTCGTTTGCTTCACGGACAAGGCTCTCATACAGACGGATTTGAGGAATTGCCGTATTCAAAACATCTTTTACGCGACCGTGAAGATTTTCAAAATCTTTTATCGATTTTTCGAGACTTGCAAGTCCCTTTCGGTAATCACTTTCCTTTTCGCGATATTCTTCACCTGCGGCAAGAAGATTTTTCTGATTCGCGAATTCGCCTAGTTTTGAAGAAATTTCAACCTTCAGCTTTTCAGCACTGGCTTTTGCCTCGACGGGATATTTTTTGACAAACGAAGCCTCCTGAAACTCATTTTCGCTGGAAGCAGATTTTTTTCCGCCATAAAGCAGACGCTCACAATCCAGATAAAGTTTTTCGTAGTCAGAATATGACTTGGAAGCGTTCTTTGCATAAACCTGTGCGAAATATCCCCAGAGTTTCTGCGCAAATTCAGCGGCTTCATCATAGTTCTGATTATTAAGTGAAACGAAATATGAAATTGCAGCACGGAAATCAAGCATTTCATCTGAAATCTGCACGCCAGCGGTGTTCCTTTTCTGCGCGTTTTGAATCTTTAAGCTGCCACCAGTCACGGCAATCAATTCAGCAATTTCGCGCTCTCTCGCATCTTTTTCCTCAAAGACCCTTTTCTGTTCTTCGGCCACATCTTTTACAAGCAGGTTGTAGGCTTGCGAATCCTTTTTTATCTGCTCGAAATAATTCAATTTTTCAAGATTTGAGGCAAGCATGGTTTCTGAAGAATCGTTTTTGCTGATTTTTTCATGATTTTTTTTGATTTCGGCAAGTTTTTCTGCACTTGAATAAGAAAGCGACAAATCAGAAATAAATTCACTGACAAAGCCCATTGAAGAAGAATAAACCGAATGCTTATCTGCGACAGAAGTTCCGTCTGGATTTTTAACAAGGCCGTAAAGGGCATGAAGGGTCCTAGCAGACTGTGCATAAGCTTTTGACTGAGACACATTCTGAAGTTCAGCAGGAATATTTTCTGCAAGCGAGTAAATTTTTGGAACCGGAAGATTTTTGAAAACCGAATCCAAGAGCGCAAGCACGACATCATTCGTCCTTGATTTCATTGATTCAACGCGATTGTTGAAGTAAGCGTCAAAGGCACCGATTATACCCGTATCAGGATTAGATTCATCGCCAAGGACAAATTTTTTGTAAAAAGTAATGTAAGATGTGCCTAAAAGCAGCGGATTTCGCTCATTTGCAAGAGCATCTGTTTTCTCAAGAACAAGGCCTTCATCCATAATTTTGTTTCTGAGTTCGGCAAATTTTTCAAAAGAAGAATTAACTTTTCGGAGCGATGCACTTACGGAATCAGCATTGCCAGATGAAACTGCAAGAAGATATTCATTATACGCCTTTTCACATTCATCGATTCTGGCCGTCATGCCGCCAAAAGTCCGGCTCCCAGCCACAAGAGAACGCACATTGCTGACGGCTTTTTTTGTAGGATTCGTGATGTCGCTTTCGTAAACGACGATTTTACCTTCAGCACCGGATTCACTGTCCATTTCAAAAACAATGTCGGAAAACTCGTTTTTAAGAGAAAAGCCTTCTTCGAATTTAGTGGCAGCCGCATAGAATTTCCCTTTTCGGATAAGCTCACTGCCTTCAACCATGATTCGGTTGTACTGAGAAAGGACTTCGCCAAGAGTAACCGTCCTTCGAGCAAGATTCGTAAATTCAAAGACCGTACTCGTGGAATTCTGCTCCAGCTTTTCAAGTTCCGTAATCTTAGTAAGTTTATCCGTGTGAGATTCTTCCCCTGCCCTGATTACATTCACCAAATCCTCGGCACCCTTGTTATAAGCCTCCCTCTCTTTCATGATTCTATTGATACGCTTTTGGGCACGATCAAAGTCATTTGGGTAAGCGGCCATGTATTTTGTAATTGCACGCAGGGCACCATTATAGTCAGTTGTATCAATCAAAAAATCAATTTGCGTCAAAGACAAAATTTCTTCTGCACCGTCTTGTGCCGTCTGTGGAAAACACAGGGCAGAACAGGGAAGAGAAAGCAGAACATAAAAAGCAAATCGTTTAAAATCCATTTAAAGATACAATCTTTTAATTTTCGGTTAAAAATTTAACTCAGGCAAGAATTTTATCCGAAAATACATTATACTATAATATGATGAAAAAATTCCTCTATATTATACTTTTTTTCATTTTTCTCTACCCTGCTCATTCACTTGAGCTGACGGACATTGAATCCACTCTTGCAGACATTTTTTCATCATCAATCGATCCTAACGAAGGCAACACGGTTTTTCGCTCTTTAAACATTCCTTCTGGCGGGCGCACTGAAGCCTTAGGAACAGCCTTCACAGCCCTTTCAGACGACATAAGTTTTTTTGATTACAATCCGGCCGCAAGTGCAATTCTCTCAAACAGTGAGCTTGCCGTCTATCACAATGCCTGGATTTCAGATTCCGCCTTAGAAACGCTGGCATTCACTCGCAGAGACGGCAACCTTGGCTACGGAACCCAGCTCAAATGCTTTTATGTTCCGTTCACTGAATACAATCTCTATGGAGACAGAGTTGCCGGAAGCTATTACAGCGAAACTTCACTAACCTTCAACACCGCATACAATTTTCTCTCAGGCTACAATTTCCGTGGAATCGCTGTCGGTGCGAATGCAAAAGTCTCATGGAGAAGCATTCCTGACTACACGGATAATCGCGATGATTCAATCATTTCCGGTTCCGGGCTTGAACAGTCGGCACTTGGGCTAATGGCAGACGCAGGGGCCATTGTCAGATTCAATTTCTTAAAGCTCTATCAGGACAGAAATCCGAATTTCAAAGCAGGTCTCGCACTCAACAATTTTGGCATCGCACTTACAGGATTCGGCTCATCAATCAAAAAAGACGATGATACGCCAGCCCGGCTTTCAGCAGGATTTTCATACAGAATTTACCCAAGGCTGCTTTTCACAAGCGAAATCAGAAAACCGATTCTTTTAAGCGATTTTTCTTCAAGCGGGAAACTTTCTTTCTGCACAGGCATTGAAGTCAATGCGACAGAAACTTTCGCATTTCAGCTGGGATTTTTGCTTCAAGGCGCAAATCCACGCTTCTCGCTTGGCAGTGAATTTGACATCCGCGGAATCAAAATGGATATCGCATATACGCTTGATTTGACAAGTTCTGCAAATCCAGTCAATCACATAAGCCTGAGCGCAAAAATTTCGTTTGGAGACCGTGGAAGAAAAGCCGCAATGGAAAAGGTCGATGAATATTATATTGAAGGACTTAAACTTTATGCTTTCGGTGATTACGACGCGGCAATCCTCAAATGGGATGAAGCAATCGCAATCGCAAGTTCATCACCGCTCAACATGAAGTTTGAACCAGCGATTCTTGCGAGAGACGCTGCCATCAACTTCAATAAACAAAAAAACGAGCTGGAAAATCTATATTCCATCTCGTTTAAGGATTAAGTTTATTCTTTTTTGCTTATTTTTTCGGTGAGAAAATCCTGAAGTTCATCCATGGGAAAATCAGATGTTCTTTCTCAAGTTTTGTAAGCCATTCCGTACTGACAGAGTTTGAACCCAAAGCATCAAAAACAACCATGAAAGCTTTGATTGACTCCTTAAAACGCATAGTCGCGTATTCAGGGAAGAAGCCGTCGTGAATCATTTTTGCCCATTCACCGCTCTGTGCAATCATCAGCTCTTTGGCACCTAGATTCAAAAGCCTGACCTTTAAGCCTGTTTCATTCGGGAAGCGGTCTGACAAATCAACCATTCGCTCGCACATTTTTCGTGTGTATCGAATCATCCAGCCATTAGTGCTGTCAAGCAAGTCTTCGCCATAGCTGTTGCCCTGTGCCGCTCCAGGATACGGAGTGATTTTCTGCAAAACGAAAGGATTTCCAACAAGAGGCGCAAGAGTCGAAAGCTCAATGTCTTTTTCAGGAGCCTTACGGATAATGCTTTCAAGCCAGTCAATTCCTTCAGCCCATTCCTGACCGAGCGTTTTTGCCTCAATCACGCACTGAATCATCGGAGATTTGATTGTCGATTCAGCCATGCACTTTTCAGCTTCGTCAAGTTTTACTTTTTTGCTTTCAAGGAATGAAACCGCATCTTTTTCAGCCTGCAAACGAGCGGCTTCTGCATCGTAAACACCGTCATCGTCCTTATTCCAGTAGCGATAATATGAAGGGATTCGGGCATTTCCGTCTTCTATGAAGCCAGATTCTTCAAGCTGCTCATTTGAAAGCTCGAATGCAACATCCTTTCCCTGATTTTTGTAAACTGAATTGGAAGCAAATCCCTCTTCACCAAGAATGTCTTCTGGTGTGTCAGAATCCTGGCAGAAAAGCGCAAGAGATGCCTGAGAAAGAGTTTTGTTGCTGTCCAAATCACAACGGACAGGAGAAAAAATTCCATTTTCCGGAAGTTTTTCACTGAAAAGCATGGAACGGATATCAACAATAGTGTATCGGAAACCGTAAGAACGGAGAACTTTTTCAATACCCGGAGTATAGCCCATGAACGGAAGATAAAAACCATCAGGGTTGCTTCCAAAAAAGTGCCTATGAGAATAAAGACCAGTTTCAACCTGAGCATTGAGGATTTCTGTCATGTCGCCGTAATGAGGCAGGAAAGCGTAAGTTCCACAAGTTGCAAGAAGTTCAAGATTGCCTTTTTCAGCGAAATATGCGAATTCTTTCAGAAGATTCTGTGAATAAGTCTGTGTGAAATCAGACAAATCTTTTTGAGCCTTCTGAAGACATTTTTCTGCATTTTCAAGAAGCTCAGGTTCATCAGCAAGACGCTTAATCTCGCTTTCTCCAAAAGCAACTCGTTTCTCAAGCCATTCAACAAACTGTGCTTTTATAAGGCTGTCATCCAAAAGAGAGCATAATGACGGCGAAAGGGCCATTACAAGCTTAAAATCAACTCCATCATCCTCAAGTCTGTGGAACATATTTAACAGCGGAAGATAAACCTGTGAAATTGAGCCAAACAAAATATCATTCTGAAGGGCATAAGCTTTTCCGTCTTCATGACGGATATATCCCTGATGGGCGACCAAAGTTAAAACAAGATTCTTAGCCATTTTTACGACTACTCCACAAAAGACTGTCTGTATTTTTCATAATGAGATTTCAACAATTTTTTCAAACCAGAAAGTTCCAGAAGTTTTGGGAATTCCAAATTCTGTCCCGGAAATGCCTTTGAAAAAATTGCCGGAGTTTTTGGAAGTTCCATTTTTACAGAAGTTTTGAGGCTGTCGCTCGTGCCATCGCTGAAAAAAGCCACCAAATCAACGCGGAAGAATTTTTTACCGGCTTCAAGAAGAATATACTGCTCGCGGTCACGCAGGGAAATCTGCAAGTCATAATACTCAAGAGGAGCCGTATCTTCTTCGTTCTCAAAATAAGAAATCCTGAGAACCAGATTTCTGAAACGATTTGACTCAGAAATCTTTTTGAGTCCTTCAGCGTTTATATCCCAGTAAACAAACGCCCAGGCCGGATTTCTGAGGATTACGGAAATTTCTGTCTCATTGAAAGACGACGGAAGTTCCAGATTAGCTTCCGGGATTTCTCCATCCTCATTCATCTCTGGTACTGGCGGAGGAGTCTGATTGAATTCCTGTGCAACTTCAAGAAGCTCCCCGATTATGAAACGACGATTGAGATTGTCAGGAATATCAATTCCGTAGTCATCAGCAAGTGCAATCAAATCAGCAGAAGACAAAGTCTCAAGATGGGCAAGGGTCAAAATTTTATTATCCATATTTTCCATTTTTTTTACTTGCACCCATTTTCTTAAAAAACAGAATAAAAATCAAGTGTATAAAGGTGTTTTAAAGAAAAGTCACATTTACTTGTATTTTAGACGCAAAAATCTTGAAAAAAATCAATCATAGGGTAGAATAATATGAAGACACTTTTCACAATGCACCCAGGGAGAAGAATATCGTGGATCCAATATTTGCCAGCGAAAAGCTCTGCGACTTTGTAACGAGCATCCAGAAGACAGTTTTCTCACTTGATGACATGATTGATTCAATCAATCTTGCACTACCCGACCTTGCAGAAGAAATGCTTTTAGGAAAACTCAGCGTACAGCTGAACACACCGCAAAGTGTCTACGAGCCACTTGGTATCAATCGAGAAGTTCTGAGCTACGAAAATCCAGAAGGCTTTGAAAACGACTCATACGAAAAAAACTTTATCACCGAAGAACACGGTAAAATCATAATCGCCGCATATCTCAAAAAAGGCGCAATCTGGACCCCCGCAAACAAAAAGGCAATAGATTTTTTTGTTGACCTCACATACCTTCTATGCAGCCGGGCACGACTCTTAAAACTCATGTCAAAGGTCAAAACGACAGATGCCCTCACTGGCTGTCTGAACCTGCATGGTTTTCAGGAAATTGTGGGCGAACTTCTCTCTCTTGATGAAATTCATAATTTTGCCGTCATCTTCATAAATTTCAAGAATTTCAAATACATCAACCGAAAAGTAACTCCCGATAACGGAGACATAATTTTAAGAAAATACAGCATGATGGTGATGGGCTTTTTGGAAAACGAAGGCTACATATCGCGTCTCGGCGGCGACAATTTTCTTGTACTGGTCACAAAACATACGCTAAAAGATTTTCTCAGATTCATTCAGCAAATCTCCATAACAGTGAACAATAAAGGCGTCATGGAAGATGTGAAAATCAGCATCAGGGCCGGTGTCTACGAAGCTGATGAAGAAACAACTTTCGGTGATATCATGTCAAATTCAGCCGTTGCACTTACTGCCGCCCGTCATTCAAAGGAACACGACATAATCTTTTTCAGGCACGAAATGCTCGAAAAAGCACTGCACGACAAGGGAATCTCCAATATGTTCATGGATTCGCTTGCAAAGAATGAATTCAAAGTCTACTATCAGCCAAAAGTTGATTTGCGTACGAACAAACTTTGCGGCTGCGAGGCTCTTTCGCGCTGGTACGCACAACGGCAGATTCTTCCTTCAGAATTCATTCCAATCCTTGAAAGCGAAGGCACAATCAAAAACCTTGACTTTTATGTCCTCAATATCGTATGCAAAAATATCCGGGAATGGCTCGATAAAGGCATAGAACCTGTTCGAATTTCAACTAATTTCTCAAAACTTCACCTTTCAGATGAAAGATTTGAAGAGCGTATTATCGAAGTTCTAAAAAAATATGATGTAAATCCAAGCTATCTTGAACTGGAACTCACGGAACTTTCCGACTATCAGTATTTTGACAGATTGGTCAGATTCGTAAACACAATGAAAACCGCCGGTTTCAAGATTTCGATTGATGATTTTGGTACGGGCTATTCATCAATGAGCCTAATCCGAAACCTCAACCCCGATGTAATCAAACTTGACAAATCCCTTATTGATAATGTAGCTGCCGGGGATAACCAAAAATCCAAAACTGACCGTGTAATAAGCCGCTCAATCATAAATATGGCTCACGAACTCGGCATCAATGTAATCGCAGAAGGCGTGGAAACTAAAAAACAGGCCACTTTCCTCAAAGAAAACAACTGTCTCATGGCACAAGGCTTCCTTTTCGATAAAGCCCTTGAACACGATGAATTTGAAAAACGACTGATTTCCCCTGAATACGAGATATAGAAAGTTAGCGGTGAGCAAGTAGCGGTGAGCAGTGGAAAGCCACACTTCTCTGTAAAGCCTTAAAAGCGAAAATAAAAACAGAAAATGCAAAAAAAAAAAAAGCGGTCGGAGTCAAGGTTGCGACACAAACTCGCCTGAGCTTTGCTCACAGCGATGTTTGATGACGCGTTCTCGACGCGAGCACATTTGTTGTCGTGCTCACTTGTAGACCGCTTTTTTTGTTTATCTAGCTATTGTTTTTTTTGCTTAGAAGCTTCCTGCAACTGCAACAGCACAAGCTACTGTACAACCAACCATTGGGTTGTTGCCCATGCCCATGAAGCCCATCATCTCAACATGTGCTGGAACTGATGAAGAACCTGCGAACTGAGCGTCTGAGTGCATACGACCCAAAGTATCTGTGAAGCCGTATGAAGCTGGACCTGCAGCCATGTTATCCGGGTGCAATGTACGACCTGTACCGCCACCAGAAGCTACAGAGAAGTATTTTTTACCGTTCAAGAGGCGCTCTTTTTTGTATGTGCCTGCAACTGGGTGCTGGAAACGAGTTGGGTTTGTAGAGTTTCCTGTGATAGAAACATCAACATCCTCGTGCCACATGATTGCAACGCCTTCGCGAACATCGTCTGCACCGTAGCATTTTACGATGAGGCGGTCTGGGTTTGAACCGTATGGGATTTCTTTTACAACTGTGAGAGCCTTGTCTGTACCCTCGCCGTTGAAGTAGTCGAATTTAGTCTGAACATATGTGAAACCATTGATTCGGCTGATGATCTGAGCAGCGTCTTTTCCGAGACCATTGAGGATAACGCGGAGCTTGTTCTTGCGAACTTTGTTAGCGTTAGCAGCGATTTTGATTGCGCCCTCAGCTGCTGCGAAAGACTCGTGACCAGCCAAGAATGCAAAGCACTGTGTCTCCTCAGAAAGAAGACGAGCACCCAAGTTTCCGTGTCCGAGACCAACTTTGCGGTCATCAGCTACAGAACCTGGCAAACAGAATGCCTGAAGGCCTTTACCGATGTTAGCGGCAGCTGTTGAACCAGTTTTGTCACCAGTTTTCTCAGCTTCTTTGATAGCGATTGCTGAACCGAGAACATATGCCCATTTAGCGTCCTCAAAACAAATCTGCTGTGTAGACTGACAAATCTCATAAGGATCGAAACCACGAGCTTTGCAGAGGTCACGAGCTTCGTTAAGACCAGCCTCGCCCTCTTTGAAACCATATTCTTTAAGAGCCTTATTCACCTGAGGAATGCGGCCTGCGAAATCTTCAAACAATGCCATTTTCTACTCCTTTCTTGGGTCGATGAGTTTAACCATGCCCTGATCAGCTGTTACACGACCGTAGTGTGTGCGAGCCTTCTCGATAGCTTCTTTTGGATCAACACCAGCTTTGAGAGCGTCCATCAATTTACCGAAGTTGATACAGTTGTAACCGATAATCTGGTTGTCTTTGTCGATTGCACATGTCTCAACATAACCTTCTGTCATTTCGAGGTAGCGAGGACCTGTTTTGCGTGTAGCAAACATAGTTCCGACCTGGCTTCGGAGGTTCTTTCCCAAATCTTCGAGAGAAGCACCAACTTTGAGACCGTCTTTTGAGTATGCAGACTGAGAGCGTCCGTAAACAATCTGAAGGAAAAGTTCGCGCATAGCAGTGTTGATAGCGTCGCAAACAAGGTCAGTATTGAGAGCTTCGAGAATAGTTTTTCCGATGAGGATTTCTGAAGCCATAGCGGCAGAGTGAGTCATACCAGAACAGCCGATTGTCTCGACCAAAGCTTCTTCGATGATGCCGTTTTTAACATTCAATGAGAGTTTGCAAGCACCCTGCTGAGGTGCACACCAACCGATACCGTGTGTGAATCCCGATACATCTTCAATTTTTTTAACCTGAACCCACTCGCCCTCTTCAGGGATTG
>NZ_CAMHSK010000041.1 GCF_946187725.1 uncultured Treponema sp.
GCCGTGAGCCGATGCAGAAAAACATCATTCTCCGCTCACAGGTCACTTTTGCAACACGAGAATATCTCACAAGCAAAGGTTTCCTTGAAATCGAAACTCCGACTTTCATCAAATCAACTCCAGAGGGCGCACGAGACTATCTCGTTCCTTCACGCGTTCACCCTGGAAAATTCTACTCACTTCCGCAGTCACCGCAGCTTTACAAGCAGCTTTTAATGGTTTCTGGATTCGACAAATATTTCCAGATTGCACGCTGCTACCGTGATGAAGATGCTCGTGGTGACCGTCAGCCAGAATTCACACAGATTGATATGGAGCTTTCTTTCACAAACCGTGAGGAAGTTCTTGAAACAACAGAAGGCTTGATGCAGTACATCTTCAAAAAGACGATGAATTACGACTTGCCTGCAAGATTTGACCGAATCGCATGGGAAGACGCATTTGATCTTTACGGAAGCGACAAGCCGGATTTGCGTTTTGACCTCAAAATGCAGGACGCAGCTTTCATGGCAGATTTGAGCGACTTCAATGCATTCAAAGCCGGTGCCGCTAATGCAAGCAAAGACATCGAGCGACACAAGCGAAGCGGTCTCAAAGCTCTTGTTGTAAAGAATGTTGCTGACAAATACAGCCGAAAGATGATTGAAGCTTTGGAATCAGTTGCAAAAATCAACCACGCAAAAGGCCTTGCCTGGATGAAGGTTGATGCAGAAGGCAAATTCGAAGGCGGAATCTCAAAATTCTTCGCTGGAAAAGAATCTGAAATCTGCTCTAAGCTTGGTGCTGAAAAGAACGATTTGCTTTTGTTCGTAAGTGATGAACAATGGCAGGTTGCATGTGTTGCTTTGGGTGCAGTCCGAAAGCAGCTCGGAAAAGACTTGAACCTCTATAACCCGGCCGATGAATTCCACTTCGCATGGATTATCGACTTCCCGTATTTTGCATGGAATGAAGAAGAAAATCACTGGGAGACTGAGCACCATATGTTCACTCTTCCGCAGAAAAAATACTGGGATACACTTGAAAGCGACCCAGGAGCTGTCAAAGGCGACCTCTACGACCTCGTTTTGAACGGTTATGAGCTTGCTTCTGGTTCTATGCGTATTAACGACCCGGCATTGCAGGAGCGCATTTTTGAAATCGTTGGATACAGCCGTGAGCGTGCAGAAAAGGCATTTGGCTTCCTTGTTCAGGCATTCAAATTCGGTGCTCCTCCGCACGGTGGTATCGCTCCAGGACTTGACCGCCTCGTAATGCTCATGCGCCACGAGGAATCAATCCACGAAGTAATCGCATTCCCGAAGAACAATCTTGCTGCATCTCCTATGGATGAATGTCCGTCTCCGGTAGACGAGCAGCAGCTTAAAGATTTGCACATCGTCTGTACAGAGATTGAAAAAGATTAAAAAAAATTGCCACACAGCAAATCACCGTGTGGCAATCAAAAACTTATCTATTTTGACAGTTTATCGAATCCTGCGAGAAGCTCTTCTGCAACTTGCAGGATTTTTTTTGCGTCGCCGGCCCGTTCGCCTTCAATGTTGAGAGGCATTACTGGGTCGTGCAGGGATTTTCGGAGCAAAAGCCAGCCTTTTTTATCTTCATCCTGGAAGCTGATTCTTACGCCTTCGTAAGACTTCGGTAAAATCATGTTTGCAGCTTCGGCACGCTTTTTGAATTCTGCAAGAACACTGTCGCCATATGCAGAGAAATCTTCGCAGTTGATTTTGTAGCGAAGTTCCTTTGCTTCAACGAGAGGTTCGAGCTTTTCAATCAGGCTTGCAAGCTCTTTACCCTGAGATTTTGCGTTTGCCAGTGCGATTGTGATTTTGACTGCGAGGAAAGCTCCGTCATCAAGATAGAAATTGTCTTTCAGTGCACCGTGGCCGCTTGTTTCCATTGCGAGTGGTGAAACGATTCCTTCTGCATTGAGGCGTTTGCACTCATTGATGACATTTTTGTATCCTCGTTTGAAACAGTGATGCTTGAGACCAAGCTCTTTTTCGAGGAAGCGCGTGAGACGGTCAGAAGTTACGGAATCAGTAATGATAGTGCTTCCTGGATACTGAGGTGCCAGAATGGCCGCACTCAATGCGATGATTGCGTCACGGTTGACTTCTGTTCCGTCCGGGAAAACTGCACTCATTCGGTCAACATCGGTGTCGAAAATCAAGCCCAAATCAGCCTTGTTTTTGAGGACGGCATTCTGAATTGCTTCCATTGCCTTTGCATTTTCTGGATTTGGGATATGATTCGGAAACATTCCGTCAGGTTCAAGGAACTGACTTCCTTTAGTGTCTGCGCCAAGCACATCGAGAATCTTTGAAACGAAGAATCCGCCTGCACCGTTTCCTGCATCAACGACAATTTTAAGTCCAGAAAGCGGCTTTTCTGGATTCTTTGCGCCTTTGATTTCAGATTTGATTGTTTTAACAAGATGATTTGCGTAAAGCGAGATGAGGTCAAATTTCTTAAATTCTGTGCTGCCTGATTTTTCAGAAAGGCCTGCCGCACCTTCAAGAATCGCCGTAATGTCTTCGTGTTCCAGACCGCCGTCTTTATCGAAGAATTTGAGACCATTGCGGTTGAACGGAAGGTGACTTGCTGTAATCATGATTGAGCCGTCAAATTTTGTTTCGTCAAAAACAATGCTCATGAACATTGCAGGAGTGGTTGCCATACCGCAGTCAACAACGCTTACTCCGCATGCAGAAAGTCCTGCTGAGACCGCATTTGCTAGGGCTTCACCCGTGATGCGCGAATCTCGGCCAACACCTACGCGAAGGTCAGCAACTGCTTTGCCTGTTTTTTTGGCAAGCCATGAAGCAAAACTCTGGGCGATTACATTGCTGGCTTCTGGCGTGAGGTTTACATTTTCGCCTTCAATGCCTTCACATGCGATTCCACGGACATCGCTTCCGTTCTGCAATTTTAATAGTGTTTTTGTTTCCATAAAAATCTCTTCCATTATTGGGTTGATTTTTTATTCTTGCGGAATTTTTGGTGCATGTCAACATTTCCGCATTTGCCCTTTTCCCCCATATATAGTACACTGTCTCAATGGACTACCCTTCCGGTAAGCTGATTCTTCTTTTTATTCTCGCAGCTCTTTGTATTACGCTTTCTTCGCTTTTTTCTGCGAGCGAAAGTGCTTTTTTGGGATTGAACAAGCTGCGTGTGCATTTTCTGCGTGAAAAAGGTCACAAACAGGCAACGCGTGCGGGTAAACTTCTTGAAAAAAAAGAAGAATTGCTCAATATGCTTCTTGTTGGAAACGAAATCGTAAATGTCGCGCTTTCTGTAATCCTTACTTCGATTTTTTTAAGGCTGTTTGGCGCGGCCGGTCTCCCGATTGCGACTTTTATTGCCACCGTCTTGCTTTTGATTTTCGGTGAAATTACACCCAAGAGCGTTACGACTACTCAACCTGAAGTCTGTGCCTTTGCTCTCAGCGGATTTGTTAAGCTGTTTTTCTATATATTAAGACCTTTCGTTATTTTTTTTACTTTTATTTCCCGTGGGATTTTAAGGATTTTTGGAATCAACACAAGAAAAAAGGCGGTTTCTTTTACGGAAGATGAAATCAAAACTCTGATTGATGTTGGCGGTGAAGAAGGTGTTCTGGAAGCTGGCGAAAAGAACATGATGAGCAGGGTCTTTAAGTTCACCGATTTGAACGCAACCGACATCATGATTCCGCGACTCAAAGTAATCTGTATCGACCCATCAATGTCTTATCGCGATGTGGTTCAGCTTTCGGAGCGTACCCGTATTTCAAAATTCCCGGTCTATGAAAATGATGACATCGACAACATAATTGGCGTGCTTTATGTAAAGGATATGCTCTTTTTTACTGAAGTTCGTGATGAATTTTCGGTACGAAAGGTTATGAGGCCACCGCTTTTTATTCCAGGAACTACAAAAATGTCTTCGATTCAGGAACTTTTGCACGAAAATCACCAGAGCTTTGCGATTGTTATTGACGAATATTCCGGCACGGACGGAATTCTTACAATCGAAGATATAGAACAGGAAATTTTCGGAGCAGTAGCGGATGATATTTATCATGATGAAGAGCCTCCTGAACAAAAGGAAGAGAGTGAGTTTGAGCAATTCATTTCCTTTTCTCTTGACGGTTCAACCCGCCTGATTGATTTAGAAGATATGCTCAGAATCAAACTTGAATCCAAAGTGAATGAAACGATTGCGGGCTACATCTGTGAAAAACTCGGACGGATTCCGATGGTCGGAGAAAGTATCGAAGAATCGAATTTCGTGTTTACTGTCGAAAAATTGGAAGGTCATCGAATTGCAAAGGTTCACTGTGAGCAGTTGATTGAAAGTGACAAAGATGGCGTTGACGAGCAACAGGGAGATGATGAATGAATCTTCTGTCTTCAATAATTCTTCCAGTTCTGGCGATTTTGATTCTTGTGCTTGTGGTTGCTTTCTTTGCGGGCAGCGAAACGGCTTTTCTTTCAATTACGCGTCTTATGCTTCGGCATCTTCAGAAAAAGGATGTCTCTGGAAAAAAGAATTCGCCTGCAAAAAAGATTACTTTCCTCAAAAAAGATACAAACAGGCTTCTTTCGCTGATTTTGATTGGAATCAACTTTGTAACATCACTTGTCTCTGGTTTGGCGGCAACTTTTGCAATCAGCCTTTTTGGTGATAAAGGTGCATCAATCGCAACTTTTGCAATGGCCTTTATACTGATAATTTTTGGCGAAATCGTTCCTAAGACGCTGGCGGCAGTTTACCCGGTCAAATTTGCTTCATTTGCGGCCGGTACGCTGATTTTTCTTCAGAAGTTTTTCTTTCCGCTTGTGTGGTTTTTCTCAAAAATTACGGACGGAATTACTTCATTTTTGCAGATTTTCTTTAAGAATTCCAAAGAACTGATTACTGAAGACGAATTGAAGTCGCTGATTGAAATTGGCGCAAAAGAGGGCACTCTTGAATCCAGTGAAAAGAAAATGCTTTACAAGATTTTTGATTTTACGGATTTGCACATCAAGGACATAATGAGGCACCGGAGTCTTGTTCAGTTTATTCCGATTGATGCAGAATATGAAGAAATCGTCAAAATCTTCGCGCTTTCAGGATATTCCCGTCTGCCGGTTTGTGACGGTGATTTTTCGAAAGTTGAAGGCATGTTGTTTTATAAGACAGTTCTGTTGAATACTCCGCGAAAATCAGATAAATCAAAAAAATCATTTGCACGACGGCATAAAAGGCCAACCCTGTTTGTACCAGAAACGCTTTATGCCACGGAACTTTTGCAGAAATTCAAAGCAGAAAAACAGAATTTTGCGGTCGCTGTTGATGAAAACGGCTCAAATTCCGGCATTGTCACTATGGATGATATTTTGCGTGCTGTGTTCGGTCGGAGCATCAATTCGATTCATAATGAAATTCCGCCCGAAAAACGAATTCATCCGGTTTCCGTCACTGAATATCTTGTGCCTGGTGATATTAAGATTGATGATGCCAACGAGCTTTTGGATTTGGACATGGAAAGCGATGATTTCACAACGGTAAACGGCTGGCTTTTGGAGCAGTTTGGTGAGCTTCCTGAAATCGGCTCGATTTTTAAGAAAGACGGCGTGATTTATAAAATAGAAGAACAGTCCGAACGGCGGATTAGGAGCGTCAGAATTACGCTGCCGAGACCGCCGGTGCTCAATCGAACTTAGAGTATTATTTCAGCTTGCAGAAATCGCGAATCTGGTTTCTATATTCTTCTTCTTCAATCAGATAGGAAATTGCGTGAGGGGCGTTTTCGACCAGATAGAGTGATTTTTCGCTCGTGCAGTATTCGAAATTTGCGATGGTCATTTCGATTGGAACGAATGCATCGTTTGTGCCGTGGATGAAGAGAACCGGGAGTTCATTGTAACGAAGACCTTTGAAAGTGTCGTATTCGGTAAAGTCAAAATCAGCCAGCAGGTGAGCCATGATGTTACCGATTCCGAGAACGAGGCGTGGAAGCGGAACATTTTTGTCTTTTTTGGCAACTTTCCAGATTATGTCGTAGGGAGATGTATATCCGCAGTCAGCGACGACAGCTTTTACATTTGAAGGCAGGGCGAAACTCAGTGACATTAGAACCGTAGCGCAACCCATTGAAATTCCTTCCATATAGAGTGGCAGTTCGTTTCCGTAGATTTCGTTGATTTTTAGAATCCAGTCACGCACATCATATCGTTCTTTTATACCGAAAGTGATGTAAGTTCCTTCGCTTTTTCCATGAGAACGCTGATATGGAAGAACGACATTGTAACCTGAATCGTGGAAAAATCGTACAAGACCGGCAAATTCGCGGAGAGGGCCAGACTGATGGCCGTGAAGAAGAAACCATGTGCCTTTTGCATTTTCGGCAGGAAGATTGTATGCCACAAGTTTGAGGGAATCGAACGACTCTATCGTTATTTCTTCATAATTCTGTTCATAGAACCATTTTGTGTCAGCGATGTTCTTTTCTTCGTTTTCTTTGGTCAAAAAGTGCTTTGTACCGATTATGACTTGTTTTTTATCGTTGCGCATGAAATTTGGCTTGAAAAGAGCAAAATAAACTGCGGCGACCATTATGATGATAAGAGTAAATAGGATTCCGAATGGAATGGCAATCTGTTTAATAAGAGATTTTGTTGTTGATTTCATAGTTTCTTCCATGTATTAATTTCGGAAATCAGAAGCAAATTTTTTACTCCTGATTCCGAAATTCGGCCTGTTTACTCAATTTCGTATGTTTCACCGTATTTTACAATCTGCACATTCGGGAAGCCTTTTTCTTCGAGATGCTTTTTGAAGAAATCCTGTGCTTCGTGCTCACCGTGAACCATAAAAATCTTTTTGAGGCGGCTGGTGTCGATTGATTTGAGCCATTTCGTCATTTCTTCATAGTCGGCGTGAGCTGAGAATGCGTTGATCTGTTCGACTTTTGCATTTACATCGTATTCATCGCCCATGATTTTTACGACTTTTGCACCGTCACGGATTCGGCGGCCAAGAGTGTTTTCGGCCATGTAACCTACGATGAGGATTGTGTTGCGCGGGTCGGAAATGTTGTTCGCGATGTGGTGAACGATTCGGCCGCTTTCACACATACCGTCGGCAGAAATGATAATCATCGGGCCTTCTTTTTTGTTGAGAGATTTTGACTCTTCAAGGCTATTGACGAAAGAAAGGTTCCCGAAACCGAACGGATTTTTGTGATGCTGAAGGAAAGCTTCGTGAACTTCGTCTGAGTAACATTCCTGATGAACCTGGAAGATTGATGTGGCATTTACGGCCATCGGTGAATCGACATAAATCGGTATGTTCGGAATCTTTTTTTTGTCAACGAGAAGATGCAGATAGTAGACGATTTCCTGAGTGCGTTCGATTGCAAATGAAGGGATGATGATTTTGCCCTTTTTTTCAACTGCACGGTGAACGATTTTGCGAAGTTCATCCATTGCGATTGCCGTGTCTTCATGCTTGCGGTTGCCGTAAGTGCTTTCGATGAAGATATAATCTGGCGGCGGAACATTGATTGACGGATCGCGGATGATTGGCTTTTGCTTGCGGCCTAAATCGCCCGTGTAGAGAATTCGGATTTCATCTTTGCCTTCGCGCCTGTCATGACCGCTCCGGCGTTCTTCGCCAGTGTATGCGGCCTGTTCTTCTGGAGTGGCTTTTCTGCGATCGGAAGTGGAGCGTTTGTCGTCCTTTTTCCATCCGAAAAGCTTATTCCAGATTCTCAAGGCATTGCTTTCGTTTTCTCTGATTGGATTGCCGTTTTCGTCGCGCTGCCCCTTGATTGTGATGTAAGCGAATGCCGAGCCAAGAATGTGCCCCGCGTCAAAGTATTCAAGCTGGACTTCTGGTGAAATGTACATTTTGCGGTTGTACGACAGCGTGATGATTTGATTTGCCGCTTTGAGACAGTCCTTTTCGGTGAACATCGGAGACCAGTTGAAGTTCTCGCCCTTTTTTTGTGCCTGCTTACGAAGATATTCCGCGTCTCGTGCCTGAATTCGGGCACTGTCCATCATGATGAGGTCGGTCAAGTCGCGGGTTGCAGGTGTTGCATAAATGTTGCCGTTGTAGCCTTTTTTGACGAGCAGAGGCAATAATCCTACATGGTCATAATGGGCATGGGTTAGAATCACGGACTCGATTTTGTCGACCGCAATTTCAAAATTCCTGTTTTTTTCGTCAGATTCAGCTCGTTTACCTTGAAAAGCACCGCAGTCAATCATATATGAGCGTCCGTTGATTTCAAAAATGTGCTTTGAGCCGGTGACTTCCTGCGCCGCTCCAAGCGAATAAACTGTTACAGCCATATTTGAACCCTCCTTAAAACCATCGTAATGGTTATATTGCAAAAAAAGCCCCTGAGGGCCATTTCCTATATTTTCCTCTATAAATTCGAAATTCACAAGAAAAATTTAAAAACTGTGCGGAATTTTTAATTCTAAATTCATCTGTTTATATTGACACTTTCGGCATAATTTTCATAAAATAGCCTTGTTATCGGCAAAGAAGTCGTAGATGAATCCTTTTGAACAAGAGGGCTTGTCTACGACTTTTTTATTGCGGCAATGAGGCCGTAGATGCAGTTTTTTCTGTGTCTACGGCCTTTTTTTGTCGCTGAATAGGGGACATGATAACAATTACATCCATGTAATTGTTATCACGGCCAAGTTTTTGCCAAGGCCAAAACTTGCGTATTCGTTGCATCCATGCAACGCCGCTAACGCGGAGTTTTTATAGGAGAATAAAAAGTGAAGACATTGTACGAACCATCATTTGAGCATGACAATTGTGGAATTGGTGCTGTGGTGAGCATTGACGGAATAAAGAGCCACGGCGTAGTTGAGAATGCCCTTTCCATAGTGGAAAAACTGGAGCACAGGGCCGGAAAAGACGCTTCCGGAGAGACTGGTGACGGCGTTGGAATTTTGGTACAGATAAGCCACAATTTTTTTAAGAAAGCCGCCTCTGATTTAATTAAAAATCTTGATGAACGCGAATATGGAATCGGACAGTTTTTCTTCCCTGGAGAAAAAGACGCATGTGAAAGCGAAAAATCACGATTCGAGGCAGTTTGTAAGGCTCAGAACCTTAAAT
The DNA here is from genome assembly GCF_946187725.1 of uncultured Treponema sp. Classification (GTDB taxonomy): domain Bacteria; phylum Spirochaetota; class Spirochaetia; order Treponematales; family Treponemataceae; genus Treponema_D. The sequence continues at coordinate 9,118 of NZ_CAMHSK010000041.1, forward strand.
TCCTGGGCTGGCGAAAAGTGCCTGTGAACGCAGATGTTCTTGGCAAAAAGGCCAGGGAGTGCATGCCTGAAATCTGGCAGGGATTTATTGAAAAGCCCGCTGACTGTGAAAAAGGCCTAGAATTCGACAAAATTTTATATAAAGCACGCCTTGCATTTGAAAAGGGAAAAAGCGGCACATCAACTTACATTTGTTCTTTTTCGAGCCGTACAATCGTTTACAAGGGCATGTTCCTTGTTCATGAGTTGCGTACTTTCTACGATGATTTGCAGTCAGCTGAATACGAGTCTTCGCTTGGAATCGTTCACTCACGCTTTTCTACGAATACGAATCCGAGCTGGCAGCGCGCACATCCGAACCGATTTATCGCGCATAACGGCGAAATCAACACAATCCGCGGAAATGTTGACCGCATGATTGCACGAAACGGCGAAGTTGACACGACAGGCTCTGATTCTGCAATGCTCGACAACACGCTTGAATACTTTGTCATGAACGGCCTTCCTTTGCCGCTTGCCGTAATGGTTTGTATTCCTGAACCGTGGAAGCATGATGACTCACTTTCAAGCGAAAAACGCGATTTCTATCATTATTGGGCAACAATGATGGAACCGTGGGATGGACCTGCCGCAATTCTTTATTCAGACGGTGATGTTCTTGGTGCGACTCTCGACCGAAATGGTCTGCGTCCAAGCCGATATTACATTACAAAAGACAATATGCTGATTCTTTCAAGTGAAGTCGGTGTCCTTGAGATTCCTGAGAGTCAGATTGTTAAAAAGAGCCGCCTCATGCCTGGCCGTATGCTTCTTGTTGATACGCGAGAAAAACGCCTGATTTCCGATGAAGAGCTCAAAAATAAATTCGCGACAGAACATCCTTACGGTGAGTGGATTTGCCAGAATATCGTGCCGCTTTCATCGCTTACAATTCCGAATAAAAAGATTCCTGTTTCGACCCAGGATGAGCGAAATCTTCTTTACCGTGCATTTGGCTGGAATTACGAAGATGTTAACGAGATGATTCTGCCGATGGCACGCACTGGTGTTGAGCCGATTGGTTCAATGGGCGTTGACACTCCGCTTGCTGCAATGAGCGACAAGCATCCGAGTCTTTTTGAATATTTCAAACAGCTCTTTGCTCAGGTCACGAATCCGCCGATTGATAGTCTGCGCGAAAAGATTGTCACTGACACGACGGTTTATGTTGGAACTGACGGCGATATCCTTCACACAAAGGGCAAAAACTGCCATGTCCTTGAAATCAATAACCCGATTCTTACCGGCGTTGATATGATTAAAATCAAGGCGCTCGACCGCCCCGGATTGCGCACAAAGACTCTTTCGCTTTTGATGACTATGAAGGATTTGGAGGGGGAAGTCTCCCCCTGCGCGCCCACTTCGTTGGTCGCTACCCCTTCTGCGGGGACACCCCGCAACGCCCCGACAGGAAAAGTCCTTGAGGCAGCGCTGGATTCTCTTTTTGAACAAATCGATGCGGCTTATGCTGAAGGTTACAATATCATCGTTCTTTCTGACCGTGGCGTTGATGAAACACATGCGGCAATTCCTTCTTTGCTTGCGGTTTCTGCGGTCGAGCAATATCTTATCAGGACAAAAAAGCGCACTAAGGTTTCGATGATTCTTGAGACGGCGGAAGTCCGAAATGTTCATCAGGCGGCAATGTGTCTTGGATACGGTGCACGGGCAGTAAATCCTTATCTTGCGCATGAAGCAATCGCCGAGCTGATTGACCAGAAACTTTTGGACAAGGATTATCACACTGCAATTGACGACTTCAACAAGGGCGTAATTAACGGAATCGTTAAAATCGGTGCGAAAATGGGAATCAGTGCCGTTCAGTCTTATCAGTCGGCACAGATTTTTGAGGCAGTCGGAATCGCACAGAGCGTAATCGACAAGTATTTCACGAACACAGTGAGCCGCGTTGGTGGAATCGGATTAAAAGAAATCGAAGAGGATATAATCTATCATCACAATAAGGCATGGAATCTTAACGGTCTTACAGTGAATACTCATCTTGATTCAGTTGGTTATCACAAATTAAGGCGTGGTCCTGATGCAGAAGATCATCTGTATAATCCAGAGGTTATTGTTGCCTTGCAGGAAGCCACTCATTCAGGTGATTATAAGCGGTTTAAGGAATATACGGCGCTTGTTGATTCAAACGAGCACCCGCACGCACTCCGCGCCATGCTTGACTTCAACTTTGACGAAAAAGGCGGAATTCCGATTGACGAGGTTGAAAGTGCACAGTCTATCGTTCAGCGATTTAAGACAGGTGCAATGAGCTACGGTTCAATTTCTGAGGAAGCACATAAGTGTATGGCCGAAGCAATGAATCATCTGCACGGAAAATCAAATTCCGGCGAGGGTGGAGAAGACCCTGAGCGTCTTGGAACAAAATTCAATTCTGCAATCAAGCAGGTTGCTTCTGGTCGTTTTGGCGTTACCGAAGAATATCTTCTTTCTGCCGCGGAGATTCAGATTAAAATGGCGCAGGGAGCAAAGCCTGGTGAAGGCGGCCATCTTCCTGGCAAAAAAGTGTATCCGTGGATTGCGAGAACACGATATGCGACTCCGGGCGTAAGTTTGATTTCGCCGCCACCGCATCACGATATCTATTCTATAGAAGATTTGGCACAGCTTATCTATGATTTGAAGAATGCGAACCGCGCTGCAAGAATCAGCGTTAAGCTCGTAAGTGAAGCCGGGGTTGGAACGATTGCGGCTGGTGTTGCAAAGGCCGGCGCACAGGTCATTTTGATTAGTGGTCACGATGGTGGAACTGGTGCCGCACCAATCTCTTCTATTCATAATGCCGGACTTCCATGGGAACTTGGTTTGGCAGAAGCACATCAGACTTTGATTCAGAACGATTTGCGTAACCGCGTTGTGATTGAAACTGACGGAAAGCTTATGAGCGGCCGTGATGTTGCAATTGCATGTCTTTTGGGCGCAGAGGAATTCGGTTTTGCAACTGCTCCTCTCGTAACGATGGGCTGCCGCATGATGCGCGTGTGCCAGAGCGATACATGTCCGTTCGGAATTGCGACACAGAACGAAAAACTCAGGGCAAGATTTGCCGGAAAACCTGAATATGTTGAGAATTTCATGCTCTTTATCGCAGAGGAACTTCGTGAATACATGGCCAAACTAGGCATTCGTACTGTCGATGAAATGTGCGGTCGCGTGGACTTGCTCAAAGTCAAGGAAAAGCAGGGATTTAAGCGGGCAGCATTGCTTGATTTGTCTCGCGTGCTTGCAAACAGTGAAACGGAAAACGGAAAGTGGAAAGCTGAACGAAGTCTGTTTGATTTCAAATTGGAAGAAACGCTTGATGTTAGTAGGTTGCTTGCTGACAATGAACTTTCTGCTTCTAAGTCGTCAAATTCCACTATATCGATTCATTCAACGAACAGGACGGTCGGAACGATTCTTGGAAGCGAAATTCAGAAAAAGTACGGCTCATCTCTCGAAGAGGACAGTTACAGAATTCACTTTGCCGGTGGTGCGGGTCAGAGCTTTGGAGCATTCATTCCAAAAGGACTTACGCTTGACTTGACCGGAGATGCAAATGATTATCTTGGAAAGGGCTTGAGCGGCGGTAAAATCGTCATTAAAAAGCCGGAAGGATTTGAAGGAAAGGCTGATGAAAACATTATCGTTGGTAATGTCGTGTTGTTCGGTGCAACTTCAGGTTCAGCGTTCATAAACGGCGTTGCAGGTGAACGATTCTGCGTACGAAATTCCGGGGCTACGGCTGTGGTAGAAGGCTGTGGTGATCATGGTCTTGAATACATGACTGGCGGTGTTGCAGTGATTCTTGGCCGCACAGGACGGAATGTTGCTGCCGGTATGAGCGGTGGATTTGCGTATATCCTCGATGAAAATCATGACCTTTATAAGCGGCTTAACCGTGAGCTTGTCACAATGTATGATTTGGATGATGAAGTGACGGTTTTGAAAGACAAGACCGATGTTGAAAATCTTCGCTCTTTAATCGAAAAGCATGTTGCTGAAACCGGCTCTGAAAAGGGAAAGGCAATTTTGGCGGATTTTGAAAATTATATCGGTAAATTTAAGAAGATTATCCCGAACGATTATCTTAGGGTAATGAGCGGAAAGTAAGGCTTGTTGACGCTGTGTTTTAAGGAGAAAAAAATGGGAAAGACGACTGGATTTTTGGAATTTAAGCGGGTTGATAACGGAAATTTTCCGCCACTGGAAAGAATCACTAACTTCAAGGAATTCCATCCTAAGCTTGATGAGAATGCCCGAAGAGAACAGGCTGCCCGATGTATGAATTGCGGTGTTCCGATGTGTCAGAGTGCGATTAAACTCGCAGGAATGGTCACGGGCTGTCCGTTGCATAATTTTATTCCTGAATGGAACGATGCCTTGTATAACGGGCAGTTTGACATGGCTGCATGGAGACTTCTGAAGACTTCGAGTTTCCCGGAATTTACGGGGCGCGTCTGTCCGGCATTGTGCGAAAAAGCCTGCAATATGAGCTGCCCGACAACGGGTGATGAGAGCGTTACGATTCATGACAATGAGCTTTTCATAATTGAACATGCCTTTGCGACAGGTTACATGAAGCCGACTCCACCGAAAAAGCGTTCTGGTAAACGGGTTGCCGTAATTGGTTCAGGACCGGCCGGTCTTGCCGTTGCAGACTGGCTGAATCGTCGAGGTCACAATGTAACCGTTTACGAGCGGGAAGACAGTGCGGGTGGACTTTTGATGTACGGAATCCCGAACATGAAGCTCGACAAGAAAATCATTGAAAGACGAATCAATTTCATGAAGGAAGAAGGAGTTGATTTTATCTTCAATGCTGATGTTGGAAAAACCTTCTCTGCGGAAGATATTCTTGAAAATTTTGATGCCGTTGCCCTTTGCTGTGGTGCAAAAAAAGCAAGGCCTCTTTCAGCAACCGGCGTTGAAAAACTTTTACCTGGAGAAAAGGGCGGATTGATGTTTGCCGTCGATTTCCTCACAAAAGTCACAAAATCTGTCGTTGCACTGAACAAGGCTCAGGAAAAAATCGGTGAAGACCTTGTGATTACGAACAAGAACATTCATCTTTCTCTCGAAAAGAAAGGAATTTCTGTTGAAGGAAAGGATGTGATTGTTCTTGGCGGTGGCGACACTGGAAACGATTGTACTGGAACCTGTATCCGTCTTGGTTGCAAATCAGTGACTCAGCTTGAAATGATGCCTTGTCCGCCAGTTGAAAGGGCAGCCGATAATCCATGGCCGCAGTGGCCGAAAACCCTCAAGACTGATTATGGTGCAGAAGAGGCAATCGCAAAATTCGGTCATGACCCGCGAGTTTATAAGACTACGATTAAAGAAGTTTATTCAAAAGACGGAAAAGTTTGTGGAATTAAGACAGTACAAGTTGAATTCAGGAATGTTGACGGAGTTCGAAAACTTGTTGAAATAGAGGGAAGTGAAAAAGAACTGCCTGCCGATTTGATTTTGATAGCGGCAGGATTTTTGGGTGCAGAAGAATACACCGCGCTTTCTTTTGGCACAGAACTTTCACCACGAAATACTGTCGCTACGGAATGTGCTGAAAGCTACCAGACTGCGAATAAAAAAATATTCACAGCTGGAGATATGCACCGTGGACAGTCGCTTGTAGTGTGGGCGATTCATGAAGGCCGTGAGTGTGCAAAAGCAATTGACGGCTATCTTGAAGGCTGTTAAATCAGCTCAATCATTTTTTCGACCACGCGGGCACTCATTTCTGCGGCGACTGGCTCGTTAAAATCGTATCCGTTGCTGCTCAAATCATCAGCCATATCGCTCATGCAGCGCAGGATGACAAAAGGTATTTTGTTCAGATAGCAGGCATGGGCGATAGCGGCTCCTTCCATTTCGACACAGGCAGGTGCAAATTCATTTGCAATGCGGGATTTTACAGATTTTTCACTGATGAACTGATCTCCTGTCGCAATCCTTCCTTCAATCATTTTGTGTGATTTTGAAAAATCTGAAGATTCAAAGGCCTTTATTGCCGATTCAATCAATTTTTTGTCAGCTTCAAAAGAAAATACGCTCATCTGCGGAATTTGACCAGCTTTGTATCCGAAGCCAGTTGCGTCCATATCATGATAAACAGCGTCTGTTGAAACAACGAAATCCATAACACCAAGACCGTGAGCCATAGCACCGGCGATACCAGTGTTGATTATGTGAGTGCATTCAAATTGAAGTGCAAGTCTCTGTGCACAAAGAGCGGCATTTACCTTACCGACCCCAGAGCGAACCAAAACGACATCGGTACCGTGAAGATTTCCTTCCTCAAAAACGATTCCGCCAGCTTCAGTCTTTTTGATTTCATTACCCATTAGATTGCGAAGAAAGTTCACTTCTACTTCCATAGCACCGATAATTCCAATTTTTTTCATTTTATGTCACTCCTTGTAAAGAATTGCATAGTTTTCTAGTATTTTCGTAAAAAACCGCAAAATTTTCAATAATTTTCATCAAAAAGTATTGCATAAACTCCGTAAAAAGTCTAATATACTTTCAGCAGCAAGAAACAAGCAACCTTTTAAGCAAGTTGCATTAGACACTTCCGTTGGAAGTTAGTCACCAAAACCCCCGCATTTCTCCTCCTTTAAGCGGGGGTTTTCTTTTTTTTAAAATCCCTTCAATTCATGCTCGTTTTGTCATTTGAAGCACCTTTGTAATTTTAACAGACTTTTCTGCTTTTTTAAAATATTCTCAATTCAGAATTGTGGTATAATAAAATCATCGGGGAATTAGCAAATCTGACAAGGCGGTGCATTATGGGAAAAATCAGAATTATCAAAGGTGACATAACAAAATTGAGCTGCGATGCAATCGTAAATGCTGCCAATTCTTCGCTTCTTGGGGGCGGCGGTGTTGACGGCGCAATTCACTATGCAGCAGGCCCGGAACTCCTTGCCGAATGTCGCACTCTTCACGGCTGCCGAACAGGCGAAGCAAAAATCACAAAAGGCTATAATCTTCCTTCCCGATTCGTGATTCATACCGTTGGTCCAATTTATTACGAACATACTCCCGCCGAGGCCGAGTCACTTTTGACTTCCTGCTACGAAAATTCGCTGAATCTTGCGAAAGAGAAGGGACTTGCGACAATCGCGTTCCCGTTGATTTCTGCCGGTGTTTACGGATATCCCCAGCGAGAGGCGATAAAAGTCGCAATTGAGACAATGAAATTGCACAAGTGCGATTTTGATGAGATTACGCTGGTGCTGTTTGGAGAGCGGGAATTCGGGTACGCGGGGGAGATGTATCCAGAATACTTTTAAGGATTAGAAAATAGAAAACACTGGTCTGCCAACGATTCTGTTACACAATCGCACTTTAAATCCCCTGATATATTGCCTGAGGATATTCAAAACCGAACAAGGATTGTAAATCTTTTACCTTTAGGCTTTTACTTTTTATGAGGGATTTTATTCGTTCACCAGTTGCTTCCATTCCGTTGATTGTTTCGACTCGGGAATGTTGCCCTTCAAGGATGTCTTCGCCTGCGCAGAACTGTTCAAACTGATAGTCTTTGCATAAAGAGTTGACCCGGTTGAGGCGGCAAAAGCGGTCGTTGCTTACGAGAAAAGCGGGGATTACCTCTATTCTTTCAAAGCAGCTAGAAATTTTTGGCTATGCAGTCTCTCTTACTACTGGCGTTGTTGAGGAAATCGTGTTCAGAAACATGCCCATCGCAAATTTTATTCTACATCGATTTTCTGTCGTGGTAATTAAAGTTGTGCTTTAAATGCCCTGATAAAACTTATTCTATAATTGTAGACGCAAATGAAGGGGGTTTTTTCTTCAATCCAAATGAAGTCGCAGTTATTGAACCGCCAATCAATCAAATGAAATCTGATGAATAATCGCCTTAAAAACAAAAAATCCACTCGCTTGGAGTGGATTAAATATAGCTGGGGTAGGACTCGCCCTAACGGGCCGGCTTTGCCATGTTCGTACGCCAGCTACGAACATGCCTGCGGCTCCTGGTAAAGTGTCCGGAGATGGTTATACGGGGAAGACTTTTTCCCGATTTGATAAAAATGCAGAACTTGCGCCTTCCTTACTTTCAATTATAAATCCATTTTTTACCAGAACATCAAGAACTTCCTTTCTAAAATATGTAGAGGCATTTATTCCAAGATATTCAGCAATTTCTTTGGCTGTATGAGCCTTTGTAAAACAGAAAGATAAAATTGCTTTATCATTTTTACCTGTAACAATTCCATCCACATTTATTTCCGGAATTGAATTCTCATCAATAACGCCGTTAGGATATGTAAGGTTTGGTAATGTTAATGTAAAAGAATTCCCGTTTGAAGAAATAAACGGCTTGAAGGCTTCACCTTTTCCTGCATAATCCTGCTCAATTTTATCAAAGCCAGAACCTTTTGATTCCATGTATCTGAGGTATTCCAGAATATTACAGATTACTTCATTTCTGCGGCGAGGAATAATTGATGAAATATTTTTCTCTTTATGCAGGGCAACGACACCTAGTAAGGCTCCTGGGGAAGTGATTTCAAGCCTGTCTTTGAACATATTGATTTCAATCTGGCTTCCCTGAATGAAGTAATTTCTGTGTGCAACAGCATTAACAATGCCTTCTGTAATCGAACGGGCTGGATATGAATAATAATCAATTCGTCCGTCAGCAACTTTTTTGAATCCATTCGCTGAATGGTTTTGAATGAATTTCGTTGCAAAGTTGATTGAATCCACAAGATTTCCATCAAATTCTTCGGAAGCCAATACTATAGAACTTCCTTTTGTGATTTCAGGCCACACTGTACACACAATCTTCGTTCTTTCATTTTTGTAATTATCAGAAAAAAGCTGAGCTCCCTTTGAAAGTTTTCTATCTGAATTGATAAAGCCTGCGGAAATCAACGCTTTCTCGGTGAGTTCAGAATTTGTGCGCTCTTTGTATAAGTCAAAAATCTGTTTGAAATTGTTTTTATCAAAAACATCTTCTGTAAATGGCTGATCAAAAGGATTGTTGTCACTTAAAAGAATTAATTCCCTAATCTGTTCAGGACTTGCCAGAATTGTGCATCCATAAATTCTGATATAAATTCCAAGAAGATTTTCCTCATGCAATGTGACAGGAAGAATTGTATTTTTATTCACAATAACCTTGATGATGTATCTGGTTTGTTTTTCTTCGTCCTTAATTGGAATTGTGTCTATTTTATATGAAATTGATGGTTCGATGCGCTGTCTAATCTGACGGTTTATCATCAAAATGATTTTATCAGCTGTGTCGTGGTCTAAAGAGATAATTTTATGAGTATTGTTATCGACTCCGATATACAAAGTGCCACCAAAAGTATTTGCGAAAGCGGCGATAGTCTTTAGCCAGCCAATTTCTTTTGCTTTTCCAGAGTCTTCGGATTTTCCTTCTTCAATAATTCTTTTAAACTCATTCTGTGTATCTTCGATATTTATTCCAGGAATTAATTCTTCTATCTGCATAATTACCTCTTACTGTTACTTTACAACAAATGAAGTATTTAGTGAAGTAGAGTGTAGTAAAACTACACTCTATTTTCACTGTGTTTTTTAATTCTGATGAAGTAAGTTTTTAAACTAACAGTTTACTGTTTCTTGCACATAGTATCAGTAAAAAGTATCAGCTTTATAAGGAATAATTGTTTCGGTTTGCTCGTAAATCAGTTCGTCGATTATTCCAAAATCGTAGATAGCATTTTCTATACAAAATTGATAAATGGTATCTATTGGATTTCAGAAAAGCCGTTGCTCCAGATTAAATGCATAAGCCGTTCCTGAAAAGTTTCTTTGATGTGATGATTAGAATAGATCAGAAGATTCAACTCTAGTGGTCGCTTTGAAGGGGACATTTTTTAAATTATAAGTTTAATGACAAAAGTTATTGTTCCAAATATAGTTTTTGTAAGTCATATATAAAAACGGAGAATTTAGAATGAACTACAAAAGATATCTATTCGACTTCATGTAGATAACTAATCTGCATGGAGGATAAAATGAGTAGAAGTTACAAAAAGCACACGGGTGGTTCTTACGATTTTGTTGATATGATTGTTTCAAAGAATCTGCCGAAAAGACAGTTTCGGACTTGTGAAGAGTTAGTTGTATGGTTTAAAGAAAATCAGAAATGGCTTATTAAAGTCTGGAAGAAATTGAATTATGGGAAATGATCATAAGTGATTATTTTGTGGTGGGGTGTTTTTCGAAATCTTCACCACTAATTGAAGCTTCAAAACTTTGGAGAAATAAAAATGACAATCTACATGACAAGCGACCTGCACGTTGACCATTACATTAATCATCGTGTAAGTCTCGAAAATTACATAAACAATGCCCTCAAACCTGCAGATGTTCTTTGCGTTGCCGGAGATACCTGTGATGATCCAAATTTATTCGTGGATTTTTACAAGGCGGTTTCTTCCCGCTACAAAAAGGTTTTTGTAGTTTTCGGAAATCATGATTTGACAGTGCATAATGAATCATATTTCAGAAATAATCCGTTTACAGAAACTCAGCCAAAACTTGACTTCTTGAAGGCGGAAGTTTCAAAACTTGGAAATGTTTCTATCCTTGATGGAACAGTCGAAGAGTTTGAAGGTGTAAAGTTTGGCGGGACAATGGCGTTTAATGACTGGACTTGGGCTTATAAAGTTGAGCCTGAGCCAGAAGGAAATATGGCAAAATTTCTCTGCTACTGGAAGCGCTGGTTCGATTACCGTCATTGGGAATATATGAATAACATCCACAAGGATATTCTTGCTTCCCAAATGAAAAAACTTGATTATGTGGTTTCTCAAAAGCCGGACATCATAATGACTCACTATATTCCGCTCTTTTTTGGAGTAGAAAAAATCTATGAGCATGATCCGTATACAACTTTCTTCTATTATAATGGGCAGAAATATCTGGAGCAGCTGAAAGATCAAAGTATCTGGCTTGCCGGACACACTCATTCAGTTCGTGTAAAAGATTTAGTCCAGGGCGATGGAAGAACAATTCATCTGAAACTGAATCCCGTCGGCTATCCTGATGAAGACACAGGAAATGCAGAAAGAATGGATGAGTTTATGATTAAGAGGTAAAATATGGATGACAAAATGAACCGAGCAAAATTTCACGAATCCATAATCAATAATTCTCAATTTACCTTTGCCCGCAGCGGTGATAACGGCGGCCAGAATGTAAATAAGGTGAATACCAAAGTGCATCTGGTTATTCCAGTTACTACTCTCGGCGGACTTACTGATGCGGAAGTCGTTCGACTTCGTTCAAAACTGGCAGGCATTATAAATAAGGAAGATTGTCTTTTTCTTGATGTGGATGATGAGCGTTATCAGGAACGCAATCGTGAAATTGCCATTGCTCGACTTGAAGCGCGGATTCTCCAAGCTTTGCTAATTCCCAAAAAGCGAATAAAAACAAAGCCTACTCGCGCCAGCAAGGAACGAAAATTGAAGTTGAAGAAAATCAGGAGTGAGATAAAGAGGAATAGGGGAAAGATTATATAATTTATTCTCCATATTCCGGAGTCTTTTCTGCAACTTTTAGAAGACCATAATTGTCTGGTATTGCAAACTGAACGGTTTTATCAGCTTTGCCGAAGCGGTCATCGAATTGATTTCCATCATAATCAGCAACATTATCGGTCCATAGCTCGCACTGGCTGATTACAGTTTTGAGTGCGTATTCCTGACCTTCTGGCGGATATTTGTATTTTTTCAAAAGTCGCTTTACGAGTATTCGCATCTTGGCTCTTGCTGATTCTTTCTTCTGCCAGTCGATGGTTTTATTTTTACGGAGTGTTTCTGTGAGTTCCTTTGTAAGGGCTACAAGCTCGTCGTTGGAATAGAAATCTTTTACAGCTTCCGGTTTTGTGAGCGCATCGTAAAATGCAAGTTTTTCATCGGTGAGACCAAGAAGATTTCCTTCTTCTGTGGCGTGCATCATTTCCTTTGCAAGCTTCAAGAGTTCCTGAATTACTTCTTCGTTTGTAAGCATTCCGTTCAGGTAACGGTTCAAAGTCTGCTGAATGAGAGTGCTGAAGGCTTCTGACTTTACAAGGTTAGTTCGTTTATAAACTCTTACCTGTTCATCAATCAACTTCTTGAGCATTTCTACTGCGAAGTTCTTTTCTTTCATCTTTGAAATATTTTCGAAGAAGGTCGGATCAAAGAGGTTTACTTTTTCGCCAATGTCAGAGAAAAGATTTATAACGCCATCTGATTTATCTGACTGTTTAAGAAGTTCGTTTATGCGGTCGTTGATTTCTTTGAGGGAGAATTTCTTGCCAGATGGGTTATACAAAATGCGCATTACAAGGACGCGAACAGATTCAAAGAAAGCTGCTTCAAGGCGCATGTGTTCCTTTACCATAGATGAACAAAGGGAAAGTGCCTGTTTGAGCATTAAGGCTTCTTTTATAAATGCCTGTTTCTGTTCTTCCTTATCTGGAGCAACAATAAAGTTTACTGCCCCGCTGATTGTCATACCGCGCTGCAGGTCTGAGCCTTCGTAGAATGGAGTGTAATCATAACCAAAGAAAAGGTTTCGGCAGATTTCGAGTTTTTCCTGGAACTTAGGGAAGGCGCGTTTTGCGACATCCATCTCACCGTAGTTCTTGCGGTCGCGTACGGTGTAATCACTCATTTGATTACTTTCCTAATTCCCCACATTCCTCGACAATCCGCATGACACTTCTCTGCTTCGGATTCGGAAGTTTCTCTAAAGTGTCTATTACCGTATGATATTTCTGGTACAAATATACACTCTTTCCTATATTGGCATTATTAGTCAGGCTGTCTTTTCCTGTCACCAAATATTCTACAGTTACACCAAGCCTCTCTGCAATTTTTACCGCAGTTTCGGCAGATGGAATATTATTATTTTTTATGCCTTTCGTGATATTTGAAGCATCAAAGCCTGCATCCGCCGCAAGTGTTTTCTTGTTGATGTCGTTTCTCTCCAATAAATCATTTACTCGTTCCCAAAAGTTCATACATCAATAATCAAGGATAAATCCAATTTTTACGCTGTTTCTTGGAATATTCCCGATAATAGAATATAGATATATTGGAAATATCCAAGGCTACTCTAATATTCTATGGACATTTCCTGTTTTTAGAGGTTTTTATGTCCACAAAACACAATTTGCTTTCTCTTTTTTCAGGCTGTGGCGGTATGGATTTGGGATTTACAGGTTCTTTTATCTGCAATAGTAAAAGCATAAATGAAAAACTGCATCCCGACTGGATTTTGGAAAATTTGGATGGAAAAGCACTTTTAGCTCCAACCTGTTTTGAAACTGTCTTTGCTAATGACATTCGCCCTGATGCAAAAGCGGCGTGGGTTTCTTATTTTTCACATCATTATGAAAATGCTAATGAACGCTATCACCTTGAAAGCATTGTTGATTTGGTAAAGCAGGTTAAAAAAGGTCAGTTTTCTTTTCCCGAAAATATCGACATTGTAACAGGCGGCTTTCCATGTCAGGATTTTTCTGTTGCAGGAAAACGTCTTGGATTTAATTCTCAGAAAAGCCACTTAGGAACTGCACTTGCGACAGACGAGCCTTCGATTGAAAGTCGCGGACAACTGTATATTTGGATGCGTGATGTAATAACCTTGACGAAACCAAAAATTTTCATTGCGGAAAATGTAAAAGGGCTTACAAATCTTGCAGATGCAAAGGCTGTCATCGAGCATGATTTTTCTACGGCTGGGAACGGTGGCTATATCGTGGTAAAAGCGAGTGTCTTGAATTCGGCAAATTACGGAGTTCCACAAAATCGTGAGCGTGTTTTGTTTTTTGGATACAAAAAAAGTGCTTTGAAAAAAGAAGCATTGGAAGCTTTGAGTCAAGATGTTATTTCTGATAAATACAATCCATATCCTTTGCAGACTCATTCAAAATCAGATTCTGATTTACTGCCTCTTGTAACTTCTTTCGATGTTCTGTCAGATTTGCCAGAGCCTGAAAATTCCTCCGATTTATCCCAACAGAAATATTCAAAAGCAAAATATATGGGCACTCATTGTCAGGGGCAAACGGAAATAAAACTAAATGATGTTGCTCCGACAATCAGAAGCGAACATCACGGAAATATCGAATACCGAAGGCTGAGCAAAGAACATGGTGGAAATCACACGAAAGAACTAAAGGAAGGGTTACAGGAACGAAGGCTTACGGTTCGGGAATGTGCAAGAATCCAAACTTTCCCCGATGATTATCAGTTCATTCTGCCAAGGACTTCTGAAAATGTTTCTGTATCTTCAAGCGATGCCTATAAAATCATTGGAAATGCCGTGCCGTGTCTGCTTGCATATAATGTTGCAAAAAATATCGAAGGTAAGTGGCATTTGTATTTTGGAGAGGACAAATGATTGTTTCGGAAAACAATGAGCCTGAACTTATCACTTTTCAAAACTTGATGAAGAAAACTGACAAATATTTGAATGCAGAAGCAAAAGGGCATGAAGATTACTTTGCAAAGAGGACGGCACAACTTCTAGAGGAAGATGTTTTTTCTGCACTGAAAGACTGTGCAAAAGGAACGGATTTTGAAAGCACTATTCAACTTGTTTCTGGCGCACAGTTTCCAGATATTAGAATCAGCGACTTTTACGGTGTGGAAGTAAAGAGCACGATAAAAAATCACTGGACTTCTACAGGTTCAAGCATTCTTGAATCAACGCGGGATATGAACATCAAGCGTATTTTCATGACTTTTGGAAAGCTGGGAAAGCCTGTAGAATTTCGCTCACGCCCGTATGAAGAATGTCTGTCTGACATTGCCGTTACGCATTACCCACGTTATCGGATTGACATGGAACTTAAAAAAGGCGAAACGATTTTTGACAAAATAGGCATGAGTTATGATGAACTCCGCAACCTTGAAAATCCTGTTGAACCTGTTTCAAAATATTATAAGTCAAAATTAAAACCAGGCGAGCGTTTGTGGTGGGCAACGGATTCTATTGAAGAAAGTACAGCTCCAACGGTAAGATTATTTTCAACGCTCGACATCGAAGAGAAAGAAAGGATCAGGGTCTTACTTTATGCCATGTTTCCTGAAATTTTAGGTAACAGTTCCGATAAATACAATAATTCTTCACTTTTTATGCTTACCAGATATGGAATCATAAATCCATCATTCCGTGATATGTTTTCTGCAGGGGGAAAAGTTGATTTGCCTTTAAGAACAGGTCTGCTTGTTAAGATGCCAGCAGCTTTTGGACGCATCCAAAAATACAAGGATTTGATACAAGAAACTTTGGCAGAAACTCCAATTCAAACGCTTTCTGAAAACTGGGGCGTACTTGTTGATGAAAGAAATCGAATCGGGCAGTGGTGCGATTTATGTGCTGCTCAGTATGCCACAACGAAAGATAGTTTAGGATATGCTGTTGCACTGGAAGTACTTGAAAATATATTCTCAATCTATGAGAAAAATGAACATGTAGAACTTTATGTGGCAGAGCCGTAGGCTGCGTTAGGGATTGTAGCACCTTTAGTCCCGAACAAAGTGAGGGATGAGCCGAACAGGCGAAGTGCGAAAAGCCCGACCGCATAGGTGGCTTTGCCATCTATGCGGGAACGCCCATATTTTTCCATTCTATAAAACGGTCTTCACCACTTGTGATGGTTCCCGCCTTACTTGTAAGCTGGTCGCTCATTACACAGATACAGTTGTAAATGAACATGGAAGGAATTTCTTGCATATAATTGCGAATCTGAGTATAAGCCTCACTTGCGTCAGTTTGTTCGCGGCTTGGAGATTTCAATTCAAAAAGACAGATTGAAAGTCCGTTTAAGAAAAGAAGAATATCCGGGCGCTTGTTTGAGTTTTCAATAAATGTCCACTGATTTGCAACGATAAAAGAATTGTTTGAAGGATTATTAAAATCAGCAATGTAGATGATATCAGATTTAGTTTCGCCATTTTGATGATAGCTTACTTCAATACCATTCTGCAGGTATTCCATAAAAATGGCATTTTTCTTTTTTAGTTCAGCATTTTCAAAGTGTCGGAGTTTGAGGAGCGCCTCGTCAATTGCAGCAGGCGCAGCCTTTGGATTAAGACGCCGGATAGAATCTTCAAGTACAGCGTCATAAAGCGGAGTATGCCAGTCGCGATCAATGTCCGGGCCATATACATGCTCCCATCCCATATTCTGAAACAGTTCAATCAGAGCATTTTCATAGGCTTCTTCGTTGTAATCGGCGGACATATAATCAAAACTCCTTATTCTTCAATTATAAAATTATACTACAAAATACAGAAAATACCATCCTAACCTAGCACAAACAAGACGTGCGGTCATTACGCAAGACTTCTTTTTAGTGTTGACAATTCAAAACAAACCGATATATTATATATTACGTATAAGGTAATACATGGAAGTAAAGTTTATAAATGAAGAATTAAAACTTTTATACCAGACAAGTT
>NZ_CAMHSK010000042.1 GCF_946187725.1 uncultured Treponema sp.
CGAGTCAAAAGAGTATATCGAAAGCATTCAAAAAATCTCGCCGTCAGCAAAGTTTTATTTTGAGCCTTCACGGGCGGAGATTGAAAAACTTTATGCTGAATCTGAAATATTCTGGCATGCAAAAGGTATAAACGAAGAAAATCCTCTGTATTTTGAGCATTTCGGGATTACGACTGTGGAGGCAATGAGTGCTGGTTGTGTGCCGATTGTTATAAACAAAGGCGGGCAGAAAGAAATTGTTGATGATTCCTGCGGATTTAAGTGGAATACGCTGGAAGAACTTATTTCTATTACAGAAAATCTTGTGAAAAATCATGATAAAATCTCAGAATTAAGTAAAAATGCCGTTTTACGCGCAGAGATTTATACAAAACAGGCTTTTGGAAAAACATTCAAAAGAATTTTAAAAGATAAACTTGGAATTGATGTAGAGTAATAAATGAAAGAAAAGTCTTTAAAGCTCAACGCTGTATTAAACATTACAAAGCAGTGCATGAACTTGCTTTTTCCTCTTATTACATTTCCGTATTCTTCAAGAATATTGAACGCGGACGGAATAGGAAAGGTCAATTTTGCGCTTTCAATTGTTTCTTATTTCACTCTTTTGGCAGGTCTGGGAATAGGCAGCTACGCCACTCGTGAAGCCGCTAAAATTCGTGATAACAAAATCCTATTAGCAAAATTTACAAAGGAAATCTTTACGATAAATTTTACAACTACTTTTATTTCGTATCTTCTTTTCTTTATTGCTCTTTTTGCAGTCCCTAGATTTTCTGATTATCGTGTGCTTCTTTGTATTTGCAGTTCAACGATTCTATTTGGAACCTTGGGATTTGAGTGGCTCTATAATGCAAAAGAAGAGTATGTTTATACAACTGTGCGCGGTATATGCTTTCAGGTTTTAAGTTTGATTTTGCTTTTCACGCTCGTAAAGACAAAAGATGATTATGTCAAATATGCTTCGATAAATGTGATTTCGAGTGCTGGCTCAAATATATTAAACTTCATAAATCTCAGAAAACTTGTTGATTTCAAGGTAAAAGCCAAAAAAGAAATAAAAAAGCATTTTCGTCCTATTTTGATTTTATTTGCTTCTGCTGTTGCGGTCAGCCTTTATAACGAACTTGACAAAACAATGATTGGATTTTTAGCAAATGATGAACAGGTAGGCTTTTACTCGGCTTCAACTAAAATTACTAAGCTTGTAATCGCGCTTATTACAGCTATTTTGACAGTTATAAGCCCCCGTCTTTCCAACTATGCAGAAAACAATAAAGAA
Organism: uncultured Treponema sp.; assembly: GCF_946187725.1. GTDB lineage: Bacteria > Spirochaetota > Spirochaetia > Treponematales > Treponemataceae > Treponema_D. Next base: position 1,280 of record NZ_CAMHSK010000042.1, read on the forward strand.
AAGTTTTTTGAACTTCTTGAAAAGACTTTCAACATAATTCTTATGCTTTCTCTGCCATTTATGTTCGGACTTATCGTTATGGCTCGGCCGCTTACGCTTTTGTTTTGCGGAGAAAATTTTGAGCCGTCTGTAAGGATTATGCAGGTTATGTCTGTTATCATTTTTATGATTCCTCTAGCGACCTTTTGTTCATCGCAAGTCTTTATTCCGCTTAGAAAAGACAAATATACATTTTATCCGGTTTGTGTTGGCGCCGTTGTAAACGCAATATTCAATGTATTCCTGATTTTGAAGTTTGGCGGGTTTGGTGCTGGTATTGCCACTATCATAGCGGAAAGCTCCGTAACATTTGCAAGTTTTGTCCTTGTGAAAAAATCTGAAGTGTCGATTGGAAAATTGTTCAGAAATTTCTGGCAGTATCTGCTTGCAGGAATCGTAATGGCTGTTGTCGTTTTCTTGCTCGGAAAACTCATGCCATCAAATGTCGTCTTTATATTTGCGCAGATTCTCTGTGGTTGCGTAGTCTACTTTTCCGTCCTGCTGATTTTCAGAAATACCTATGTGAATGGAGTTTTTGCATCAGTAGTGAATTGTTGAACTGACTCTCATTTTCCTCTATAATATCCTCATGCTTCTCTATCTTGCATTCAAGAATATTATTTCAAGGAAGAGTTCCTTTGTCATCATTCTGTTTATTGCCTTTGCCGTCATGATGCTGGTCGTAACGAATTCTATTTTTGACAGCACGGAGCAGGGCGTTCAGGAAACCTTTGTTTCAAGTTTTACGGGGGATATTGTCATTCGTCCGCAGTACAAGTCTCCGCTTTCGCTTTTTGGCGATGAAACTCCTGTTACGGGCAAACTTACGGAACTTCCAAATCTCATTCCTTATAACGAAATCTATGATTATCTTTCAAAAAGTCCTTTTGTGTCGGATCTTGTTCCGCAGGTTTCGGGGCTTTCTCAGCTTTCAAGTGATTCTGAGGATACTAAATGCTACATGTTCGGTGTTCCTGCCATTAAATACCTTGAAGTCATGAAGTCCATCAAAATTATCGACGGAAAGGCTTGGGCGGACGGCGAGAAGGGTATCATGCTTTCTCAAAAATACGCTCAGGAGCTTAATGCAAATGTCGGTGATACGCTTCAGTTTGCAATCAGCGAGGGCTTTTCTTCAAGAATCCGTGCCGTTCCGCTTACTGCGATATATGAATACTCTGTTGAAAACACAACCCTTGATAAAATCGTTCTGACCAATCCTGAGACGGTGCGTGCTATTATGGATATGTCTGATCTTTCTGCCGCTGATAAAATCGAAATCTCTGAAAGTGCAGAGAATATGCTTTCTGATTCTGATTTGGATGATCTTTTTTCCGATGCAGAGGATATGAGCGAGGTCGTGCACACTGAAGAAATCAAAATCTCGCAGGATGATATCGATGCCCTCCAGAACAGTTATACCAATTCGACTTCCTGGAATTTCCTGATTTGCCGTTTAAAAGACAGTAAAGACACGAATAAGGTCATAAAAGCTTTGAACAGTTTTTTCAAGGCAAAAGACTGGCCCTGTGAGGCTGTGAACTGGCGTTCTTCGGCCGGAAGCACTGCCTTCTATCTTTTTATTCTCCGTCTCATCCTTAACATCGGAATCATCATCATACTTGGCGCTGGCTTCATCGTGGTCAACAACACTCTTGTCATCAATGTTCTTGACCGAATCCGTGAAATCGGAACCATGCGTGCGATTGGTGCGAATAAGCGCTACATCACAAAAGAATGCGCGAGCGAGACGATGATTATGGCTTTTGCTGCCGGTGTGCTCGGCTGTCTGCTTGGAGTCCTTGCCTCTTATATCATCTCGAATATTCATGTATCGTTCTCAAATTCTTTCCTAATTCAGCTTTTTGGCGGTACGGTGCTTCATACTTCGGTTAAATTTTCCAATATTTTGATGGCATTTTCCATGTCGATTTTTATCGGTCTTATTGCATGGATATATCCGCTTATCAATGCAATAAGAGTAAATCCTGTAGAGGCCATGCAGGGGGTAAAGTAATGTACCAGACAAAAATTGCACTCCGCTCTCTTATATATCGAAAAACTCAGTATGTAAGTCTTTTTCTCGTCTGTATGTTCGGCGTGGCTATTTCGCTTGCCGCTATTTCAATCAGTACAGGTATGATTCGCTCGCTCAACCAGAAAGCAAGAATCTATTATGGCGGCGATTTTGCCCTGATGTGTTCAGTAAATGATGATGGTCTCGAAATTTTCGATTATGAAGAAAAACTTGCCCTTGTAAAATCTGTAATGCCTGATGATGCTGTCGTCACGGAGCGCATGGATTTTGATGCCCGTCATTCTTCTTTCTATTTTGAAGGAACTCAGGCTTTGCAGCAGACTATAAAGGGCGTGAAATTCGCGAACGAGGCGGATTTGATTTCAAGCTTTATTTTTGTGGAAGGCGGGCTTGATAATCTGGATGACTTTGCTGAAGGTTCTAACGCCGTATTGATTTCGGCTCCTATCGCAAAGATGATGAATGTTCATGTCGGTGATGAGATTACTTTTCAGCTCGAAACCTATGATGATTACATAAATACCGTTCAAGTCGAAGTCAAGGGAATTTTTCAGGATTCAAGCGTGTTCGGCATGTACACTTCATACATGGACTTTGATTTCCTTAAGGAAGCGTACGGACGGCCAAAGAATTTCGCGAACAGAATCTGCGTGAACTTCAATAAGCGCAAGATTACGGAAAAGGATCTTCACTCTTTCTATGATTCTCTTTCGGGTGTTTTCAATATGTATCCCTGGGTTGATGACAAGGATGATTATATTGATGCAACGGAAGATTTTAAGGAAGAGACCTGGGGCTTTATTCCTTTGAGCGCAAATTTGAATGATGTTGAGATAATGGAGCTTGCGATGGATGCGGTAATCAGTTTCATCGTCGTAATCCTCACAATCATCATAATTGCCGGCATCGGAAGCACATACCGTGTTTTAATCATGAAGCGAATCACTGAAATCGGCATTTACATGGCTGTCGGTATGAAAAAACGCTCTATCATTGCAACCCTGCTTTTTGAATCATTCCTTTTGCTTGTGGCTGGGTGTTTTGCAGGATTGATTCTTTCCGGTCTTTTATGCTCTTTGCTTTCTGTCTTTGATTTTTCATTTATTCCGTCATTTGATATGTTCCTTGAAAAAGGTAACCTTAGTCCGCGTATGGATGTTATTAAGAGTGTATCGGTGATTGTTTCAGTCATCACGGTAACATTGCTTGCAGTGCTTTATTCAACGCTCAAGTCAATCAAAATCATGCCGGTCGAGGCCCTCGCGGTCACGGAATAGGCTTACGGAATCTTCCGTTTACAAGGAGCAAAACATGAACTTTAATAAAAATTTGAAAAAAACAGTCCTTTCTGCATTTGCATTGGCATCACTTTCTTTTTCTGCCAGCGCACTTTCTGCCAAGGAGGTCGCAGAACTTCTAAAAAAGGCCGAAACTGCCACATCTTTCTATGATACTGATTTTACTGCCTCTTATGAGGTCGTGCAGGAAAAACCGGGCGAGGGTAGAAGCAAAACTAATGCCACGATTCACCGCCGCGACAAAGAGGCTAAATGGACGATTCTTATTACGGCTCCACTTAAAGATAAAGGCAAGGGCTATCTTCAGTCAGATGACAACATCTGGTTCTACGATCCTGCTGACCGCCGTTTCACCTTTTCAAGCTCCAAGGATAAATTCCAGGGAACAAATGCCAATACTTCCGATTTCGCACCTCAGCGATATTCATCTGATTATGAGGCAGAAAAAATCGAAGAAGTGAAGCTTGGAAAACTTGACTGCCTTCTTTATACGCTCAAGGCAAAGACAAAGAATGTCGATTATCCGCAGGTAAAGCTCTGGGTCACCAAGGATGACGGACTTACCCGCAAAAAGGAAGATTATTCACTTTCTGGTCAGAAACTTCGTACTACCGCCATTCCTTCATATCAGAAGGTTGAGGGTAACGGAAAGACTTACCAGATTCCTGTAAGCATGGTAATTCAGGACAATCTTAAAGGAAAGAAAATCAATGACAAGATAAGTTACGAAAAAACTGTAATCTCAATCTCTAATGCCGTACTTGAAAAACAAGACGATGCCGTATACACTAAGCCCTATCTTGAATTAATGAGCGGCAAATAAAAAGTGATTATTACAAAAAAGTTTGTTTTTCTTTCAGCCTTTTCTCTGGCAGTTTTTATGCCGATTTCGCCGGTTTTTTCACAAAGTGAGACCGGCACTTCGTTTTCTTCAGATGAGCTTTCTGAAGAAGAAATTGATTATGATGATGTTGATTCCCTTTTTGAGAATGCGGAAGATTCAGAAGAAGCTATCGTAAAAGATGATGATGCCGATGGAAAAAACTACAATTTTCAAATCGGTGCGATAAAATTCCCTCTTGAGCTTTCCGGTCGAATGAATACGGAACTCGGCGGGGCTTTTATTCGGGAAGACGGCATAAATGATGCCACTTTCTATTTTGATTTTAAGAATTACCTTTCATTCGTGACTCATCCTGACAAATATCTCACGCTAAGGGGAACCCTCAAAACAACAATGCCAAAGGACAGCTCTGATACCAAAACTGAGCAAAATAATCATCTTCTCTATATTTACGAGATGTATTTTGATTACCTTATGTTCAACAGAATCTATGTGACTGCCGGAAAGAAAAAAACAGTTTGGGGAAATATCCGGCTTTTTTCTGACTATTATGATTCCAATGAGAATATAACTACCACTGACAATAATCAGACTTCCGATGTCGTTGACAGCAATGTTTATGATGCTCAGTACACAAATATTCTTTATGATTCGCGCGAATACATTTCAGGAATCATCAGAATTCCGTTTGGAAACAATACCTTTACCGCTCTTGCAATGTATAACGATGAAACAACTGTAAGTTCCACAAAAACTGAAAATATGTCGCTTGCGGCCAGTGCGGAATTCATTGTTTTCAATACATCGATAAACATTTTCGGAAGGCGTTTCAAACTCAAGGAAACTGATGAAGAAAAAGAAGATGATACAACGCAGCTTCCTATAGTCGGACTGGAACTCAAGCGCACGATTTTCAATTTTGATATTTATGGTCAGTCTCTTGCGAGGGTGCAGAACGGTTTCAAAACAAAGGAAATCTTTGAGTCCCAAGGGCAGGATTTTTCTGCATTTAACAGGGTTGTATCGACTGTCGGAACATACCGAATGTGGATGAATCAAATGCCTTATTTTGGCTTTAATGTTGAATTCCAGAACATTTACAGACCGAATCCTACGGAAAACGAAAAGTTTTTTACCAATCGAATTGCGTTGCAGGTCGGTATGGCAAAACTCGGACCGGACAGAAACATAAAGCCAGCCGTGCAGTGGAATCATAACCTCACTGACAAGACAGGCTTTGTTAAGGCCGGAATCATTTTTTCACGAGTAATGCCGCATTGTGACTGGAAAATTGGTGGAAAATACGAATATGGAAAGGTTTCTACCAACGAAGACGGTGAATCGCACAAGTATTCCAAGCTTACCGCAGGCTCTTACATAACGATAGATCTTGATTACTAATGTCGAGTTTCACTTATACTCTGGAAACTCGACCTCCGCTGATGCTCAAATAATCTTACTGATTCTGAATTTTTCCGTCTCGAATTTTGATTACATGGTCGCTCAGGGCTACGATTTTTGCGTCATGAGTTGAGAAGACGAAAGTCGTTTTGAGTTCCTGATTTAATTTCTTCATAAGTTCAAGAATTTGGTCGCCGTTCTTTGAGTCGAGGTTTGCTGTCGGTTCGTCTGCAAGGATAATCGGTGCCTTTGTGACAAGTGCGCGTGCGATTGCAACTCGCTGCCGCTGACCGCCCGAAAGTTCTGAAGGCTTGTGTGCGCGCCAGTCTGAAAGCCCGACTGTTTCAAGCAAAAATGCAACCCAGTCTTTTTTTTCAGCAGGAGAGAGCGTGTCGTTTGCTACAGATTTGCCCAAAGAAAGCGGAAATTCAACATTTTCCCATACATTGAGGACAGGAATCAGATTGAAAGTCTGGAAAATGAATCCCAAATGAGCACGCCTGAGTTCGGTAAGCTTTGAGTCAATTTTGAAAGGCACTTTCTTTGATTTTTCAAGGTCGATGCCCTTGTAGACATCCGTACCTTCGAGGATAATTGAGCCGGAATTCGGCAAATCAATCAGGCCAATCATGTTGAGCAAGGTGGATTTTCCTGAGCCTGATGGCCCTGAAAGCGCGGCGAATTCACCTTCTTCAATCTTGAAGGATGCGTTGTCAACCGCCTTGACCTGTACTTTTTCCATCTGATAGATTTTGCTTACATTCTTTAGTTCAATTACTGCCATAAAATCATTATATCCTTTTTATCGATGTGACACAATTACACGCGTTAAAATCCGTTCTAAAATCAGAACTGATATTTCAAACTCCACATTATGTTGTAGTTTGTCAGCCAGTTGTATTCCCGTCTGTAGGGATAGCCGCCTTTTGCAGTGTAAGTGACTCCCGGATCGTATTTTGGGTTGATTATTTTATTCCATGTGAATCCGAACCTTAGCGAAAGATTCGGGATGATGTACCACAGTTCCTCAAAGCCGATGTTGAAATTCGCCTTGAAAGCCGTGAAATTCTCGCTGCCAAGCTGTTCCGTGAGTTCCTTGCCCGCATCGACGCATTTTGTGAAAAGATAGTTGTTGTCAGGGTTGTTTCGGTGAATGAAAATCTTCTCGTAACCATGCGGACTGTAAAGCGTAAAGCTCAGAATCTGGCTGTTTCCGCCATAACCGTAGCCGCTGCCAATCCACTGTCCGCCGTTTGTGTAGCCCTGTGTTATCTGGCCGTGGGTTCCGAAGTGATAGGCACTTCCTGACCACATCATGTAATCCTGAGATGCTTCTGAATTGTTCCATTCAAATTGTAAGATTCCGCGTATTTTCTTTGATTCGCTTATGTCGAGAGCCTTTTTTAAGCCCCAGGTGTAGGTGACTGCGTGAAAAGGGTATCGCTCATATTCATAAAGTGCAAATCCGTCTGCCAGAAAATCATCGAAACCTAGCTCTCCGTAAACTTCAAAGCCTGCGTTTTCAAAAATCCAGTCTGCAACGAGGGAAGCCTTCATGTCTTCTCCGGAACTCTTGTCATTTGCGCGTATTGTGTTTTTGTACCAGCCCGGCCATGCGTATCTCCAGAAAGATTCTCCCCATTTGTTCAATGTGACTTTTGTGACTCCGAGAGTGAGGCCTTTGAGGAATGATGGTGCGTAAGAGAAGGTGAAGCCTGAAATCTGATTTTCATCGTTTGTATCATCATTGTCGAAATAATCTGATTCGTGGAGTTTTCCGACCCAAAATCTTGTTTCAACATCGCCGATGTACCAGCCGAAATAAGGAATGTTTACTTCCATACGCCTTAATCCGATGTCGAATTTCGGGTATGAGGGGGCGTTGTTTGATGAGAGGGTTGGAGAATAAAATGCAGGTCCGTTCCAGATTGCCTGTGTTCCAAAACCGATTGTGAATGCTCTAAGCGTCCAACGGAATTCTGTATCACCCCAATCGTATTTCCAGAAAGAATCTTCGCCGTATCGCTGAACCATGTCCACCCGACTCCACCAGTAACCGTAATCCGCTGCCTTACCCGCAAAATCCGCGCTTTGCATTGAAGATGAAGTCAGATAGTCATAAGATTTGTTTTGAGAAAATGAGATTTGCGGTTTGAAAGTAAGCTCAAATCCGAATCCTTCAAGCCTTGCCCCGCCTGTAAAAGCCGTATTGTAGCCGACGCCCTGCCAGAGTGCACCGTCATTCACGCCGTAAGGAGAGGCTGTGTTGTAGCTAGAGAACCATTCGGGCGCGAAAATCTTGTATGATATTGAATTATCGATTCCGAGCACAAAAAAATCATGCAGATATGGAATAATGTCCGAAGTCGAAAAAGGCTCTTCTTTTTCTGAGTCATATAAAGCCCTGTCTTCAGAGCCACGCCAGATTTCCTTTTTGCTTCCGAGATTGTTATTGCTCCAGATGTGCCGCCAGTCATCCGCCGCATTCCAGCGTTCGTCGCTCAGAGTGCGGTATGTCAGGTAATTTCGTTTTGTAATTCCGTTCAGGGAAAGAAAATCGTAGTATCGTTCTTCAACAGAATCAAGGGATTCCTGGGCAAAAACTGAAGCGCACAGCGCGAGAACAAGAGCTGAAACAATCTTTTTCATAGTGCAGACAGTGTATCAAAAAAACTGAAGAAAGAGTAGGTGCAAGGGGATGAGAACCTGAAAACAGGGTGCTTTGACAAGACCCGCACCGAATAGTAAAATAGAATGTGTTTGTCGTATTATTTATAACAGTTGTTTGTATATTTCTCTTCATAAGGCTGCTTGTCATTTTTCAAACCCCTATTCAGTTCTATATGATGGGGCAGGACAAGGGCTTTAAATTCGATGAAATCAGGTTGCTCTGGAAGCTGTCCAAAGAAGCTGACATCGAGGAACCGATGAAGCTTTATGTGTCTGTTCCCACGCTGAACATGGCGATTTCAAAAATCGTTATGGATTCAAAGGTAAATGGAACTGAAAGCCTTGAATCCACTCAGAATTTCATTGCCAAACTCTATGATTACCGTACAAAAATCGATTTGGATCATGACAATAAAAAAGGTCTTGAATCAACCCGTTATCTTGAAAAAGGTCAGCGGCTCAGAATAATCCTCAAGGGATTTGGTGTTTTTTCATCAGAAATTTTAAGTGTCGGTCATGAAATTATAATCCGTGTTCCTTTGCAGAAAAATGTCCGTACCGTACAGCCAAATATGTGGGTCACAAAAGATGTCAGCGTTTATCTCTGGCGAAAGGGGGACGCCGGCTATGTCTTTGATACAAGGGTTACGAACGCCGGAACTTTCCAGGGGCAGAGTGTCATCTATCTTGCTCATACGAATCAGCTTGAAAGGGCTCAAAAACGCAAATCAGTCAGAGGTGCCTGCCAGATTTATGCACAGCTTTACTTCATAGATGATTTGGAAACCCCTGATTTTGATCAGATAGAAATTGAATCAGGCTATAAATGCCTGCTCGAAGATATTTCTGAAGACGGTGCCATGATCCGCATCGGAGGAAAGGGCCGTCAGAATGTAAAAATCAAGATTCAGTTTGATCTCGATGAAAGAATAATCATCATGTTCGGCGTCATTCGTGCTGTTGAATATAACGAAAAAATCAATCAGTCAAGGCTCCATTTTGAGTGTCTTCACATTGAAAAAGAGATGAAAAACAAGATTCTTGAATTCATTTATCATGATATGCCTGAAGAAAAGAAAAATGAGCTTGAAGCGCTTGCCGAACTTGAACTTGATGAGAAGTCTACTCAAAATGGAGAAAATCCGCAGAATACAGCACTTTCACAATCTTCATTTGATGAAACAGGGCTTTTCTCTTCAAATTCTGGGGCAGGCTTTGATAATACCGTAAATTCATCTTCTTCTTTGGGCGATGAAGGCCTTTACGAGACAAATACGGTTTCTCCTGCCGAGGATGTCAATGCTGAGGAAGATGATTTTAATCTTTCTTCAATTTATATTCCAGGCGTCACTTCTGATGAAGATTTGCCGGCATCTGCAAAAGCTCTTTCTGAAACAGATGTTCCTGTCGATGCTGTTGATGAACTGAGTTATTCTGAATGGGAGCAGGGCAGAACATGAAAATAAAAGTCTTTTTTCCGCTGATTTTTATTGTAAATTCGCTTGCATTTCCAGCTGCTTCCCTTAATGAGCAGAAGTTCGTAAAGGGAAGTCTTGCCGATAAAATACAGATTATGCAGAAACTCAGCGAAAAAGAGACTGTTCCTGTCGCAAAAAGAGGTCTTGATTTCGCAATCGAAAATGCTGATATCCTCGCGTCAGACAAGGATTTAGCAAAGCTCGTGATTGCCTGTGTCAAAGTTTTTCCTTCAGACCCTGAGTTGATTGCTAAAATCCCGGCTGATGACTTAAAGAAAATATGTGAAAGGTTTATGACTGTGTTCAAACTTTTCAAAAATAAAGAACTAAAAGCTGCTGTCATGGAAAAGCTTGAGCTTTATTCATCGGCAGACAGTGAGCTTGCCGTAGCGTTCCTTAATGATTATCTTTCTACAGCATTTAAAGTTGGCAAAAAGACCGAAAATGTAATTGAAGGTGCGATTGTTTCTGTCGGCAGAATCGGTAATGAAGAATCCCTTTCGATTATATACAATATCTGGTCTTCAAATATATGGCCGGAATATCAGGCCGCCACTGACGAGGCACTTGTCCTTCTGTCTCAAGATTCTTTTTCTGATGTAATCAAGATTCTTTCGCTTTCAAAAATAGAGGATTTTGCCCGTTTTTTCAGTCTTTTGCATAAATCTTCAAAAAAATCGCAAAAATCTTTGTGCGAGATTGCCGAAAATGCACTTTTAATTGCTATAAATAATGCAGAGAAACTGAAAGCATCCGGCAAGGATTCTGAAAGGGCATTTGCGTCTTTCCAGCTTGAAGCACAGAAAATCTTGAGTGAATACAGCTGGTCTCACGCGGCAAATGTCGTTAACAGTAATATTCTGCTTGCAAAAAAGGCGTACGATGAAGGAAGCATGGACGAGGCTGATTTTGTCAAAATGATTGGTCTGTCGGTAAAAATTCCTTCGTCAGCTCTTGCTCAGAGCCTTACGGATATGCTTTTGGAATGCAATGGCAAAGTTGAAAAAGCCGATAAAAGCGGTGATGTCAAAATGCCTGCCAAGAGCGTTGTTCTTGCTCTGATTTCTGCATTGGGAGTACTGGGGGACAAAACTTCATTTGACGCACTTCTTTATGTCACATATCTCTCTTATCCGCCTGAAGTCGTTGATGAGGCAAAAAAGTCTCTCGCACAACTGAATTGGTAAAAAATCCTGTTTTTCTAGCATCACTCATCCTTGCATTTTTGTTTTATTCTGGTATAGCAAAAATCAAGGAGAGAAATCCTTTCGTGACGCTTGCAAAAAGCAATGAAATCACAAAAATTGAAGGCTATGTTTCTTCAAATCCGGTAAAAGGTGCGGCTTTCGGTTCAAGCTACAAAACTTCATTTACTGTGCGCAAGGTCTTCACTGAAAACGGCGCATTTTCTGCAGACGGCGAGGTTCTTCTGTATTTTCCTAAAGATTTGGTAGAAGCCTTTTATCCGGGAAAACTTTACACGAGTGCCGCTAAAAGGGTTGAAAAAGGCTTTCTAATTGAAAATGGTGCTGATTTTTCACTGGATGTAGATTTCGCGCCGGTTAAAGGAAAAACCGCCTTCATTGTCAGAAGCGGAAAGGCTTTAGGCTGGACTGGCGGCAAAATCGCATCAAGAATATGTCATTTTCGTGCCCTGTGCCGTCTTCAATTCAAGCGTCTTATGTATGGCTGGGGAAAGGCTGGCGGTCTTCTTCTTGCACTGCTTTCCGGGAGCCGTGAATACACGGAAAAAGCCGTTTCGGATGCTTTTCGTGATTCAGGACTTTCGCATATTCTTGCGCTTTCAGGAATGCATCTTGGACTTTTTGGTGCAATTGCCCGATTTTTGGGAAGAAAGGCGAGCGGTCGCAATTTGGGCGATGCCGTACAGCTTCTTGCGATTCTATTCTTTGTATGGTTTGCAGGGCTTTCTCCCTCACTTTTCAGAGCTTTTCTTGCCGCCTTGATTTTATACCTGAATTCTCTCTTCAGAATGAACAGACCTGAGCCTGTTTCGCTTCTTTCTGTCTGTTTTCTTGTTCATGTGATTATCTTTCCGTCTCATGTGTTTGAGGCGGCTTTCATGCTCTCGTATTCATCGCTCGGCGGAATCATGATTTTAAGCCGTTATGTCAGAAAAGTTTGCCCCGCGTTCGTTCCCTATAAAGTTCGGCTTTCTCTTTCTGACTCAACTGCCGCCCAGATTGCGACTTCGGCTATTTCGCTAAAACTTTTCGGTAAAATTGCTCCAATCGGCATAATAGCTTCTCTTTTTGTGTCTCCGCTTGTATTTCTTTTTTTATACATCGGGCTATTTGGAATTATAATTTCGCTGTTTCTGCCTTTTCTTTCAGTGCCAATAAGTGCTATTATGAACCTGCTGTATCTTTTTATCAGCAAGTTAGTTTTATTTTTTAGTTTCAAGTGAACAAGGAAAAAGAATTGAATCATCCTGACTACAACAGCCCGATTGCCTTAAAGGAATTTCTCGAAGAAAATGGAATGGCCATGCAGAAAAAATTCGGTCAGAATTTTCTGGTCAATGCAGATGCACGCAAACGAATCATAGACAGTCTTGATGTCAAAGAAGGCACGAATGTCTGGGAAGTCGGTCCTGGGCTTGGAAGCATGACGGACGAAATTCTTGGAAGAGGTTCCAATTTGACGGCTTTTGAAATTGACCACGGTTTTGCCCGTCTTCTGCGTGAATTTTTCAAGGATTATTCTGATAAGAATCAATTTGAACTGGTAGAAGGGGATGTGCTCAAAACCTGGAAGGCTCACTATGACAAGATTCTTGCCAATGGTGGGGGAGCGCCAGAGCGTTTTTTTGGTAATCTTCCTTATAATGTCGCTGCAACAATTATTGCTGATACAATCAATGAAGGAATCCGCTTTGAAAAGATTGTCGTTACGATTCAGAAAGAGGTTGCCCAGAGGATGACAGCAAAGGCTGGCACCGAGAATTATTCGTCTTTTTCAGTGCTTTGCCAGTGGGCGTATGACATTAAGAATATAGTTGACCTTGCGGGCGGGAATTTCTGGCCGGTGCCGAATGTGGCAAGCCGTGCTGTTTTGATGTGCAGAAAAGAAGATTTCCCGCGCTGTGAAAATCCAAAGCTCTTCATGAAGATGATAAGGCAGCTTTTTTCTTCTCGCCGTAAGACTGTCCGAAACAATCTTCTTGCGCTTGCCGGTGGTGTTGAAAAAACAGATGCAGTCCTTAATGCGGTCGGTATCAAACCTTCGGTGCGTGCCGAGGATTTGAGCATTGATGAGCTTCTTCGCCTTTCTGATTCTTTGAATTCCGCTATTTAGTTTTTACGATATAGAATAAAAAATAGAATGAAAAAGTTTTTTATTGCATTCATTTCGCTTTGTCTCATCATTTCGTTTGCTCCTGCGAATCTTCATGCTGATACGGCAGCGAATTTTGATGATATAGATTTTCCTCAATGGGCAAGAGACCTGCGCCGTACCGAGATAATTACTTTCGGCTCACTGCCTTTTGTTACGCTTTGGACAATTGTCGGATATTCAATGTATGAGTACGGCGAATTCAGAAATCCATTGGATAAAAGCACCGATTCATTTACAGAAGATGATCAATGGAAAATCATAAAAATATCTGCGGCTTCCTGCCTTGCTCTTGGCCTCACTGATTTGACGATAAATCTTATTACCCGTTCCCGAAAAGAAAGCCGTCTCAGGAAATTGCGCGAAATGCAGGCTTTCACAATCACACCGGAAAGTCAGATTAAGCACAGTGATTTGCCACCTCTCAGAGAAGATGAGACCGATGAGCAGGCAGAGGAAAGGTTCAGGCGGGAAATGAAAATTGACAGCAAGCCTGCCTCAGAAATTTTTATTAATGGGGTTGATAGTGTCATTTTTTAGGCAGTGTTTGAAAGTTGCTTTTTCATGCAGACATATTCTTCCTGTTCTTTTGTTATTCTTTTCATTGCCGGATTTTGCTCAGACTCCTGTAAAAATCATGGATGGTGAGATAGATTATCTTTTTAATGAACGGATGAGCGGACGGGAAATTCTTTTTCTGCGGAACGGCGGAATCGTCTGTAACAGCATTGGAAAAGTAAAATATGCAAGAATAAACAAAATTCCTGAAGCGGAAAGGCTGATAAATGCCGTCCAGAAGGTGGATCCCAATCACCTTGCTGAAATCATAAAAATTTTACCGTACAAGGGTTTTGAGAATCTTACCGAAATCGTCTCTGAAATGCTCAAAAATGAAGAAAGTTATACATCGGTTCCGCTTTATGTTGACGATGGCGAAGTCGTTCATCTTTATGCTGATGCCAGAATACAAAGCATAAAAACAGAACCGACAGGAAAAGAGATTATTACCGAAAAATTCTTGATGAAACCTCTGGACTATTACACTGCGAAGATTGAGTTTCAGCAGTTCGGTTCATATTATTTTTATCAGATGAAAAACATTAACACCGTCCGCTACAAGACTTTTATCAGTGCGGTCGGTAAGGAAAAAATGATTGCCGTAATCTCGATTTTCCGTTATGGCGACAACTGGATAATTTATGCGCTTGGCGGCGTGGATATAATCAGAATTCCGTTCCTTGACAAAAAAATCGACAATATCTTCTATAATAGAATCAAGGCCTTCTGTGTGTTTACATTTGAAAAGTTAGAGGAACTCCTGTCAAAGGATGAGGAAAACTGACCTTAAAAGCTGAAAATTTCATTTCGGGTGTTTTGCCGCCTTCGCTTGTTTTCTCATTGAATTTTTCCCTTCCATCGGGATTATAAATCTTGTCGCCTTTTACAGGAAATCCGCACCATGCCAAGTGACATCGCACCTGATGGCGATATCCTGAAGTTATGCAGCATACAGCTTTGTTTTCAGAAGAAAATGAAATTTCTGTTCTGTAGAGAGTGGAACCGCCCTTTTTGAGTGCTGAACGGCCTGAATCCTCTGTGACCGGGCGTACCTCGCAGCCCTTTTTCCCGAATGGACGAAAAAATGACTCAATTGAAAGAGATTGCCACCCTTCAACCGTCTGTCTGGAAGGAAATCCGCCAAGTCTTTCAGGGCAGTCAGGAATATTATCAACTTCTGCCCGATACCATTTTATGAACTTTCCGTCTTTCTGGCTTTGAATCAGTGCGTCATAGCTTTTTTGCGTGGTTGCGATTAATACAAGACCGTTTGTTTCTGTGTCGATTCTATGTACAAGTCCGTGTTCAACCTTCTTTTTACCTTGAACTTCTTTTATCTGCGGGAAAAGACTTATCGCCTGTGTAAGAGCGCTTTCATCTCCTTCAAAAAGCGGTGCGGAAGGCAATCCCGCCGGTTTAAAAACTATGAGAAATGGAGATTCTTCTGTCGGTGAGTGAATAATTTGCAAGTTTTTCATTTTTCAGATTTACCGTATTTTTCATGAAGAGTTTTAAGCACTTTTTTGAACCTGACAGGCGTTTCTGTCTTGAAAGTTGTAAGCTCTTTTTGACCGGGCAGGTGGATTTTTAAAAGGCAGGAATGCAGCATCAAGGGTGCTTTTTCAAAAGGTGAGCCTTTAAGGTAATTGCCGTAAATAGGATCACCCATGACCGGGCAGCCCAGATACTTCATGTGAACCCTGATTTGATGAGTTCTGCCTGTCTTGATTCTGAGCCTCATAAGCGAAAACGGACCGTAGGTTGCAAGGCATTTGTATATTGTAACCGCTTTTTTGCCTTCTTCTGTGCCGCAGACGGCCTTGAATCTTTTTCGGTCTTTTGGGTCTCTTATAATTTGAGTTATGATTTTGCCTTCGAGAATTTTGGGTCGCCCGCAGCAGATTGCAATGTATTCTTTTATTATTCGGTTGTGGTGTAAAAACTCGTTATGAAGAAATTCTTCGGAATTTCGGTTTTTTGCCGTGATTATGATGCCTGAAGTGTCCTTGTCCAAGCGGTGAATGATGCCGGGCCGCCTTTTTGCGAGAATCTCTGCATTTGAGCTTTGAGAATCGTTTTCGGAGATTTGTTCGATTGCTTTTCGGCCCCAGTGAAATAAAAGCGCATTGACCAGCGTACCGCTCCAGTTTCCTGCTGCCGGATGCGTGACCATTCCCTGTTTTTTATTAACGACCGTGACATTTTCATCTTCGTAGATAATATCAAGCGGAATGTCTTCTGGTTCTATGTTTTCGGGAACATTGTCTTCCCATTGGAGGTCTATTACATCGCCTGCTTTTACTTTTGAAGAGATTTTTGCCTTTTTGCCATTGAGGAGAATTTCTGTAACTCCGCTTTTGAGTTTAGAGCGGTTCATGCTGATTCCACCAAGGTCTTGTGCCGGAATTGAAGCTATGTATTTGTCGAGACGAATTGACTCTTTGAAATCTGATGGAATCTTTGCAGTGAAAAAAGGCACATTCTGCTCCAATCTAAAAAATCTTACGGAATATATTAAACAAATCTCGCTTTACTTACAATAATATGATATAATGATTCTGTTATGATTGCAAAACATATTCAGGAGACTATAAACTCAAAGGGCGCATCTGTTATAAGAAAGATGTTTGAGGAAGGAATAGCCCTAAAAAAACTTCATGGGGAGGACAGTGTTTTTGACTTTACTCTCGGAAATCCAGATTTGGACCCGCCTGAAAAAGTTGTTCATGCAATTCAGGAAGAAGCAAAAGATGTAAGTCACGGCTGTCACGGTTACATGCCGAATTCTGGTTATCCATTTGTTCGAGAGGCAATTGCCCAAAAAATCACGAAAGAGCAGGGCGTTTCTGTTTCCGGAGATAATGTAATTATGACGGTTGGTGCAGCTTCAGCGCTCAATTGTGTTTTTAAAGCCGTGCTTAATCCTGGTGATGAAGTCATCGTTCCAATGCCGTTCTTTGCCGAATACAGGCATTATGCAAAAAATCACGGTGGCGTTTTGATTGAAGTGCCTTCAAAATCTGATTTTTCTCTTGATTTAGAGGCAATAAAAGCTCATTTGAGTGAAAAAACTGCTGCCGTCCTTATCAATAATCCAAACAATCCAAGCGGTAAAATTTATTCAGAAAACGAAATCAAACAGCTTGCTTCTATTTTGAAAGAAAATTTCCAGAAAACGGGCAGAGTTACATATCTCGTTTGTGATGAACCATATCGTGCCATTGTTTACGATGGTGCAAAAGTCACGCCTGCCTTCCAGTTCTATGAAAATACAGTCGTTGTTTCTTCATTTGCAAAGGATTTAAGCCTTCCTGGTGAGCGAATTGGTTACATTGCAGTAAATCCTGCTTCAGACAAGCCTGAAGAATTCATCAAAGCCGTTACATTTGCTCTCAGGGTTCTTGGCTGCGTAAATGCTCCTGCTTTTTTCCAGAAAGTTATAGCAAAAAGCTGGGATGCAGAAGTCGATTATTCAAGCTATAAAAATCGTCGTGACAAGCTTATGGCCATTATGGACAGAGTTGGAATCGAATATCACCGTCCTGAAGGAGCTTTCTACCTGTTTTGTCGTGTTCCTTCGGCTTTTAAAGGCGACGACGGGGAATTCTGTGATTTCCTCAAAAAGTATCTGATTCTTGCGGCTCCGGGAAGCGGTTTTGGCGGTAAAGGCTGGTTCAGGCTTGCATATTGTGTTTCTGAAAAGACAATCGTAAATTCCGAAAAGGCTTTCTTGGAAGCCATGAAAAATCTATAAGACAATCTCGTAAGGAGGAATCAATATGAAAATAATGATGGTTAGTTCTGAGGCTGTTCCTTTTGCTAAAACGGGCGGTCTGGCTGATGCAGTTTCTGCTCTTGCAGGAAATCTTAGTCTTTTAGGACACGATGTTAAAATTGTGATTCCACGATACTATAAAATTGATCGAAAAAAACTCACCGCGCTCGAAGGTCCCATGGGGGTTCCTGTCGGAGGCGGTCAGGCTTGGACTGAAGTTTATAAAGCACCTCTTCCTGGGTTTCCGAAAGTCGAAGTCTTTTTTATTGACCATGAAAACTGTTATGGTCGCGATGGCATTTACGGTACAAAATTTGAACCTGATTTTGCCGATAATCCATATCGTTTTTCACTTTTGTGTCACGGGGCAATACAAATCTGCCACAAGATTCAGTGGTTCCCAGATATAATTCATGCTCATGACTGGTCTGCGGGCCTTGCTCCAGTTCTTTTGAAGCATGTCTGCCGCTCTCAGCCACAGTTCGCAAAAACGGCCAGCGTTTATACAATTCACAACATGGGCTATCAGGGAGTTTATGGCAAAGATAAATTCCTTGATTTAGGTCTTGATTGGAATCTTTATTATGGAGCTGGTTTTGAACGCAACGGAGCAATTAATTTCCTTCAGGCGGGCATTACCTGTGCTGACATGGTCACAACAGTTTCTCCGACTTATGCCAACGAAATTCAAACTCCAGAAGGCGGATTCGGACTCGACGGACTTCTTCGTGTCAGGAGCGATGTCGTAAAGGGCATTGTTAACGGTGTTGATATTGATACATGGAATCCAAAGACTGATAAGGAATTGCCTGCAAATTATACAGCAGAAAACATGGGCGGTAAGGCTGAATGTAAAAAGGCCTTGCAGCAGGCATTTGGCCTTGAAGTAAATCCGAATGTTCCTTTGATTGGCATGGTCGGTCGTCTTGTAAGCCAGAAAGGTATCGCCGAAGTTTTTGCCCCAACTTACGGTTCAATCTACAACATTTGCCACGATATGAATGTTCAGTTTGCGATTATCGGAACTGGCGAAAAATGGTGCGAGGATGAAATCAACAACTTACAGGCAAAACTGCCGAATCTCCGTGCAAAAATCGGTTATTCAGAAAATTTGAGTCACCTTGTTGAAGCCGGAAGTGACTTCTTCCTTATGCCTTCACAGTATGAACCTTGCGGCCTCAATCAGATGTATTCTGAGCTTTACGGAACTCTTCCAATTGTACGCCGCACTGGCGGTCTTGCTGATACGGTTCAGAATTATGATCAGGAATCAGGCGAGGGTACAGGATTTATGTTCGATTCGCTTACACCGAACGCAATTTATAACACGGTCGGATGGGCTGTATGGGCATATTACAACCGCAAAAATCATATTAAAAAGATGCAGAAAAAAGGCATGGCTCAAGACTTTACATGGGCTGCAAGCTGCAACAAATATGTCGAAGTCTACAAAGAAGCTATTGCGAGAGGGTGTAAATGAGAGCTTACAGCAGTCTGAACCTGCATGAAAAAATTCAGTCTGGTCTTTCAGATGCCGGATATGTTACTTGCACGCCTGTTCAGGAAAAGGTACTAGAGAATTCTCTTGACGGCTCTGATCTTTATGTTCAGTCTCAGACAGGAACCGGAAAAACTGCGGCATTTTTGCTGACCATCATGCAGGAAATTATGAATGAAAGAGATTCTGCTTCTGATGGTGAAAAAATTTCTAAAAAAAATGCTCTTATCCTTGTTCCGACAAGGGAACTTGCCGTTCAAGTAGAAGACGAAGCCCGCAAACTCGGAAAGTACACCGGGCTTAAATTCGCTTCATTTTATGGCGGCGTTGGTTATGAAAAGCAGGTTGCTGACCTCAAAAAAGGCGTTGACATCATCATTGGAACGCCTGGCCGCGTAATTGACCTTACTGAGTCAAATCAGATGAATCTTTCCAATGTCGCCTATCTTGCAATCGATGAGGCTGACCGTATGTTCGATATGGGATTTTACCCGGACCTGCGTAAATTGATTCATTTCTTGCCGAAGAATGAGGGTGAATCTAAATGCCGTCAGACAATGCTTTTCTCTGCGACTTTGAATTCTTATGTCAAAAATCTTGCATGGGAATATACTCGCGATGCAAAGGAAATCACGATTGAAGCTGAAAATATCACGGTTGATGAAATTGACCAGGAATTGATTCATGTTTCAAGTGATGACAAAATGAAGCTCTTGCTCGGAATCTTCAAAAAAGAATCGCCTGAGAGCGTAATCATTTTCTGTGACACCAAAAAAATGTGTGAAATCGTTTCTAAGCGCCTTGAAATAAATGGGGTCAAAAACGAATACATTATTGGTGATTTGCCGCAGTCAAAGCGTCTCAAAATCATGGATGCTTTCAAAGCCGGAAAAGTCAACTGTCTGGTTGCAACCGATGTCGCAGCGCGTGGAATTGATGTCAATGACCTTGCGATGGTCGTGAATTACGATTTGCCTTCAGAGGCAGAAAATTATGTTCACCGAATCGGCCGAACAGCCCGTGCTGGTAAATCAGGAAAAGCATATACTTTCTGCTCTGAGCGTGATGTTTATTCTCTGGCTCCGATTGAGCGTTATATCGAAAAACAGATTCCAAGTCGTGTTGCTGTATCAGAAGATTTTGAAGAAGATAAAAGCAAGGATGTTTATATCCGCCTTGACTCTGAAGAAAAGCGTGACGGAAGAAGGGGCGACAAAAGCGACCGAAATCGCCGCGACCGCACTTCAAGAAATTCTTCGCGGGAAGAGCGCCGAAGCAAAAGAGGCGAAAAGTCTCATTCAAGCGAAGATTTCAAATCATTTAAGGGTGACAAATCCAAGAATACCGTTCGTCGTGCAAGTGATGAAGAAATCGCCAAACTTTCAGGAATGTCGAGCGATGAGCGCCTCAAATATTTCAAGGAAAAGTACGCGAAACCTTCATCATCTGTATACAAATCAGAGAAAAGCAAAGCTGGAAAATCAAAGGGTATGGGAAGTGGCAGAAAAGCACCTCATGCTAAAAAAACAGAAACTCCACCTAAAAAGCTCGGTTTGATTGCAAGATTGAAATCTCTGATTGGTCGTGGAAAGTAGAACTGAAATGTTCATGGAAGAAAACAGAGATTTTCTCACGACACAGATAATCACATATCTTGGAAACAAGCGTACTCTTATTGGCAATATCGAAAAGGAAGTCAATGAAATTTCTGAAAAACTTGGGAAAAATCGGCTTTTATGCGCTGATCTTTTTTCAGGTTCAGGAATTGTGGCACGCATGTTAAAAAAGTATTCCTCTAAGCTGATTGTTAATGATTTGGAGAATTATTCTTCGATTATAAACAGCTGCTATCTTACAAATAAAAAGGATTTTCCTAAAAAAAGATATGATGAACTTCATGCAGAAATCGAAAATCTTTGTGCACAAGAAAAATTCACTGGTATCATAGCCAAAAATTACGCTCCTCAAGATGATGAAAACATCCAAAAAGGGGAGCGTGTTTTTTACACCCATGAAAATGCGGTTTTAATAGACACTTACCGAAAGCTTATCGATGATATCGTTAAAGAAGAATCTATGAAAAAATTCTTCCTTGCGCCTTTGATTACGGAAGCATCGATTCATGTGAATACAAGCGGCGTTTTCAAGGGGTTTTACAAGGATAGAAACACAGGTATCGGCTGCTTTGGGGCTAGCGGAAGAAATGCCTTGCCAAGAATCTTTGGAAAAATAGAGCTAAAGGAACCTGTTTTCAGTAATTTTGATTCAGAAATTGAAATCTATAAAAAGAACACTGTGGAACTGGCAAAGGAACTTGAAAACATTGATATCGCATACCTTGATCCTCCATATAATCAGCATCCATACGGCTCGAATTACTTCATGCTGAATTTGATTCTGAAAAACAGGCTGGATGTTGAAATCAGCAGGGTAAGCGGAATCACACAGGACTGGAACCGCTCGGCATTTAACCGTCCGCGTTATGCACTAAGCTCAATGGAAGAAATAATTTCGGTTTTAAAGGCAAAATACACAATTATTTCATATAATTCAGAAGGATTTATTTCTTTTGATGAGATGTCGCAAATGCTTTCGAAATATGGTAAACTGAAGACCGTCGAAATCAAATATAATACATTCCGTGGAAGCAGAAACTTACGCAACCGTGACATTCATGTTTCGGAGTATCTGTTTGTGCTGGAAAAATAAATATTAGGAGAACAAAATGATTACAGTCAGTGATGTATCACTTCATTTCAGCGAAAAACCGCTGTTCAAGGATGTCAATATTAAATTCACGCCGGGTAACTGTTACGGCATCATCGGTGCAAACGGTGCCGGAAAATCAACCTTCCTCAAAATTCTTTCTGGTGAGCAGGATCACGACACCGGCGAGATTTTCATGACACCGGGTGAGCGAATGGCTGTTTTGAAGCAGGATCACTTTGCATTTGATGCTTTTTCTGTAAAAGACACGGTAATGCAGGGATATCCGAAGCTCTATGAAGTCTCAAAGGCACGCGATGAAATCTATTCAAAGGCTGACTTCACGGAGGAAGATGGAATCAAGTCTGCTGAGCTTGAGGCTGAATTCGGCGAACTCGGCGGTTACGAGGCAGAAAACCAGATTGAGCAGATGCTTTCAGGTCTTGGTCTTGAAGAAAAATTCCATGACAAAATGATGAGCGAGCTTGATGAAAGCCAGAAGGTTCGCGTTCTTCTTGCACAGGC
>NZ_CAMHSK010000043.1 GCF_946187725.1 uncultured Treponema sp.
TCTTCCTTCGCCTTGCCATCAGATTTGAATGTAAGGCGGAGGATTCCGAAATTACCGAGCCTGATGCTGTGCCCTTCCTTGAGCCACATTGGAATGTTTATGAATGTCTCAAGAAGCGAACCAGGACAAAAAGGAAACTGGCGCACAGAGGCTGAGCTCCGTCGGCTGTACCCGCATCTGCTTATGATAAAAAGAGGAATGAAAATATGAGAAGGATTGATTTTTCATACCCAGAGCTCTTATCAAATATTGTAAAGAGGCTTCTGCTTCTTATAGGGAAGTTTGCAGGTTACAAAGGGGCGGCTGTCCTTATCGCGACAATGCTTCTTTGCAAAGGCTACATTGGAGAAGCAGCATGGGCTTCGGTAATAATATCCGCGCTCTGCGGTTTTATCATGCCTAAAACATTGGGAACCATAGGAGGAAAACAGAATGACAGTTATTTTTCAGAAATCAATAATCGTGCTTCTGGCACTGGCAATAAGCCTTCCGCTTCATGCAGAAAGACTATATCCGAAGGAAAGCAGAAAATCCGAGATGCTGTTGTGTCCGCAAGACGAAGAGCTGATAGCGCAGCTGGAGACGATTCTTGATGAGACAGTCAGTAAAGCACTTGATACGCAATACATGGAGCTTAATGCGAACTTCAGAAAAGAATCAGAAAAACTTTTAAGAAGCCGTTCATTCTGGAGGAAGACAGCCGTAACGGAACTATTTATAATAGCCGGAACATTTTTCTCAGTGGGAGCATTGTATAAATTACGAAACTGACATCTGCGCAAATGGGGTGCGGTTAATTGTGCCAATGCTCGCCGTGCCCCATTGACTGTCTTATTGAAAAATCCACACCACTCTATTAACAAGAGAGATAATCAATTTCACGCTCCCCATAATTGGGAAGTTTTTTTTATATAAAAAAAGAGCGCCGTCGCAACGCCGCTCTCGTAAGAAACACCAAATAATGTGTTCTTCAATCTGATTATAATATAATACAGAAATAAATTGCTGTCAAATCAAAGTTCGTGAAAAACCTTTAGCGCAAATTCGTAATTCGATTTTATAATATCGTTATCAATAAAATAATCCTTATGCTTCAGCATTCGTTTTTCAAACAGTTTCTTTAATTCTCGTTTATGTTTTGTTAGTGCTGATTTTGAAGCAACTCGATTTAATGAATAAACAACACTGACAAATTCAAGAACCGGCAGACAGGACATTTTCTTTTGACGCTGTTTTTTACTTATAGTTTGTATATTTGAAACAAAAGTACCAAGTTCAACAGGGACAAATGTTGTACCAATCTGCAAATCGGCAATAAGACAGTTATTATGAGCACAGGCATTACGCAAATTCTTGAGCATTTTCAAAATGGAAATATTAATCGGCATTTTAATATGCATTACCTTGTAATAAAATTCATAAAACTTAATAAAATCACCAAACGTAATGAGTTCAAGAAATACCCAGACTGGACAATCATTAAAAGCCGTGATTTTGTATTCATTTCTTTTTTTCTGATTATTATACACAAGAGCAACAGTGAAATACTTATTCAGCAGATTTGTTGTAAAAGGAGATGTACAGGAAGCTTCAAGTTTTCCTACAATGTAAGGATTAGCTTTCAAAAAGTTTTCTACGATTTTGTAGCCGTCTTCTTTTTGATTTGTTTCGCTGTCTTGTAGCAGTCGGATTTTCAAATCATGTTCCAAGTCAAAACAAGCTTTAGAAAGTTTTGTACGGAGAAGCGAATCAATTTCAGCAAGTTCTTTGAGATAACCGAAATCAAGATTGATATATTTGCCTTTGTTTTGGCCATTCAGATATTTTTGATAATTCTTTCTGTATGAAGCAGTTCGCAGATAATTATTTTCATTGAACAGATATTTCTGGGCCTTTGCTTCTGAAACTAAATTGAAAGTAATTCCCTTATCTGTTTTCATTTTCTGAATAAGCTGGGATGAAGTTAGTTTAGGCTTGTTCTGGATGTTTGACATAGATTAATCTTATCATTTTTTAGAATTCTTGTCGTCTTTTATAAAATAATGCAGTTTATATTGCACTAAACATGTAAATTAGTGCAGTTTAAGCTTTGTCACACTTCTGTTATCAAAATATGTAACACTTTATTTAAGAGAATAGATATGTAACAGAGTGTTTAAGAGATTTTTGTCATCTTCTACCCAAATACAGTAATAATTGCTCATAGTACAAATCTTCGTTTTCTCAATACGGTTTGAATACTAACACATTTTTATGATTAAGTCAGTGAATCTGTGCAAGATAAGTGCTTGCCGTGCCCTGATTACGAATGAAGGAAAAATTTTAATCCCGTAAACATCCAATCGGAATCACATAAACTCCATCTGGTCTTCGGTATGCATATTCTGTACCTGTAATTATAATAAGCAAATCAGGTTCCCGAAGAAGTGGTGCACTTCCTTTTTCGTTATATTCGCATACGAGACGTTTTATTTCCAGAAGATGCGAACTTGCCTCTTCAATCTCATTACTTCCCAATTTGAATTCAATGAGAGCATATTTCCCGTCACGAAGATGAAGAACACAATCAGCTTCCAGATTGTATCTGTCGTGGTAATACGAAATCTTTCCGTCAGATTTGGCACTGTACGCACGCAAATCCCTCATGCACAGGCTTTCAAATATAAATCCGAATGACTGCAAATCCGTCATGTAATATTCGGGATTCAAGCCTGAAGCTGCAACGGCTATCGAAGGGTCGCAAAATCCTCTCTTTTTACCGGAACGAATAGCAGAAGCAGACCGGATAGAAGGACACCAGGCATCTATATCCTGAATGATAAAGAGTTTTTCAAAAGCCTGAATATAAGATGACAAAGTATCATGAGAAATTGACTCAGATGCCGATACAACATCCTTTAAAATATTGCTTTCTTTTGCCAGTGTAGAAATGTTCCGGGCATAAGACCTTAAAATCTGCGCAGCCCATACTGAATTTCGTTTTACACCATCAACGGTAGAAATATCTGTCTCACACACACTGTCTATGTAATCGCGCGCAATCTGCAGTTGTGCACGGTCAGATTTTCTTGCAAGAAATCCAGGCCACCCACCACGACAGGCAGCGAAAATTATCTGTTCTATTTCCAAATCTGACTTTGCTTCTATCTCCATCTGCGGATTTACAAATAAAGCAGAAAGTGAAACAGTTCCGTTTGATTCCCCTGTCTCAAAAAGGCTCATTGTCTCAAGCCGCATCCTTGCGATGCGTCCAGTCCCAGAATGATTTATCTTTGATTTATCAACGGAATTCGAACCTGTTAAAATATATAAGCCTGTTTCATTCCTGGCATCAACAGAAAGTCTCACCGCATCCCAAAGAACAGGAGCATCCTGCCATTCGTCAATCAATCTTGGATTCTCACCAGAAAGCAACAGAGAAGGTTTTGTCGCAGCCGTCTGAAGATACCCCTGCCGTTTATCAGGATCCTGCATTTTTATGACACTTTTTGAATGATGTTCTGCAAGCGTAGTTTTTCCGCACCATTTTGGGCCTTCTATCAAAACAGCTCCACTACATTCCAAACGAAAAGCAAGTTCCTCATCCTGCAATCTCTGTCTATATTCCATGTCGAACTCCGATTTCTATTATAATCGTTCGTAGTTTTTGCGCAATATCAATCGTAGTTTTTGCTGTATTTTAATCGTAGTTTTTGCTGTATTTTAATCGTAGTTTTTGTGGTATTTTAATCGTATATATTGAGATTTTCGCCTCGACTGTAAAAAAAACATTATACAGTAGTAGTCCATGTCATCTGACGTAACTTCACTTTTCTTCTTTTTTTTGGAGCTCCTGGTACGACAGGCTTAAAATCCGCTTCCCATAAAACATAGCTCGGAATCAACGGATCAATATACTCTTTGCTTACTCAATACCTTTTTAAATACTAACACATTTTTATGATTAAGTCAGCGAAACCGTGCAAGATTTGAACGGATTAACATAGCCGATTAGGAAAAGCTTTTACGAACTTTCAGCGGACATCTGGAGTTTTTACCGGGCGCAGGTAATGCACTTGAGTTTTACAGGTGTTTTCACAAACTTTCCATAAAAGACAATAGTTCTTTTTTAAACTCTTCCGTTGCTTTAGGATGTCTAAGAACTGCCTCAAACCTGTTTTTATCAGCCTTATAATATTCCAGTTCCTTTTTTATGATGTTCATTCTGTTTACAACATAGCCAGGGGCAATATAAAGCGTTTCTCTTTTATTATTTGCATAATCTTTCTTACGAACAAGAACTGTTAGCCTGTTATGACCGCGATTGTAATCCTCTTCCTCAACATTCTCCTTAAAAACAATCGAACATGGATTTGTACAGTAACTGAGGTACCTCGGTTGCTTGGTCGGATATGTTTTTACTCCGTTCAGAGAAAAGAAAATAAAAATATTATCAGCTTCTGGAAAAATTAAATCATTTTCATTGTTGTATATAAAACAGTTAGCCGCTCCTATTTTTTCTTTTCCCTTCACCACACCATTTTTCTTATTCTCAACATAAAGAAAGCCATCATAATCTCTTAAATTTGAAGCCTTATCAATTATTGTCTCAAGGCTTGAAAGAATCTCAAGCCTTTGCAAAATGTAATCTTTTCGCTCTGAATTTTGCAAATCTTCATCAGTAACTTTTCCATTTTTCACATCATCATAAAAATTAGCTTGTGTTTTTCCGTTACGATTATACTGTGTAAGTTTCGTAAGATTTGAATGATGCAAACCTGTAAGATGATAAAAATTCTCTTTGAAAAAGCTTATCAGAATTTCTTTTTCAAGATTGCAGGCCGTAAGTGCAGAAAATTTCTTTTCTGCAAAAGATTCAATACAGCCCCCATTTTTAATAATTATCTCATATTCAATATTAAGTAAGCTATTATAGGCGGAGAAAGCAGCACTAAGTTTGTCTGAATTTTTTATTACTTTTATCTTCTTTGTCATAAAAACAAAAAGCCCTTGCGACTGGCAAGAGCTTCCTCAAGAAATAGTTTTTTCTTTCAACATAGAACTACCAGACCTAATTCTGATATGCACCATGCCTTAGATAGTCTTTTGGATATAACTATAAACCCTTAGACTAAGCCACATTGCCCAGGAAACCCACGACTATCAGATTTCTTTCGGCTTTTTCGGCTTCATAGGTAAGACCTGCTACCTACATTAATTAATATAAGGCAAAATCCTATAGCTGTCAAGTTTTTATATTTTGGTTGAAGTAACGTAAGGACAACGCCCTATGCGTTATTCCTGATTTTTAATCGGGTTCTCGTTGTTACTTTCTCAAAATTAAATTAATCCTTAGCCATTGGAGATACTCTTATTTTTCCTCTTTTTTCTGGAGCTCCTGGTACGACAAGCTTAAAATCCGCTTCCCAGAAAACATACCCAGGAATCAACGGATCAATATACTCCTTTCCGGTTTTTACCCAAATACAGTAATAATTGCTCATTGTCTAAATCTTCGCATGCTAAATACAAGCAGATAGTAACATATTTTTGAGATTAAGTCAGCGAACCTGTTCAAGATTTTACCCCAAAACGATGATTCTGAAAGCTCTACGATTTTAGAAGCTGCCATGTTGCGAGTAGCCAATAAATCAAGTATCAACTGCTTTATTTCAGCAGGGGTTCTGCGTGCCTTTCCTGCAAATTTGTGGTACAATGGCGGGCAGGAGTCATAAATGGTAAAACACATAATCTTATGGACATTAAAAGATATGAGCGATTCTGAGAAGGAATCTGTAAAAGCGGGAATCAAAGAAGGTCTTGAGGGGCTTAAAGGCAAGATTCCGGGTCTTGTTGAAATCAAAGTAAACACAAGCGGCCGTCTCGCCTCTTCCAATGCTGACTTAATGCTGGACTCAACTTTTGAATCCGAAGAAGCGCTCAAAGGCTATGCAAAACATCCGGAGCATGTGGCCGTCGCTGACAGCAAGGTGCGTCCGTTCACAGTAAGCCGTTCATGTCTTGATTTTGAGGTGTAAGGTCCCCGAAGTCCATGCCTTGAGCTTGAAATTGAACAAATGAGCGCGAGGCACCCCTTACACTTATTTTTTTATATTTTCGCGCAGGTATTCCAGCAGGGGATTTTTTTCTGATTTCATTGTAAGCCAGAAATGAAGTTTTTCCTTGTTCTCCTCATTCTTACGGCGGATATGCTGCTGAAGTTCTCCAAGCTGGACAATGATTTTATTCTCACTTGCAAACTGCCGGATTCTTGTCATAATCTGCAGGGAATAAGTTAAATCCACACAGAGAACGCCGTAGAAGAATCCGACGACAAAACTGAATTCAATATGATTCGTGAACCAGAAAAGCCATTCGAGAATCTTCGGATGAATCAAAAAATAATAGATTGCGCTCAGAAGCCACCAGTAAAAAGTAAACTTCGGACAGACGATTCCCTTGATGTTGCCCCAGTTTTTTGAATAATCCCAAAGCCTGATTTTCATGCCGACAATAAAAATCATTCCGGCAATGAATTCAAAAAATGTGATGCAGAGTGCCATCAATGCGAACAAAACGGCCTTCTGCAAATGCGGATTCGAAATGAAACTTACATCGATATACGAAAGCAAAAACAGAATCACAAGACTGAACCCATAAAGCGGAAGATACGGTCCTGTCAAAAACCCCGGATTTATCCAGCGACGCTCAGGATTATTCTTCGAGAAGAAGCGGCGGAAAATCAGCTCAATCCCCCACCCTATCAAGCTGCCTGCAAAAAAGAGAAATGTAATTACAAGAAAGAATTTCATAAGCTTATCATCAATACTAAAGCAATTTTTTCATTAAATCAAATTTTCCATTTCGCGACCATCAATTCATTTTCTTCTATAAAATATATCTGATTTGTGGTATGCTGTTTTTCGTTCTTCGCAGTACCGTTTTACGCTAAAATCAAGGAAACAAAATGGATTGTACATTTAAGACAGATGAGGGAAAATTCAATTTCAGGGTCGGGGCGATTATCCGTGACAAGAACCGCGTGCTGATGGCTAAAAATCCCAGCGAAACACGAGATTTTTTATATTCTGTGGGCGGCAGGGTGCATTTTGGCGAAACGCTTGAAGAGGCGGTTCTTCGGGAAGTAAAAGAAGAAACCGGTCTCGAAGCAGAAATTGAGCGTCTTTTCGCAATTCATGAAAACTTTTTCTGTGAGCATGGAGTGCCCTATCACGAAATTTCGATATTCTTCCTGATTAAAACAAGTGCTGAGTTAAAATCAATAAAAAACGGTACGCCCACCGACAATGTAAAGACCGGCGAATATCTTGAATGGGTTGACCTGAACGACTGCGCA
Organism: uncultured Treponema sp.; assembly: GCF_946187725.1. GTDB lineage: Bacteria > Spirochaetota > Spirochaetia > Treponematales > Treponemataceae > Treponema_D. The sequence continues at coordinate 7,337 of NZ_CAMHSK010000043.1, forward strand.
AGCAAAACGCTATATCCCGACTTCTACAAAACCGTCGATTTCGAAACTAAAAAAGATGTGCTGCATTTCATAACCAGAGACATGTAAATCAGCTTATTTGACCTGATATTTTGTCAAAAAGTCCTTGCTCAGGCGGTCGCTTACGGTCTGGCGAGTCAAAAGAGTTTCTTTGGCACAGGCAAGTCCGTAGTGGATGCACAGTTTTACAGGATCATTTTCGAGGAATCCCATCAAGAAACCAGAAGCAAACGCATCACCCGCACCGATTGTATCGATAATCTGAGACGGGGTATAAGGCGGTTCATTCCAGGTATCTTTACCGATTCGGACCATTACGCCCTGCCCGCCGAAGGTAATGATAAAATTCTTATAGCCGAGTGCCTGAAACTTGTCGGCTGTGTTTAAATCTGGAATGACGGAACTTTCACCAAGAATCGCGGCCGCTTCAAATTCATTGCAGCCGAACAAATCAATCAAACCGGCATATTTCATGGTCTTTCTTGCAATGTCCGGAGCGGTTGCATTCTGAAAAACGAAGATTTCAGGATGCTTCATTTTGTACTTGTAAAAACTTTCAAGCGCTTCTTCTGAAAGATTTGAGTCCAGGGCGATTGCTGAAATTTGATTATCTTCAATGAATTTTTCTACTTTTTTATCGAATGTGATTTCACGGAGAATCTGTGTTGAATATATACAGGTGGCACTCTTTCCTCGGCTTGCCATAACGGAAAAAAGAGCTGTCTTTCGCTCAGGGCTTTCGCCAAGAAGAGAGGTATTTACGCCCTCCTCGTTGAGACCGTTCCGCAGGTACTCGCCAAAAATGTCTTTTCCGACAACCGAGTGGATATAAGTATTCATTCCGAGATGCTTCAAGTTGATCGCCATTCCGCGCCCTACCCCACCCGGCACAAGTTCAATCGTACCGTCACGGTATGCTTCAGTATCATCAACTTCAACAGAATAAGCCTTAATATCAACCGAAACATTTCCTGAACACAAAATATTTTTCATTCTTTCCACCTAGATTATTTGATTCTCAAAACACTGTAAAAACAATTTATTGTATCACATTATCTGTTTTTTTTCACTAAACAGACGATAAAATCTGTTAATTGGAATCTTGCTATAGGAAAGCTCCTTGTTTATAATTAGCACTTTCTTACTTCTATTTTGGGGATGTTATATGAAATCAAAAATCTTCTATATTATTGAGTATGTGCTTGCCGAGATGTTTATCGCTTACTCGCTGGTGCTTCATTTTATGAATCCGGGAACTGTTTTGAGCGAGCTGTTTGCTTTTTGCAATGTCTGGCTTCTGATTGGCGCGTTCCTCATATTCGTCGGAACTTACCGTAAAAATCATGGGATGAGCCTATGGTACGCGTTAAAAAACTGGCAGAAAAAGACTGTCGTGATTCTGCTGATTGCCGGAATCATAATTTCTTCTATTAATATGTATTTTATCTGTCATCCGAAAGTTGCGCAAAAAACTGATGCGGATATCGTGATTCTTTTGGGAGGCGGAATCGGCAGAAACGGCGAGCTTCCTGAAGTCGTAAAGGCAAGGGCTGCTCTGACCGCCGATTATCTGAAGGCAAATCCGAATGCGATTGCAATAGCGACCGGCGGCACTTTGAATAATCTTCCGCCTGAAGCGCCTGCACTAAAGGCTTTTATCGTTGGACTTGGAATTTCGCCTGAACGCGTGCTTGTTGAACCAAATGCGCTGGACACGATTCAGAATTTTCAGTTCAGCTGCAAAATGCTTGCGGAATACAAAAACTGCCCTCAGTCACAAATTTTGGAGAGTGACATTCTGATTGTCACAAGCTTTTTCCATCTTGCCCGTGCACAGCGTCTGGCCGACCGAATGGGCTTTACGCACATAACCGGCCTTGGCTCTAAAGTCCCGGTTTTAAAAGTCCTGGACTGTTATTCAAGGGAAATCTGCGCGTACATCAAGCTCAATCTTCGGATTCTATTGACCGGAAAACCTCAGAAGATTTTGGATTAGACGCGCAGAAAAACCTGTAATCTGTCAGCCGTTACTCAAACACTTCACCGAAGGAGTAAAGGCACAGAGGACAGATTGCATTGTCACGGATGCAGTTCCAGCAGTATCTTTTATATGCACAAGGAGAACAGGGATTATCTCATTTGCAAAAAGCTTTCGGGTCTCATGCTTTCTAAACTCAAAGAAATACTGCATTCCTCATCCAATTTACGAAAGCAGCAAACTCCGTGTCTCCCTCCCAATTGTAGTTAGTAACAGAATTCTTCACCTCACTTTCTTTACTCAGCGGAACATAAAATGTGAGAACATGAAATAGCAGGGGTCAGTGTCAAACCACTTGTCATTAAGTTTCTTACCGGAGCTTGCTGTATCCGTCACAAACTGCAAGTCTTTCGGTAAAAGCAGCTTCAGCAGACCCCCTGTAAAGAGAGAGTTTTTTCTTTTGGAATAACCACTGGGGTGTCACTCGGATTATCTTCCGGATTTTGCGGGTTCGGGTCTTTTTCGGGGGTGTCATCTTCGGCAAGGCTGTTAAGAAAGTCACAAGAAATGAATGTAAAACTAAAAATCGCCAGAATAAGGCAAATGACCGGTCAACATTCACATAAAAAACTTGACGGCAGAAAAAATAGGGGAATAAAATACTCTTACACTTGTTTCAGGAGGATTTTACCTATGAAAAAGCTCTTATTCCAGGTACCGGTTGCGGCTCTTACGGCGCTTACATTTTTCTTCTCTTCATGCACGAATAGTATAGGTAGTGTTTCTGAAGATACGAATGCAAAGTCAGACGGGAACATGGCTGTACAATCCGGCATAAGCGGTGACTCGCTCGTTGCTTTTACCGGAAACCCTGCTTACGACATCACACTTTTAAACAACTATTGGGCAAAGAACGGCACGCCATTTCAAGGTACTGCCACCAGTCGTATAGCTTCTGTCAGTGCAAGCCGCTCACTTGCAGCAGACGGCATACAAGGCCCGCTCCTTGATACAAAAGAAGCTGCAATCAACGGCTTCGGTGACATGGTAAAAAACTTTTCGGGCAAATCCCTGCTCACCTGGGCAGGCGGCACGGCTCTTAGCGGCACGATAGGCGCGGTCGCGGGCGTTGGCGTCACCTATCTGCTTGACGCGCTCGGCATCGTAAAGAGCACTTCCAGTTATTTAAAGGAAATCAGCGGAAAGCTCGACAAAATCGACAAGCAGCTTGCTACCATGCAGACCATGCTTACAGAAATGGAAACAAAGCTCTACAGCGAAACCAAGCTTCAGGGGGAGTTGACCCGCTACTACACGGTCATGCAGAACCGGGACAACCAGTACAATAACATCTACACTGATGCGATGATTTGCTGGAACAGTATTATTGATGTTCTTTTTGAGGCAGCAGTCGCCTCCCAGTATCAAGACGATGCGGCAGGTTACACTGCAAAAATTGCCGAACTCAATACAAAAGAAAAAAAACTTTCCTATTTAAGCGGATTCATCGACAGCGCAAGCTGGGAGAACGCAACGGCGGCGGCAGATGTCGCCTTAACAACTGATGCGGCAGGTGCGGCGTTCAAAAAGTATTTTGAAGACAACGCACAGACTATCAGCGAAAAAATAGAAGCAAAGGTCAAAGCATGGGGCGCAAATACAAGCACAGGAGCATCGAGCGTGTTCAAGCTCTGCAAATACCTGACCGACACCAACAAGGGCACCGCAAACGACAGCTTCAACATGTACCAGCTGTACGACAAATACGCTGAAGTGTGCTTTGTGTGGGAGCAAGAAGGCTACTCATGGCGGCAGGCGATGCGTGACCAGGACAGTGCGCTTATTGCCATGAGCGCAACTCTTGCTTACTGGTATTATGCGCTTACCGAAACGCTTCATGCTTCTTCCACTAACTGCAGCGAATTGCTCTCTCATGTGAATGCTGCATTGGCTCTTAATACCAACTACCCTATCGTGCGCCATTCCACACCGATTTATCAGAAATGGGGCAGCAAATGGCAGGGGCAGACTTTTACGGGAACGCTCGCCCAAATAGACTACACAAAAGTGATGAGCAGCAAATGGGCAACTCCGTCTATAGAAAAAGGATCTGGCAGCAAGGTTGCAAAAAAGAATATACTTGAAGAATCGAACTACCGCTATAACGCTTCCCGTTTATATGCAGGCTTGGGGCCGAAAGCACCGCCTTCAGACGCAAACACCATCTGCACGGAGGCACAAAATATGGCAATGCCTGAAGAATGGTACAAAGAGATTTTTGATGCATATGCCGTTTCTTCTTCAAAAGGCGTAACGCATAAAGCACTCTTTGAAATATTCAAGTCGGTTGGTTTTACCAATGCTGACGGAAGTGCATTTACATTTAATACGGTAACAGCACAGGACTATGAAGACTTTTTTATCACAAACCGCAGAACCTATATGAGAGTCGCGACAGGGTACAATGCCGGCAACTGGCATGAGTACTGTCCGTTTGTTACGGTCGTCGTTGGTAATTCAAGCGCGACTTATGAACAAAGCGGGCATGAAGCATGTCCTGTCGTTTATGTAGGCCGTTATGTATACCATGTCAGCCATTATGGAAAAACAAGCCACTATACCGATATAAGCGATAGTTACAAAGTCTGTAAGAAAACACTGACGAACAGGGTACACAAGTTCTACTACCCTGTTAAGACCGACACCGCAGTGGTTGCAAATTAAGGAGGCTGAAAAATGAAACTGACACGAACGATAATCAAATCACTTACTGCAATATGCTTGATTCCTGCGCTTGCAGTGCTTACCGCATGCTCGAATGACAGCGATGACGAAAATGACAAAACTCCGGCTGTCAGCCTTGAAGGAACATCTCTCTACGGCTCCTTGCTTGACGCACGGTTTGTGGGCGCGCACACCGCTTACATCACCATGCACGGCTCAATTTTGAGCGAGGATGAAAATCTTTACACATACCAAGCGACTCCCACTACGCTTACATTCCAGATGCAGAAAATCTGTGCTCCTGACGGAAGCGGCCGTCTGGTTACCGAGAACGACTACATCGGATACTGGAACTCAAAAGACTTCAGATTTGCGCACATCATCACAAATGACATCACAAGCTGGTATGAGAGCGAAACGCTCACATGTACCGCAACAGACGGCACCGTCTACACATTCATCAACAAGACCTCATATACCAAAACCGGTGACGAGACAACATCGGTGATGACGACAAACGGAAAAATCAAAGCGAACAACGGCATTGAAAGCCCTCTCTTTGAGGAAGTGCCTGGCTATACGGAATTTGAAAGCGAGTACAGCGCATCCGAGTTTACGAATGTCGTTTCCGTGCATGTGTACAAGATAACCACAAACATTGAGGACGAAGAAGAAGTGGTAAACATCGCACCGTACACAGGTTACCCGATTGAACTTGTGGGCGCAGCTATCGGCGAAACCAAAACAACCCTCGGTTCTGACGATGCGGCCACGCAAGAGGAAATCGAGGAACAGCAAGCAATCTTCGACTCACGCTACAACGAACTTTCCGCGAACGACTGGGCCATTGTAAAATCTGCATTCAAGCCATATTCATTCAGCTATGAAAAGAATAAGACAGTCACCGAATCCTACATCAACGACGACGACACCTACAACCATGAGGATGTGACCTACGACTATTACCTGACTCAGCACTACTCTGTGCCAGAAAATGCGATTTTCATCTATGGAGATGACGCTTCTGCAGCCGAAAAAACAATCGCTACATTCAGCGGTTTACGCGGCATGGTATCGACAGTTGACGCAAATGAAAAAGTGACGATATATGATACGATAGATGCAGCGACCACGGCCGATACACTGATATTTACAGCTGTTCCTGCAAATGATGAAGACGATGAATCGGAATCAGACACATATGTAGATATCGAAACAATCAGCGCAAACTATGTACTGGACGAAAACGGCGACAAAACCACGCTCACAATCACATTTGAGACAAAAACCGGCTTTACGGTAAGCGACAAGACAATCACAATGGAGTACAGCCCGGTCACCGACGGACTTATGATAAGTGATTAAAAGATGCCTGCAGTCAGCGCGCCCAGAAACCGCTGACTGCATAGAATTCCCGCCCAAACTGTGCTATAATCATCTCTATGGGAATCTACTTAAATCCAGACAATGACGCTTTCCGCAATTTCGTGGCGACAAATGACTATGTTGACAAGACTCTGCTCATCGAAAAACTCAATCTCCTTCTCAATAACCCTGCCCGGGATTTTGTCTGCGTGAGCCGTCCCCGCCGTTTCGGAAAGTCACTTGCTGAAAATATGATTTCAGCCTACTACTCAAAAGGTGCCGACTCAAAAGAGCTTTTCGCCCCCTTCAAGATTTCCAAAAAAAAGACCTTTGAAACTTATCTCAATAAATTCAATGTAATTAAGATTGACTTGTATGCTATGTTCTCAAACTGGCATACAGAGCTTTCTTCCGAAAATCAGGCGGAAAGCACATTGGAAAAGGAGACCGAAAGCCCTGCACAAAAAAAGAAAGAACTTTTCATAAATACAGTGACAAGACTTGTTTGCGGTGAATTCAAGGAATACTTCCCGGATGTAAAATTTCCGGAAAGCATATCGCTTGCAAATTTTATCCAGCAGGTTTACGCACAAAAGAAAGAGACTTTCATAATCATCATCGATGAATACGATGTTATGGTTCGTGCTCAGGTTCCAGACGAAGAATTTGAGCTTTACCTTGCCTTCCTCAATTCACTCTTTAAGAATGAAACCCTCCGTCCTGCAATCTCCCTTGCCTACATCACGGGAATTTTACCGGTCGTGCGCGAGAAGATTCAGTCCAAGCTGAACACTTTCCGTGAATACACTATGGTTCAACCTGAAAATCTGGCGGAATTCATCGGATTCACCACACCAGAAGTAAAAAAACTTTGCAAAAAATACAAAAGGAGCTTCGACGACTGCAAGAGCTGGTATGACGGCTACAACTTAAAAGGCTTTGAACTTTACAATCCGCAGGCAATTTACAATGTAATGGTCTCCGGCGAATTCCGTTCCTACTGGAGCGCAACTTCTTCTTACGAAGTTATTTCCGACAGAATCAAAATGAATTTCGATGGCACGAAAGATGCCGTAATCAGGATGCTTGGTGGAGGTCGGGTTCCAGTTAACACACTCAAATACCGCAATTACATGAACACTTTCTACAGCAAGGATGATGTTTTCACTTACCTAATTCATTTGGGCTATCTTGCCTACGATGAGGAAGAAAAAGAATGTTACATTCCGAACAGGGAGATTTTTTTGGAATGGCAGTCAGCGATTGAGGATAACGCAGATTACGCAGAAACAAACAAAATTATAACCGCATCCCGTGAGCTTCTTGAAGAAACCTTTGCCGGGAACGAAAAAGCCGTTGCCGAAGCCCTTGATAAATCTCATATCCATGTCACGAGCAACATGAGCTACAACAACGAAAAATCTCTCCAGAGTGCGATTTACCTCGCTTATCTGTATGCGATAAACCACTATCTGATTACAAAAGAAATGCCTGCGGGGAAAGGTTATGCCGACATCGTTTATGTTCCGCTCAAAAAAGACAAGCCAGCAATGATTATCGAGCTAAAGCGTAATTCCTGCCCGGAGACTGCGCTCAACCAGATTCGCCAGAAGCAATATTTTGATTCCCTTGAGAACTGGCAGGGTGAGATTCTCTTTGTTGGCGTGAACTATGATGAAGAAACCAAAGTCCACGAATGCAAGATTGAGCGGTTCGTAAAGTAGTCCCCTACCCTTCCGCAAGTTTCCGCATTTCTTCCAGTTGTTTTTTCCAGTCTTTTACGAACCATTCCGGTTTCAATGGTCTTGCGTTTGCTCCCTGAGATAAAACCCATTCCCGGATTTTTAAGCCCTGACTCGACACAAAACTAATTTCCGTGCGATTTTCGTCGTCGTAGTCAGTGATTTTTTGATTCTCTGCCCAAACACATTCTTTCACATATTGCCGGCCGTCGTTGTAGAAGTCAATCACGAATTCGTCGGAGTCTTCCGCAAGGAATGTTCCGAATTTCCCGCCAGCACACCTTGAATTAAAGTCAAAGTCTTTCGGAAGCGAAAAAGTTTCTTCAGTCAGAGTCAGTTTTTTGATTCTGCTGAGCAAAAAAATCCGTTCTGAATCCCGTTCTTCTGAAAATCCGAAGAGAAAGCATCTTCCTTCGTCCAAAAGAATTTGATATGGTCTCACTTTTCTGTGCGAGGTTTTGGTTTGCCATCTTCCGTTGTAGTCGAATTCAATTTTCAAATTCTTCTGCATGGCTTTTACGATTAAATTCCAGATTTTTTCATCGACAATGATTTTTGGTGAAGGTGGAAGAGCGATTCTGTTCAAAAAGCTAGAATTTCCTGCGGTCTGAGTGTCACATAAAAAATCGATGATTCTGCTCGCATCCTCAAAAACCGGCGTGCCTTCATAATGCGAAAGCAACTGCTTTGCGGTCGAGAGAGTCATTAGGTCAGCAGGGGAAATCATATTGAGAGGCATGTCATAATCTTCACTGTAAAAGATTCCTCTCTGCTTTGCATCGTACACAATCGGTGCATTGAAGCGGTCTTTTAAGAATTCGATGTCACGGTTTATCGTCGAAAGGCTCACTTCAAGCTCAAATGCAAGCTGCTTTGCGCTGGGATAACAGCCGGACTTGATTTTCGCATGAATATTCATCAGCCTCTCAAGCATCAGGTGATTGTCAGCGTGTCGTTTTGTGGTCATTAGATTCTCCTATTGGAGTATATCTTAAACCCGCTGCTATGTCATTGAATGACATAGCAGTAAAAAAAGTATTTGTTCGTTTTACGGAGAGATTTTTTTATTTCTTTCCACGGACATAAAGCATCAGTTCTTCCCAGGAATCGATGTAGCTGACTTCAGGATCATTTTCGTTTTTACTAAAGTCTGAGTATGTAAGAAGTATAAGCCCTGCATCGTAGAAGCGTTTTACATTCCGACATGCACCTTCCGCACTGAGCCGGCCTTTCGGAGTATTCAAGTCAATCCAGTTTGACGGAAGATTATCAGGCTCCCGTGCCGCATTGATTACACTGACGATAGGCGTGTTTCCGCTCGAAGTCTGCACTATGTAGCGGTAAGTTCTAGCTCCATCCGCCCAGACCTGTGCCCCAAAGATTGCACTTAATAATACCGCCGCTGCAAAAAGTTTTCTCATAATTTTCCTCCTTTAAGATGAGATTTCTTGCATTTTACGCCAGCTGATATGTCAAATCATGCTATAGGAGAAAAAGAAGAGAAGGAAAGATGGAAAAGGCTGGTTGGGGAAAAAACTGATATATCATCGTATGACAGACCACCCGGGTTACAATGAAGCAAAACAGGGGGAGCTATGTTTTCTAAACCACTTTTTGAATGTGCCATATCGTAAAAATCTGCTGTGGAGTTTCTTTGCAGTCAGAAATATTTCTGGGAAATAACTGACGGAAATTAGGAAAACTTCATCGAATCAAATCTAAATCACAAGGAGACAAAAGATGACAAAAGAAATCGAAGAAAGCACTATCAACTTTATAAAAATGAAACAAAACCTTACATCAGCCTATTATATCTCACAATGCTTTGAGAAAACCCGGCTAAGAATCGTTGAGGAACAACTGTTCACAAAGCTAAGAAATTTCGCACAGGAATCAGGTTATATTTTCGAATCCGACAGCTCCCCAAAAAAACTGCAATTCTCATTCAAAAAAAGTGAATGGGAAAACCTGAACATCTATTTCTTTTTCTCAGGAGTCAGCACAGATGGCGTTTACGAGAATTTCGCAAGTACAATAAAACTGGAAGATTCGCAGAAAGAACCGCATCAGAAATTAAGAGCTTTGCTAGAACCTTTATCTCCATACGGGCAAGTATACAGCTTCCTTTGGGGAGATATAATCGAAGGGAAATACAAAGACTGGGATTTGTCCGTTTTCAACGAGATTCTGGATTCCCCGGACGAACTGGTGAATCTCATCATTGGGTATGTAAAGAGATTAAGTGGGCTGATTGAGAGGTATGAGGGGTGAGGGGAAAGATCTCTTTTCAAGTTAGAATTATTGCAATGTCAGGAACTTATGATATACTTAAAATAGAATGAATAAAGAAAATGGAATCTCAGATGATGAGCTTGCGGAAATTATAAAAGCATATCTCGATGCAAAAGAAAAGAATAAAAATCTTTTGAAATATAACCTCAATATTATTGAAGAACTTCATGCAAATGAAAATGCTCACACAAGAATACTATTAAAAATTCTGAATTACGAAGATTCAAATGGAAAAAAAATTTTTCTCAAAGAGTTTATAAAATTACTAAATGAACAATTAAATAATGGCTTTCAAATCGATGATTCAGAAATATCTGCCTATGATATTGCAGGACAATTTGCATATATTGACGGATATATTACTTCAAAAAATAACGCAATTATTATTGAAAACAAAATAAACGGTGCAGTTGATCAATATGAACAATTACAAAATTACATTAATACTGCACAAAAACAATATATCAATCCTGAAAATATATATGTTGTCTATCTAACAAATGATGGTACGAAAGAAGTTTCAAATATTTCATTAACTGAATATGCTAAAGAAATTCTTAAATATAAAGATAATCACGGGCGTTTTATTGAAATAAACTATCGTGATCATTTGTTACCATTATTCAGATTTTATTTGAAATCATTAGATGGAAAAAATGAAAAAACAATAGAAACCGCACTGTATCAATATATAGATTTCTTCGAATCACGCTTTGGTGAAAGGAAATGGGAAAAGGAGTATAATAAAAAAATGAATGAAGAGCTTAAAAAAATATTAAAAATAACAGATTCACCAACTGAAGCTGACAAGGAGAAATGCATAGAGGATATTGAAAATCTGCAAGAGCAATTAGAAAAACTAAAATATGATATTTATCCTACTAATCCTCAGATAATAACTTCTTTGTTAAGAAGTCATTTTAATAACAAACAAAACATAAACGATAAACAACCTTTCACATTTAATGTTGGATTATATAAAGCGACTTTAGTATTCCTAGGCTTTAAAGTACCCCATATAGACGACGATTGTTATTTTGGCTGTGATATTTGTGTTGAAAAAGAAAGTAAAATATCATTTTGTTTCTATTACAGGAACTCTAATGGATGGATAACCAGTCCTAGTGAATTCCAAAATATAATAAATCAAAATAATGACATAAAGCAGTGTTTACTATCCCAAAGTTTTGAATTAAATCAATTTTGTTATAATAAATCTGATACATTTAAGGATTTTGATGATTGCAAAATAAAGATTAAAAATTTTTTCTCTTCATTACAATCACTCTCCAACAAGGAATAAATGATTTTTTTTCGTAAATTATTCGCAATATTAACTTTTCTCATTTTTGTTTCAAGCATAACCTTTTCAGACACATATACAGGATTGTCATATTCTGGTTCAAAGTATCAACCAGAGACTTATTCTGGAAGCCTTATTGAACCATTTGAATATAACGGTATAGAACTATACCCAATCAGTTATACCGGAAGCGTCATAAACGGTGTTTATTACGAGGGCATTGATTTACGAAACTATAAAATTACATCATTAACGATAACTGGAAAAGAAACAGATTCTGATATTTTTGATGAAAGTGTTCCGTCAAAATATCGTATAGATTGGAAAAAGGTTTTAACAAAATACAGTATTGGAACAACGGTAATAGTAATTACAGGGGTTGTTTCATTGTGTGCTGGAACCTTGCCACTAGCAACTGCAGGTTATATTGCAACAGGGGCTTTTACAGGCGCTGCTGGTGGGGCTGTAATTGGAGCTGCCACAGATGCTCTAATCACAGGTTCGCTTGCATTTCTCAAAGGAGAACCTAAAGCTCAAATTTATAAGGCTGCTATCGAAGGGTCTGCAGATGGCTTCATGTGGGGAGCAATTACAGGTGCAATTGCAAGTGGCTCAAAATCTGCGAAAGAATTGAAAAAAGGAGTTCCTGTTCTTAATTCAAAAGGTAAAATTCAACATATTGTTGATAAAAATGGGATAGTATATAGGGCTAATGGAGGAGAACCTTTAGGAAAACTCTTCAATAAAGATAAATCTGGAAAATGTATTTTGTTTAGGAATGAAAAAAATCAATTTTTTGATTTTGATGGAAATCTTCGTAATATACAGTGTAATAAAAACGGTCAACTTCCAGACGGACTACTTCTTGAAAAAAATCAATTAATAGGTTTTCTTGATCCTAGAGATGGGCTTATAGCTACAGACAAAGTTGAAATTACTAAAATAATAGAAGAACTTTGGGAACCTGTTTTAAAATGTAAACATATAGAAGGCAGTTATAAAAACTTGATATTAGGGGTACCAATTTCTGATAGTAATGGAATAATTTTGAAATATAATTATCAAACATTCTTTAATATAAAAGCTCCTAAATATGCACAGGCGCATCACATAATACCCAAAAAAGGTGGCGGTGAATTTGGTGCTAAATTAAGAGAAATCATTTCAAAATATGATATAGATATAAATGATCCTCATAATTGTGTTCTGCTAGCTGATGATGAAGTTAGGTGCGGTGTTTTAAATATGATGCAACATCATAAGGAAGTTCATGGAGCGAATAACGAAATAAAAATGATTCAGAGTTTATATGAAGACTTAAGCAAGTGTAAATCAAAAGAACAAATATTTGAAGTCCTTGCGGATTATCGAAAAGCTATGATGACAAACAAGCCATTCTGGTTATAACAAAAAAGGAATATTAATATGACAGTTTTTAAACCTATAATTGCTGATACTTATCAATTCTATGAAACAGATTCCTTAGAGCACCTAGAAATGCTGCAAGAAAAAGATTATAGATACATAAACTCAATTCATTTTTCTCTTGCAAAAGTAAATAGAGATAAACTTGGAGATATTACAATTATTGATAATTCAATGCTCTTAGCATTTTCAGAACGCGCAACTAATATTTTTAAATCGGCTGGCAAATTCTTAAAGCTACAAGATACTGACGATTATTCGCTATTAGATGCACCTATTATAAATGCATTAGATTATGAAAAATCAATAATAGACTACTTTGCTGGAACACAACAGTTAAAAAGAATCCGTAAGTATTTCTTTAATACACAAGTAATAAAGGAAATTGATGCTTTTACTCTGCCTATACAGGGGTCTCCAGTTTTTGTTACAGATACATTCGTTGAAAAGTATAAAGTCAACGGTTATAATGGCTTAGATTTTTATATAGTTTTTAGCGAATAAACTTTACTGAAAAGGGGCAAAATATGAAACTTCAAAAATCTATTATTGCATTGGTTGCCACATCTATTCTTTTTAATGGTTGTTTAGGGAAAAATAAAAACGAAAAAACTTCTCCCGAGAATAATGAACAAGTTACTGTTTTAGACCAGCAAAGAGAAGAATATGAAAAACAGCAAAAAGATACGAAAGGTTCAGATGCTGCAAAGTATGGCAAGACTGCCGCTGGTGCTACTGGTGGAGTTGTTATTGGTGGTGCCGCAGGTGTTGGAGCTGGAGTCCTCACAGGCGTTATAGCCGGCATTACAACAGGTGCCGTAACTGGTGCGGCCGCAGGAACAGTTGTGCCAGTTTTTGGGAACATTACTGGAGCCATTGTCGGTGCGGCTGCAGGCGGTGTATTAGCCATTGCAGGAGGAATTACAGGGGGAAAACTTGTATATTCATTAGCAAATGGCGAACTATCGGAATATATAAATGTAGAAACGAGATTTGTTTTTACAAGACATAATTCTGATGAAATCAAAACTAATATTTATGGTGCTGCCCAAAATAGTGATGCTTCAAAATATTTTTTACCGAGGTTCCCTGTAAATGAAGAAGTTCAATTAATAATCGAAATGAATGCATCTATGTTAGAAGAATATATTAAAAAAGCTTCTCGAAAACAAAAATCTGCTGATTTATTAATTCCTGTAGAAATTGTAGTTTCAAAAAGTAAAAACATTGAAGTTCAATATGATGGTGGCTTACAAAAAGAGCGTATCACAATAGAAAATGACATATCTGGCGAGGGAAGATTTTCTTTCTTTATCAAAAATAATAAAGATTTACATCCTACAATAAAGTTCTTATTCACACCTGCAGAGACTGGAGATGCCGAGATTTGCGTTACTTATGGTACACCTGAATATAAAATTGTTGAAAGCACTTGCGACATTGTTCAGACAATGAAATTTATTGAGGAATAGTGAGCATGAAAAAACACATTTCAAGTATTGTTTTAGGTATAATTCTTGCATTGATTTCATTCTCTTTACTTCAAGATTCAAAAGAAACAAACAATGATTTTTCATATTACGATAATATTGGTTTTGATTTTATAATTCCCAAACCATGGTATTCACAAATTCCAGAAATAAAAGAAAAGAAATTTGTCACCGATATTACACCATATTATATGACTGGCAAAAAGCTTGTATATAATGGGAAAACACTTCAAACAGATATTTATCTTTTTGAAAATACTTCGGATTTGGAAATATCACCTTTTTCGAAAAAACTAATGCTCGAAGGAGCTCCTCTTTCATCAGGTACGATTATTATTGATGAAAGAATTTGTAAATCCTTAAATATATCGGTAAACGATACCGTTCAGATTTCATTTGGAAATGACAGTATATCATTTTCCGTTTGCGGTATTACACAACAAAATCATTTCGCAACCCGACCAACAGCAAGCATTTTGTTTACAGAGAAAGTTAAATCTGATATAGAACAAACAGTAGAGAACTTAGCTTATTCAGGGGCTTATGTAAAAGTTTCTGATTTTTCCATTGCAGAGAAATATTTCAATAAAGACTACAGAGCTTTAGGACGAGTGGGAGAACGGTCTTGGTATAAAAATGATAAAACCTATAACTATATGAAAGAGTCTATAGGTAAAGCCGAAGTTGCAAAAGAAATAATAAACATTGCACAAATTCGAGCAAATATGAAATCCGTGTATGTAGAAAATAAACGATTGAGAAATATGAATTTGTTTTTTTCAGTATTAATTGTATTTTTTATACCAATTTTATTCTGGCTAATATTTATATTGGGCACATCAAAATCATATAGAAGTAATATTAAAAATGGAAAAACAATTAAAAACCTCTTAGGGGAGTTTGTCTTTTCTGAAGTGTTAGTAACTATTGTTTTTTTTACCGTGATTATACTATTAAAAAAATCTTTACAAACTAGCCAGATTTCTCTACTTTGTTTGTTTTTCAGTAATATTGCTGGAACAATTGTTTTGATAAGAATCACAAATAAAATTATTTATCGGAAATGCAAATCTAAAAAAACAATAGACGAAAGCGTAGATGAAAACACAATCTCTCAAGAGAAAACAATGATAATATCGGAAGAAACGAACTCTGAAGAATAGTTTTTGCAATGCGATTAATTGTCACAAAAATTATGCTATTATTTTCATTTCTCATTGCAAGCTATTTTCTTAGTGCTATTTTTGTATGCAATAATATATTTCCACGCTTAGAGCATACCGTTTTTTTAGAAAAATCTAATAGCAGATATATACGAACGGAACATTCATTTAATGATGAACCAGAAACATTTTTTCTAGATAACAGTAAAATCCGCATACACAAAACGCTTCATCAAAATGAAGATGATGTGTTTTCTTGTGAAGCCGAAAACACAAATTGCTACATTTCATCTTTCTTAATAAACGCAAAAGAAACAAATATGTTCTTAAAGAAAGTTTTATTACAAGGAAAGCTACCTCACAATAAAAATGAAATTGTAATCAATAAAAGACTTTCAAAAAGATTGCGTTGTAAGATAGGTGATAAACTTTGTATAAAAACTGCAATATTGTTTGAACAAGTAAAAATTGTTGGCATTATCAATGATTTTTATGGTTTTCCAGATTTTGATGAAAACTCATTATATTATACAATTATAAAT
>NZ_CAMHSK010000044.1 GCF_946187725.1 uncultured Treponema sp.
TTGCGTCCGAACATGTTCACGAATAGAGAGCTTTTGTAATCGCGTTTTGGGGGTGCTGTTTCTGTTGGTGCCATAAATGACTCCTTTTTTACAAATAAAATTGAGTGAAAGAAAAGAATTGCGTTCCCTTTTCACTACACTTATTTATTTGAAAAAAAAGTCATGTTTCGGCAATGTCCACAGATAATATTTTGTTATAATTGCAGAAAAGGCCGCTCCGTTCGACATCCATGTCGTAACAAGAATTTTGCTTTGCAAAATTCTTGCAAATTATCCGTCTCCTACCCACATCCATGTGGGGGGTACTCTAAAAAGCGAAGACTCGACATACTTGTCTTGGACAAGGAATGTTGCGCAAAAAAAACACCGCACTTCATCCCCGCAGTGCGGTGTTTTTTTATGAGAGCCGCTTGATTTCCTCAGCAGAAAGCCCAGTCAGTTTTGCGATTTGTTCTGGAGCTATATTCATCAAAAGGGCAGTCCGTGCTGTTTCAAGAGCCTTTTTGCGTTCTCCTTCCGCAAGTCCGGCGGCATGCCCGCTGTTGAACGCGTATTTTTCACGGGAGATGCAGTCGTGGACAAATCTTTCGTAGCCGAACTGGTTTTCCCATTCCTGCTGGTTGCGGCTCATTTTGTTTAAGAGTGCCTGTGCCATGTCCATTTCCTCCTGCATTGCGGTAAGTTTTTGTAAAAGGGATTGTGTCTGCGGATTTCCGCCCATCTTTATCAGAATAGACCAAAATTCTACTTCTGACAACTCTTTCGCCCCGTCTGCGAGTTTCTTTAGAATCTCGTTGATTTTCGGCAATTCGATGTAGTGAATCTGCATAATATCACTTAGTTCCGTGTTGTCCTCGCGTTCCTTGAAGGTATACGCGTGATGCAATTTCTTGTCTTCGATTTTCTGGAAATCCATGAACATGATTTGATAAATGTGCGGAAGTTGCGAGTACGGCTCGCCCGATGAGAGCGCGTTGTGCGTGAGGGTGGCGGCATAGTAGATTGACCGCTTGATTTGGTCGTCCTTGTACATCGAGTTTTGTAGCTCGACATCAACTTCACTCCCGTCCGCCAGCTTGCAGTGAATGTCAAGTCGCGGAAATTTGCCGTCTGTGCGGGTTGGAAGCAGTTCGGGGTTCAGGACTTTTGTTTCCTCGACTTCCTGCCCGATTACCGCCGAAAGCATTTTGCGCCTGCAATACGCTGATTCCTTGCACTTTTTTGAGAAGAAGGATTTGAATACGATGTCGTTTTTTAAGTTGAGTATTCTTCCTTCTGCGACAGCCCGTGCCGCCTGTTCCTTGACTTCATCGTCGATTATGATCTGATATTTCATATCGCCACCTTTTTTACAAATAAAATTGAGTGAGAGAAAAGAATTGTGTTCCCTTTTCTTTTACTTATTTATTTGAAAAAAAAGTCACATTTCGGCAATGTCCACAGATAATATTTTGTTATAATTACAGAAAAGGCCGCTCCGTTCGATATCCATGTCGTAACAAGAATTTTGCTTTGCAAAATTCTTGCGAATTATCCGTCTCTTACCCACATCCATGTGCGATTTACTCCAGAATCCCAATTCATCCCTTTGAATTAAACCGTTTTTTCTCCGCGCGCTCTGTGTACTCTGTGCGGAATTTTTGATAGAATCTTAAATATGAAAATGACTTTGATGGGCACTGGAACGAGTCATGGAGTTCCTGTCATTGCCTGCAATTGTGCTGTCTGTTCTTCCTCTGACCCGCATGATACAAGGCTTCGGTGCAGTGCTCTTGTTGAGCATGAAAACCTTAATTTACTTATTGATGTCGGGCCTGATTTCCGTGCTCAGGCTTTGCGTCATAAAATCTGCCGTCTTGATGCCGTTTTCATTACGCATTCGCACGCTGACCATCTTCACGGAATCGATGATTTGCGTATTTTCAGCCACAAAAATTCTGCCGCAATGAACTGTAATCGCAAGCTCCGTTCAAAATATCCCGAAACAAGAGGGGAAGGGCTTCCTGTTTACACAAGTGGGCGCACAAAAGGCTATATCCACGAGCGTTTTCCGTACATCTTTGTTGACCATGACAAGGGCGGCGGAATCCCAAAACTGAATCTTATTTCTTTTGACAATAACGATGAGAAAAATCCTCTCGAATTAGGCGAATCTTCTTCAAATCAGCTTCAGGTCGTTCCAATCCCGATGCTGCATGGAAATCATCACACGGACGGTTTTGTTTTCAGCTATGTAAATTCAGCAGGAATTAAAAAGGGAATCGCCTATCTGACTGACTGCAATTTCATCAGCGATGAATCAATCGAACGCGTCAAAAAATCCGGCGGTCAAATCGAGCATCTTGTTATTGATGCCTTGCGCGAAGAGGAACATTCAAGTCACTGCAATTTTGCTCAGGCTATGGGATATGCTCAGAGAATCGGGGCAAAGCACACTTGGTTCACGCACATCACGCACGAAAAAAATCATGTGCAAATATGCAATTATATAGAAGAGAATTTGCATAAATATCCGGATTTGCAGAAAATTGTTCTTGCCGGTGGGTCTGTCGCTCCTGCTTATGACGGTCTTGTTCTGGTAAGTTGAATTTTTCCAGTTTTTTCTTCATAATAAAAATCTATGAGATGCCAGAGAATTTCTGAACGCTTTGATGATTTCGCAAGAGTTGTGTGCCCAGATTTATGCATCGTGAGCGGCGTTCTGCTTGACATCAGTAAAGAGGGCTTTAAGGCTGAATTCAATGCCCCATGTACTGTCGATTTAGAAAAAGAATATCAGGTTCAGCTCAGGCTTTCCCGAATTACTGCGGAACCTTTGGATTTGATTGTCCGGCCTGTCTGGTCTAAATTTGTTGATGGAAAAACAGAACTTGGTGTGACGATTTTACATTCAAAAGACACGACCCGGCTTGAAAAATACATAAGAATGCTCAAAGATGAAAAAAATGACCGTGATGATGCCGGAATCGTTTCGTATGATTCTGATTCGCTTTTTATTTAAAATTTAAGCTGGTAAAAAATGCATACAATCGAAAAATTGAGCGGAGTTGCCTTCCTTGCTTTTCCCGAAATGAAAAATCTTCTCACATCGGAACTTGCTTCTCGTTTTGGCTATGGAAAAGTCGTCGATGCCGCTACGATTGGCGGCAAATCGTTTTTGCATGATGGAAAGGCTGTCTGGTACGGTGATTTGCTTTATTGTCCTGATTTTAGCGTTGAGCTTTCCGAAAATGAAAATCCGGCTCTTCCTTATTGGGCGCGCTCATGTATGATTTCGCCGTTTCTGGTTCATTTTGATTCAATTGCTGATGCGGCTAATGCCCTTAAAGAGATGCAGCGGAACTGGGCACCTTATCAGTATCAGCTTTTTAGGCGTGCAAGTTTGATTCAGGAAAAACTTCCATATATCAATTTGAAGACACGCACTTTCCCTGTAAAAATCCCGAATTCGCCGATGGGAATGTACACTTTGCTTGATGAAAAGACGATGCTTGCATCTGCGCTCACAAATAGCACGCTTCCTGCCGGTACGATTCAGTTTGTTGAAGACCATGAAAATCCGCCGAGCAGAGCTTACCTCAAGATTCAGGAAAGCCTCACTCTTTACAATTCATATTTTGGGGTGGAACTCCCTAAAGAGGGCGATAAGTGCTTTGAAGCGGGGGCATGTCCTGGCGGCTGGACATGGGTTTTGCGTTTGCTTGGTGCAGATGTGCTTGCTGTTGACCGTGCGGAACTTGCACCTTCGCTCATGGCAGACGAGCATGTCAAATTCATGGCTCACGATGCCTTTACTCTTAAACCCGATGAAGTCTGCAAAATCTTGAACTGTGAAAAACTCGACTGGCTTTTGAGCGATGTAATCTGCTACCCGGAAAGGCTTTTTGAATGGATTGGAATGTGGCGTGAAAGCGGTCGTGCAAAGAACATAATCTGCACAATCAAAATGCAGGGCGCAATCGACTGGCCTTTAATCGACGAATTTGCCAAAATCCAGAATTCAAAAATCGTACACTTAAACTACAACAAGCACGAACTCACGATAATGATTAAAAATTAGCAATTAGTAATTACACATTGCTCATTTCTCATTATCAAAGTCGTACGGAGTTTCCTGGTAGACATAGTAGTTCAGCCAGTTTGAGTAGAAAAGATGTGCGGTGCTTCGCCAGTTGCTGACGGGTTGTTTTGAAGGGTCGTTGCCAGGGAAGTAATTTACTGGCAGGTCGATTGGCAGACCCTTGTTTTTGTCGCGCCAGTATTCGTGAGCGAGGGTTTCTGTGTCGTATTCCAAATGCCCCATCATGAAGATTGAGCGATTGTCTTTTGATTTTGAAATGGTGACCTCGCCTTCGATATTTTCTGCGAGAATGACTAAATCTTTTTGAGCTTCGATGAATTTTCTGTCAACGGTGGTGTGCCTGCTCGTGGGAACCGGGAAAACATCATCAAATCCACGCATGAGAGGGTCGGCTTTGACGGCACGGCGGTTTGGCAGAATTCCGAAAAGCTTTTTGGGAAGTCCCTGTTTCTGGATGTTGTAATTGTGATAAAGACCAGCCTGTGCTCCCCAACAGATGTAAAGCGTGGAGTAGACATTTTCTTTGGCATAGTCAATGATTCTGCAAAGTTCAGACCAGTAATCAACCTGTTCAAAAGGCATTTGTTCAACTGGAGCGCCCGTGATAATCATTCCGTCGTATTTATGCTTGAAAATTTCGCTTGAAGGAATGTAAAACTTTTCAAGATGCTCGCCCGAAACATGAGTTGATTTGTGGTCTTCCATGCGTACAAGCGAAATGTCAATTTGAAGCGGAGTGTTGCCAAGGAGACGGAGAATCTGAGTCTCGGTGGCTTCTTTGGTTGGCATGAGATTTACAATCGCAATTTTAAGCGGGCGGATATCCTGTGTGGCGGCCCGGTTTTCGGTCATAACGAAGATATTTTCGTTTTCGAGAATTGTTCTTGCTGGTAAATCTGACTGAACTTTTATTGGCATGGCTCATAGTGTAGCAAGTTTTTTGTTTTTTTACTATACTTACAGAATGAGTAGTGATAGAAGAGCGGCTGTCAAAAAGCTCAAGAGTTTTTATCTTTCGCCCAAAATTGACATCAATGATTTTCGTACGCGTCTTGAAGACAGTTTTTCAGCTGTTTTTTTGCCGAACAATGTCGAGTGCGAAGAAAAATCCTGCCGTCTCACAAAATATGATATCCTTTCACCAGAAGTCTTTGCGTCAAATCGTATTCTTCTATATATTCACGGCGGTAGTTTCGTAGGCGGTTCTCGTGCCGCATACAGGCCTTTTGTCGCTGCTTTGGCCAATGCCACTGCGAGCAAGGCTTTTCTGCCCGAATTCCGTCTGGCACCTGCTCATCCTTATCCCGCTTCGCTTGAAGATGTTCAGGAAGTTTTCCAGGAAATCTACATCCAGACCGAAACTTCACTTTCTCTTTCGGCTGATGTCGGTGACACAGAAAAAAAGCCTGAAATCATAATCATGGCTGACACGAGCGGTGCTTCAATCGCTTTTGCGCTTATGTTCGGTCTTGATAAAACCGTTCTTGAATCAGTTCGGCAGGTCGTGCTTTTTTCACCCTGGCTCGATTTTTCAGAAGACAATGATATGTTCACTGCCAAAAAAGTGAGCGATGAAATCTTTACGGCTGATTCCGTGCGCCTTGCAAGCGAGCATTACACTTATCAGGAAAATTGGAAGAATCCGTTTGTTTCGCCCTTAAAAGCTGACCGTTCGCTGCTTTCAAAAATTCCGCCTGTTTACATTCAGATGGGTGAAAAAGAAATCTTTTATGATGATGCGCTTGTTCTTCAGACAATGCTCAAAAATGCTGGCCGCAAGTGCGAACTTGATATATGGAAGAAAATGATGCCGATGTTTCAGCTCGCGGATGAAGAACTCAGTGAATCACATCTTGCAATCGAAAAAATCGGCAAGCTGATTACGGCAAAAGACCATTCGGATGAGAGTGTTCGTGAAATACAACTTCAACTAGAAAGAAGCTAATAATAATTAGCAATTAGCAGTGAGCGATTAGCAATTGTGAGATGTGGCAGTGCTTCGCTCGTCCTTATTTTTTTGGAGGTATAAAATGGAATTAGTTTGTCCGGCAGGTAATATTGATAAACTTGGATACGCCTATGCTTATGGCGCTGATACGGCTTACATCGGTCTCAAAAGATTTTCTCTTCGCATCAAAGCCGACAATTTCTACGAGGATGAATACAAGCGCGTCATCGAACTCAAGAAAAAGTATCCTCAGAAAAGGCTTTTCTGTGCTTTGAACATCGCGTTCCATAATCATGACCTCAAAATGTTCCTGCAGAATCTCGACTACTTCAAGCAGTACCCGATTGACGCATTCATCGTTCAGGATTTGGGAATCGTGCCGATTTTGCAGAAGGAATTCCCCGGTACTCACCTTCATCTTTCTACACAGGCTTCGTGCATGAACAAAGAGGCGGTCAAAATGTACCATTCTCTTGGGTTCAAGCGTGTCGTTCTTGGCCGTGAAGTTTCCCTTGATGAAATCCGCGAAATTAAAGATGCTTGCCCGGAGATGGAACTTGAGTGTTTTGCTCACGGTGCAATGTGTATCGCTTATTCCGGCCGTTGTCTCATGAGCGCATATCTTACAGGCCGTTCTGCTCAGTCAGGCTTCTGCTCTCATTCCTGCAGATGGGAATATGATCTTGGAGTTAGCAGGGAGCAGTTAGCAGGGAGCAGTTGCGCGAAAGATTCTCCTTTGGCGAAGTTGAATGCTGAGGGTGGCGTTATTTCTGCTGAAGCTGCAAAAGAGATTGCTCAGTCGGGAATTTTGCGGTTGCAGGAAAGGCAGCGACCGGGCGAGTTGTTCCCGGTGTTTGAGGGTGATGATTTTACGGCGATTCTTTCGTCAAAAGATTTGTGCATGATTGACCACCTTGCGGACATGAAAAAGGCCGGCGTGGACGCAATCAAAGTTGAAGGACGAATGAAGTCAACTTACTATGTTGCGATGGTTGCCCGTGCTTACCGAAAGGCATTGGACGCACTTGAAGGCAAAATCTCTGCCGAAGAGGCCGCTCCGTTTATTGCTTCCCTTGATGATGTTGCGCACCGCGAATCAACAACCGGTTTCTATTACAACCGTGGCGATGCTGATAAAACTACAATTGGTGCGAGCGATTCACCTTATCTTCTTGCGGCTTCGATTGGCAATGCTTTTTCTGACGAAGAATGTGAAAATGTCTTTAAGACTGGAGAAAAGCTCCTTGCAGACAGAAATGCCGAACTTGAGGCAATGCACCCTGCGGCACGAGAAGCGGCTTTGCGGGATTTGGAGCAGCACCCAGAAAAGAAAATCAAGATTGCTGCCAAAAAAGAAGGCTGGAAGCTTTATCCATACAATGCCTTGAACCGCGTTGATTCTGGCACGGAACTTGAGTTTGTTTCACCTTCAGTACTTGCAAAAAAGGTCGCTGGCTCTGAATATGATTTTATCAATCCAAAGACTGGTGAATTGCTTGATTGGGTAAATGCAGACCATGACTGTGCAATTTATACGGCTGTTCCAGTTGAAGAAGACACTCTTGTGCGTGTTAAAGACCCAGATTACCGCGAGGGTGAAATTCGGGATCGAGGAAGATAGCAAGGCAAAACCCTCAATCTTCGCTCCAGCTTCTTGAAACCTGTGCCTATGCGGAAATTCTTCTTTTTGTGGGTGTTTGCTTTCTCAATTTCACGGCTCTCCGCTGATTTTTGTGACGGCATCACCTCAAAATTCCTTGAAATCGGACTTGCTTCAACGACAAATCGCGGAATCGAACGAAACAGCATTCTTTGTTCCGTGCAAGGGGGGCTGGAATCTCAATGGATTGAAGGAATCGCAGGCTTTCAATCTTATGAAGACTGCTCGGACTTTACCTTTAAGGCAAACGGCTGGTTTCCTTTTGCAGACTGGCAATCTGAAGATTCACGGCTCAGGCTGGGCTTGGGCGGAATTTACCATTTCCAGCGATACAATGAAATTTCTCTTGAACATGATTACATATTGAATTTCCTGCTTCGGCATCAAAATCTTTCTGGAAAAACAATTTCTTTCTTTTGCGGCTATGCTGGGAAAGCGGCAAAAATTTATGCGTTGGAAGATTATGTTCCGTGGATTTATGATACTTATCCTGAAGCCGGAATTCTAATCGATAAAGTCTGGAAAAACGGTATCGAAGCGTATTTCGAACTCGCCCTGAATGACATGTATCGTTACCCACATTTTTGCACACCGCATTATCTTTTTGGAACTGCCTTTAATCTCGATTCTGGCCTTCGTTTTTCAAGCGACATTTCAATTCGGATTGCGGACGGATATGCGGCATCTCCTTACATTGACAGCATGATTTTAAGATTCGGAGTGAGGTATACATTTTGAAAACTGATTGCAAATTCACTCACTTTTTCATGATTTTACTTGTTTTGCTGGCACTTTTTTTAAGTTCATGCTCTTCCTACGGATTTTTCTTCGGGCAATTTGGAGAAGAGGATGTTGATTCCCGCTCTTCGCGAATGAAAAATTTCGGAACACTTGATTTATCTGACCAAAAAGTGCAACTTTCTTCTATATATAGTGTTCTTGTGGTGACTGATTTGCATTTTGGTTCCGGGCGCGAAAAGCTGGACGAAGAGAAGTTCATTTCCTGGCTCGATTCCTGGTTTCAAAAATACACTGAAGGCGAGAATGCTGATTTTACGAAGTTACCGCGTTTTGCTATAAATCTTGGCGATACGGCAGACGGCGGCAAAAAAGAGCAGTTTGAAGATTTCATTGTCTTTGAGAACAAAATCAAGGCCGTCGCTGGAAAATATCTTTATGGTGAAACCGATGAAACGCCCGCTTCAGAAAGAAAATTCAAAGTGTGGTCGGTTCTTGGAAATCACGATTTGTACCACAAGGGAGCCGCTAATTTTGAAAATCTTGTCTATCCTCATACTTCAAGTTATTTTTTCAATTTTGATGCTGATTCAACTGATTCTTCGTCAGGCTTTTCGTTTTATTTTTTAGACACTGCGAATGGAACTACGGGCACAAAGCAGCTCGCCGATTTTAAATCTAAGATTTATGCTGATTCGAGGCCGAAAATTGTTTTGACTCATTATCCTGTTTATGCGGGCGGAACAAATATGTTCATGATTATTCAGAACACTCTCGAACGGAACACTTTACTCACATATTTTGCGGAAGGAAATGTCAGGCAGGTTTATGAAGGTCATGCCCATCACAATTACGGGTTTGATTTTAAGATTTTCCGCGAAGATGTAATCGGGTCGCTTCGATTTTCAACTCGGACTAAAAGACAGTGCGCAATTTTTACCGTAAACGAAACGACAGGAAAAATCTCCACAGATGTAATTGTATACTGATTTTTCGGCTTTTCGCTTCTGAGGGGCGAAGTGGATTTTTTTTGAAATCTGTGATAATCTGCCTTGTTTATGAAGCGATTTTCATGTGTTGTCCTTTGTTTATTCTCTGCATACTTTTTAAGTGCACAGCTTTCTTCAATTCGGCTTGGCGTCCTCAAAGGAATTTCCTGTGCTCCCTGTGCGTATTTAATCGAAAATAAGGCAAAACTTTCTGTTCAGAATATGAATTTTCAGATTTTTGATTCTGAACGCACTGAATTGCCAAAACTCCTTCGTGGTGAACTTGATGTTGGCTTTCTTGCACCGAAGGATGCGGCCAAAGTCTTTAAGACAACCGGCGGTTCAATCGTCATGCTTGCTTCTGTTCAAAACGGAAATCTTTTTCTTCTTACAAACGATGAAAATTACCGCTCTTTTGAGGATTTGAAAGGCGAGACTCTTATTTGTGCGGAAAATGATATTGAGGAAACGACGGTTTTTAAGCATATTCTTTCAGAAAAAGAAATTACCATTGGAGATGATGAAAAGTCCGTCAAAATTGATTTTTCAGTTCCGCAGGCGAACATAGCGAATTCGCTGATTCTGGGCAAGACGAAATATGCCCTTGTTCGAGAACCATTTGCTACAATTGCGTTAAACACTTCTTCTGTCCGGCGCGTTGAAAATATCCAGAAAACTTATTCCAGCGTAGAAGAGGGCAGTTCTTTTCCTGTTCTGCTGCTCGTTGCCAGAACTGATTTTGTGAAAGAAAAATCTGATTTGCTGAAGCGTTTTTTGGAGGAATATAGAAAGGCTCTTCTCTGGACAACAAAAAATCCTTCGAATGCCGCTTTTCTTATTGAAAAACACGATTTCGGCCTTTCTTCGTCAGTGGCAGGAAAATCAATCCCAAATGCTTCCCTGACTTTCCGAGAGTCAAATGCCGTAAAATCCGATTTAGAAAAACTCTACGGACTTTTAGGCGTGGAAAATCCCACAGACGAGTTTTATTTCAGAAAATAAGTTATGACGCAGATGTACGCAGATAGACACAGATAAATTTTCTGAGCATAAATCATCTGCGTTAATCAGCGTTTATCCGCGTCTATTTCCCGCTTCCGTAAGTCCGTTCAATTTCCTGAATCTGGTCGCGTACGGCGGCGGCCTGCTCGTACTCACCGAACCAAAAATCCATCCTTGGATTTTTGGATTCGTACGAGAAAATTCTGTTCACCTGCGGCAAACACAGCAAATGTCGTTGTCTTTGCTGTTTGAATTTTCTCTCTTTGCTTTTACCCTACATCCTGTAGGGCATTTTGCATTTTCTTACTTTTCGTACATTCTCTGTATTTCAAGAATTTCATCGCGTATTGAAGCCGCTTTTTCATATTCGAGTTTATCGGCGAAGTCGCTCATTTCTTTCTTTAGGGCTTCGATCAGCTTCTTACGCTGCTTCGGGTCGAAGAGGTTCGCGCTCTTTTTGAGAACGCCAAGCTCGATTTCGGCTTCTTCCTCGGCATTTGCCTGTTGGCGAACGAGAATGTCCTGAACGGCTTTTGAAACTGTGTGCGGCGTGATTCCGTGCTCTTCGTTGTACTTCTGCTGGATTTCACGGCGGCGTTTGGTTTCGGCTACGGTCTCTTTGATTGCAGGCGTGATATTGTCGGCGTACATTACGACCATACCGTTTTCGTTTCGGGCGGCTCGGCCTACAATCTGAATCAAACTCGTGGTTGAGCGCAAAAAGCCGATTTTGTCCGCGTCAAGGATTGCGATGAAGCTGACTTCCGGCAAGTCGATTCCCTCTCGCAAAAGGTTGATTCCAATCAAAACATCGATTTCACCGACTCGCAGGGACTTCAAAATCTCAACTCGCTCAAAAGTATCGATTTCGGAATGGATGTATTTTACTTTGAGATTCAAGCCCAAAAGATAGTCGGTCAAATCTTCTGCCATCTTTTTGGTCAAAGTCAGAATCAGGCTGCGCTCACCCTTTTCGATTCGTGCCTTGACCTCCTTGTAAATGTCTTCCATTTGGCCTTCGCTCGGACGCACATCGATAATCGGGTCAAGAAGACCCGTGGGGCGGATAATCTGCTCTACGACCTGAGTTGACTGCTTGATTTCTTCTGGGCGGGGAGTGGCCGTGACATAAATCACCTGGTTAATCTTCTTCCAGAATTCATCGGATTTAAGCGGGCGGTTATCAAGGGCACTTGGCAGGCGGAATCCAAAGTCGACTAAATTTTGCTTGCGGCTTCGGTCTCCCTCGTACATTGCACCTATTTGCGGAACCGTGACATGAGCTTCATCAATTAAGCATAAAAAATCATCAGGAAAGTAGTGCAAGAGAGTTGCGGGTGGCTCTCCGCTTTTTCTTCCTGAAATCGGCCCTGAATAATTTTCGATTCCTGAGCAGTAACCCATTTCCTTCATCATCTCGATGTCATAAGTCGTTCGGGTTTTGAGTCGTTCAGCTTCAATCATTTTGCCCGCTGCCTGCAAAGTCTCGACACGCTCTTCAAGTTCTTTTTGAATCCGCTCCGTGGCAGAAACAAGCGCGTCATGCGGAACAACGAAGTGCTTTGCCGGGTAAAGCTGCAATTCGTCCAGCTCTTCTTCGGTGGCACGGTTCAGAACATTGAATCTCGATATGCGCGCAACTTCGTCAAAATCAAGCTCGATTCGATAAGCCGTGTCGGTTTCCATGTAAGGCGGATAAACTTCGATTACATCGCCGCGAACACGGAAATTGCCCCGTTCCAGAACCATGTCGTTGCGCTGATATTGAATCGAAGCCAGGTCCCGCTCGAATTTTCGTAAATCCAGAATATCGCCCTTTTCGATGTGAACGCGCATATCCTTGTACAAATCCGGCATACCCAAACCGTAAATGCAGCTCACGGTTGCCACGACGATTACATCACGGCGTTCCATCAAAGAATAAGTGGCGGCAAGGCGGAGCTTGTCAATCTCGTCGTTTACATCGGCATCTTTTTCGATATATAAATCGCGTGCAGGAACATAAGCTTCCGGCTGATAGTAGTCGTAATAAGAGACAAAATATTCAACGGCATTGTTCGGAAAAAACGACTTGAACTCGCGGTAAAGCTGTGCCGAAAGGGTCTTGTTGTGGCTGATAATGAGAGTGGGCCTCTGAACCTTCTCGATAATCTTTGCCATCGTGAAGGTCTTGCCTGAGCCGGTAACGCCTTTGAGAGTCTGAAAACGGTCGCCTTTCAAAAAGCCTTCTGAGAGTTTTTCGATTGCCTGCCCCTGATCGCCTGAAGGCTGGTATGGGCTGACTACTTCAAATTTACGCATGAGGACAGTATAGCATGTACGAAGGGGGAAGTCATCGCATCACCAGCGAGTTTTCTTCCGAAATTTCTTCCGAAATTTCTTCCGAAATTGTTCCGAAATTTCTTCCGAAATTTTTTGAATTTGTCGATATTTAGAATATGACAGAAAACATGATTCGGGCACTGATCCTGGAAGGTGAAAATTCTTGGATTGAGTTCAAAAGATGCGGAAATGGAATTGAAGGCGATGTTTATGAAACAGTCTGCTCTTTCTCAAATCACTTCGGTGGAACAATATTGTGCGGAGTCCTTGATGACGGTTCAATTCAAGGAATATCTGAAAAAGCCATAGCATCTTTAAAAAAGAATTTTATTAGCGTAATTTCAAATCCATCGATGTTTTCTCCGACTCTAATGATTGAGCCGAAATCTGTGAAAATTGACGGAAAGACAATCCTCTGTATTCAGGTTCCTTCGAGTTCCGAAGTTCATACTTATAAAAAAGTGATTTATGACCGTGTTTTTGAGTCTGATGTAAAAGTGACGGCAACAGCCCAAATTGCAGAAATGTATATCCGAAAGCAAAATGTCTTTACAGAAAAAAAAGTTTTCAGGTATGCGACTATAAATGAATTGGAGCCGGGAATAATTGAAAAATGCCGGAATCTCGCGCTTCTTAAAAACAGTGAACATCCGTGGAGAAATCTGAATGATGAAGAACTTATAAAAAGTGCTCATTTGTATGGAAAAGACTGGCAAACTGGAGATGAAGGAATGACTCTTGCGGGGCTTTTGCTGTTGGGAAAAGAAGATGTGATAATGTCTGTCTGCCCGACTTACAAGACCGATGCCCTTTTGAGGCGTGTGAATCTCGACAGGTACGATGACAGAATTACAATCTATAAGAATCTTGTTGAAAGCTATGACCTACTGATGCAGTTTGCTCAAAAACATCTGCCAGACAAATTCTTTATGGAAGGAATACAGACCGTAAGCTTGCGTGACAAAATCGTCCGTGAAATGGTCTCAAATCTTCTTATGCACCGTGAATTTTCAAGTGCTTATGTCTCGAAATTCATTATCGAAAAAGAGCAGATTTACACCGAAAATCCTTGCCGCGCGCAAAATCACATTGAAATAACCCCTGAGAATTTTACACCAGTTTCAAAAAATCCGATAATTGCAAGATTTTTCTCAAATATCGGGTATGCAGACGAACTTGGCTCAGGAACTAGAAATCTCTTTAAATATTCGCAGCTTTATTCAGGGAAAAAGCCCGTGATGATAGAGGACACTATGTTCACTCTGTCTGTTCCGTTGGATGAGAACTATTCCGCTGATTATCAGATAAATGTGCCAACACCGAAAAATACTAGGTCTGACATCAGCGAGCGGGAGCAGAAAATTATCGCAATTATGAAGGAAACCCCGGACATAACAGCCGTTCAAATTGCCTCTGAACTAGGAGTTTCTTCAAGAACAATAGAGAATGCGATAAAAAATTTGCGTGAAAAAAGATACATTGAGCGACAGGGGGCTACAAAAGACGGTCGATGGATTGTGATAAAGTAAGCGGGCTAATGCCGAAAATAAATTTCACTTATTCGCCGTATGTCTGTAAATCCATTTTCAAATTAATTTACTTCAAAGCTCGCGCAGTTCCAGTCCACGCTATCCACTGTAAGAACGCACTCGCTTATGCCTTTCTCGGAGAAAGCGAAATATATAGAAGAGTTTTTTCATGAGGGTATTATAGAATGGAATGTTTGGGGAATGAAAAAAAATTAATACCTCTGTCAGTCTATGTGTCTATACTTTCTGGAAACTCGCGTTAATCAAATCGCAAACATTCTTTAATAAATCATCTCGAATATAATCAATTCTCTTTTCTTCGTTTTTTTCATTTGAAAACAAATCTACGCTGTCACATTCCAACGCACTGGCAATCTGCTCAATCATCTGTACGGAAGGAAACTGCTTTTCTGCTTCAATCTTGGAAATATAATTCGGTGACGTTCCAATTTTTTCGGCCAATTCTGCCTGAGAAATTTCTAATTCTTTCCGTCTAGTTTTCATGTTTACGGCAAGCACAGTTCTGATGTTTGTCATATTCCTAATAGATTGGTTTATTCAATTTTTTTATAATTTTACCAATCGAATAAGTATTGTAAAATGAATGAATAGAACTTATAATCATTAAAATAAACAAAAATTAGACTGATTAGTATTGTTTTTATCTATCTCAAGAAGATAAAAGGAAGTTTGCTTTGAAAAAATCTCTTTGTATTATCATCAATTTTATTCTTCTTGCAGTTTCCCTTTCTGCAAAAGAAAATCTTGATTTATCCCTTAAGCGTGTTTCTGATGATGTTTCAGCCAGGGTTTCCTCAAAAACGATTCTTTGCGTGCTGAATTTTGATTCACAGTCAAAAGAAATGGGAGAATATATCCGTGATGAATTGATTTCTTCGTTCTCTGAGAATCCTAATATCCGAATCGTAACCCGACAGCACATGGACAAGGTGAATAAGGAGCTTGATTATCAGACTTCTGGGTATGTGAGCGACGAAACTGCCCTTTCTCTCTGTCAGCGACTTGGTGCACAGTCAATAGTTTTTGGACAGCTTTCGGAACTTGATAACGGCTATACTCTTCAAGTCAAAATGATCGATGTTGAGACTGGCTCTTACGCTTTGTTCAAAAAATACGAAATATCGCGCTCGTCAAGGACTGAGCAGCTTCTCCATCATGCGGCAACAATTTACAAATCTTCACTCGGATTCATTGCAGAGGCAAACAAAAATTCAATTTCTGGAATTGCACCGGCTGCGGGAATTTCTTTCGACTACAATGCGACGCGAAAATTTTCTTTGGGTGCTAAAGTTTTGGTCAGCTATGATGTGTTTGAAAAGGAAAACACAGTTTATGCGATTGAACCGCTTGGATTTTTGCGATGCTATCTGGTTTCACCGACTGGCGAGCCAAGTGCGGGGCTTTTTCTGGAAGGTCAGGGCGGTGGCGAAATCGTCCTTGTGAATGATGAAATAAAAATGGCTTTAAGTACGGGTCTTGCGCTTGGTTTCAGAGTTGTGACCGGTAATTTTTATTTTGAGCCGATTCTGCGTGGCGGTTATCCCTATATGTTTGGCGCTGGACTTGGATTCGGGTTCAGGTTTTAAGATCAGTAATTTAATCAGGCGTTCCCCGCATTGGCGGGTCGGGCTTTCCGCCGTTACGCTATCGCTTCATTGCCTGCGGCAACGCTGTCGCGCGGCTACAATCCCTAACGCATTTCAAAAAAGGAGTTTTTTATGAAACGTTTTTTCAGATTTATTTTCACACCATTCATTTTTCAACTTTTGCTTTTCACCTTACTAACTTCTTGTGAGAATCCTCTTTTCATCGGCATCACGGAACTTTATGAGGTCAATTTTTCGACAAATGGCGGTAGTCCAATTGAGTCACGAAGAACTGATTGTATAAAAGAAATCCCTCAAACATCAAAAAATGATTGCTCATTCTGCGGATGGTATACAAATTCGGCTTTTACAGGTGAAGCTGTTACTTTTCCATTTGAGTTGAATGAAGATACGACGCTTTATGCAAAATGGCAGCAAATGTACACCGTGACTTTTGCGACCAATGGTGGAACAAATCTTGAATCTTATAAAACTGGCATAATTGAAAAATCCCCTGATATCTCAAGGGCTGATTTTGTTTTTGCTGGCTGGTATACAACCGAAGAGTTTTCTGGAAGTGCAATTTCTTTTCCATATATGCTTACTCGACCGACAACACTTTATGCAAAATGGATTCAAACATCATTTTTAGTAAATTTTGAGACAAATGGCGGAAGTGCGATTGAATCGTATAAAACTGGAGTGATTCAAACTTTCCCTGAAACGGCGAAAGAAAATTTTATTTTTGCAGGTTGGTATACGACATCTGATTTTTCTGGCGAACCTGTGATTTTCCCTTATACACTTACAAAACAAACTTCATTTTACGCAAAATGGCTTCCAACATATCAAGCGAGTTTTGTAACTGGCGGTGGAAGCGAGATTTCTTCTTATCGAACTACAAAAATCGAAACTGCACCACAATCAGTTCGAGACGGATACAGTTTTGCGGGATGGTACACGGATGCTGAATTCTCTCAACTTGCAGACTTCCCATACTTACTAACTTCTGACACGATTTTTTATGCAAAATGGCAGAAAATTTATAGTGTTAAATTTGTAACAAACGGTGGAAGTGCAGTAACAGAGTTGAAAACTGGCTATATCGAGACAGAACCAATCACAACGAAAACTGATTTTGATTTTGGCGGATGGTACTTGGACGCAGATTTTACAGAAGAAAGCAGAGTGTCTTTTCCATACACGGTGACTGATGATATTTCGCTTTACGCAAAATGGACTGCTGAACAATGTACGATTACTTATTACTCGAACGGAGCAACTGGTGGAACCGTACCACTGAGTGTGAGTGTGGATAAGGGAAGTTCTTACACGATTCTTGGAAACTCTGGCAATCTTGAAAAAACAGGTTACGCTTTCACAAAGTGGAATACAAAAGCTGACGGAAATGGACAAGGTTACAGTGCTGGAAGTTCGATTACTGTAACTGGAAATGTAGCGTTATACGCCCAATGGGGAAAAGATTATGCGGCGATGATTACAGTTCCAGGCGGTTTCTTTTATTTTGGCGATTCAGAAGACGAAGATAGACCAAAAATCACCCTTTCAAGTTTCCAGATCGCACAGTACGAAGTGACCTACGAACTCTGGCTTGAAGTTGCGACCTGGGCAAAAGAAAACGGCTACAACCTCACCGCCGCAAGCAAAGGCTATGCCACAAACGATCAGTTCAAGAGTTTTCTCCCCGCAACAAACATCAGCTGGAACATGGCATGTGTCTGGCTCAACGCTTACAGTGCATACAAGGGATATGAGCCTGTTTACTATCGCGGAAACTCAATCTGGAAAGACGACACAAGCACAAGCGGCACATTCAGCTGGAACAAAACAAAGAACGGTTACAGACTTCCGACAGAATGTGAGTGGGAATTTGCAGCCGGTGGCGGAAATGCCGAGACTCATGATCAGTACACTTATGCAGGAAGCAATACCATTGGGGATGTTGCGTGGTATTCGGGTAATAGTGGAAGTGAAGCTCATCCTGTTGGTACGAAGAAAGCAAATGCTTTGGGGATTTATGATATGAGCGGAAATATTGCGGAATGGTGCTATGACTATTACGCAAATTTTGGTACAGGGGAATTGACGAATCCTGTGCATGAAAGTGGAAGTCATAGGTGCTTGAGAGGAGGAAATATTTATTCAAGTACAGGCCAATATTTAAAAATATTTGGCAGGGATTATTTTTCAGAAAATCATATAGCAAGTGACTTTGGCATTCGTCCAGCACGCAATGCGGAGTAAAGGAGGGAAAATGCTTGTAAAACTAATAAAAGATAATATTAAAATCGGTGACATTCTTTACACACCGAATCATACTGAAAAAAGAATATGTTCAATAACTGATGAAGTTATGATTTATGAACATGGGCGAAGCAGAGTTTGGTTTTTGATGGCTGATATTGTTTCAGCGTATGAAAGATTTAAGGGTACTCGTGTTTCATCAAAAGATTTAAGAAAGTTTTCACCACATGTATTTGATAGCAAGCAATGCGGACATAGTTGTAATGCAATCGTTTTTCAAATGATTATGGTTCGATGTGGATTAACTTATGGCGATATTCAAGGCACAGGGCTGTCAGAAAATCCATTTTATATTCAATTGAAACAATTGTAAGAAATATAGAGTACTGAATTAATTGTGGTGAACTTGACAGGATTTCTTAGGTGGGCTTACGATATTTCTATAAACAAGAAACTGGAGGTCATAAAAATGGATTTTGTAAAAAATAAAAGTGATTTGATTTGTAATGTTAGAATTCTTGATTCGTATCTGACTTGTGATGATGAAAAACGGATTTTTGCTGAAGACTTAATTCGGCATGGACATTGCTTCATGTTTATGAAAAAAAAAGGTGAAATCCATTTTTATCCGAGTCGCTTTATGGGCTATTTAAATGATACAAAAGAAAAATATGAGGAAAGTAAAAGAGAAAAGAAAAATCCCGAAAAACGTCCTGGTACCGTGGATGGAAGAAAAACAAATCGGGTTATTTGTTCAATATTGCACTGCCCATTGCAAAAAGATTCTGAATTAGAAAAAGAATATTTGTCGTATTGTAAAAAATATGGCATAGAGGCTGATAAAAGAGTTCATACTTTTTGGAAAGAAACTTTGAATTTTTAGTACTTATGTGAGGGGAATGTATAAACTAATATGACAAATTGCGAAATCAATTTAGAAATTTATTGAAAAATAAAGTATTGCGGAGAAGGTCAAATGGCTGATAAAGATTTAGAAAACGAATTTTACACCGCAGTAATGAATGATGTGAAAATTCTTTTTAAGTAAGGTTATAAGCCTACGGTTTTTCTTGATATGATTTCTCGGAATGGTGCAATTGAAACAGCAAAACAATTAGTAAACAGTAAAGAACCTTCTCCCGGATATACAAAACTTTGGGAAATGGCTGTTTGCAATATTCGGTTGAAAATCAGATTCTAGATAAGCGATGGCACTCTCTGTTTACCGATGAGGAAAGAGAAAAAGCAAGAGCGCGGCTTGCTGCGTATAATTTTATTGTGAAATAGGAGAAACAAAAATGACAACCAAATCTTTTGTAATGGATAATGACACATTTGAACTTGAATGTGATTATCATGATGGACGGACATTTAGACTGTACAAGAAAATTCCGACTGGTTTCAAAGATTTAAATCGTGACCAGAAAAGATTTATTGTAGAAAAACTGAAAAGAATTTTAATTGCACAACCTGATATTGAAATCCCTGCTGACGTAAAAATTTATGTTATGAATTATGCACCTGGCCACAAAAAAGGCAAAAAATCAAATGTTTTGGCAAGAATCTTGTATGACTTATTGCCTTAACAGCAAACAAATCTCCCTATCTCCCGCAAATCTCCGCCCCGCTATGGAGTGGCGCGAAGCGTTGCCGCAGGCAATGAGCGTTAGCGAACCAAGGAACAAAACGAGCACGGCAACGAATGTGCTCGGCGGCAGCCGGTTGATTAGCTCAAAAGCTTTTAAAACAATTCTCCATTTTGCATAAGGTCAGGCATATTTTTGTGAATGATTCCGTTGCGGTGCTGAATCGGGTCGCTTCTGGTAAGGACGTATTTCGGATAGTTATCCTTTATTGATTCAAGAGGTCTGTATTCACGGTCCTCAGTTTCCTGGCTGGACATTATTGTCATGCAGATTTGAAGATATGCGTAATCAACGTCTTTACGAAGTATGAAGTCACACTCCAGTTTTCCGATACGGCCTACACTTACAGAATAATCGTTTGAGCGGGCATAAATATAGGCAACATTTTCCATTACCGGGCCGTAATTTATGCGATTGTCGGTATTTGTGGAGTAGTAAAATCCAAGGTCGGAAAGATAATATTTCTTTTCTCCTGCTATGGATTTCTTAGACTTTAAGTCAAAGCGGCTGCATTCATAGAGGATTTTTGCATCACAAAGAATCTTGATATAGTTATTCAAAGTCTCCCTTTTGATTTTTGTACCGTCCTTCTCAAGAGCTTCCAGCATGTTTGTAAGGCTTGTAGTGGCTCCAAAATTATTTATGAGGTACTGCTGGATTTTCTGAAAGACAGAAACATTTCTGATTTTTACCCGGCGTTTGATGTCCTTCTGAAAAATCTCAGATATTACGCCAGTGACATAAGTTTTTTTATCCTGAAGGGAATCATACTGAACGGCCTTGGGAAATCCTCCTTCAATAAGATAACTGTCAAATTCCTGTACAAGATTCTGACTGATGTCCTTTTTGAAAAAAGCTTTCATTCCAAGATATTCCTGAAAGTTCAGAGGAAAAATTTCAAATTCAAGATAACGGCCCGTAAGCTTTGTGATAAGCTCGCCGCTTAAAAGATAGGAATTTGAGCCTGTTATGAAAATTGAAATGTCGCCTTCATCCCGGAATCCGTTAAGGACTTCTTCAAAGTCTGTTACATTTTGAACTTCATCAATGAAAAGATACTTGAGTCCTTTCACTTTTATGTTGTCTTCTATGAGTTTTTCCAGCTGGTCTGGAGTTTTAATATTTCTGTAACCGCGCTTGTCCAAATCTAAGTAGATTATGTGTTCCTTTAAAACGCCATTTCCCTCAAGCTCCTTCGCGATTGTCTGCATAAGGCTTGATTTTCCGCAGCGTCGGACCCCGGTAATAACCTTGATGATTTCCGTATCGTTGTAAAATCCTCGTATCTTCTTTAAGTAGGATTCGCGTTTGTAATACTTCATGCTTCTACCTTCGATTTTTATTGTATTCAAATTTTGAGATAAATGCAAGTTAAGGGGGTATTATTTCATATAATTCCGAATATTACCCCCTTAACTAAGTTTTTACTTATTAATCTGTCTTATGAGGTCCAAAAATCTAAAACCGGGATTTGTTTTGAGGGACATCTTCGCCCCTCCTGCCCAACTGTTGAATATCTCCCGAAAATACACTAAAATAATTCCATAAAGCTTTATTTTTTGAGGTAACATATTATGTTGATGACAAACGAAATCAAAGTCGGAACAGCTTTCATGTATGAAGGTGCTCCGCTCATCGTTCAGAAGATGCTCGGTCAGAAATCTGGTCGCCAGGGCATGGTTACAAAACTCCGTGTTGCAAACATCGTTACTGGCGGAACTCAGGATTTGGGTCTTGACGCTGGTGAGAAATTCGAGGAAGTTGATTTGGTCGAAAAGAATGTAAAACTTTCTTACATCGACGGAAACGACTATCACTTCATGGATCAGGAGACATACGATGACATCACTTTGGATAAGGACTACCTCGGTGACAATGCCGGCTACATTTCTCCAGATGATGACTACGAAGTAAAAGTAACATACTACAACGAGAAGCCGGTTGGTGTTCGCTTGCCAATCCAGGTAACTCGCACAATCACATACTGTGAGCCAGGCGTTAAGGGTGATACATC
>NZ_CAMHSK010000045.1 GCF_946187725.1 uncultured Treponema sp.
GATCCCGTAGCTCAGCTGGATAGAGCATTCGCCTCCTAAGCGAAAGGTCGTGCGTTCGAATCGCATTGGGGTCATCTGGCGGTCAGATCTTCGATTTGGCCGCCAATTTTTTTTGCCTTTTCGTTTGCTTCATTGAATTTTGCGGCGGCGTTTGAAAGGTGTTTGCCCAGCGTGGCCATTTCTTCTGTAAACATTTCAAAGTCTTTTTGAATCCCTGAAAGTTTTTTGATTATAATCTCTGCCTGTTCATCAATCTTCATTCCTTTTAAGCCGTAAACGATTGCCATAAGATATGCGTAGAATGTGTTTGGCGAGACAGGAATCACGCGGTTCTTCATGGCATAGTCAAACAATTCGTATTGCTTTTTGCTGTCATTTGAAAGGATTTCGTAATAGACGCTTTCGGATGGGATGTACATGAGTGCAAAATCGAAGGTGTTTTCCTGCGGGCGGATATATTTTTTTGAGATTTCATCGATTCTTGCTTTGACCGAGTGTGTAAAATCCTGCTTTGCTTTTTTCTTTGTTTCTGAATCTTCTGATGAAATATAGCGTTCAAAGCTTTCGAGCGGGAATTTTGAATCTACAGGGATTATGTTTTTCCCAAGCCTGATTATCGCATCAACTGTCGCGCCGTCAGAAAACTGAAACTGGCTTGCGTAATTTTTCGAAGGGAGCGTGTCTTTGAGCAGATTATATAGAAGATATTCGCCGAAATTTCCACGGAGTTTGGGGGCGTGCAGAAGATTATTGAGATTGGTTACTTCCTGAGCGATTTTCTGCATTTGAAGGGCTGAGTTTTCGAGTGAGCCGAGTTTCTGCTGGATTTGAGCAAGGCCGGAAGAAGAGCGGGAAAGCATTGAATGAATCAGAAGGATTAAAAGAATTAGTGTTGCAAAACCTAGGGCCGCAATTATGAGGTATGAGACTGGAATATTCATTCATTAAGTATATCACAGTGCTAATTTTTTTCTACCCGACATACAGGCTGATTTGACCGCTGATTTTTAATATGGCTTTTTCTGTAACAGTGCGTTATAATTAAGTTTATGGTTTCAGTTAGCAAAGTTAAGAACTCGACTCGTTTGCCGCAGTTCTATTCGGCTTTCCTTGAGGGTAAAAGACAGCTTACAAAAAGTGAAATTGAAGTTTTAAGCACTCATAACAAAAATTCTGATTCTTCATGGAAGAATGTCTGGGTTGATGAAAACGAATTCGACTGTTCTCTTGTCTCTGGCTGTGAGATTTTTGGCTTCCTTGTTATCGGAAGACTTTCTGCCTGCACTTTAAAATACCACGATCTTGCACTTGAAGCCGGTCTTTATGATTCTTACTTTGAAAATGTCGTAATCGGTGATGAATGTGTCGTAAGGAATGTTCATTATCTTTCAAATTACAAAATCGGAAACCGTAACATTCTTTTCAACATCGATGAAATGAGCACGACCAATCATTCAAAATTCGGTAACGGCACGCTTAAAGAAGGGGAGCCGGAATCAAACCGTATATGGATTGGTGTCGGCAACGAAAATGACGGCAGGGCGGTTCTTGCATTTGAAAATATGATTCCTGCTGATGCTTACATCTGGGCAAAATATCGCGATGACATCGATTTGCAGCAGCATTTTGTTTCCATGACCGAAAAGCAGGTGCCCAAAACGCTTAACACTTACGGCATCACAGGTGATGATGTTGTAATCAAAAATACGACTTTGCTCAAAGATGCAAAGATTGGTAACTGCACCTACATCAAGGGTGCCTTTAAGCTCAAAAATATCACGGTTCTTTCTTCAGAAGAAGAGCCTAGCCAGATTGGTGAAGGTGTTGAACTGGTCAACGGTATTTTGGGCTTCGGCTCGCGTGTATTCTATCAGGCGGTTGCGGTTCGATTCGTAATCGGGCGAAACTGTCAGTTGAAATACGGTGCAAGGCTCCTCAATTCAATTCTTGGTGATAATTCAACGGTTTCATGCTGTGAAATCCTCAATAACCTAATTTTCCCGTTCCACGAACAGCATCACAATTCATCGTTCCTTATTGCGTCGATGGTCGGTGGTCAGAGCAATATTGCATCCGGTGCTACAATTGGTTCGAACCACAATTCGCGTGCTGCTGATGGAGAAATGTTTGCCGGGCGTGGTTTCTGGCCTGGCCTTTGCTCAGATTTCAAGCATAACTCAAAATTCGCAAGTTTTACGCTCATCGCAAAAGGAACCTATCAGTACGAGCTTAACATTACATTCCCGTTCTCACTTGTTGCAAGTAACGGTTCTCACCAGCCGATTACAATCATTCCGGCATACTGGTTCATGTACAATATGTATGCCGTCGCACGAAATAAGTCGAAATTTGAAAAACGCGACAAGCGAAAGGTCAAGGTTCAGCACATTGAAACTGACCCGATTGCTCCGGACACGATTCAGGAAGTCGAAGCTGCGCTCAGAAAATTGATTGAGCTTACAGGTGAATATCTTCTGGATTCCAAAAATAAAAAGGCTATTGCCGCAAAGACTCCAGATGAACTCTACAATGTGGCCAAAAACTTCCTTCACGAAAATCAGGATGCAGTGTTCACTTTGCCATACAAGGAACCTCAGAAAAAATACGGTGCGGTTATTATCAAGCCGGTAAAAGCATACAAAGCTTACCGCAGAATCGTAAAATTCTTTGCCGTACGCACTCTTTGTGAATATTGTGTGCGAAATGGCAGTGAAAGCCTCACGAAAGACGATTTAGTCAAAATCTCGCAGATGCCGCTTTATTCTTCATGGGTGAATGTCGGCGGTCAGATTATCCCAGAAAAGTGCCTCTTCGAACTTTTTGAGAAAATCAAGCACGGCACAATTGATTCATGGGATAAAGTGCATGAATTCTACGATTCGTGCCAGAATCAATATGAAGATTATAAGGTCGCATATGCCCTCAGTCTGCTCGAAAATCTTTATTCTCGCTCGTTTATTGACTTCACAAAGCAGATTTATTCAGAAATCATTGAAGATGCACTGTTTGCAAATCAAAGTATGTTTGATGCTGTTTTGATTTCGCGCATGAAGGATTTTGAAGATCCTTATCGTATGCAGAATTACGATAACGCCCGTGAGATGAATGCCGTTCTTGGCGGAATTGCGGACAATGAATTCATTCTTGAGATGCAGGAATTTACAAAAGATTTGAAGGAAAAAATCGGCAAGGTTTTCGAAAAATTGAATCCTATTGACTAAAATGCCTTAAAAAGAGATATTAAGGTATTCTTAAAAGATAGGAGCGAAACATGAACGCATCAAAGTACAAAGCGTTTCCGTCTATCCCGATTCAGAGCAGAATGTGGCCAAACAAAAGAATTGAAAAAGCGCCAATCTGGTGTTCGGTAGACCTTCGTGACGGAAATCAGGCTCTCATTGATCCAATGGGAATCGAAACAAAACTTGCATTCTTCGAGCTTCTAGTGAAATTGGGTTTCAAGGAAATCGAAATCGGCTTTCCGTCAGCAAGTGATACAGAATATGACTTTATCCGTCGTCTCATAGATGAAAAGCGAATTCCTGATGATGTCACTATTCAGGTTCTCTGTCAGGCTCGTGAAAAGCTTGTCCGACGCACAATGGAGTGCATTAAAGGTGCTCCGAGCGTTATCTTCCACATATATAACTCAACTTCTCCAGCTCAACGAAAATACACTTTCGGCAAGTCAAAGGAAGAAATCATTAAAATCGCTACTGACGGCGTAAAATGCATAAAAGACTGCATGAAGGATTTGAGCGAAGATGAACGCAATCGTATTCGGCTTGAATATTCCCCGGAAAGCTTCTCAATGACAGAAATTGATTACGCAATCGAAATCTGTGAGGCTGTTGGTAACGAGTGGGGCTGGTCAAAAGACCGAAAAATCATCTTCAATCTTCCTACAACAGTAGAATGTTACACACCGAATATCTATGCTGATTCAATTGAGTATTTTGCATCAAAGATTTCTCACAGAGATTCAGTGATTATTTCAACGCACTGTCACAATGATCGCGGAACTGGTGTTGCTTCGTGCGAGCTCGGTCTCTTGGCTGGTGCTGACCGTGTTGAAGGCTGTCTCTTTGGAAACGGTGAACGAACCGGTAACCTGGACATCGTAACTGTCGCGCTTAATATGTTCTCTGAAGGTGTTGATCCGCAGCTTGATTTTTCAAATCTTCCTGACATCGCGGATTCATACCAGGAATACACTAAGATGGAAATCAATCCACGCTCTCCTTATGCCGGCGGTCTTGCTTATACAGCACTTTCTGGCGGTCATCAGGATGCAATTGCAAAAGGCTTTGCTGCCCGTGCAAAAATGCCGGAAGATTCTGTCTGGGATGTTCCGTATCTTCTCATCGATCCGCATGACATTGGCCGTAAATATGAAGGAATCATCCGAATCAACTCACAGAGCGGAAAGGGCGGTGCAAGCTTCATTCTGGAACATAATTACGGATATTCAATTCCAAAGGCCATGCAGGGAGCAATCGGAGAGCTCATCAAGGCAAAGAGCGACGAGGCTCAGCGTGAGCTTCAGGGTGATGAAATCCTCAAATTCTTTGAAGATCAGTGGATTAACAAAAAGACTCCGCTTTCAGTGCTTGATTTGGCTTCAACTCAGGTCGAAAGTGCCGATGAAAAAGAACATGTTGCATGCCGTGGTGTAATCAGCTGGAATGGCGAAAAGCACTCAATCGGCGGAAAGGGTAACGGTCCTCTCGATTCGTTTGTTGCGGCCCTTGCTTCTACACCTGTTCCTAAGTTCAACATCACTGCATTCCATGAACATTCCGTTGGTCAGGGTAGTGATACTTACGCTGTTGCTTATGTTCAGATTACAAAAGAAGATGGAACTCAGAAATGGGGTGTCGGAAAATCAAGCAATGTCGGCAAGGCTGGTATCGGGGCTGTAGTCAGTGCCTTGAATCAGTAAGCACTTCTTTATTGATTAAATAAAATGAGCCACTGGTAATTTTTTAAAATTATTGGTGGCTTTATTTTTGAAATGTGATATAATTTCTCTCATGTTTTTTAAATTAAAAAAATCTCTCTTTTTACTTGCTTTTTCTTTAACAACTTTTGCTTTTGCCCAGTCTACAAATTTTCCCGGTCTTTACAGATACAAATTAAATAACGGTCTGGAACTGTTTGTTGCTGAAAATGATTCTGTGCCTCTCGTGTATATCGAAATTGCCGTTCGGGCCGGTGCCGTTACGCAAACTCCTGAAAATGCGGGCCTTTTTCACTTGTATGAGCACATGATGTTTAAAGGCAATGATCGTTATGAAAATCAGGATGCTTTTACGGAAGGTGCGAATGAGATGGGCCAGATTGACCAGAACGGTTCTACTGGCACTGACCGCGTAAATTATTTTTTCACGATTCCTTCAAATTTAGTGCGTGAGGGCTTGGAATTCTGGTCTTATGCCGTGCGCACTCCCAAACTTGACGAGCAGGAACTTGAAAATGAAAAATCTGTCGTTCTTGCCGAAATCAATGCTGATTTTACAAATCCTGCACATATCCGCTCGGCTGCCCTTTTGCGAACGATGTTCCCTGCAAGTCCGTGGCGGGTTGATGTGAGCGGAAGTCCTGAGGTAATTCAGAATGCAAGCGTTGAAACGCTTCGTCAGATTCAAAAAAAGTATTATATTCCAAAGAATTCTGCGATTTTTGTTGGCGGAAATGTCAATCATGATGAAGTTTATGGCTATGTAAAAGACATCTACTCTGATTGGGAAAATCCTGCGGAAGAAACAGCCTTTGAATCTCCAGAAGGAAAGTTCCCGCTGTCCGCTGATAAAAAACTGGTTTTTGTCAATTCTGCTAATTCCGATTCAATGATTCAGATTGGATATTATCTTCGCGGTCCGGACGGTGAAACTGATGCTGCTGACACTTATTCTGCCGATGTTTGGAACAGCATTTCAAATAATCCAAAAGGAATCTTTGCAAAAACTTTTGTCTCAGAAAGTGCCCTTTGCATTCCTGAAAGTGATTATGTCGGAACCTCATATCCAACCCGAAGAATCAGCGGTTTGATTGGATTCTATGCCGCAATGCTTAATAATGAATCTTCTGAGCCTGAAGCAGTTGAGTCAAACCACAGTTTCGGTGATTTTGCTGTTGTTAAGACCGAAAATCTGAATCCAGTCGAAAAATCAGAAAAATTCCTTTCTGTATTAAAAAAGCGCGCTATTCCTGCCATGCTCGATAAAGACAAATTTTTCGCAGACATGGGAGTTGCCCGTGTAATTCAGCAGCTTGAAGATTCAAGAATTTATGAGCTTGAAAGTGCAAAATCGATTCTTTCATCACTTTCTTTCTTCTGGTCTACCTGCGGCTCGGATTATTTCTTTTCTTACGATAAAAATATTGCCGGTGTCAAAGAAGACGATGTAGTTTCTTTTATTCAGAAATACATTCAGAACAAGAACGGTACGCTTTTGGTTTCGGTAAGTCCTGGAATCTGGGAAAAGTATAAAAAAGCTTTTTATGAATACGGATACGAAGAAATCACGGCCGAAAATGCTTTCTGGCACAAATCTT
Organism: uncultured Treponema sp.; assembly: GCF_946187725.1. Taxonomy (GTDB): domain Bacteria; phylum Spirochaetota; class Spirochaetia; order Treponematales; family Treponemataceae; genus Treponema_D. The sequence continues at coordinate 6,559 of NZ_CAMHSK010000045.1, forward strand.
ACATTCCAGTTGACAACTCAAAATAAGAATAGGAGCAAAAAATGCATTTAAAAATCAATGGAAATATAGATATGAAATCACGAAAACTGTATAAAGGGCTTGTTTATTCACTTTGCGCGCTTTGTATTTTTGCCTCGTTTTTCCTGATTTCCTGCGGGTCTACAGCGGGCATTGAAGAAGCCAGTCATGGTACTGTCGAAGATTTTACGCGCAAGGAACTTTCTAACGGAATTCCGGTCATTTTCAAGCAGAATCGTGGAAGCAAAATTGTTGTCATGAGGGTCATTTTTGAGGGCGGCACAAGCTCAATCGACAAGAGCGTTTCTGGCCTTGAAGGTTTGACTTTGGATCTGGCACTCAGAGGTTCTGATAAATATCCTTATTCAAATATCCAGCAGCTTGAATACGAAAAGAGTTTCTCTCTCTATTCATCTTCTGGCAAAGATTATGCCGTCGCAGGCTTTACTTGCATTCAGCGTGATATGGCTGAAGTTTTGAGCATTTTCTCTGACTGCATTCTTAATCCTTCAATGAGCGAAAGTGATTTTTCTCAGAAAATGACGGAAGCGGCAGAATTTATCGCAAGAAATAAGTCGGATCCTTCAGGGGCACTTGGGCTTGCAATTTCAAAAGCTGCTTTTGCAGATCATCCTTACGAAACAGGTTCTTCCATCACCGAAGATTCTTATCCAAACATAAACCTCACTCTGGTCAAAGGTCTTCAGCAGAGTCTTTTGAACGCTTTAAGAATTAAAATCGTTGTTGTCGGTAATTTCAGCAATGATTTAATCGAAAACTTTACTAAAGAACTTGAAGGCTATTTCGGCAGTCTGCCACGAAAGGCTTTTTCTCTTCCAAAGATTCCAAAGATTTCCGTTCCGTCTGGCAAAGTTGTCAAACTTGCAAACGAACAGGCTGGAGACACGGGCTATGTTGCCGGGCTGTTTGAATGTCCTAGTAAGACAGCGGATGATTACATTCCTTTTGCTCTAGTTTCAATGTATCTTGATGACTTGTATTTCTCTCAGGTTCGCGAGAAGGCTGGTGCGGTTTACTCAATCAATACAGGAATCATGGGCGGAAAGGAATTGCTTGCAGTGATTTCAGCATACAGGGTCAGCGGAAAGGAGCATCTCAAGCAGTTGATTTCTGATGCGATTCTTTCGTTTGACGCGAATGTATTCTACAAAAAACTTGACCAGTACAAGAACCGCTATATTTCAACGATTTTCAATTCTTCACAGACGGCGGCCGGGCTTGCTTCAAGTGTGATTTCGAGCCTGGAGTATTTTGATTCAGAAAGTGCTTATCTGCAACGCGCTGATGCTGTTCGGGCAGTCGATATGCAGCAGATTGTAGCGGCTTATAAAAAATACTTCGAGCCTGTTGCAAAAGAAAATGCCGCCCAGTGGATTATCGTGGACGGCGAAAATAATCTCCAGCAATATGATTTTTAGTTGAGACAAAAAAAAGGGGGCTGAGTTAAGCCCCCTTTATAAATTTACATGGATTTTAGATTAATTCGTAGTCTGTTCGGTCAAGATCTTTGTATTTGAGCTGTGCCTGCATTTCTTCCTGAAGATTTTCTGCGATGTAAGCCCGGATTTTATTGATTGATTCTGGGTTTGTTGACGCATTGAACATGATTACGACAAGCAGGAAGTCACCGGCAGTTTTGATTGCAGTGATTTTGATATCAACGACAATTTGCATTGTTCTAAGGTTGATTGTAGCACCATCGATTACCTGATTGATTGCAACTGATGCGGCTTGCCCTGTTGAAAGTTTTGCCGCAATACCTACTGATGAAATATCGATAATCTTGAGCTTGCACATGCGGTTGTTTTTGAGCCAGAGCAAGTCAGCCTGTGCTTCGTTGATACAGTTCGCACGGACATATTTTCGAAGACCTTTTGCTTCTTTTTCATCAAGAGCTTTTACGATTTCGTGGAACATTAATTCCTGATTTTGATCTTGACGAATGATACCTGCATCAAGCTGAAGACCAGAAACGAAACTTGCATGTTTTTCATCGGTGAGGGTATGAATGATAACGCCCATGTCCAAAGGTGAAAAAACACTTTCATCTTCAAATGACTTTATAAAATTATGCCATCCTTTGAGTGTAAGCTGTGATTCGATAAGGCAGAAGCAGATAGAGTTAGCATTTTTGCGGAGAAGCGGTTTTGCCTTGCGATAATCATCGATAGCATAAACTTCATATTCCATAAGGCGAAGGCGTTCAATAACCTGTTGTTCAAAAGTAATGTTTGGTGTTATAAAAAAAACTTTTCGTCCAAAAACAGATTTGTCCTCTGCCATAAAAACTCCTATTATTATTATCTTATTCTAACACAAATCTTCAATATAATCCATAAAAAAAATCAAATAATCTTTTTTTTGAATTACTCCCAGCCGAAAGTTGCCGGCGGTTTGTTTGTTGCGTCGAAGTAAATTGCATCCACGAAGTCGAGTTTTGCAATTTCTGCAACGATTTTATTCAGCAGGTCACGGTCAAGCTGTGCAAAGCGGGCTGTCATGACATCTTCTGAGCAGACCGGACGCAGAACGAAACTTGCCCGCTCGCTGCTTGAAGCGTAAGGCAGGTCAATCGTAAGGTGCTGGAAAATCTTGTTGTACCATCCGCTTTCATGAAGGTTTTTAAGAACAATATCGTCAACTTCACGAAGCTGATCGAGGCGACGGCGGTCGCAGTAGCCTTCCTGCAACTTCATGTCGCTGTCAGAAATTTTGGGATTCTGCCACAAAGCGATTACGCAGCGGTTGATAAGTTTGGCTGAATTCGTGATATTGCTTGATTCATCTTCGATTTTCTTCCAGTGCTTAGGGAAGTGACAGAAACCGTTGCTCTCGTCCTTTTTGAATTTAAGGACTGCCGGGAAGCGGTATGTACGGAAATCGCCCTGAACACCAACTGATTTGACAGGCAGAACGAGCTTTTGCATTGTTGCCTGACAGTGCTCGCAGAAATGCGCGATTTTGATTGATTCAAGCTCTTTCTGTGCCGCTTCAAGCTCTTTTTTGTCTTCATCGCTAAGAATTCCGTTTGAACACAGAACATTGATTGAAAGCCCCGGTCCCGGGAATGGATGGCGCATTACGAGCTGGTCATCGAGGCCAAGTTTTTTGCCGATTGCGCGCACTTCATCTTTGTACAAATCTTTGAGCGGCTCTATGATAAGGCCCTTTGCGATGAGTTTTTGAATTCCGTCAACGCGGTTGTGATGTGTTTTGATTGTGTGTGAATTTTTGGTTCCGCCCGACTCGATGATGTCTGGATAGAGAGTGCCCTGAGCAAGCATCCAGTCGTCTTCATTGAGCTTTTGTGCGGCTACGACAGAATCACGCACTGTGATGAAGTTTTCGCCAACTGCCATTCGCTTTTTCTGCGGGTCGGTCAAGCCTTTGACGGCATTAAGGAAGCTCTCGCTTGCATCTTCGACGATGAAATTGTTGAAACCGAATTTGTGGTATGCATCGGCGACGGATTTTGATTCATTCTTGCGCATGAAACCGTTATCGATGTGAAGCCCCAGAACGCGTTCCTGACCAAGTGCCTTGTTCAAAAGTGCAAATGCGACTGTTGAATCAACACCACCGCTCAAAAAGAGCAGGACATTTTTATCTTTTGCGTCTGACTTAATTGTCTGAAGAATATGATTTAATACAGTGTCTTCATCCCAGTTTACTTCCATGCCGCAGATTTCGGCAAAGTTCTGGAAAATCTTGTTTCCTTCGGGAGTGTCTTTTACTTCACAATGACATTGAAGGCTGAATCGCTTTTTGGAAAGATTTTGAACGGCTGCAAAAGGGCAGTCTTTTGTGGTTCCGATGACTTCAAATCCTTCGCCCAAAGACAAAACGCCATCTTGATGACTCATCCAGACCTGTGTGACTGGTGAAACTCCTTTGAAAAGAGGTGAAGCTTTGCCTGAATCATTGAGAGCCAGCTGTGCAAAACCGAATTCACCGACCTCAGCCTTGCCGACTGAACCGCCGTAAGATTTTGCCATGAGCTGATGACCGTAGCACAAGCCAAGAATCGGAAGGTCAAGCTCTAAAATCTTTTCGTTGAATTCAGGAACATTTTCGTCATAAACGGAAGAAGGACCGCCCGAAAAGACGATACCTTTTGCATTTTCGAATACGCTTAAATCAGCGCTCGGAAGTGCAATTTCTGAATAAAAACCTAATGCACGGAATCTTTTTGCGATAAGATGTGCATACTGTGATCCAAAATCCAATACTACTATTTTAGAACGAGCCATATCATCTCCAGAAAATTATGGCAGATATTATATAGAAAAAAACAAAAATAAACTACCGATTTTGCCTTGCCGGTGTTATTTTTCAATTTTAGTTACAGAAAGGGTGATATGCCAGAGATTTTTAGCATCAACGATTGTGCCCGAAACGCTGACTTTCTGCTCTACCAAGTCTGCGAGCGAATCAAACACTTCTTGTTGATTTTCTGATGCGACAAGAACATAAGTCTTTCGGTTCTTTGATTTTGGCTGTTTGACGATTGTGTAGCCTGATTCGGTCTTTTTGAGGATTCCCGTTACGCTGTCTTTTTTGCCGATTAGTGGCGACTGATTTGTTTCTTCTGATTCTTCCATGATTTCTTCCTGTGCATCATTTTGTTGGACGAGCTGTTTGGCCGGCTGATTTGCGATTTTTTGAGATGCGCATGAAAGCAATAAGGTCGAGAGGGAAATGCCTAAAAAAAGTAATTTTTTCATATGATTTTAATTGCTCCTTTGGTTTTGATTTTTAGGTTTATATTATAAAAAAAGGCAGTTTCATACATCGTTACGATTTTTGAAACTGCCTCGTGAATTAAAACAGATTATTCATCATAATCTGATTCGTTGTAAGTTGTTTTGAACCAGGCTTCGATAACATCTCCCCACTTAGAAGAATATCCTGTCTGGTCATTGTAGCTTGAAAGTATAGTAGTATCGATTTCCAAAGTAGTATCGATTTCCAAAACAGACTGAGTTACAATCGTCAGTCCGTAGAATGGTTCTGACCATTCAACAGGAACGCTTCTGTTTGTAAGGTAATCAATGCCACCTTTGTAGTACATTTGCTTATCGGTTATTGTTTCCCATGCAGCTTCTTCTCCGCCTTCATAGTCTTCACCATCGTCATCATCATCCCAGATGCTAGGATCGCTCAAGTCAATGTCGTCGTCATCATAATCTCCGAAGCCGCCGAATGAACCAGTGTAAGAAGTACCTCGTTTTGAGCCGTAAGCCGCAACAATGATGTCATCGAGTGTGTTCTGAATCTTGCTTGCATAAGTGCCGAACTTGTCCGGGTATGCTGCCTCAAGAACTTTGGTCATGCTACCAATATCTGTAAGGATTGCATAGCTTCCGACGTAAGCCAAAGCGTGTTTTACACATTCTGTATAATCATCAATCTGCTGTTCAATGCAGTCTGTATAAATCTTTGCAAACAAATCTTCGTCACTGTTTTTAATAGCAAGCAAAGCGTCTGCCAGTGAATCAATCTGTGAGCGCAAGCTGCTGAGCTTTGAACCGTTGAGTGAAAGCAATGACATTGTGAACATTGAAGCACCGCTTGCAGAAACTGTGTCTGAATCAGCATCATACGGTGTTGTCTCGTAGTAATGATAGTATTCGCTTACAAGCATTTTTCCGAGGTCTGCGGCAGTTGAACTTGTCTTCAAGGCTGGCAATGCATATGCGTAGTTATGACTTACACTGATGTTCGGTGATGCAAGAAGATAATCTGCTGTGTCAGCGAGCAAACTTGCAATTTCTACAGTTGACTGCAAGCAGACATCCATCCACAACATCTTCGGTTTGTTTGAACCTGTGTAACCAGAAGCATTCAATGCGTCTTTGATGTTTTTGCAGGTAATCGCTCTGTCTTCATTTGTAGATGTGTCGTCGAAACACAAGGTTCTCTTTGCACGACCGTCTGCAGCGGCTGATTTTTTTGTGCTGTCGTTGTAGACTTCTTTTCCTGTTCCGGCTCCATGATCACTGAAACAGAGCACAACATTTTCTGCCTTATAGCGTGCATTGACCCACTTCAAATAGTTTGTAAGTGTTGCAGGATCTGACATGTCAGGTTCTTCTGCAAGCCATGAAGAAGCCTGTTTTGTAAATTCTTTTGTATTTGCAGAAACTTTGTATTTGTCGCCAAAATCTTTGCCCGCATCACGCTGAGCCTTTGTTGTGCTTGTGTCATAGACATAGCCAATATTGAACTGATTTGGATAAGGATTGTCTTTTCCCCATTCCTCGGCACTGAAAACAGTAAATTCAAGGTCTGTTCCTGCACCAAGTTCATAGAGGGCAGCCTTGTCATGGAAGTAGGTAAGTCCGCTATCCTGAATTTCTTCTTCACAAGCACCGTCCCAAAGCATGAGCATGTTTACGCTTGGGCATCCAGCTTTTGGAGTGCCGTCTTCGTTTCGGAGTGCTTTGAGTGAATATTCTGCTTCACGCATGTTACGGTAAAGCTCGTCGTTCAGGTTGTTGTCTGCGTCATAGTAGTAGATGAAAAGCCAGTCGCTTGTAACAGGTGCATCTGGTGATGGAGCAGTTGATTCTTCTTTGCTTTCTGGTTCTGTTGCCGGATTTGAAGGATTATCTGGATCATCTCCACCCTGATTGCCTGAGCTAACTGTGCCGTTTACGGTTTTTGCTTCACCAGTATAGGCAAGTACGATGCTTACGACTGTTGCGGAATAATCTGTGTTTGTGAATGTGATTGATTTTGCGTTTCCTGTCCACAAATTGCTTTCGCAAGTGCCAACATCGCTTGTAAATTTACCTGTTGCTTTGCCTTTTGTTACAATGAAGAGTTTCTGAATGTCATACTCAGAAGAAAGGGTGAAATAGCCGCCTTTATTGACATGAAATTCTTTCTGGACAATTTTACATTTGTCAGAATATTCAATAGAACAAGTTTCCAAATCAGTTTCAAGGTCATCGTCTTTTTTTGCCTTGCTGTAATCAATAACAAAGATGTTGCAGCCTGCTGGAATTTCGCCGATTTCGGTTGGAGCTTCTGGAGCCGGACCATCGCCACCTGAAGAAGCTGTTCCTGTTGAAGCCTCAACGCCTGTGTATGTGACTACGATAGATTTGATTCGTGCCTGAACATTGTTCTTAGAATCAGCATTGTTTGTAAATGTTACACTATTTGCTTTTCCAGTCCATGTTCCGACAGATTCCTCTAATTCATAATCTCCTACATCACTTGCAAAATTGTGTCCAACATTCTTGCCTGCGAATGTAAATACTACTTTGCTGATTTCCTTTTCAGAAGATAATTTCAACTGATTTGACATATAAAGTCGAGCTTCTTTATCTTTATCATTATATGCAGGTTTAGTTTTTCCGGTGCCTTTTATCCACTCTAAGTTCAAATCTCCAATATTTGTAAGCAAGTCGGAAACTTCTGCGAAACTAATGTTTACGAGATTTGTACTTGGTTTATCATCTCCCTGACCCTGCTGCTGGCCGTTCTCGCCCTGCTGTCCTTGCTGGCCCTGATTCTGGCCTTGCTGATTTCCACCATTTTGATTGTTTTCATCATCTTTTTTTTCTGTAACCGGGTTGCTTGAATCTACGCTGTCATCGTCGTCTGTATTACAGGCAAAAAAACTAGTGCTTAAAGCGGCAATAAGCAGCGCTGCCGCAATGCGTCTGATTTTTTTCATAACTACTCCTTTTAAATAGACTTTTGAAGATTTAATTCTACCACCGAATTTTTATCTTGCAAGAAAAAAAATAACAAAATTTTTATAAAATCAAAGGGGCAAGCTCAAAAATCCGTGTGAATCTTTGAAACTTGCCCCAAAAAGCTATTTACTTGAATAAACCTTTGCTTCGAGTGCGTCTTCGATTGAATCATCAAGATTTGCAAAGAAGTCGTAGCCCGTGAGCTCTTCGATGTAATTAACCGAGCAAACATAGTCAGTCCATGAAGTGCCTTTTACACAGGTTGAGTTAGGCAGCATGATTGCGATTACTTCTGTGCTTGCATCCACGCGGCTTAAATCACTTGTTCCTTCGTCAAGAATGAGCAAAATCTTCCATACATAGCGAGGAACAACAATATGAACATTAGAGTCTGTTTTTGAATCGATGTAGTCAGCCTTAAAGAGTTTTGCAACGCCGTTTTTCTGAGTGTCCCCGCCCTGTCCATAAGGACCGCAGACGATATAAAGCTCTTTTCCTGCCTCAGCCTGCTTCTGCTCCCAGTCCTCAAGACCTTTCCATGTTCCACGGTTACAAGTTCCAGACTGAGGAACCATGTTCGTCATGTAGAAGGTTTCGCTGTTAATTGCATTTGAAGAAAGTCTGTCGTAAGAGTTGAGCATGTGCCCCTGGTCAAATCCGCTTCCGCTGTAGTCGTTGTTTGTTACTTTGTAGAAGGATTGTGGCAATTTTTCGTTTGCCCTGAAGTCATCCTGTCGCTTGATAGTTTTGTCACCGTTCCACAAATCAGCTTTTGCGAGATGCCATGCAACCCAGTTCGGATTGTGAGTGAAATCATTGTAAGAAATTGTGTAATTTCCGATTTCTTCTTTGAGAAGGTAGTTAGTGCGGTCAGTTTTTGCACCAGTCGGATTTCCGAAGAGAAGCTCGTGGTTTTCGTCAAGTGATGTTGTATGAAGCCCGTTTGCGTCGATTTCTGTTGTAAATCCTTTGCCTGTGTAAGTTACGCGGTATGCGCCTTTGCTTCCTGCAAGGAAATCAGTGATTTGTGCCGGCTCGAATGGCGGAATTTCACTAGATGGAGTTGCGACACCTGCTTTGTAAGTGACTTTTACTTCTGAAAGCCAAACTACAGCTTCTGGAGAGAAGATAAGTGGTGCATCTTTTGTAGCAAAACCTGTCCAAACATAATCATCTGCATTATATTCGCCGCGATTTGGATTTAACGGACCGACATTCAAATTAGTCGAACCATTGTAAGTTGAACCGCTGAATGTAAATTCTACTTTTACAAGAGTTTTGTCAGCAGGTGGAACGATTTTCAAGTCAGTTCCTGCATAGAAACGGTAAGTTCCGTTGGTCTGATTAGCTTTGCTGCCGCTGTTCAAAACAAATGAAAGTGTTGTGATTCCTTTTGATGCTGAAACAAGCTGATATTTATCATTATTTTGTCCGTATACTTCAGTCACGAGACTTACAGAAGAATCACTGGCAGAAATTACATCAACCGTCTCTTCCCCAAGATTCTCATCTCCGCCCTGCTGCTGCTGACCGCCGTTGTCGCCAGTTTCGCCACTTCTGTAACCTGTGCCGTAGGTGAGGGTGATTTTTGTGAGATAACCGCTTGTTCCGATATTAAGCGTCAATGGAGAATCAGCAGTTGCTTCACCTTCCCATGAATCAGTTACTTGCATTAAATCGCCTGCAACATTCAGACAATTCAATACACCTGCATGATCTGAAACCCATTCAAATTCGATTTTTGAGATTGTTTTGTCTGCCGCAGGAGTTACAGTCATTTTTTTAGGATTTTTTGAACTGTAAATCGCGACATGACTTCCGGCTTTATAGTAGCATGAGCCTAAATTTATTGTCGTTCCATATTCATCAGCAATTTCTGTCACTTTGCAGCTGCTAGATGAAGTCGAAAACAATTTCGTAAAATCATTATTTTCATTCAACGCAATGCTAACGACAACTTCTTTTGCTTCTTCCTGCTGCTGCTGACCGCCGTTGCCGCTATCGCCACCGCCTTGCTGCTGACCGCCATTGCCGCCTTCGTCACCGCCTTGCTGTTGCTGGCCGCCGTTTCCATTTCCGTTGTCACCGCTCTGCTGACCGTTGCCGTTTTCATCTTGTTTGCCTTCGTTCTGTTTTCCATCGTCCTGCTTGCCGGTCTGCGTTGTTGTTTCTGTGGTGCTATCATCGACAGTGCATGATAAAGAGTAACATCCTAAAATCGTACATAATAAAACTGACTTGACAAGTCTTGAAACACTGCGCTTCATAGAGCCTCCTGTGACATACATTATAAAATCTGACTTTGCCTGTTTTTAGTGGCAATTTTCCCTATTCTAACACGCATCTCCGATATAGCAATAAAAATTTTTAAAATTTTGTTATTTTTTTCCTTGCACTTTTGTCATAGTGGTGTAGAATATCGTAATAATGAATCGTAATAGAAAAAAAGAACCATTTAAAAATATGACAACATCTAATCGTCTCACCCGGAATTGTTCTATTTTCTTCTATTATATTGTTAAATTTATCTTTAAAATTTCTTAAACAGGTATTTATGTCCGCAGTACAGAATAATTGTCTTTATTGCGGGTTTTTTGTTTTTAAAAAAGGAGGATGCTTAATGAAAAAGCTAAAGTGGCTTGCCGTTCTTGCTGCGGCAGCAATTGGATTGGGCTTTGTTTCATGCAATGCAGAAACAGAGGACTCAGTGGACGACAAGGACGCAAAGAGGAGTGCGGACCTTGTTTTTACAAAATCAGTTACCTTCACAGCTGAATGGGGGGGGTAGATGAAAGTATAGTGGATTTAACGATGGCTTCTGAGACAGAAGGAGCAAAAATCTATTACACAACCGACGGCACAGAACCAACAACTTCAAGCACAGAATATGCCGGAACTGCTGTATCAATCGATGCAAGCAAAGAACTCACCACAATCAAAGCAATCGCTGTCAAAGAGCAGCTTGAAATCAGCCCTGTTTCTTATGCGATTATTTCAATCAAAGAAAAGACAATCACAAGCACAACAACTGAACCTGCCCAGACAGAGACAGTCTACAAGGATAAAGAATATGCTTCTGCCGTCACTTTCGGCACAAGTGTAAATGAAGACGGAAGCGTTTCTGTAACAATGGCAACTGAAACAGCAGGAGCAGAAATCTTCTATACAGATGATGGTGCCGCTCCTACAAACCAGAGCAAAAAATATGCCGGTGCTGCCGTTAAAATCGAAGAAACAACAACGATTAAGGCAATCGCAATTCCAGCTGATTCAAATGTTGAAAACAGCCCGGTTTCTGTCGCAAGAATCTCAATTTCAAAAAACGAAATCGCCAAAAAATATGCAGAAGCAGTCACTTTTTCAATAGGCGGTACAGATGATGCAAAAACCCTCGTACTTTCAACAGCAACAGAAGGCGCAAAAATCTACTATACCATTGGTTCAGACACAACGAGCACTCTTTATGAAAGCCCAATCGCTATTCCGGCTCCAGAAGCTACAACTGATGAAAATGTAAAAGCTGCCACACTCACAGTAAAAGCATTCGCAAGCGCCGAAGGAATCGAGCCAAGCCCGGTTTCAATCGCAGTGGTTTCAAAAGAAACAGTAACAGTGATTAAAACTGAAACAAAAACAGAAACTGTATATCAGAATAAAAATTATGCAGCTGCCGTCACATTTGCTCCAGTTGTAAATGACGACAAGAGCGTTTCTGTAAAAATGGCATGTGCAACTGAAGGTGCGACAATCTACTACACGGATGATGGCACTGAACCTTCAAATCATAGTAAAAAGTATGTACAGGCAATTAAAATCCCTACTACCAATGAACTTACAACAATCAAAGCAATTGCAATTTCAGCTGATGAAAAAGTTGAAAATAGTCCTGTTTCTGTTGCAAATATCGTAATCAATTCAACAAATGCGTCTTATTTATATAAAACATACGCAGCTGCGGTTACATTTAAGATTAATTCTGAAAACAAACTTGAACTTTCTTCTGCAACAGAAGGTGCAAAAATCTACTACACCTCAGATTTGAGCACACCGACTGCAAGCAGCACGCTTTATTCAGAAGCACTTGATGTTCCAACAACAACTGGAATCACAACATACAAGGCAATCGCCGTCAAAGAAGGAATCGAAAACAGCCCTGTTTCAGTAGCAATTCTTTCTGTTACTGAAAAAGAAGTAGAAGTTACACCAACCGAAACCCCGGACACAACGGCACCGGCAAATGTAACAGAATTGAAAGCCGAAGCAAAAGACGGCGCAGTTGTTCTTGAATGGACAAATGCAACAGACGAAGACATTTTCGGCTATGAAGTAAGCTACTCTGGCGAAACTCCAATTAACAAATTGATTCGTGCATTCACAAAGCTCGACAAAAAATGCATGATTGTAGCCGCAGATGCTGGCGGATGTATCGTAAGCGGCCTCACAAACGGCACCGAATACACCTTCACCGTAAAATCAGTTGACTTGAGCGGAAACAAGAGCGCAGGCGTTGCAGTGAAGGGAACGCCGGTGGCAAGCACAGTCACCCCAACGACCGCTGAGCCGATGGAGATTGTACTGAGTGCACCAGAAACACCGACAAATAAAACTGTTGTAGTAACGGCAGCTATTACAAGCCAATTCCCTGTTGAAAAAGTTGTTTATAAGAAAGGTTCGTTCACAGACAAAGACCCGAAAGTCTTGCTTGCTGATACAAGTGCTGTAGCCGCAGTTAAGGATACAACTGATAGCACTAAGTGGACATTCTCTCTTGTTGTTAATGAAACTGATCCACTTCCAGAAAATGGAAAATACACTGTAGCTGCACTTGACAGCGTTGGTCGCCGAGAATCAGCAGAAATTGAGATAAATTGCTTTGACTTTGAGCCATTGGATGAGGTCTCTGAAATTGATGCTCAATATAATAAGGAAACTGGAAAGGTTATACTTACTTGGAAGGATCCTAGTAGCGAAAATCAAGGAAGTTCGCTTGACCATATTGTAATCTATTATGTTCCAAAGGACAGTGAAGATGCAACTGAACTCATCGTACAGGCTGGCAAACAAACTGCAGAACTTGATGTAGATACCTCGACAGGTATGTTTGATTTTTCGATATGGACTGTAGATGCACTAGGCAATGAAAGTGATGGTACTGAGAAAGCGAACTTCAAAGTAAAATACACCGTTACATTTGATCCGTGTGGCGGAGATGTAGAGCCTGCATATGCCCTTGTGAAGTCTGGAACCAATTATCCATATAATGCAAGTACACTTCCTGTGCCTAAAAAAACTGGATGTGATTTTGCTGGTTGGTTTACAAGTGCAGATGGTGGGGATTTGGTAAATGCCGATACCGACAAAAAGCTTAATATCACTGCTGATACAACATTATATGCTCATTGGACTCCACTTCCAACTCATACGGTCACATTTGTTACAGGTGATGCTGGCATTTCTGTAGATGCTCAGACTGTATATGATGGTGAAAAAGCGACTAAACCAGACTGCACAAAAGATGGCAAGGCTGCAAAATGGTATACAGATGAAGGATATACAGATGAATTCGACTTTGATTCTGAAATCACAGATGATATAACATTATATGCTACATTCACCACTACTTATACAGTAAAGTTTTATAACGGAACTACAGTAGTTGCTTCACAGACTGTGTTTGAAGGAGAAAAAGTAACAGTTCCGGCAGATATTGATATTGAAGTTCCAGAAAAAAATGCTGTAATTTGGTGTAAAGCGTCAGCTACAGGAACTGAATTCGATTTTGATACATCAATAACCGAAGATTTAGAATTATTTGCTGCTTTTGTTTTGGATACAACTGAAAAAGTAAGAGCGACATTTGATTTTACTTCGCCAAATACAACTTGGAAAATTCCGACGTCTAAAACTGTAGCTGAAGGAACTTATACTAATGCTGACGAAACTTATACTATAAAATTAGCGGGTTCTTCAGGAGAAGGATTTTATTCAAATACTTCATATTTAATGCTTGGCAAGCAAGGTGCCTATCTTAAACTTCCAGCATTTACCTGGAGAACTACAAAAATTGTTGTAACTGGTAACTCAAAAGCTTCTGGAAATGTAAAGCAGAATTTCTATGTTGGAGAAACTGCAGTTAGTACAGAGACGACTGGAGCTACAAGTTCGAATACCTATGAAATTGCGGACAGCTCTCAGGGGGCAGGAACGGAGTATATTCTTAAAGTTACATCGACTCATAATACTCAAATTACTAAGATTGAAGTTTATGGGTATTACGAAGAATAAATTTATTGAATTCAAAGGTGCTGAGTTCCACAGATAATAAAGTTTTTATTCGGTTAACTACACAGAACAATCCTGCATAGTTAATCCCCCCGGTGCACATCCCGTGCACCCACCCACCGCATTGCATCCCGCAGTGCGGTGTTTTTTTTCACCCGGCATCGCATCCAGCCTTCAGCCCCCATGCCGTCAAACAAACATGGTGTAGTTCCACCGCTGCCGCCCGTACTTTGGCTATTTATGGCAAAAATGAAGCATATACTGATGAGTCAAATCGTATCCGTCAATCCCACCCCAAAAATTGCCACCCAGATTTTGAGCTATTTCGTTACCCCAACGCCCTCATGCGCCACTTCCTCCTTAAGTGCAAGCACCTGTTCAAGGGAAAGATTTGTACCTTGTGCAATTTGCTCTGGTGAACCAAGATTCATACGCAGAAAATTCTTCGCATTTGCGATTTTGTTGGCTTCGGTTGCATCTTCTGCGGCAATCTGCTTTTGTACCTGTATGAATTTTTCCTGGTCCCATTCGCCGAAAATCATGGACTGTTCCTCCCTGCTCAGATTAAAATTGTACTTGATTTCTCAATCTCTTCTTTGAGCGCAAGCACTTGTTCAAGGGGGAGAGAAACTGCCTGAGATATTTGCTCTGGAGAACCAAGATTCATGTGAATCAAATTTTTCGCATTTGCGATTCTCGCATCTTCTTCTCCATCTTCGTAGGCAATCTGTTTCTGCACCTGTATGAACTTCTCTTGGTCCCATTCACCGAAAATCATGGATTGTTCCTCCTTGCTCAGATTGTTGAAATACTCGGTGAGAAGATTGCCGTGTTTGCACATGTCGAGCGCGTATTTCGGGGGATTCTTCTCTCCGTTTTGCTTTCCTATTCTAGCATAC
>NZ_CAMHSK010000046.1 GCF_946187725.1 uncultured Treponema sp.
GATGAATATGCTTGGTATTCAAAGTATGGAAATACCCGTGAAGAAGTTTTTGAAAATATTAAATCAAATATCATCAAAATAGCAAATGCTGCACGAAGCGGGAATTATTCTGAAATAGACGAAATTGATTTAGGCGATACATTCAAATGGAAGATTGCATTTATGTATTCTCAAAAAAAACTTATAAACTGGTTCAAGAAAGAAATCTTACTTAAGTTTGCCGAGTTTTACGGAAAAACAATAAGGAAAAATACTCCAATTTCCGAATTACAGTTGATTTTGATAGAGGAAAAAGGAGATGAAAATTTATGGGATTTTAGCAAACAGCTTTTGTCTATATGGAATGAAATGCAAAATCAAAATACAGAAGATAACCCAAACACAGAAAGTTCTGTTCACTATTGGATTTATTCACCTGGTGAAAATGCTTTTAAATGGAAAGAATTTCATGAAAAAGGAATCATGGCTCTTGGCTGGGAAGAACTGGGAGATTTAAAGGCGTATGATAGCAGAGAAGAAATAAAAGAAAAGTTACAGGAACAATACACTGATTCATCATGCATGAATTCATCTCTTGCAACTTGGCAGTTCGCAAATGAAATGAAAGTTGGCGATGTCATTTTTGTTAAAAAAGGGATGTACAAAGTAATCGGTCGTGGTGTAGTAACTGGTGATTATGAATTTGACGCCAACAGAACAGATTATAATCATATTCGAAAAGTAAACTGGACTCATGACGGAGACTGGAAACATCCTGGGCAGGCAGTTATGAAGACTCTTACAGACATAACAGATTATACTGATTATGTTGAAAAGCTTAACGCTCTGTTTGAGATTGAAGAAGCGCCTTCAGAAGAAATCAGAAGTTTTAAACCTTATGATAAATCAAATTTCTTGTCAGAAGTTTTTATTTCTCCAGAGAAATACGAAACTATACTTGGGCTTCTTGAGAGAAAGAAAAATATAATTTTACAAGGTGCACCAGGAGTAGGTAAATCATTTGCTGCAAAACGCCTTGCATATTCTATCCTTGAAGAAAAAAACACAAATCAAGTTAAGGTAATACAGTTTCATCAAAACTATAGTTATGAAGACTTTATTGTTGGATTTAGACCTTCTGAAGATGAGGGTAAGCAGTTTGAAAAGCGCTATGGAGTTTTCTATGATTTCTGCAAAAAAGCAGCTGACGATAATAATAACAAATACTTTTTCATAATTGACGAAATAAACCGTGGTAATTTAAGTAAGATTTTTGGAGAACTTTTGCTTCTGATAGAAAACGATAAACGTGGAAAAGAATATAAAATTCAGCTTTTGTACTCAAAGGAAGACTTTTATATTCCTGAAAACGTTTATATAATCGGAATGATGAATACTGCAGACAGAAGTCTTGCTATGATTGACTATGCGCTTCGCAGGCGTTTTTCTTTTGTCGAATTTGAGCCAGCCTTTGAAACAGAAGGATTTAAACAATTGCAAGGTGAAATTTCGAACGAAAAGTATAATCGGCTTATTGAAGAAATCATTGATCTAAATAAAGAGATAGCGGAAGATGTTTCTCTTGGAAAAGGGTTCAGAATCGGGCATAGTTATTTTATACCAAAAGAGTCTAGTGATGTGAATGACCAATGGCTTTCTGATATTGTAAATTATGAGATTCTACCGCTTTTGGAAGAATATTGGTTCGACGAAACTGATAAAATTGAAAAATGGAAGCATAAACTGCAGGATGCAATTAAGTGAGCAAGGCTATTCTTATAAAGAACATTTACTATATGCTCTCGTATGCATTTCAGGTTCTGAATCAGCAAACTTATAAAAGCATTGCTACCGAATCTTTCAAAAATACAGCTGATATGTTTGCCTTGATTTTATGTAAAGGAATCGAGAGCCAGTTGAAGCGATATTTAAATCGTGATTATGTCACCAAAACAGAAACCCTTTCCTCTTTACGGGGAAGTATTCGTGTTACAGAATCTATAAATCAAATGTCTTTTTTGAATAAAAAACTAGTATGTTCATTTGACGAATTTTCAAATGATTCTTATATGAATAGGATTTTAAAATCAACAATACTTTTGCTTCTTAAAGCTGATGTTTCAACCGGACGGAAAAAAGCTTTGAAAGCTTTATTGCTGTATTTTATTGAAGTAAGGGAAATAGATGTTTATCGGATAAACTGGAAATTTCATTTTAATCAGAATAATCAGACATATAGAATGTTGATGGGGATATGTTATTTGATTATAAAAGGACTGTTACAAACTCAATCAAGCGGAAAAACAAAGTTGATGGAGTTTATTGATGAACAAAGAATGAGTCATTTATATGAGAAATTCGTGCTCGAATATTATAAGAAACATTTCCGAAATCTTAATCCAAGTGCAAATTATATTGATTGGGATGCACAAGGTGATATTGAATACTTACCAGCTATGAAAACAGACATTACTTTGACAGATAGTTTGCAAAATAGAGTACTGATTATTGATACGAAATATTACGGACGAACCATGCAGAGTCAATTCGGCAAGAGTTCCTATCATAGCGGAAATCTATATCAAATACTTTCATATGTAAATAATAAGCAAGCCAAATTTGATGGTGTAGTAAGTGGAATGTTACTTTATGCAAAAACTGATGAAGAGGTAACACCGAACCAGAAGAACTTAAGAATTCTAGGAAGCAAGTTTTCAATTCAAACATTAGATTTAAATCTTGAGTTTGCTAAAATCGAAGAGCAATTAAAAAATATTGTAGAGGAATTCTCTAATTCGTAAAGTTCTATCAATTAAAAAGCCACATTAAAAGATGAAGAACTGTAATAGAAAAGCAATTTGAATCAATCGGCAACCTTATGATTTACCAGAATGAAAAGGGAGACACAAAGGTTGATGTACTTTTTCAGGATGGAAAAATATAGATGACTCAGGTTGCCATTGCAGAGCTTTATCAGACAAAATTACAGAATATTACTCGTTTGTTGCGTTAGGGATTGTAGCCCATGCCCGAAGGGCAGTTCTGGAATGAGCATAGCGAATGGAAGAATGGAGCGCGGTTAGCGCGGAAGGGCGGAAAGCCCGACCGACCGCGAAGCGGTCGGAAACGCTTCGAGTGGCTTGCCGACCTCAGGCGTTTCTACCTTTTTAGTTTTCTTATAACTGTTCAATTTTTTATTTAAAAAAAAAGCGCCGTCGCAACGCCGCTCTCGTAAGAAACACAAAATAACGTGTTCTCCAATCTGACAAAAATATAATGCAGAAAAGTTATGTAGTCAATCAGAATTACATTGGAACGCTTTTTACAGTCTCTCTGAATAATCTAAAACCAATCCATCAGTTTCAGATTGGGGATATTCTCAAAGTGCTTTGTATTGTGCGTTACGAGCGTCATATCATTTGCAATGGCAGTTGCAGCAATCAGCAAATCCATATCGTCAGTTGTTTTTCCAATTTTCTGAACATGGGCTTTTATCTTGCCAAAAACATCCATAACATTTGTTGTAATGTCTGTAATCGGAAAAATATCTTTTATCTCACTAACAGTTTTGAGGTTCTTTTCGACGGACTTGGATTTTTCAGCACCATAAACAAGTTCTCCATAAGAAACAACAGAGACTGACATCGGCTCATTTTGGTATTTCAAAAAATTTCCGTTCACATTGCCCATATTTTTGAGGCGATAGATAAGAATATTTGTATCAATCAAAAAGTGCATTTTCCGCCCCAAATCTAGTTGAATTATTTCTTGAGCTGTTTATAGTTTTAAGTATTTCATCCGCGCTTTCGTTTCCAGCCCAAGAAAGTTTCAAAAACTTCTGTGCAGGCGTTTCAAGGTCATCTTTTTCGTCAACAACAATCAAAACCTGCTGGCTGGGCTTGAAATTATATCGCTGTAAAGGAATAAATGTCGTGCCATTGTAATAAGCTTTTACTGCTGTCATCATAAGTGCACCTCCGCTTTTATTATAACACACACTCTCCGTTATTGCGAGTACAGCACAGAAATCTTACTTACATCCCCAGTGCCCGCCGGTAATTTTCCTTCATGCTGGCAACACTCGCGTCAAATTTAGCCTTCTCCCCTTCCGTCAGCTTAAGTTCAATCACTTCTGCCACGCCCTCGCTGTTCAGACGGCAGGGAACGCTTGCAAAGACATCGGTGTAGCCGAATTCGCCCTGGAGAAGGGTTGAGACCGGAAGGATTCTGTTTTCGTCGCAGAAAATCGCCTGAACCACATTTGCGATACTGGCTCCGATTCCAAATTCCGTGCTTCCCTTGCCGCCCAGGATAATCCAGCCCGCTTTTTTGGCTGTTTGGGCAATTTCGTCGAGATTGAGTTTTCCGAACCGCTCCGGCTGCTCCTTAATCAGCTCAAGCAGAGGCTTTCCTGCCACAGTCACAAGGCTCCAGGGCACGAACTGAGTTTCTCCGTGCTCGCTTAAAGCATAGGCGTTGATTGATTTCTGGTCGTAGCCTGTGGCCTCTGCAATTGCACGGCGGACTCTCGCGCTGTCCAAAGTCGTCGAGGTTGAAAGAATCCTCCTGGAATTCCAGTTTAGTTTTTCCTGAATGTAATGGGCTACGACGTCAGCAGGATTTGAAATATTGATGATGATTCCGTCAAAGCCGCTCGCCTTAATCTTCGGCACAATGTCCTTCAAAATCTCCACGGTCGCACCCAAGGTCTGCTGCCGGTCGTTCTGGCCAGCCTGCATGTCAGGCAAAGGACCTGCCGCCACAATCAGAATGTCTGCGTCGCCAATGTCAGAATAAGTCCCGGCATAGACTTTTACATGTCGGTCAAGATAAGTGGAAGAATCAAACAAATCCAGTGCCTGAGCCGCCGCCTTTTTTTCATCAACATCGATATAAACGATTTCCTCGGCAAGTCCCTGTGAAATCAAAGCATATCCGCCATGACTTCCAACATGTCCTGCCCCAATAATTCCAATCTTCCGTCTATTAATCGCCATAAAGTCCCCCTTTAAAAACTCCTAACTGCAAATTGCTCATTGCTAATTATTAATGTCTGTTCTTCCTGACAATCCGGTTCCCCCCCAGCTGAATCAGATTGACCACAATCACAAGCACTACAATCGTAAGCCAGGTAACGTCAAGCTGGTTCCTGTCGTGACCGTACATAATCGCGTAGTTTCCAAGACCGCCAGCACCAACGGCACCAGCCATGGCAGTAAGACCAATCAGGCTCACGAGCGTAATGGTCGTTCCCCGCACAAGAGGCCCCACGCTTTCACGCAGATAGACGCGGAAAATAATGTCAAAAGGGCTCAGTCCCATGCTTTCGGCAGCTTCAACGAGGCCTTCATCGACTTCGGCAAGGGCGGTCTCAATCTGTCGGCTGAAAAAGGGCACCGTACCGAAAATCAGAGGCACAATCGCACCCCGCACGCCAATCGCCGTTCCCATAATCAGACGGCTCAGAGGCATAACGCCTGTCAGCAAAATAATGAAGGGAATCGAGCGGAACAGGTTAATCAGTTTGTCAAAAATCTGGTAAATCGGCCTGTTCTCAAGAATGCCACCCTTTTTAGTCACGGTAATCGTAATTCCAATCACGAGGCCCAGCACAAAACTAATCGCCCCCGACCACGCCGTCATAATAAAAGTCTCCAGAAGCCCGTTAAAAAATCTCTCCGGGTGCTTAGCCACATTCGGCAAAATCGTCTCAATAAAATCAGTCATAAAATCCTCCAAAAATTATAGAGAGGGGGAAAGCCTTCCCCCTGGGTTCAGCCCGCAAACGGTCTTCACCTCACCCCCATCTGCGGGGACACCCCGCAACGCCCCCAAGTATTAGACGCGGATAAACACAGATAAACGCAGATATATGTGAAAAAAATCCGCGTTAATCTGCGTCCATACGCCACTTAGTGTCGTTTGCGTTAGTAGAAATTATTTACTCGCCGCTCACGCGGCTAATGCATCTGCGTCAAAATTACTCCGTTCCTGTCTTTAGCACCTCGACCCCGACATCCAGAGCCGCGATGTGTTTCAGCGCACGGTCTATCGTTGCTTCTTCTCCGCTTACGATTGCTACCGTTCCGCCGATTGGGGCGTCCTGCACGATTTCAATCTCTGCGAAGATGATGTTTATCGTCACTTCGTACAGCCTTGAAATTGCTGAAATCAGCGGCTCGGAAACATTCTTCTTTATGTAAGTGAAGCGCACGAGTTTTTCGTCCTTTTCGAGATGCACCACAGGCGAATCTTCCTCAATCAATTCTTCGACCTTTGAAAGATTTGATGTCGAGCGGATGAATCGTTTGGTTACTTCGTTCTGAGGCTTTGCGAAAATGTCAAAAACTTCACCGCTTTCAACGACTTTTCCGTTTTCCATGACCGCAACTTTGTCACAAATCTCCTTGATTACTTCCATTTGATGCGTGATGATTACGATTGTAAGCCCCAGCTCCTTGTTAAGCCTTTTTAGAAGCGCAAGAATTGAGCGGGTTGTGGTCGGATCAAGTGCGCTAGTTGCCTCGTCACACAAGAGAATGTCTGGATTGTTTGCAAGAGCGCGCGCAATGGCAACTCGCTGCTTCTGACCGCCCGAAAGCTGGCTCGGATAATCCTTTGACTTTCCCTCAATCTCAACCAGTTTCAAAAGTTCTTTTACGCGCCCAGAAATTTCTGTCTTTGAAAGCCCAGAGCGTTTGAGAGGAAAAGCAACATTTGACTCAACAGTGCGGCTTTTCATCAGGTTGAAGTGCTGGAAAATCATTCCGATTTTTTTACGTTCTTCGCGAAGTTCCTTTGCTGAAAGCGAAAGAAAATCCTTGCCACGCACGGTCACGCTGCCCGAATTCGGCCGGCCGAGCAGGTTTATTGCCCGCACAAGCGTTGACTTTCCCGCTCCCGAATAGCCGATGATTCCAAAAATCTCGCCCTTTTTTATCGAAAGCGAAACATCATCAACCGCAGTAAAATTCCCGTCCTCAGTTTGAAAGGTCTTCGATATGTTTTTTAACTCAATAATACTGTCTTTCGTCATATTAATACCTACTGATATACTAGGTTATAAACCTATTTGACTATTTGGTCAATAGGTAGTACCCTTTTCCAGCGGAGGAACAAATGTTGATTCTGGAAGAAGCCCTTGAGCTCAAACCTTACATGGTCGAGCTGCGAAATTATTTTCATTCTCATCCTGAACTTGCGCTCAATGAGTTCAACACTTGCTGTTATATAGAAGAAAATCTTTCAGAAATGGGGCTTCCATTCAAAAGAGTCGCCGGAACAAATGTCATCGCGGAGCTTGACTCTGGCGTTCCTGGGAAAACGCTTCTTCTCCGTGCGGACATTGACGCCCTTCCGATTCAGGAAGAAAATGATGTGCCTTACAAAAGCCAGAATTCTGGAATCATGCACGCCTGCGGTCACGACGGCCACACGGCTTATCTTTTGGGAGCGGCAAAAATCCTTTCCGCACACAAAAAAGACTTTAAGGGCAAAGTGATTTTTGCTTTTCAGGCAGCAGAAGAAATCGGAAACGGTGCGCGGGATATAATCAATTCCGGGGTTTTAGACGATGTGGACCGTACCTTTGCAATTCACTTTCAGTCCGGCCTTGATGTCGGAAAATTTGCAATCAAAACAGGAAGCGACATGGCAAGCTGCGACCGGCTCAAAATCACGATTCAAGGAAAAGCAAGTCACATCACATATCCTGAACTTGGCGCAGATTCACTTTTTGTCGGCGCACTGATTGCCTCTCAGCTTCAGACGGTCGTTTCAAGGCTCGTTTCGCCGGTTGAAGGCGGCTTAATCGGAATCGGAAGCTTTCATTCCGGCACGACCTACAACATAATTCCATCTGAGGCTGTTTTGGAAGGAACAATCAGGGCTTTTTCAAAAGAATCAAGGAAAAAACTCGCCGATGCAGTGCGCAAAATCGCTACAAATATTGCGGAAGAATACGGAGCAAAAGCAGATGTTGAAATCGAAGACATTTCAGACCCGCTCATAAATCCAGCTGAAACCGTGGCTGAAGTCATCGAATCTGCAAAGAAAATCGTTCCGGCTGAAAACATCATCACGAACATCGAAAAACGCTTCATGGCTGACAATTTCGCAGATTTTTCACGCAAAGCACCGGGAACATATATTCACGCAGGCTCCAGCGACAGCGAAGCAACAAGCTACCCGCATCACAACGAGCATTTTGACCTTGCCGAAGACAGCTATCACTACGCCGCCGCCCTTGCCGTGCAGTATGCGCTTGATTTTCTGAACGGAGAATAATATGAAGAAAGGCATGACAATCATTTATCCTGAGTACAATGGACTTTACATCAACCTCACGAACCGATGCCCTTGTGCATGCACCTTTTGCATCAGGCAGAAATCCAGCGGAGCAGAATTCGACAATGTTGAGACTCTCTGGCTCGAACGCGAACCCGACGCACAGGAAGTGATTGAGGCAATCAAAGCCGAGGCGCAGACCGAACGCTTCAAGTCATACAAAGAATTCGTTTTCTGCGGATACGGAGAGCCGACCGAAGTCCTCGATGTCCTTCTTGAAGTCGCCTCATTCCTCAAGGCAAATTTCACACTTCCTGTCAGAATCAACACGAACGGGCTTGGAAATCTCATCAATAAAAAAGATATCGTTCCTCTTCTCGCGGGCAAAATTGACGCGCTTTCAATCAGCCTGAACTCAAGCAATCCGGAAATATATGAGGCAACAGTTCGGCCGGTTTTCAAGGAAAAAGCCTTTCCTGCCATGATTCAATTCGCCGAAGAAGCCGGAAAAGTGATTCCGAAAGTGATTTTGAGCACGGTTGAAACAACAATCTCAAAAGAGGACGAAGAAAATTGTACGCGTCTTTGCGAAAAACTCGGCGTAATTCATAGAATCCGAAAGTTCATTGATATAAAATAAAAAAAAGAGAAAACGCATCCTATATTTTTGAGTTTTGTTTTTCAAAACTCATTAGCAAGCTTGCTTGCGACGGTTTCTTTTTCTCTTTCAATCTTTTTTTCTTCCAAATTTTCCCAAAAAGGAGTTTATATGAAAACAATCGAAACAAAATCTGCACCGGCCGCAATCGGCCCTTATTCACAGGCAATTCTGGCAAACGGATTTTTGTACACATCCGGTCAGATTCCGCTCAATCCAGAGAGCGGCACAATCGAAGCTGCCGGAATTGAAGAGCAGAGCGAGCAGGCAATCAAAAATCTTGGTGAAATTCTGAAAGCTGCTGGCTCTGATTTTTCAAAGGTCGTAAAAACTACTTGTTTCCTTGCAGATATAAAGGACTTCGCAGCATTCAATGCGGTATATGAAAAATATTTCGTTTCAAAGCCCGCCCGAAGCTGCGTGGAAGTAGGTGCATTACCAAAAGGTGCTCTGGTTGAAATAGAAGCCATCGCACTAGCATAACTGAATTGGGCAGTTAAATTGAGTAGTTTCCTTCCGGTTCCATCATGCCGTTTTCGATAAGGATTTCTTCGAGGCGTTCCTGAGTGATTGGGGTTGGAATCGTGAAGTTTGTGTTCTCGTCGATTGCCTGAGCCAAATCACGGTAAACCTGTGCCTGAGAGCTTTCCGGGGCGTACTCAATTACGGTCTTCTTTCGGATTTCTGCCTGCTGGACGATGTTGTTTCGTGGAACAAAGTAAATCAGCTGAGTGTTAAGCTCTTTTGTGAAAGCACGGAGCAAATCAAGCTCGCGGTCAACATTTCGGCTGTTACAGATAATTCCGCCCAATCGAACATCGCCTCGTTCAGCATAGCGGGCAATACCTTTACAAATGTTGTTTGCGGCATACAAAGCCATCATTTCACCAGAAGCAACGATGTAGATTTCCTGAGCCTTGCCTTCACGGATTGGCATTGCAAAGCCACCACATACGACATCACCCAAAACATCGTAGAAAACATAGTCCAAATCTTCTGTGTATGCGCCCAAATTCTCAAGCATTGAGATTGAAGTGATGATACCTCGACCAGCACAACCAACTCCTGGCTCCGGGCCTCCCGACTCAACGCAGCGAACGCCCTTGAAACCGACTTTCTGCAAGTCTTCAAGCTGGATTTCTGTCTTGTTGTCACGGATTGTGTCCAAAACCGTTTTCTGATGAAGTCCGCCCAAAAGAAGTCGTGTTGAGTCAGCCTTAGGGTCACAGCCGACGACCAAAACATTTTTTCCAAGTTCAAGCAAACCTGCTGTAAGGTTCTGTGTTGTAGTTGATTTTCCGATTCCGCCTTTTCCGTAAATCGCTATCTGTCGAAGTTTCTTAGCCATATCATGTACCTCGTTTTTGTTATAACATTATTACCTAGTTATTTTGTAGGTATATGTATTATGTTGATAATAACCTACTATGTCAATAGGTAGCGGGGCGCTACGGGGTAGGGAGCGACTTCCCCCTTTTTTTTTATCGCTGAATTCTATATAATATAATCCCGTTATGAAAAACGGATTTGATAATGAAAAGTATCTGCGGATACAGTCTGAACACATTAAGGAACGGATTGCCAAGTTTGGCGATAAGCTTTATCTGGAATTTGGCGGTAAATTGTTTGATGATTACCATGCCAGTCGCGTTCTTCCAGGATTCCAGCCGGATTCAAAACTCAAAATGCTCATGCAACTCGCTGATATGGCAGAAATTGTCATCGTAATCAGTGCCGTTGACATCGAAAAAAACAAGGTTCGCGGGGACCTGGGCATTACTTATGACAAAGATGTTTTGCGATTGCGAGATGAGTTCCAGAATCTTGGTCTCATGGTTGGTTCGGTCGTAATTACTCATTTCAAAGGTCAGGAAAGCGCAAAGGCATTCAAGAGCAAGCTCAAGCGCATGAACATAAAGTGCTACTATCATTATTTAATCGAAGGATATCCGAATAATGTCGCTTTGATCGATTCTGACGAAGGCTACGGAAAAAATGATTATGTTGAAACGACCCGTCCGCTCGTTGTTGTTACAGCCCCGGGCCCTGGAAGCGGAAAAATGGCTGTCTGTTTGAGCCAGCTTTATCAGGAGCAGAAGCGCGGAATCAAGGCCGGTTATGCCAAATTCGAGACTTTCCCAATCTGGAACTTGCCGCTCAAACATCCTGTCAACCTTGCTTACGAGGCTGCCACAGCTGATTTGAACGACGTCAACATGATTGACCCGTTTCATCTTGAAGCTTATGGCGAGACAACCGTAAACTACAACCGCGACATCGAGATTTTTCCTGTTTTAAACGCAATTTTTGAAGGAATTTACGGCGAAAACCCTTACAAATCTCCTACTGACATGGGCGTAAACATGGCCGGCTATTGTATTTTTGACGACGAGGCTTGTCGTGAGGCTTCAAATCAGGAAATTATCCGCCGATATTTTACAGCCCTTGATGATTTGGTCGAGGATAAAGGCACGGAAAACGAAGTCAATAAAATCGCACTTCTTATGAAGCAGGCAAAAATTACTCCAGAAGACCGAAAAGTCGTAATTCCGGCGAATGAACGGGGTGCAAAGGCAAATGCTCCTGCTGCGGCGATTGAACTTGATGACGGCACAATCATCACATCAGAAACTTCAAGCCTTTTGGGAACCTGTGCGGCTCTCATTCTGAATGCTACAAAGCATCTGGCTGGAATCGACCATAAAGTCAAGCTTATTCCAAAAGACATGATTGAGCCGATTCAGAACATGAAGGTCAATTATTTGGCTGGAAACAATCCTCGTCTTCATACCGATGAGGTTCTGGTTGCTCTGGCAATGCTTTCTCCTTCAAACGAAAACTGCAAAAAGGCTCTTGAACAGCTTCCTAAGTTGAAGGGCTGTCAGGTTCACACGACGGTCATGCTCTCTGAAGTTGACAGAAAAATCTTCAAGAAGCTTGGGGTAAATCTCACTTGTGAGCCGGTGCTAAAAAAGAGCCGTCACAAGTAGAAAATCGGCTCTGTTAGCAGTATAATATAGAAGAAATTGATTATGGAAAAAACAATCTATATTTTTGGTCATAAAAATCCTGATACGGACTCAGTTGTTTCGGCTACGGCTTATGCTGCTTTCAGGCATGCTCAGGGGGCAAGTGAGTACAAGGCCTGTCGTGCCGGAAAATTGAATCCTCAGACGGAGTACATTTATAAGAAATTCGGAATCACACCGCCTGAATTTATTCCCGACATGAATCCTCGTGTCGCATATTACATGAACGATAAAGCTGATGTCATAAATCAGATGACTCCTTTTTGGGAAGCATCGGCTTTCATGCGTGAAAAAGGGCGTAAAGTTTTTCCTGTTGTAGATGATGAAGGTCATTACAAGGCAATTCTGAACTATAACTCGTTTACCAATAAAATCTTTGAAATCCTGAAGCCTGAGCATCATCTTTCTGTGGTTACGAATGTCAATCTGATGAGTCAGACTTTGCGCGGAAAGGTTTTGTGCAAGGGTGATGAAGCTGATGTTCTTCACACTTATACTATTATTTCCGGGGCATCAAAATTTGAATCTTTCAGGCAGACGCTTGACGGTCACAGTGATAAAGAAAGCATTGTTGTTGTTACCGGTGATCGCGAAGATATTCAGACTTTGTGCCTGGAGCGTAAGGTTCGTGCCTTGATTTTGAGTGCCGGTCGTGTTCCAAGTGAGGCAGTGCTTGAGGCGGCAAAAAAATCTGGTACAAGCATTATCGTCAGTAAATATGATACTGCTTCTACTTCCATGCTGCTTCTTTATTCAACGCCGGTTCGTGTTCTTTGTGACCAGACAATCAAACCAATCAAACGCGAAGACACGATTCAGCAGATTATGCCGCGTCTCAAAGAAGTTGCAAGCCAGATTCTCCCTGTCGTTGATGATGAAAATAAAGTCATTGGCGTTCTCAGTGAAATCGATGTTCATCATGAACCAAAAGTTGCCCTTGCGCTGGTTGACCATAACGAAAAGTCTCAGATTGTTGACGGTTTCGAGCATTATAAAATTTTCGATATTGTTGACCATCACAGACTCGGTTCTGTCAGCACAAAAACTCCTATTACTTTCATCAATTTTCCTCTCGGATCAACTTCTACTATTATTGCGCGTCTTTTCCGTGAAGAATGCATCGAAATTCCGCTTGATGTGGCCAAACTTCTTCTATGTGGAATTTTGAGTGATACCCTGATTTTGCAGAGCGCAACGACTACGAGCCTTGATGTTGAAACGGCAGAATTTCTTGCCAAAATGACCGGACTTGATGTTAAGGCGCTTGGAGAAGAAATCATCAAGGCAGGAAGCCGAATTTCAGGCCGTTCACCGCTGGAAGTCATAAATCAGGATATGAAAGAATATAACGAGGGAAAAGTGACTTTCACTGTGAGCCAGATAGAGGTCGATGGCACAGAGGAAGTCGTTGATAGGAAAGATGAATTCCTTGCGGATTTGGAGAATGAGCGCAAAAAGCATGGTGCAATGTTTGCGGCTCTCCTTGTGACGGACATTTCATCACTCAGTTCAATTATGCTGATTGCAGGTGATGAGCGTTTCCTTCAGTTCTTGAACTTCCCGAAACAGGACGAAAAAATCTATTTCTTAAAGGATGTCGTGAGCCGAAAGAAGCAGCTGATTCCAATGCTCACTGAAATTCTTGCTTCTTTTTCTGTGTAAGATGAAATAGAAAAATGCCGGGTTTTGCATTTAGTGAACAGTGTAAAACTCGGCATTTATTCTAATATATCGTAATAGTTCAATATTTGTAGAATCTGCATTATTTTTCGTCAGAAATTCACTTTTTTCTAAAAAAATATTCATAAAATCAGAAAATGAAACCAAAATATTTGACTTTTTCCGTACTTAAAACATATACTTAAGACTGGGAATTTTGGAAACGATTCCAAAATAAAGCGGTCTCAAGATTCCCGATTATTTTCTAAAATGGAGTGCGTTATGAAAAAAACGAACAAAATTCTCTCAGTTCTTGCCTCTGGAGTGATGCTCATGGGGCTGGTTTCTTGTGGCGAAAAGAAAGCCGCTTCAGTCAGATTCTTGAATTTTAAGCCTGAAGTCACAGAACAGTACAAGCAGCTTGCCGCTGAGTATGAAAAGCAGACTGGCGTAAAGGTAATCGTTGAGACTGCCGCAAACAACTCTTACGAGCAGACACTCATGTCAAAAATGGCTACAAAAGAAGCACCGACTCTTTTCCAGATTAACGGACCAAAAGGTTATGCACGCTGGAAGGACTATTGTGCTGACCTCAAAAACACTGAGCTTTATAAGCATTTGAGTGACAAATCAATTGCTGTTACTGCTGACGGTGGCGTTTACGGAATTCCTTATGCAATCGAAGGCTACGGAATCATTTACAATAAGGCGCTTACAGACAGCTATTTTGCTCTTCCTTCAAAAGAGACCAGCTACAGCAGCATGGACGAAATCAACACTTTTGCAAAACTCAAGGAAATCGTTGCTGACATGCAGAAAAATGCTGAAAAACTTGGTGTAAAAGGCGTTTTCGCTTCTACTTCACTCAAGGCTGGCGAAGACTGGCGCTGGCAGACACACCTTGCAAATCTTCCTGTTTACTACGAATTCAAAACAAACAACACAGACCTTGCTTCTGACGCAACGAATAAGATTGATTTTTCTTTCGGTGATAATTTCCGAAATATCTTCGACCTTTATCTTGATTATTCTGTTGTTGACCGCAAAACTGTCGGTACAAAGACTGTTGTTGATTCTATGTCAGAATTTGCTCTTGAAAACTGTATTATGGTTCAGAACGGAAACTGGGCTTGGGGACAGATTGCTGATGTTCAGGGCAACAAAGTTCTTCCGGAGAATGTAAAGTATCTTCCTATTTATACAGGTGTTGACGGTGAAGAAGCACAGGGCTTGTGCGTTGGTACAGAAAACTTCTTCTCAATCAATTCTGCTGCATCTGAGGCAGACCAGAAGGCCGCTGCTGACTTCATTTACTGGCTCTTCTCTAGCGAAATCGGCAAAAACTATGTTACAAATGAGTTCCACTTTATCGCTCCGTTCGACACATTCTCTGAGTCAGAGCGACCAACAGACCCATTGGCAAAAGAGGTTATCGCATGGACTTCAAAACCAGGAATCAATTCTGTTCCATGGAACTTCACATTGTTCCCGTCTCAGAAATTCAAGGACGACTTCGGTTCATCTTTGCTCCGATATGCACAGGGCTCTAAAGAATGGACTGCTGTTGCTTCTGATGTTGTTTCAAGCTGGGCAAAAGAAAGTGCTTCTGCACAGTAATTGATTTTTACGGGAGTTGAAAATGAGAAAATCTGCACGCTATTTTCCAATTTTTGTTCTCCCGACTCTGCTTGCATTTACCTTGTTTTTTGTGATTCCGTTCCTTATGGGAATTGGGCTTTCGTTCACAAAATTCAACACTGTCACAAATGCCAAATGGGTCGGACTTGAGAACTATATCAAGGCTTTTACTTATGATGGAGAATTTATTCATGCACTTGGATTTACTTCTCTGTTCACTCTCGTTTCAATGGTCACGGTAAATGTATTTGCATTTGCCCTGGCCCTCATGCTTACAAAAAAGATTCGCGGAACCACGCTTTTCCGCTCGATTTTTTTCCTGCCGAATTTGATTGGCGGAATCGTTCTTGGTTATATCTGGAATCTTTTGATTAACGGCGTTCTTGCCAGATTCGGCGTGGATATAACTTTTAAAACAGAATACGGCTTTTGGGGACTTGTCGTACTTACAAACTGGCAGCTTGTTGGGTACATGATGGTAATTTACATCGCAGGTTTACAGAATGTTCCCGAAGAGCTTCTTGAGGCTGCCGAAATTGACGGGGCATCACCTCTTTCTATTTTGTTCCGGGTAAAAATCCCAATCGTAATGCCATCAATTACAATCTGTACATTCCTTACTTTGGCAAACACTTTCAAGATGTTTGACCAGAATTTAGCCCTTACGGCGGGCGCTCCCGAAAACAGTACAGAAATGCTTGCCCTTAACATTTACAACACATTCTATGGAAGGGTAGGCTGGCAGGGAGTCGGTCAGGCAAAGGCTGTCGTGTTCTTCATCATTGTCGCAGTCCTTGCATTCCTTCAGCTTAAACTTACTGGAAAAAAGGAGGTTGAACAATGAAAAATAAAACTGAAGAAAATGCAACCAGTCTCACTCTCGTTGTGCTTTCTGTTCTCTTCCTTATTCCTATTGCTCTTGTAATTTTGAATTCGTTTAAGTCTCGCCTTTTCATTTCCAGCAATCCTTTTGCTTTGCCGCGCCATGAAATGTTCGCCGGACTTACAAATTATATAAACGGTCTTTCAACATCAGGCTTTTTCCTTGCGTTTTTGCGCTCGGTTTTCATTACGCTTGCATCTGTTGGCCTGATTCTTGTCTGTACTTCGATGACATCATGGTTTATCGTGCGTGTTAAGAACCGATTCACAAAATGGCTTTACTATCTTTTTGCGTTCAGCATGATTGTTCCTTTTCAGATGGTCATGTATACAATGACATACATCGTAAATCTTTTGAATTTTGATAATGTTGTTGGAATCAATTTCGTTTATCTTGGATTCGGCGCAGGGCTTTCAGTCTTTATGTTTGCCGGATTCATAAAGTCGGTTCCAATGGATATTGAAGAAGCTGCTGAAATTGACGGTTGCAGTCCTTTACAGACATTTTTCCTGGTCGTTTTCCCGGTTTTAAAGCCAACGGCAATCACTGTCGCAATTCTCAATGCCATGTGGATTTGGAATGACTATCTTCTTCCATATCTTGTTCTGGGAACTGACAGTAAAACCGTTCCTGTTGCAATTCAGATTGCAATGCAGGGGGCTTACGGTGCCACTGATTACGGCGGATTCATGGCAATGCTCGTGCTTGCAATAATTCCTATCATCGCTTTTTATCTTTTTGCCCAAAAATACATTATCAGCGGTGTAATTTCTGGAGCTGTGAAGGGATAAAATGACAATACGAGATATTGCAAGAGAATGTGGTGTGGGAGTTGGTACGGTTTCCCGCGTCATAAACGGACAGCCCGGTGTAAAATCTGAAACCAGAGAAAAAGTTCAGGCTGTGGTAAACAAACATGGCTTTGTCGTAAATCAGAACGCAAAGCTTTTAAAAGAGCAGGAAAGAAAGACAATTTACATTCTTGTAAAGGGTACTTCAAATATCCTGTTTAATTCTCTTTTGGAGATTATTCAGAACAGATTTGAGGCCCTTCCTTACAATACGAGTGTGGTCCTTCTTGATGAATACGACAATGAGGCTCAGTGCGCGTCACGCATTTTTTACGAGCAGAAGCCTCTTGGTATGGTCTTCCTTGGCGGAAACCCGGACATTTACCGTGAAGATTTTATGAAGATTCAGATTCCATGCGTTCTGATTACGAACAGTGCGGATTCTGTCGTCAATAAAAATCTTTCAAGTGTCAGTACCGATGACAGAAAAGCCAGCGCCTATTTAACGGAATATCTTATTAAGTGTGGGCATAAAAAAATCGGGGTGATTGGTGGTGAACTGAAGTCTTCAGAAGTAACTGTCAGGCGATATGAAAGTTTTCTGGAGACGATGAAAAAGCACGGACTGGACTTTGACTATGATACACAGTATGCCTTGTCAAAGTATTCTTTTGACGGTGCGGCAGCTGCTGTAAAAGTCCTGCTGAAAAATTGTCCGGATTTGACGGCAATATTTACAATGGCGGATGTTATGGCAATCGGTGCTGTCCGAAGCCTTAGTGATATGGGGCTTTCCGTTCCGAAAGACATTTCAGTTGTTGGATTCGATGGAATTTCCATTGCGGATTTTTTCTGTCCGAGAATTACGACAATCCGGCAGAAAACTGAACTTCTGGCCGAGCAGGGAATTTCCGCCCTGCTTGAGTGCATAGAATCTCAGGAAAAAAGCAAACATACGCTCCTTCCTTTTGATTTTGTTGAGGGGGAAAGCGTACTGAATCTTTATAAAAATATAGAAAAAAGTTAAAAGGGGATATAAAAATGGGTACATTGAATAAAAGGGCTTCCGGAGTGCTTATGCACATTTCATCTTTGCCAGGAAGCGCAGGTATCGGAACCCTGGGGCGCAGTGCTTATGATTTTGTAGATCGTCTCAGTGAAGCAGGGCAGTCTTATTGGCAGATTCTTCCGATTTGTCCGACAAGTTACGGTGATTCTCCGTATCAGTCTTTTTCAACCTCGGCAGGAAATCCATACTTCATTGATTTTGATGAGCTTGTTAAGGACGGATATCTTGATTATTCTGATTTCGAATTGATTGACTGGGGATGGGATTCTTGCAAAATTAATTACGGCATTTTGTACATGAGGCGTCCGCTTGTTTATGCCAAGGTTTTCAAGAAATTTGTAAAGAATATTCCTTGTGATTTCGGTCAGTTCTGCGAAAAAAACGCTGACTGGATTGATGACTATGCTCTTTTTATGGCAATCAAGGACAGTCATAAAGGTGCGCCGCTTTCTAGCTGGGAAGACGATTTGCGCCTTCGAAAGCCTGAAGCAATCGAATCATTCCGTTCAAATAACGAAGACTTGATTTTGATGCATAAAATGCTCCAATACTTTTTCTTCCTTCAGTGGGGCCGCTTAAAGACCTATTGCAACTCAAAGGGAATCAAAATTATCGGTGATTTGCCGATTTATGTTTCTGCTGACAGTGTTGATGTATGGTCTTCTCCAGATATTTTTGCACTTGATGAAAATTTAAATCCTATCGAAGTGGCAGGCTGTCCTCCGGATGCTTTTTCTGCAGACGGTCAGCTTTGGGGCAATCCTGTATATAATTGGGAACGCCTTAAAGAGACAGGCTATGAATGGTGGAAAAAACGCCTGAATCGCTGTCTTGAAACTTATGATATCATCAGAATTGACCATTTCCGTGGATTTGAATCATATTACTGTATACCGGCTGGTTCTAAAACTGCTGCAAACGGTGTATGGCGTAAAGGACCGGGAATGGATTTGTTTAAGGTTGCAAATTTAGGTGATAAACCGATTATTGCCGAAGATTTGGGATTCTTGACTGAAGATGTCCGAAAACTCTTGAAGGATACAGGGTTCCCAGGAATGAATGTCCTTCAGTTTGCATTTGACACCCGTGATGAAAATGACTATCTTCCTGAGAATTATATCGAAAATTCTGTCGTTTATACAGGAACCCACGACAACGATACAATTTTGGGCTGGACGAAATCTGCTCCAAAAGAATCGGTTGAACAGGCTCTTGAATACTTCGGATTAAAGAAAGACCGCGGTTTGAACAAGGCAATGATGGAGGCCGCACTTCAGAGCAAATCAAACACTTGTATTCTTACAATGCAGGATATTCTTGCAAAAGGTGTAGAGGGAAGAATGAACACGCCGTCAACCCTTGGTCACAACTGGCAGTGGCGTGCTACAGAAAAAGAACTTTCGGCTGCTGACTGGAAGTGGCTCTGGCAGACAACCGAAAAAACACATCGTCTTCCTGAAAGACTAAAACAAAAAGCAGGCAAACTTTCCGCTTCAATTAGTCCTTCCATTTAGTATATTTGTCACATTCAAGAATGCGTCTGGCATTTTCCACGCGTTCTTGAGTGGGGCTTTCCGTTTTTTCGAGAGGGTAGGCAATTCCCAAATCCTTGTACTTGGTGATTGCAAGTCCGTGGTAGGGCAAGATTTCAACCCGCTCTACATTATGAAGTGTGCGGATAAAATCCCTGGTTTGTGTGAGATATTCGTCGTTGTCGGTGATTCCTGGAACAAGGACATGACGAATCCAGATTGGCTTTTTGATTTCGTCAAGATAAGCGAACATTTCGCGTACATTTTTGCCTGTGCAGCCGGTGAGTTTTTTATGCTCTTCCTCATTGATGTGCTTTATGTCCACAAGAAGGATATCAGTAACATCCATGAGGCGCTTGAATTTTTCAAACCATTCACCTTCGCGTTTGAATGGACCGCCTGCCGTGTCGATGCAAGTGTTTATGTTGCGTTCCTTTGCCTTTGTAAAAAGTTCAATTAAAAAATCAATCTGTGCAAGCGGTTCCCCGCCAGAAACCGTGATTCCGCCTTTTTTGCCCCAGTAGTCCCGGCAGCCTTCGGCTTCATCCAAAAGCTGGTCGGCGGTGTAAAGCTTGCCGCGGGTCATTTCCCAGGTGTCAGGATTGTGGCAATAAAGGCAGCGGAAAGGACAGCCCGAAAAGAAAATGATGAATCGAACTCCAGGCCCGTCAACCGAACCAAAAGATTCCAACTGATGAATATATCCTTGTAATGCCATTTAGTACCTCTGAATTATAAAAACCGAGCATGATTTGTTGTAACAAAATCACGCCTGTCTATAAAAAAGAAAGAAAATCTATAAAAAATTCCTCACAGAGCTTAAGAGTACACAGAGGAATATTACATATATATGAAATAAAACACCCCAGTCATATTGCTTGCGATAAGAATAAGACTGAGGTGTACTTTTTACTTTTCAAAAATCCCTCTGTGGTCTTTGTGTACTCTGTGAGGGATTTTATTGAAATCTAATTACAATGAAGCATGGCAGGTTCGAGCGATAACGTCGTCCTGCTGCTCTTTTGTAAGGTTGATGAAGCGAACTGCATAACCAGAAACGCGGACTGTGAAGTTAGCGTACTCAGGTTTTTCTGGGTGAGCCTGGCAGTCCTTGAGCTTCTCTACGCCGAAGACGTTTACATTCAAGTGGTGTGAGCCGCGTGAGAAGTATCCGTCGAGGACGTTTACGAGGTTGTCAATTCGCTCGTCCTCATCGTGTCCCAAAGCAGACGGGTTGATTGTCTGTGTGTTTGAGATACCATCGAGAGCGTAGTGATACGGAAGTTTTGCGACAGATTTGAGTGATTTTACGAGCCCCTTTGTCTCTGCGCCGTAAGCCGGGTTAGCTCCTGGAGAGAATGGCTCGTGAGCCTTTC
>NZ_CAMHSK010000047.1 GCF_946187725.1 uncultured Treponema sp.
TCCAGGTAACTCGCACAATCACATACTGTGAGCCAGGCGTTAAGGGTGATACATCAGGAAAATCAACAAAACCTGCTACCCTCGACACAGGTATGGAAGTTAAAGTTCCATTGTTCTGTAACACAGATGACCGCATCGTAATCGATACACGCGACGGTTCATTCGTAGAGCGCGCAAAGGACTAATTAGAACTTAAAGCTCTTTTTACCCCGCATCAAACAGGCTGAAATGGCTGTGTCCGATGCGGGGATTTTTTTATCCGAGTAGTGTCATTATTTCGTTTTGATCAACGGATTGCACTGCTTTTTTTATTTTCTGGTATTTTTCGCTGAACTGTGGCGGAATGCTGAATTTTTCAAGCTCTGCGATTATGGAGTCAGCGCTGTCAAAATCATAAACAGATACAACTTCTTTGAGCGCGTTCATTGCGTCCTGAAATTCTGATTCTTTTATCTGCGGGAGCGTTTCTGCTTCTGTGCCTTTTCCGAGGAGTGGTGCGAGCTTTTTTATGTAGCTTTTGTAGAGAGAGAGAACTTCGCCTGTCATATCATGAATTGCACGAATTGCTTCTGTGTCTCCGTCTTTTGCCTTGTCGCCGTATCGTTCGAGAAAAGCCGCTTTTTCCGAAAGAACTTCTGCCCCGATGAGCCTTGCGCTGCTTTTGAGTGCATGAACCAAAACGGTGTAATTATTCCAGTCACTTTCGCTTGCAAATTGCGCAATAAGATCAGCCTTTTCTTCGATTGAGTCATAGAAACTGCGCACTGCATTCATGAAGACTTCACCGGAAGTACAGTTGTGAATGGCGGATGCAATGTCTGTGTCAAAAAGCTCCTGCCAGAGTTCGAGAACGGCCATAATCTCTTTGCCTGTTGTCGGCGGTTTTCTTCGTTCAACCCCATCCCAGGTCTGTTTTTCTTGCTCAATATAGCCTTCATCGCCTTCATGGAAAACTTTTTCTTTGGGAAGATAGTGAAGCAGCATTTCCTCAAGGGCGCTTGCTTCGATTGGCTTTGAAAGATAATCTTTGAATCCCGCTTCAAGATACATTTCCCTTGCGCCCGAAATTGCATTTGCCGTCAGCGCAATGCAGGTCGTATGCTGATTTTTGCTCGATTCGTCTCCACGAAGGACATGGAGCATTTCAATTCCGTCCATTTTTGGCATTCGATGGTCAATCAAAAGTATGTCGTATTCTTTGTCGCGTGCCATTTTGAGCGCATCGAATCCGCTTTCTGCCGTGTCTATCTGAATCCGCGTGTTTTTTAAAAGGCCTGAAATTACAATGAGGTTGAGCGGTGTATCGTCAACTGCGAGTATATGTGCATCGGGGGCCTGGAAACTCTCTTTGTAGACGGCCTGTTCTTCTTCCAGCTTCGCATTCCGTTCTTCGTAGTCGCCGATTTCTTCCCAATCAAGCACTTCCTGTTCAATTACGAATGAAAAATCGCTGCCCTTGCCGTATTCGCTCTTTACTTCAAGGTGGCTTCCCATTTGCGACAGGAGACTTTTTACAATGCTCATTCCTAAGCCGGTTCCTTCGATTGAACGGTTCCTTCGTTCTTCAGCCCGTTCAAACGGCGAGAAGATTTTTTGAATCTCTTCTTCTTTAATGCCGATGCCTGTGTCGATTACCTGTATTTTAAGATAGATGGTGTTTTTTTCAAGCGGGTTTAGTGATTTTTCGAAGCTGATGTTCATGGTTACTGAACCCGTGATTGTGTATTTGATTGCGTTGGAGAGGATGTTAAGAATGCACTGTTTGATTCGAATTTCATCGCCGTGCAGTTTGTGCGGAATCTTTTTGTCTATGTTGACGATGAAATCAAGGCCCTTCTTCTGTGCGCGCGTTTCCGACATATTTATCAAATCTTTTACCGTAAGGCACAAATCGTAATCAACAGGAATAATTTCCATTTTGCCGGCTTCAATTTTGGAGAAGTCGAGGATGTCGTTTATGATTGAAAGAAGTGATTTTCCGCTCGATTGAATGTCACGGGCGTAGTTTTGAATGATGGGTTCAGTGCTTTCCCGGAGAATCATTTCGTCGAGTCCAAGAACCGCATTGATAGGCGTTCGGATTTCATGGCTCATGTTGCTTAAAAATTTCGTTTTTGCCTTGTTTGCCGCGTTTACCGAAATAAAATCCTGTTTTAGCCGTGAAAAAAGTTCATTGAAAGTGCTGGCGAGGGAATCTAGCTCATCGTGCCGTGAACTGACAGCAAGCATTGCATCCAAATTGGAACTTGAGATATTCGCGGCCGCCTTTGTCATCCTGATGATTGGACGGAGTGTGAGTTTTGCGATTATGAACGCCGCGAGATACGAGATAACAAGCAGCGGAATGAAGATTGTCGCTAGAACTTTTGGTGCGATAAACTTGTAAATATCAAAAAGCTCGTCTTCTTTGAGTGAATTTGAAAGCTGAATCACATAGGTTGCGTTTTCTTTTTCAATTCGTACCGTGTTATAGATGATGTTGAGGTCACCGTCGGTAAAAAAATCTTTTTCGGTGCGGGCGGTGGCTTTTCCGTTCGTTTCGGGCAAAATCGGAATAAATGGTGAATTTGTCGCTATGACTTCCTTTGTTTCTGCATCATAGATTGTGTATGTTATATAGTAAGGAATTTCACTTTCTGCCGTGTAGATTGATTCGTCGTTTTTGACCGCATTGCTGATTGTAGTCAGTGCAGCGTTTATGTCAGCATCTTTTATTTTACGGATATTTGATGCAACGATTGATACGAGAATAGCTGAAATGCCAAGTACGAGGACTGCCAGCACGAGGAAGAACTGAAGGGCGATTTTTTGGGCTAATGACTTCATTTTGATTTTTCCTCCTTGGGTAAGATTATTTCGGCTTCTGAGGTTTTATTGTATTCGTGACGAAATCCCGGTTTGATTGACGGAAATCGTTTGCTTTTAAGGGGGAATTCGTCAAAGCTTCTTGCCCCATTGAATTCAATTACTGATTCTGAATCTGCTGGCAGTGAAGTTTGAATCTCAAGGAGCCTTCCGCTCGTATTGAATCGGATTTTTGCGTTCTGGTCGAATTCTTCGAGTGAAAGGCCGTTTATGAAAATGTCCTTTTTTCTGACGGTGTTTGGGTTGACCGGACTGTTGAATATGATTCTTACGAAAGATTGATTAGCATCGATAAAAATGACTTGAAAAGGCTCTTGTGTTCTTGCAATCCTCATGCCGTTGAAAGAGTGTATGCTTTTTGAATCCGACTGAGCAGATGCGAGCATATTGATTGAGAAAAATG
Source organism: uncultured Treponema sp. (assembly GCF_946187725.1). Taxonomy (GTDB): domain Bacteria; phylum Spirochaetota; class Spirochaetia; order Treponematales; family Treponemataceae; genus Treponema_D. The sequence goes on from NZ_CAMHSK010000047.1 coordinate 3,269, forward strand.
CGATAAAAAGAATGAAAAAGCGTCTTTTCAAGTTTTGTTTACCAGTAAAGCTCCGCCTCGAATGAGGTACCTTCTTCTGTTTTGCCGACAATCGTAAGTTTTTTTTCAGCCTCGTTTACTTTGCCGTAAATGCTCAGTTTTTGGCCGAGTTTTGCTTCTTTTGCGTAGTTGAGCCGGAAATCCGTGAAGGCAAAATCCCGCATATTTTCTGGAATTGAATCTGCCACGAAAGCGCCATATCTTGCATTATTCACATGATTATTGCCGTCAATTTCTGAGTATTTGATTGTTCTTTCATCCCAAAGCTCCAGCTCTTCAGGAATTGGAATTTTTCCGTACTTCAGACAGTCATGTTCTTTTGAAGTTTCGACTGGCTTTCGCATATCAAATTTTTTGGTCGGTATGATTCTGTGCGCGACCGGGTCAACCAGAAGCCAGGAACTCAATCCCGTAATCAGCGGGGTGCCGTCACTTGCAGTGAATTCGTAAGCCCTTACAAGCTGCAATGGTTCTGCTTTTTCTTCATAGGTCGTAAACACATAGTTTTCGTTTTCGCGCGGAAATCTGTGGAATCTGAAGGCAACCCGCGAAACAAGGCAGGCATAGCCGTTTTGAGTGAGAGTGTCTCTGTCCATGCCCCGCTGTGCATAATCTTCAACAGCCATATCGCTCGTTACTTTGAGCAGCTCATACAGACTCATTTTTTTGAGTGAGTCGCTTTGTGAGAATTGAACCTTGTGTTCTGAATGGAAAGTGATTCCGTCGTCATCGTACCATTGCTTTTGTGTTATCATTTAAATCTCCATCAATTCTTCTATATAATCTGCTGAATTTTCTCTCTTCATTATTACAATCGTGATATCATCGTCGCGCTTTACACCTTGCGTGAATTCTTGATATTCCTCGATTATCGCGTTCATGATTGTCTGCGCGTCATGTTCGTGCTCAGCTTTAAGGATTTGCTGCACGCGCTCTTTTCCGAACATTTCATTTTGAGAATTGCGGCCTTCGGTTAATCCGTCAGTGTAAAACAGCAAAATGTCTGATTGAGCCATAGTGAAAGTCCGTTGCGGGAATGAAACCGTTATGAAATCCAAGCCGATTGCTCCGTGGTGTTCTTCGGCGCTTCCTGATTCAATTTCACCGCAAGTCGTGCTTTTTGCCGAGTAGAGAATCGGATTAGGATGACCGGCGTTTGCCATTTCAACTATGCACTCGTCTTTTTCGTCAAAATCCCCGAACCTGAACATGAGACCTGTGAGATAATTTTCGATTTCGCCCTTTGTTTCGATGATTTCTTTGTTGATTTCATAAAGCGTTCTGGAAACAGTCTCGTTCTTTTTGCGGTTGCGTAAAAACGACTGGTAGACGATATTTTTTGCAAGCATGGTGATAAGGCTCGCCGCAACTCCATGGCCTGAAACATCAAACAGCGAAAATCCATTGAGATTTTCATATTTTGTGTAGAAATCGTACATATCACCGGAAACTTTGTCGAGCGGACTGTAGCTGACGGCGATGTCCCAGCCACGAAGGCTTTTGGGCGGATAGGGGAAGAATTTTTTCTGTACGACCGATGCCATTTCAAGGTCTGTTTCGGCGCGTCTTATTTCTTCTTCGAGTTTTGTGTTTTTCTGAGAGAGCTCAAGTGTTTGCTTTTCAACTTCATTGCGGAGCTGAACATTCAGGTATTCGTTTTGAACGACTGCACGGTTATAGCGGTTTGAGATAATGAGGATGAAATTGAGGATTGTAAGCATCCATCCAATCAGCGAGAGATACGGATGATCAACTTTCTTCAAAACGAGCTTTATGATTATGTCGAGAGGAATTGCCAGGACAAGCGGAATGAAAGCTGAACTCAAAACCCTGAAGTCTTTGCTGACTCTCAGGCGTATTTTATTGTTCGTACCGATTATATCTTTGGTGAAGACAAAATATACGAATGGAAGCACAAGCTGAATTATTGAGAGTGCAAGTGTGAACGGACAGATTTTTGTGAGTGCGTCAAGATTCGGAGCGAGGACGGTCGGAAGCGTAGATAAAATCAATATGACAATACGCGTAATTCTGATTGGTTCGGGTGTTTTTTTCTTGAGGAATTCAAAGTTCAGTATTGAAAGGAAATATACAATCAGATAAAGCCCTTCGCCAAAAGTGACTTTTAAGAAAAACAGATATGGAACAGGGTTCGGGTAAATCAGAGGAATGTCCGGCGCGATAAAAGGTGTTGTAAGCATCATTGATGAAAGGCTTATGCAAGAGAAGGTAATGTATTCCTTTTCTTTTTTGCGCCAGATGTAGATAAGGAAGAAGGAAACTGCCGCGAAGAACATTGCGCCTTCTGCAAAAATGTATATGCTCGACTGAAGGAATATGCGGAAGCGGTGGATTTCCCTGATTTTATCGTATGCTCCAAGAATAACTTTGTCAGAAATGCCGGCTCTGCCCTTGCAATAGACTTTGATTAAGATTGTATTCTGCTCTGTTGCGTTAAGTGCTTCTTTAGAGATTGCGTAAAGGTGCGGTTCCCAGAGAGGGCTTCGTTCGTTTGGTGGAAAATTACCGTAGCCGCCCACATAAATACCGTTGGCCCATACTTTGTCCGCAAAATGCAGGTAGGAGATGAAAAGACCGAGTTGCTTCTCTCTTAAAAATTCTGGCAGACAGAAGTTGATTTTAAGCCACACATAGTCGTGCTTGCCGGATATTACATCACGGATGTTGCTCATTCCTTTGGTGGAGAATTTTTGAAAAACAGCATTTTCTGCGTCTTGGACAGTGCATTCTTTTGTGCATGGTGCCCAATAAAAACTGTCTGTTAAATCAAGGCTTACCTGTGCAAAATCCTTGTAGCTGGCACAGGAGGTAAAAATCAGGGCGAGAAAGAAGAAACTTAAAAAAAGCTTTTTTTTCAACACAGATAAATTATATCACATGCCCCGCGAAAAACAAACTGAAAAAAAGAAGCCGCACAAAAAAATACCTCAGTCCAGTTGTTTGTACAATTGAACTGAGGGAAAATCTTTTTTAGGCGAGCAATAGAACTTGAGGGACGAGCGTTACGATGTCCCGTAATAATTGCACACTGCTAATTTTTATTTTACAACAACATTCACTAATTTGCCTGGTACAACAATTATTTTACTAACTGTCTTTCCTTCGGTGAACTTTTTGAAGCCTTCGGTCTCTTTTGCCATTGCTTCGAGAGTTGCGTTGTCTGCGTTTGCAGCGGCTTCGAATTTTGCACGGAGTTTGCCGTTAATCATGACGGGGAACTCTTTTGTGTCGTCCTTGCAGAACTCTTCGCTGAACTCAGGCCATTTTGCATAAGCACAGCTTTCTTTGTGACCGAGTTTTTCCCAAAGCTCTTCGCCCAAGTGTGGTGCATATGGAGCGAGAAGAAGAACAAATCCTTCCCACATTTCGCGTGGAAGTGAGTCGAACTTGCTTGCTTCGTTCACGAAAATCATCATCTGAGAAATCGCTACATTGAAGTCGAGGTTGTTTGTGTCCTCTGTGACCTTTTTGACAGTCTTCGCATAAGTTTTGCGGAGGGCGGCAAGGTCTTTGTCGAGCTTTCCTTTGATGTCAATGTCTGTCAAAGGCTTGTCGCTCAATGTCCAGATTTTGTCGAGGAAGCGGTTTACGCCGATTAAGCCCTGTGTGTTCCACGGTTTTGAAACTGTGAGCGGTCCCATGAACATCTCGTACATACGAACGCTGTCAGCTCCGTAGTTCTTAATCATCTCGTCTGGGTTTACGACGTTTTTGAGAGATTTTGACATCTTTGCGATTACGCGCTCAAGCTCTTCGCCATCTTCCTTTGAATAGAACTTGCCGTCTTTTTCGTCAACCATATCAACAGCGACGAGTGACTTTGATTTTCTCTGGAATGCGAATGATGTAATCATGCCCTGGTTGATAAGACGCTGGAACGGCTCTTTTGTTGAGACAACTCCCAAATCATAAAGAACTTTGTGCCAGAATCGTGCGTAGAGAAGGTGAAGAACGGCATGCTCTGCACCACCTACATACAAATCAACCGGCATCCAGTAGCTTTCTTTTGCCTTGTCAGCAAAGCATTTTGTGTTCGTTGGGTCGATGTAGCGCAGGTAATACCAGCAGCTTCCTGCCCACTGAGGCATTGTGTTTGTTTCGCGTTTTGCGTCTTTTCCGCACTTAGGACATTTGCAGTTTACCCATGAATCGATTCCTGCCAATGGAGACTCGCCAGTGCCTGTTGGCTGATAAGTTTTGACATTCGGCAATTCAAGCGGGAGTTCTTCTTCTGGGATTGGAACGATGCCACAGTCCGGGCAGTGTACCAGAGGAATTGGCTCACCCCAGTATCGCTGGCGGCTGAATACCCAGTCACGGAGCTTGTAGTTTACGGCCTTTTTGCCGATTCCCTTTTCGCCCAGGAATTCGAGCATCTTTGCGATTGCGTCTTTTTTGTTGAGACCGTTGAGGAAGTCTGAGTTTACATGGATTCCGTCTTCTGTCCAAGCCTGTTTCTGAACGTCAACTTCGCTCTTGAGTACTTCGATGATTGGAAGACCGAACTTCTTTGCGAAATCCCAGTCTCGTGTGTCGTGTGCTGGAACGGCCATGATTGCACCAGTTCCGTAAGAAATAAGAACATAGTCTGCAATCCAGATTGGAATGAGCTTGCCGTTTACAGGGTTGATTGCGTAGCTTCCTGAGAATACACCGGTCTTGTCTTTTGCAAGGTCTGTGCGTTCAAGGTCAGATTTCTTTGCGGCTGCCTCAACATATTTTTCAACTGCTTCTTTCTGTTCTGGAGTTGTGAGGGAAGAAACAAGCTTGTGCTCCGGTGAGATTACCATGTAAGTTGCACCGAAGAGTGTGTCACAGCGGGTTGTGTAGACTGTGAGTTTCTGGTCAGTTGGTTTTCCGTCTTTGTCGGCAACAGTGAAGTTGACTTCTGCACCTTCTGAGCGGCCAATCCAGTTGCGCTGCATAGCCTTAACGCTTTCCGGCCAGTCCAGGCCTTCCAGGTCTTCGAGCAGGCGGTCTGCATAAGCTGTGATTTTGAGAATCCACTGGCGGATTACTTTGTGAGTAACCTGAGCGCCACATCGGTCACAGTGACCTTCTTTTACTTCCTCGTTTGCAAGACCAGTAAGACAGCTTGGACACCAGTTGATTGGAGTCTCAGCTTCGTAAGCCAAGCCCTTCTTAAAGAGCTGGAGGAAAATCCACTGAGTCCATTTGTAGTAATCCGGTGTACATGTGCGGATTTCGCGGTCCCAGTCATAAGAGAAACCGAGGGCCTTAATCTGCTGAGTAAAGTGCTCGATGTTTGCGTTTGTTGTAGTTGCAGGGTGTGTGCCTGTTTTGATTGCGTAGTTTTCTGCAGGAAGACCGAATGCATCGTATCCCATCGGATGAAGAACATTGTAGCCCCTCATGCGCAAAAAGCGGCAGTAGATGTCGGTAGCTGTGTAGCCTTCCGGATGACCTACATGAAGGCCGGCTCCACTTGGATAAGGGAACATATCAAGAACATAGCGTCGTTTTTCTTTTGGAATTGATTCATCTTCGACGGCACGGAAAGTTTTGTGCTCGTCCCAGTATTTCTGCCATTTTGGTTCGATGTTCTGAAAAGGATACATTTAAATGCCTCTGATTCTTTAAAAATAATGAAAGCATTTTATCAAAAACAGAGAAGTTTTTCTATATTCTGCTGTTTAATTTATAAATCGCCTGAAGAATTCGCATTCTTCGTCGTTGCAGAGCTTTGCTTCGGGGAGCTTGCAGTTCACATGAAATACATGAGCGATTTTCGGGTTGTCTTTGTTTCCGTAGATTTTTATCTCTGCTTCAACGCCTTTACTTTTTAATAAATCATACATCGGCTGGGCTTCGTGAAGAAGGAAATCCCTGTAACTGCTTGTGATGAATGCCGGCGGGAAATTTGAAGTGATGTGCGAGAAAACATCGATTTTGTTCATGAGCTCTTTGTTTGAATAATTGGCATCTTCTCCAAGATAGATTTTGTAATGACTGTCAGTGCTGTTTAAGATTGCTGATTTTGGATTGTAGAGACCGCAGTTTAAGCCGACAGCCCGGATTTTTATATTCGGTAGCGTAAAATCATAAAGCTTTGCGAATTCTGGATTTGTGAAAATCGCTGCATAATGGCTTGTGAGCTGACCGCCTGCGGAATCTCCGACAAGAATGAGATTTTCTTTGTCGACGCAATATTCTTCGCCATGTTTTTCGATGAAAGTAAGTGCCTGATTGATGTCTTCAAGTGCTTTTGGAAAAAGATTTTCCGGGGCAAGACGGTAATTGATGTTTACAACGACAAATCCCCGCGTAGCAAGCGCCATGCAGTAGAATTTGTAAATTTCTTTGCTGCCGTAAATCCATGCGCCGCCATGAATGTTAACGATTGTGCTGTTTTTTTGATTTATGTTGTCCGGCATGTAAATGTCGAGGAGATTGCTTTCACCGTGCGGGCCGTATGAAATGTTGTAGAAGGTTTTTAAATGCTCTGGTTCGGTAAGACCTGCATCGCGTTTTTTATCACTGGCTTCCCAGCTTATACGCAGATTTTTGATTTTTTCTTCGAAGCTCAAATTATTATTGTTCAGCATAGTGAATTAAGTTTATCAGACGACAAAATTTTTACAAGTGTGAATCCGGCACTTTAAAAGACTTTTTTTTGAAAATATTGGTAAGTTTTTATCAAAGCAAAAAACTGAATTCAATTATAATATATAGAAGAATTAATTTGATTATATAGGAGCTGGAAATGGCAAAAGACATTTATGACACATTCCGTGATATCGGTATTATTCCTGTTGTTGCAATCGAAGACGCTTCAAAGGCAGCTGATTTGGCACATGCACTTGTAAAGGGCGGATTGCCAGCAAGCGAAGTAACTTTCCGTACTGCATGTGCGGCAGAAGCTATCGAGGCAATGATTAAGGCTGAACCAAACATGCTCGTTGGTGCAGGTACTGTCCTCAATGTCGAGCAGGCAGAAAAGGCTGTTAAGGCTGGAGCAAAATTTATCGTCAGCCCAGGATACAACCCAGATGTAGTTGACTGGTGTATCAAAAACAACATTCCGACAATGCCTGGAATCTCAAATCCATCAGAAATCACAGCTTGTATCAACAAGGGCGTTACACATCTCAAACTCTTCCCTGCAGAACGCAAGGGCGGATACAAAATCATCGATGACTTCGGCGGTCCTTTCCCACAGTGTACATTCATGCCAACTGGCGGCGTAACAACTGAGAACGTCGGCGAGTATGCAAAACGCAAGAACATCCTCTGCATGGGCGGAACATGGATGGTTAAAAAGCCTCTTATCGAAGGCTGCAAATGGGACGAAATCACTCAGATTTGTAAAGACGCTGTAAAAGCAATGCACAACTTCCACATTGATCACATGGGAATCAATGCAAAGAACGAAGCTGAAGCAAAAGAAATTGCAGCTCAGTTCGAGCTCTTCGGATTCGCTTCAAAATTCGGCAACTCTTCAATCTTCGCTTCTGAGCAGGTTGAAATCATGAAAGAGAACGGCCGCGGAACTCACGGTCACATCTCAATGGTTTGCAACAATGTTGAGCGCGCACTTGCATTCCTTGAGCCATACGGATTCAAACCTGTCATGGAAACAGCAAAATGGATGGGGAAAGAAAACGCTTCTCCACTCAAAGTTGTTTACCTCGACAAAGAAGTAGGCGGCTTTGCAATCCACTTGAAACGCGCATAATCTAAGCCTATAAACAAGAAACCCTCGGCGATGAACCGAGGGTATTTTTTTGTTCCGATTTTATTTTTCTGACAAATCAATCAAAGTTGTGACTGGGGTGGGGGCGAGGGCTTCTTTGTAATTCAGCTCTGGGATGCCGATTACGCCGAAGAATTCTGCAACGGTACCGCCGCCCTGTTCGATGAGGTTTTTGCTGGCTGTAAGTGTGCCGCCTGTTGCGATTAAATCATCGATTACGAGATAGGTTTTACCCTTTTCGATGTCGGCCTTGTGTGCTTCAATTGTGGCTTCACCGTATTCAAGAGAATAGCTGGCACTGTAGACATCGCCTGGGAGCTTTCCTTTTTTGCGAATCAATACGAGCGGGAGTCCAAGCCTTTCTGCCAGAGGCGCACCAAATACAAATCCTCGTGATTCAACGGCTGCGATTGCGTCAATTTTTTTTGCTGAGTAGATTTCAACCATGCGGTCAAGTGTGTGCTTGAAAGCGGCCGGATTCGTGAGAATGCTTGTAACATCAAAAAATAAGATTCCCGGTTTAGGGAAATCTGGCACGCGGCGGATTGCCTTGTCCAAAAGTTCGTCTTTGTTCATAACGAATTATTGTAGCATTATGAGGGGGATTTTGTCTATCACAGAAAAAAAACTGCCAAAAAAATAAATCCTATGCTATAATATTAAAATGAGATTTATACGGCTTTCCATCTGCTTCATCGTCTTTTTCTCGGGGCTTTTGCCGTTGTGTGCAGAAAAGGTTCCGTCAAGGACTGTCAGAGTTCCTCAGGTTGACAGCGATGTGCTTTATGAGCGCACCGGTAATGACGGAGCATCGTCGTATGTGTCTGAATTTTTGGACAATCTTAACCGCTATTGTGACTACAATTTTGAATATGTTAAAGTAGATCTGGAACATATTCTTCCCGCGCTCAAAGAAGGCAAAATCGACATAATTCCTGTTTTTGGACGTGACGCTGACATCAATGGAAATCTTCTGATTTCTGCCGTTCCGAGTGCTGTCGGTTCTATGGTTCTTGCTTCCAATCGCGTGCCTGATATGAAAAATCTTCGTATCGGAATTATGAATCATGGCCCCGAAGGATTAAGGCAAAAAGTTTTCGATTATGTAAGAAATCAGAATATTACGGCCACTTATTTTTACTATGACACTTTTGAGCAAATCCATGCTGATTTAATAGAAGAAAAAATCGATGTTTACGCTGATATTGATTTTACTGTTCCGCAGGATTTTTCTGTTGTTGCCACAATCGAAAACACTTTCATGTATCTTGTAAGCACAAAGGCAAACAAGGCTGTTTTTGATGATTTGAATTCCGCGCTTTCGATGCTTTTCCTTCTTCATCCTTCTTTTGTTTCAAGTCTTCGTTCCCGCTATGTGCCTTCTGCCCGCTATTCAGCAAACAAGTTTACTCCCAAGGAACTTGACTATATCAAAAATAACAAAAATTGGATTATTGCGGCTGTCATGAAGGAAGCCCCGTACTGTGCCCTCAATGACGGAAAATTCGGTGGAATCATAATCGATCAGATTGAAACAATTGCGCGCAATATCGGAGTCAAACTCTCATACATTCCGGTTCACACTTATTCAGAAGCTTTATCCCTGGTTAGAGACGGGGATGCCGATATTATCTATGCCGTAAATGAGTTTATCTCTCCTGAAGATTTGGCTTTAATCAAACCCACGAGCAGCCTTCTTTCACAAAAAATTGTATGCGTCAAAAACTTAAAGGCAAAACTTGATGAAGGTGCGGTTTTTGCACGAATAAAAGGCCGTCAGTATTCAAACAATTACATCGAATCACATTTCAACATCACGCAGACAATTGATTTTGATACGGCCGCCGAATGTTTTGAAGCCCTAGAAAAAAACAGCAATTATTTCACGCTGATGCCTTTGCTTGAAGTCGAATATTACATCATGAACCGGCTTTGTACAAAACTCACTGTCTCGGACGAGGGTTATTCAGTTTCTGTCTCGATTGGAATTTCCCGCAAACATGGCAGTGAACTTGCCGGAGTCCTTGATAAATCGATTTACACGCTCACTTCCTCGATGTTCGAGAATTTCATGGAACGAAACATGAATGCAAATCTCAGCCTTGTTGCATTTATCAAAAAGCATTTGATTGTGTTCTGCATTTTATGCGCGATTTTCGTTCTTCTTTTGGCAACGACCATTTTCCTTCTATTAATGATGCACACTAAACAAAAGAAAGACCGCGAAATCCAGCAGGCAATGAACCTTGCGAACCGTGATTCGATGACGGGTCTTTTCAATCATATTGCATTTGAGCGCATGGTCAATGGAATTCTTTCGCATCAGGGTGATAATGAAATCGGTGTGTTCATAATGATTGATATCGATAACTTTAAGGCAGTAAACGACTTGCTTGGCCACGCAAAAGGTGATTATGTAATTGTTTCCGTGGCAAATATCCTGCTTTCAACATTCCGTGGCGGTGACTTAAAGGGCCGCATGGGTGGTGACGAATTTGCCGTCTTCATGCGGAATGTTTCAGACCTCAATGCATTGAAGCGAAAAATGCGAATCCTGCAGATTGCAATCAAAGATTACTTCGAAAAGAGCGGAATCGGTATCAATGTCACCTGCTCAATCGGAATCAGTTATTGCAAAGGTCCGCAGTCACCGGGCACTTTTGAGAAGATTTATAACGCGGCTGACCAGGGATTGTACAAAGTCAAAAAATCCGGCAAAAATGCGTTCTCAATCGTGGATATGGTTGAATAGACCGGGCTGCTCAGCACCCGGCGCACTAGGCTAGCCCCCAGCTATTTTTTAACGGTGCGGATTGCTCCCATTTTGAGGCGCTGTTCCCTCGTGTGGGTGAGCATATCCTTGAGCTTTTCAGAATCTTCTTCGGCGATGTATTTTTTGAATCTTTCCATCTGCTTTTCAAAATTCTCAATATGATTGATGAGTTTTTCTTTGTTGGAGATAAAAAGCTCTGTCCAGAGCGGTGCGTTAATCATTGCGATTCTTGTCAAATCTTCAAAACTTCCGCCACCGAATGCAGTGATTTCGGGGTCTTCGGCACTTTCGACCAAGGCACTTGCAATAACATGGCATAACTGGCTCGTGAATCCGATTTTATAATCGTGCGTGTCGCAGTTGGTTTCGGTGATTCTTGTGAAGCCCATTTCGGCAACGAGAGTACGCATGAAATCGAGATTTTCGGGCTTGTTGAAATCCGAAGGGCAGAGAATATAGTTGTGGTTTACGAAGAACTGAGCGTTTGAATTTGCATAGCCTTCTTTTTCGCCGCCAGCCATTGGATGACCGATTATAAAATCAACATCAGGACGGAGAATTTCGGGCATTGATTTTTCAAAAATCCCTTTTACACCAGAAATGTCCGTTACTATTGCACCGCTTTTGAAGTGGTCGCGGTGTTCCTTCATGAATTCGAGTGTGGCATGAGGATAAAGGCAGATGAAAAGCACATCGCACAAAGGAAGCATTTCGCTCACCCTGTCGCTTGTAAAGGTTTCATCAACAACGCCCTCTGATTTTGCCTGTGAGAGACAGGCCGTGCTGCGGTTGCAGGCAAGAACTTTACCAGTACTTCCAGCCTGACTCAAAATATTCTGTCGGATTGATTTTGCGAAGGAACCGCCCATGATTCCAAGGCCGACAATTCCGTAAGTTGCATTTCTTAGTTCCATAAATCTGATTATAGCACAGATTTTGCAAGTTGTCTCAAATCGTATCTTTTGTTAAAATGCTTTTTATAAGAAAAATTAAAGAAAAGGACACAATTATGATAGTAATGAAATTCGGTGGCAGTTCAGTTGCCAATGCGGAGCGAATCCGCCATGTTGCTTCTATTATACAGGCATACAAAGATGAAAAACCGGTCGTTGTTTTGAGCGCAATGGGCGACACAACAGACCATCTTCTTGATGCGGCTGATATGGCTGTTAACGGCACTGTTGATATTGCTAAAGTTGAGCAGCTTCATTTCGATACTGCAAAAGAACTCGGAATCGATGTTCCGGCAATCAAAGAGCTTCTTGAAGAACTCAAATTCCTGCTTACCGGTATTTCAATGCTCCACGAACTTACCAAACGCACTCGTGACTACCTTGTTTCATTCGGTGAACGAATGAGCGTCCGCATGATGGCGGCATATCTTGCAAAAGAAGGAACTCCTGCAAAATTTTATGATGCCTGGGATATCGGCATGGTTTCAGACTCAAATTACATGTCTGCTGAACTTCTTGATGATGTCTGGGAAAACATCCCTAAGGCTCTCGGCGATTACAAAAACGGAAAGCAGACCGAAATCCCGATTGTTACAGGCTTTATCGCAAAGGACAAGAACGGCATTATCACAACTCTTGGTCGCGGTGGTTCTGATTTGAGCGCAACTATGATTGGTGCGGCAATGAAGGCCGACGAAATTCAGACATGGAAAGATGTAGACGGAATCCTTACTACAGACCCGCGAATCGTAAAGGAAGCGCGCACTGTTCCGGAAGTCACTTACGAAGAAGCACAGGAACTTGCAATGTTCGGTGCTCAGGTTCTTCATCCACGAAGCATGATTCCTTGCCGCAAAACAGGCACTCCTGTCCGCGTAAAGAACAGCTATAACATCAAGAGTGCAGGTTCTGTAATCGTTGAAAAACATTCCGGCGAAACACCAAGAGTCACTGCAATCACAAATGTTAAAAATGTCACTCTTATTGATATTCAGTCAAGCCGAATGCTCAATGCCTGCGGATTTTTGGCGCACATTTTCAATCAGTTCCTCAAATGGAATATTTCAATCGATGTAATCGCAACTTCTGAGGTTTCGGTTTCACTCACGGTCAACACAAAGGCTGATTTGACAGGTCTTCTTGAAGATATCGGCAGAATCGCTGAAGTAAAGGCTACAAAAAACAAGGCAATCGTTACCCTCATCTGTGATGCAAAACATTCAAGCTCAATCCTTGAGGATGCTTTCAAGGCACTCAATGAGAACGGCATCAATGTTCAGATGATTTCACAGGGCGCAAGCAAGGTAAACATCTCAATGCTCGTTGATGACAGCCAGGCTGCTGATGTTGTGAGCATTTTGCACAAGGCATTGTTTTAATGTCCAAAAAATCACTTGCCCGCAGCCTAAAGCGTAATCTTCTCGCTGTCCTGAAGAATCCGTTCACTTATGTGCTGGTTGCTTTTATCGCCATCATGATTGTGCTGATTGACATCGTGTGGCGGTATGAAGCCGGTGTTACGATGAACAATTACGGCGACAGCGTGTGGAATTTCCTTATCGCTTTCGTTGCGGGCTATTATGATATCTGCGTGGTCACTCCAATCGGGCGACTGTGCAGTTTTATCATTCTCCTTTCAGGAATCCTCCTTTTTAGTACGCTTACCGGTAAAATCGCTTCCATATTCATGGAAATGCAAATGAAAAAAAACAAGGGGTTGAAAAGAATGAAGAATCTAAAAGGTCATTTTCTGCTCTGCGGTTACAGAGAGGGATTTGAACGAATCCTCGACACTGTTCTCCGCTCAAATCCAGATATCACCCCAGACATGATTGTATTGATTAACGATACGGCAAGCGAAAATATAGAGCAAATCCGCAATCAGGCTCGTTTTAAGGATTTGCAGTATGTTTCCGGGGATTTCAGCGAGGCCGAAACGCTCAACCGGGCTTTAATCAAGGATGCAGAGCGGGTTCTTATCATTTCTGACCGCTCAAAGAATTTCTCAAGAATGGAAATGGACAGCCGCACCGTTCTTGCAGTTCTCACAATGAAGAATTTAAATCCCAAACTTTACATTGCGGCAGAACTTTACGATTCAAAGTTTCAGAGTCATCTTGAAATGGCTCACTGTGATGAAATCATTCTTACAAGCGAATATGAGCACAGTCTTCTTGCGACGGCTTCAAGCGGCATGGGCTACTCAAATGTAATCCGTGAACTTATTGGTGAAGATGCTGATTCTGGAATCCTTATCGAGGATATTCCATCTTCTTATATTGGAAGGACTTATGCCGAACTCAGAAGTTTTTTTGCGACCGGCTCTGTTTTGATTGGCCTGCTCCAAAATACAGGTAATTTCTACATGCGGCGGCAGGATGCCCTTCGTGAAGCTCAGAAAAATCCCGATGTCAAAAAGATTGTCGGAAACCTCAAAAAAATCAAGACACTTAAAAGCAACGATCCGCTTCTTGTTCCGGCAGATGATTTCGTGATTCAACCGCACACAAAGGCAATTTTCGTAAAAGGGAAAAAGACAGTTAGCAGTGAGCAATTAGCAGTGAGCAATTAAATGGAGATTCTTTTATGGCAGAAAATTTGGATGTTTTTGAGGAAGTGCTTCCTAAGCTCTTGAAAATTCAGCTTTTTTCGGATTTTAAGGCTGATAATGAGAACGACATGCGGATTCTCAGAATGGTCTATTCTGAGCTGCGTCTTCACACTTTCAAAGCTGGTGAGGAAATCATAAAAGAGGGCGAGCACGGCGAAAGCTTTTATATACTCACTTCCGGGAGCGTTCAGGTTTTCAGAAATACAATGGCTGGAGACCGGATTGCACTTGCCAATCTGAGCGCGGACATGGGAATCTTTTTTGGTGAGGCGGCTTTAATCGGCACTGATAAGCGAGGTGCCACAGTTATCGCCACCACTGACTGCCGAACCTGCGAAATCACTGGCAAGCGTTTTAAGGAACTTTGCGAAAAAGAGCCAATTCTTGGTTATCGTGTCATGCTCTGTCTTGCCAGAAGAATGACTGTTACAATCAAAAAGGCAAACAGTGATATGGAAACTTTATACGAAGCACTTTTCGATGAAGTTGTGAATTAAAGCGTTTTGGAGCAAATATGAAAAAAATCATCATCTTAGCCTGCATCTTGTTTTCGCTTCGGGTGAATCTTTCGGCCAGCACGATTACTTTTCCGGCTTCTGCTCTTTCGTCTTCGCTGTCTGAAAGGGGGCGGCTTTCTTCACTTTCTTTTAATTCAAATGGGCGTGATTCAGATAAAGATACGGCTGATGATTTGTTCGCTACATTTCTTGCTCTTGTTGTAGTCGGCTTGGGAATCGCGTATTACTGGCTGAATACAGTGCGTTTCCTTGATTATCCTTATTGCCCGGATTCTTCTCCTGCTGACGGAAATTATATTGTTCGTGACCGGAGCGACTGCTGCCGCAATCGTTTTTCATTTGATACTTCCCTTGTTTATGTTCATGGATTTGGGGCAGGTAACGAGACCCGCTTTGAAGGCCTTCTTTTTCCGTATGTCGGACCTTTTTTCGAGAATCTTGCCTTGTACAATTTTCAGGACGGAGAAACTTTCTTCAATAAAAAGGGATTGCGTGACAATTTGAAGCTGGGCGGCCAGATTTCGCTTTTGCAGACGAACATTTTGAGCGCTAATCTTCTGATTCAGTACTCGACCTGGTTTGGAGAAGATTTAAGGAAATTCAAGAACGGCTATAGTATCGGGCTTTTGCTGCGTTCTTATCCGATTGACCCGCTGGTTTTGGAGTGGAAAATAGCAACGCAGCAGTATAGAGATTATTTCCCTCTTGACTGGGATTTGCATATCGGAATCGTGCAGAATGCTTATGAATTCTTTGCGTCACTCAAGTTCTTTGGCGTTTCCTGTTCCGATGATGCGCCCGACTCTGATATCATCGAAAATAAAAATGATACATTCATGGGATTTTCGCTTGGTATCAGGCGATACTTCTCTCTGTTCTAAATTCGGTCTTATCTATATAATACATAAAAAAAGAGGTGAATTATGAAAATTGCACTTGTTGGATATGGAAAAATGGGGCACATGATTGAAACTTGTGCTAAGGCAATGGGGCATGAAGTTGTTGCTACCATTGATGTTGTTTCAAAAGATGCTTCTAATCTTGTTGCCGCAGGTGATTATGCTGCTGTGGCTGAAGCGGTAAAAAATAGTGGTGCTGACGGAGTGATTGAATTTTCTCATCCGACGGCTGTTCTTGGAAATTTAAATGCGCTTATCCCTCTCGGACTTCCTGTTGTGTGCGGAACTACCGGATGGGCAAAGTCAGAGGCTGAAATCGAAAAACTCTGTGCTTCATCAAACGGAACTTGCATGCGCTCGTCAAATTTTTCAATCGGCGTGAATATGTTCTATAAAATCGTTGAAGAAGCTGCCAAAATTATGTCTGAGTATTCTGAATATGATGTTGCGGTTTGGGAAGCTCACCATAATCAGAAAGCTGATTCTCCGAGCGGAACGGCCCTTGAAGTTGCCCGCCGTGTAATGAACGGAAATAAATCAAAAACTGAGATGGTGTTTGATGCGTTCCACGAAAAGCCAAAGGCAAATGAACTTCATGTTTCTTCTACCCGTGTAGGCTCTGTGCCTGGAACACACACTGTATTTTTTGATTCACCAGCTGATTCGATTGAGCTTACTCATCGTGCCCGAAGCCGCGAAGGTTTTGCAAGGGGCAGCGTGGTTGCGCTTGAAAAACTGGCTGCAAAAATTGCCGCAGGTTCCCTTTCAAAAGGAAAACTCTACGGCATGAGCGATTTGTTCTAAAATCTAGTAGTTATTCTTTTTGACTTCAAAGAAGCTCTGTGGATGCATACAAACCGGGCATGCTCCAGGAGCTTTTTTGCCAACTACGATGTGACCGCAATTTGCGCACTGCCAGATGACATCGCCGTCTTTGCTGAACACCTTTTCGCCGGTAACATTGTCGAGCAATTTTCGGTATCGCTCTTCGTGTTCTTTTTCGATTGCACCGACCATTTCAAAGAGCTTCGCGATTCTTGGGAAGCCTTCTTCTGCAGCAGTCTTTGCGAATCCTGCATACATGTCAGTCCATTCAAAATTTTCACCGTCAGCGGCATCTTTCAAATTGTCGATTGTTGAAGGAACATCGCCGTCATGCAAGAGCTTGAACCAGATTTTTGCGTGTTCTTTTTCGTTGCGTGCTGTTTCTTCAAAAATGTCAGCAATCTGCTCAAATCCGTCTTTTCGGGCTTTGCTCGCATAGTAAGTGTATTTGTTTCGGGCCTGAGACTCGCCTGCAAATGCTGTCTGAAGATTTTTTTCGGTCTGTGTTCCCTTGATGTTTTCCATAAAATAGTACCCCCTGGAAAGTATAATGCATTAATTTTAATAGAGAAAATCTAAAAGTCAAATGAAAATTTTGATATAAATTCATGAGTGTATGCTAGAAATTATCGTCAAAATTTACGCTTTCTTACATTGAGTAAATCGGAAAAGTCGGGTATAATTTTATCCAAATTTTATATTTTATGCATTCATATCCGTTGGAGGAATTATGACAATCGCTGAAATGCTTAACCAGAGTATTATCCTTACTCTGCTTGGTATGTGTGTTGTTTTCAGCTTCCTCGTTATCATGATTGTTTGTATGAACGGTCTTCGACTTTTCGTTCATGCTGCAGGTCTTGATAAAGAAGAGCCGAAAGCAGATGTCGCGGCTGCACCGTCTGCCGCTGTAGACCAAAAAGCAATCGTTGCTGCTATCGCAACTGCATTGCACGAAAAGAACTAAATAGGGGATAAAAAATGGCTAAGAAAATTGGTATTTCTGAACTTGTTTTGCGTGATGCTACACAGTCTCTTCACGCTACTCG
>NZ_CAMHSK010000048.1 GCF_946187725.1 uncultured Treponema sp.
CTTTATGAAATTAAATTATTCTAAATTAAATCTAACAGGAGGCATGTATGATTACTGCAAGTATAGTTTTATATAATACACCAAAATTTCAGGTGCAAACAGTACTAAAATCAGTTTTTGATTCAGTATGCATTGAAAAACTTTATATAATTGATAATTCTCCAAATGATTGGTGGCGCTGCCTTGAAAAAGAGTCTCCAATTATTCGTTATGTACATAATGAGAATACTGGTTATGGTGCAAGTCATAATATTGCAATCAGAAAAGCGATAGAAGAAGGAAGTTCTTATCATGTTGTATTAAATCCAGATTTACAATTTGATTCAAATGTTATAGAAACTCTTTACACCTTCATGGAATCACATAAAGAAGTAGGTCATGTTATGCCTAAAATAGTGAATGAAGCTGGAGAATTACAGTATCTCTGCAAACTTGTTCCAACGCCTTTCGATTTAATATTTAAAAGATTTCTTCCGAAACAATTCTCAAAAAAATCAGCTAACAAATTCCAATTAAAATTTGCTGATTATAATACAGAAATGGATGTGCCATATCTTTCTGGATGTTTTATGTTTTTTAGAACAGAAGCATTGAAAGAAGTTAATGGTTTTGATGAACGTTTTTTTATGTATCCAGAAGATATAGATATTACAAGAAGAATACACAGAAACTGGAGAACAGTTTATTATCCAAAAGTTTTAGTTCATCATCTACATGCAGCAGAAAGTTATCATAATAAAAAAATGTTAAAAATCCATATAAAAAATATGATTAAATACTTCAATAAATGGGGCTGGATATTTGATCGAGAACGCAAAGTTTTTAACAAAGAAACATTAAAAAAATTAAACTATAAATAAACATAAATAAGGTGGTAAATAATGACAGTAACAATAATTGGAGGCAGTGGTTTCGTAGGAACACGCCTTGTAAAGCGTTTAATTGATAGCGGTTATACAGTAAAAATTGCAGACAAAAGAAAAAGCGTAGCTTATCCAGACTTGTGGGTGCGCTGTGATGTTCGCAACGCACCAGGTGAGACGAATGATTTCCCTGAATCGATTACAGATGCAGCAAGTGCACCAGGTAAACATGACGAAGCTGTAAAAGAAATGCCTATGCAGCCTCTTCTTGATGTTTTAAAGGGAA
The DNA here is from genome assembly GCF_946187725.1 of uncultured Treponema sp. Classification (GTDB taxonomy): domain Bacteria; phylum Spirochaetota; class Spirochaetia; order Treponematales; family Treponemataceae; genus Treponema_D. Next base: position 1,150 of record NZ_CAMHSK010000048.1, read on the forward strand.
GCGATGTTGTTATCAACCTTAGTGCCGAGCATCGAGACGATGTAACGCCTCGTTCTTTGTACGATGATGTAAATGTTCAGGGAAATGAAAATGTTCTTGCAGCTTGTACGGAACTTGGAATTCATAAAGTAATTTTCACAAGTTCTGTTGCAGTTTACGGCTTTGCTCCTGTTGGAACTGATGAAACAGGAGGGATTAACTATTTCAATGATTATGGTAGAACAAAGTATCTTGCTGAAGGTAAATATAGAGAGTGGCTCAAAAAAAATTCTGCAAACTGTGCAGTAATTATTCGTCCGACAGTAATCTTTGGCGAACAGAACCGGGGTAATGTTTACAATTTGCTCCGACAGATTGCAAGCGGAAAGTTCCCAATGGTAGGAAAAGGCACAAACCGAAAGAGCATGAATTATGTAGAAAATGTTGCAGCTTTCATTGAATATGAACTTTCACATGATACAGATGCTGGTGAACATCTCTACAATTACTGCGACGAACCTGCTTATGACATGAATCATCTTGTTTTGGATTGCTACAAGGCACTTGGAAAGAAAAAGACAAAGCTTATCCATTTTCCATACTGGCTTGCATATTGTGGCGGTCTTTGCTTTGATTTGCTCGCTTTTATCACACGCAGAAAGTTTGCAATCAGTTCTATTCGCATAAAGAAGTTCACACAAAATACATATTTTGTAGGCAACAACATCAAAAAAACTGATTTTGTTGCACCAGTATCTCTTGAAGAAGGTCTGCGTAGAACGATTGATTATGAGTTTGTCCGCAAGGTAGAAGGTCATACTTTTAGCTGCGAGTAGGAGATAAATTGTCACCTTTACGGTGACAATTTATCTCTACTATACTTCTGATAATTTACATCCCATTAATTTCATTATTAACAACACTAAGTTTCTTTAAAAGCGTTTCTTTCAGAAAGTCTACATATGCATCGAAATCTTTACGGACAACACCAGACGGATCTTTGTGCTCTCCCCAAATCATGGTATCGTACTGCTGTGAAACTAATATTTCACTACGCATTGATTCAATTCTGGAGTCAATGTCGATTGTACTGTAATATTCAAGCCATAATTCTTTTACTCGTTTTTTGAATGCTGGCGATTTAAATAGGGCATTATAATAAATTGTAGTTTTAAGACTACAGCTAGAAGCTTGGCTCAGTGCCGCCCAATCAAAATCCCAGACAGGGCCTGCCTTAAAGAGATTCTTATTACTGTCAAATGTGAAATAGCAACTTTTTGGGTGCCATAATTCTTGATTATTCATTATTTCATTTACAAACCAGAATTTTACCCAAGAATCTATGTCAATGATATCTGCATACGATTCATTGGGAGCCTTGCACTCGTTTGTGTTCATTCCGGTTGTAAAATCAGGATAGAGCAATTTTTCCAAATTGGTGATTTTTTCCTGCAATCGTTCCAGTCTGGCTTGGCCACCTGCTGTCAATTCATTGTTGTCATCAATCATGTAGTCATCGTTTTTTATCATGTACGGCATGTTCCGAATAGAACTTTTGAATTTTACAGCCTCGTCGTAATATACATCCATTTCTATCAGATAGTCTTTATCTTCATCATCTGACATGTTTTTAGAACCGTCATTGATATTCACGCGGTTTTCATCAGGTTTGATTGCTTCACCTAACCAGTACAAGCCTTTATATTCACCGTTCAGGACTAAATCAACGAATTTTCCTCGAACTGTATAGTCCAGTTCAAATGTCTCGCTCAGATAGAATGCCATTTCGTTACGCATAAAAGAATTATCCAAATAATTTGCAATCAGTACCCATCTTTTGTGCTTCGGCATACCCATTATTTTCTGCTTTTTATCTAGCTTAAGTGCATACGGTTTTTTGGGCTGCACCCATGTTGAATTTCCTCTGCCACGAATGCTTGTCTTAACCTCATCAAAATTCCAAGAAGAATCTTCTGCACCTGTAAGAGAGATTGTTGCGTTTTCTGTCCATACATCTTTTGAAGTTATTTCTACGCTATCCGGGGTATTCACATACACCGTCGGCAATCCCGTATACGCCACGCTAATTACATCAGAAATCGCACAGGCTGATTTAATGTTCTCTTCGCTTTCGGCCAGGACATTGGTTGCGACACAATAATAATAGTAGATTCCTTTCTCAGTGTATTTGGGGGTGGTGAGTGTTGAGGTTGTTGCATTGCTTACGGCAACTCCTTTGTCGGTTGTGCCATCGGTGCTCTCGTACCAGCGGTAAGAGACCGAACCTTCCGCTGCCTTTGCATTGCATGAGATTTTTATGCTCTGATTGTACGGTGCGATATTCAGTTTTGCAGGCTGCTCTATAAAGACAGGGGCAGAAATGACTTCTTTCAGATAAATTGCGTCAAGCCAGGCAGTTTTGCTCTGGATGGCTGCTTGCTTTTTCCCGCTTCCGTCTCCGTTGTCGGGAATCGTGTTTGTTACAACGCAATAATAGCCTGTTTTGCCAAGTTCCTTTACATTTACAATGAGCTTAGATTTGTTTTCATCGGTAATTGGCGTTCCTTCGGTTTCGCCTTCTGCAACGGAATACCATTGGTAAGTCAAAACGCCGTCATCTTCCGTGTATGCTCCAATCTGGAACACTTTTACCGCAGGAATGACGGCAGATACATCTTCGGGCTGGGTAGTAATGACAGGCTCGTTCGCATTCGTATAATCGACGGTAATCGTAATTGTATCTGTCTCTTTTACGGCTGATTTTAAACCACCGTCTCCGTTATCTAGAATTGTATTTGTGACGGTGCAGTAGTATTTTGTTGTTCCGACTTTATTTGCGATAACTTCGTATGAGGATTCTGTCGCGTTCTCGATGGCTTCGTCCGTTTCTCCTGTAATCTTGTGCCACTGATAGGTGAGCTTTCCCTTGTCCACAGAGTAGGCAGAGACTGAAAGCAGAGTTTTTTCCGGCACATGGAGAGTAGCCCCTTGTGGCTGGGTAAGAATAACAGGCTTGTTCGCTTCTATCGTATCATTTGACAGTATTACAGCGTTTGTCTGAAGCGTTGCTGTTTTTATTCCGCCGTCTCCGTTATCAGAAATTGTATTCTCAATGAGGCAGTAGTAATAACCAATCGTTTTTGCTGAGACCGTTCCTGTGTATGTTGGTGTTGTCGCATCGTTTATTGCTACGGCTTCGTCATTTTCAGTTGCCTTGTAGTACCACTGATATGAGAGAGTGCCGCCGTCTGCGGAATAAGCTGCCACACTGAATGTAAATTTGTTTCCGAAATCAAGTGTAAGGTTCTGAGGCTGTTGAAGGATAACCGGCACTTTTGAGAAAATTTGTGTGCTGGATAGTTTTACCGTTTCTGTCTTAGTCGATGCCGTCTTTTCGCCACCGTCTCCATTGTCGGGAATCGTATTTGTAATGACGCAGTAGTAATAGCCGAGTGAGCCTGCAGAAACCGTTCCTGTGTATGCTGCCTTTGTTGCTTCTGGTATTGATGCGGCGTCTTTATCTTTATCAGCCGAAAAGAACCATTGATATGAAAGAGTGCCGCCATCTGTGGAATAAGAAAATGTTGAAAGAGAAAAACTATCGCCAAAACTGGCAGTTACATCTTCGGGCTGCTGGACGAGGGCAGGGGCTTGTGCATTTATGCAATCCGTTACTTTATAAATGATTATTGGTGAAATAGCAGAGCGGACGCTTGAATCGAGGGTATTTTTAACTTCGCAGTAATAGTAAAAAGTTCCAGCGTTTTCAGTTTTCGGCGTGAACGCTGCTTCATTTCCATTTTCTTCCGGATTGCCTTTATTTAGTTTTGAGTCAGAAACATACCACTGATAAGAAAGTTTTCCGGAATCAGAAATTTCAACTCCAACAGAAATCTCTTTTGCGATGTTTACGACGGTTGAGACATCGCTGCTGATTGAAGTGATTCGCGGAACCTGTGCCTCAGGATCATCGTCAGTTGACGACTTACATGCAGTAAAAATAGCCGTGAAACTAAAAAGAATGACAAAAAGACCGATTGTTTTAGACAAGAATTTCATAAACTTTCCCTTCGATTTGTTTTTTAAATTCTGTAATTTGTGATGGAGAGTGTTAGCGTATAAGTTTATATTACACAGAGAATTACAGATATGGAAAGTATAATATATTATTTGTGGGATTTCTATAGTACCTTATCTTGTTGTTGATGAGCTGGCACCTTCTGAAAAGCGACTTTACAATTCCAGATGAATCTTTATGTTGGATGTCTGCCCAAATACAGCAACGGCAGAGTCATATCCGGAATAATCGTCCGGCTGAATCACGCTGTCGGAAACTTCCTCAAGGAATGAAAGCTTTCTTTTATTCATAAGATGTTAGGAATATAGCATATTTGCGATATTTTTTACTTGATGATATATAGCAAATATGCTATATTATATTAAACAACTTTATTAAAGGAGAATTTTATATGACTTATGTAAATGTAGACTGTCGTACAGATAAGGAGCCGTAGTATATGCACTTAAGGTTTTATCCAGAATTAGAGGATGCCGACCTTGGCAGCGAATATGATGCAGCAAAAGGGAATGTCGGCAAAGAACTTAAAGATTTATCAAAGCGATACAAAGATGTTTTTTTAAAAGTAAATGTTTTTTTTAGGAAATTAAAAGATATAAAAGATCTAGATGCGTATAAGAAAACTGATGAAATATTTCAGTTTCCTGGTACTGACTTATTTGAAATGAGAATTCCGAAGCAAAGGCGGGGCGGGGTATTCCGCATCTACTTTTGTTTTTCGTTAGAAGATGGTAAAACTGAAGATTTAATTCTGCTTGATGCAGAGTTTAAACATAAAACAGAGCCAATGCGCTTGAATGCCGCAAAGGCTAAATTAAAAGAATATTATAAATCTTTCGGAAAGGAGGCAAGGACATGAATGAAGATGAGGTTTTGGATTATATGAATCAGCTGGAGAATGAAAATGCTGAATTGTCCGAATTTTCTGAAAAATACTCGGCCCTTGCTTCTTTTTTGGCTGATTATGATTTTTTAAAAGACAAAAATAAGCTTTCTCAAAAAGACATTGCAAAAAAAATGGGAACGACACAGAGTGCCGTTTCCAGGATAGAGCGGTTCAAGACAAATCCGTCCTATTTGCAACTCAAAAAGATGGCGGAAGCGGTCGGAGGAAAACTTTGCCTTTCTCCAATGGCTGATTTTTCCATAACGCTTCCTATAGATTTACAGGAAAAGGTGAAATCTGTTGCTCAGAAAAAAAATGAGTCTGTAAGCGAATATTTGAATAACTGTATTCGCAATGCAGTTCTGAGTGATTATGAGGAACTGAATGTTGAGTTTTCTAATGGTTATTTTTATTCGGATAGGGCGACTCAAAGTGTACAACAGTTTTCCGAGGAAATAAAAGATAGTTCTAGTGCTGAATGTAATTTTGATATTCTAGCTGCATAATAGGAAGTTTTATGAACGAAAGGTTTTCTGAACTAATAAAATTATTATCACTCTTGCAAATTAGGATTGTAGATAGCCATGAAACGGTATTAAAAGAAGAAGGTGTTTTAATGCCTGAAGAAAATGTAAATATTGAAACTATCCAATCTCTTGGTGAATTATCTCCTGCATTTGAGAACTCTTTTGTTAGATTTAACTTGAAATACACATTTAATTTTTCAAAAGCAAAAGATGGCGCATCACAGCCTTATTTTACAGCTTCTTATATTGTCATTGTTACATTTAAGACAATTGATATGATGCGGACAAAAGAACTCTTAGCTGAAAAAGAATTAGTGAATGTTTTTGTCACACAACAATTGAAAAAAACGCTGTGGCCGATTTTTAGAGGGACTCTGATGGATGCAATGGCCCGTCATTCACTTCAGCCTTTTCCACTTCCATGGGTAAAATAACTGTATTTTGAAATTTCTACTGAAAACTACTAAAGATTAATACCATCGTTAATAAAACTAAGTTCTATTTTGTCGCCACCAACACGGATTGCCTTTGTAACAACTATGCCACCCCAAGAAATTACAGAAACTTCTGTTGTACCGCTAAAAGCGTTTCTTTCGGGAAGTCCACATAAGTATCAAAATTAGCTCTTATAATTCCAGATGAATCTTTATGTTCTCCCCAGGCCAATGTATCGCACTGTTGTGAAACATAGATTGTTAGCGCTGGGTGAAAACAACCATTAGAAGATGCGTACGATTTTTTTGGAGTTCGGCTTAGCCGAAAACAGGAGATTATATGTATTCATACGAAGAACGGAAAAAGGCTGTTGATTTTTATATCAAGTAGGGATAGAAATTGTGGTAAAAATGTAGTAGAGTTTTATATAGGCTGTACATTTTATGGATAAAAATAATCTATTAACTAATAAAGCAGAAATTGCCCCTAAAATTACTACTGATACAGAGCATGCGATTGCCATAATTGAAGACGTTGAAGAAGAAGATTTATATTTACCCGGAACAGGTCCTGTAATTGTAAAACCTTATAACACAAAATTTGTTGATATTACATCAGATACTCTTTCTATGAGTAATCTTATAGATAGATTTGAATATGATGAAATTGAGCTTCAGCCTGATTATCAGCGAAAAGGAGGGCTATGGTCAGATTCACAAAAGAGTAGATTAATTGAATCTATCTTGATTAGTATTCCTCTTCCTTTTTTTTATTTTGATGTTAGAAATGATGAAAAATGGGAAGTTGTTGATGGATTACAGAGGCTTACATCCTTACGTGAATTTATTTATGACAAAACTCTAGTACTTTGTGATCTTGAATATCTAACAGAACTAAATGGAAAGAAATTTGACGAATTACCTCGTACTTATCAGAGAAAACTTAATGAAAGCAATTTTTCTACATATTTGATTCGAGAAGGAACTCCTGATGATGTTATGATGAATATTTTTCGTCGCATTAATACAGGAGGTATTCCTCTTACACCTGGTGAAATTAGAAATGCTTGTTTTAGAGGAGCTGCATCAAATCTCGTAAAAGCATTAGCTGAATGCGAAAGTTTTAAAATTGCAACAAGAAATAAAATAAAAACAGATCGTATGGAAGATAGGGATTTAGTAACAAGATTTTTAGCTTTCTATTTACAGTCTTATACAGATTATCTAGGAAATATGGATTTGTTTTTAGATAGCGTCTTATCATCTATAAAAAAGAAAAGCAATGAAAAAGTTTGGAGTAAAAAAGATTCGGAGAATGTATTAAAAGCTTTTGATAAGTCAATGAAATTATGTATTGAGTTGTTTGGTGAATTAGCCTTTAGAAAAATGCAAAAAAATAAGGATGGAACATTAGCATGGAGATATGGAAAAATTAATAAATCCATGTTTGAATGTGTATCTGCGTCTTTTGCAAAACTATCAGAAGAAAAACAAAATAAATTGATACAGAATAAAGAAAAGTTTGCAGAGATTTTCCCGGCAATATTCGAAGGTGATTTCTATACTTGCGTAAACAGTGCAACGGGTACTATTGAGCATGTTCGAGGACGTTATGAATCACTAAATTCATTTATTAATATGTTTCTGGAGGAAAAATGTTAACTTATTATCATATCAAAAATTTCAAATCGCTTAGAAATGTTGATATTACTCCAACTAATTTAAATCTCATGCTGGGCTTAAATAGTATGGGTAAATCTTCTATTATACAGTCTTTATTGTTATTACGGCAGAGTTACTATAGACACAATAATTTAAACTTATTGAGATTAAATGATTCCTTGGTAGAATTAGGTACTGCAAAAGATGTTTTTTTTCAGGACGCAGCTGAAGATGAAATAATTGAATATGAAATGAATTTTGATAATCGTAAAAATATACTCAATTATGAATATCAAAATGGTTTGGAATATTTCAATGCTTCTGACTCTAAAATAGATTCATTATTTAGTGAATCTTTGTTTACAGAAGGATTTCATTATTTACAAGCTGACCATATTTCTCCAGCTTTGACTTATAAGAAGGCTGACCTTTCTTTGCAAGAAATAAATAATCTTGGAAATATGGGGGAATATGCACCAACTTATTTATGTTTGCATTCTAAAGATAAATTAGCGATTCCTGCTTTTCATCATGAAAAAGCAAGGTCTAATTCATTGGCAACCGAGCTTGATGCTTGGATGAGTGTTATTTCGCCAGGTGTCCGAGTTATTGCAGAGGAGATACCAGGAAATCAAATTAAAATGGGATTTAAATTCGAATTAAAAGACGGTGTCTCAGATCAGTACTCGCCAATCAATGTTGGATTTGGACTTTCTTATGTAATGCCTTTAATTCTGACTTTTCTAATCTCTAAACCTGGGGATATGATAATAATCGAAAATCCTGAATCACATTTGCATCCACGAGGACAATCAGAATTAGGAAAGCTTTTGGCCATAGCGGCTCAAAATGGGGTTCAAGTTTTCTGCGAAACTCATAGTGATCACATAATAAACGGTGTACGATTATGTATTCATGATAAAATTCTGGACAATGAAAAGGCAAAAATCTTTTTCTTTGAGAAAAAAGAAGACTTAATGTTAGAAACAAAGGTAACAACTGTTCATATAGATTCAAATGGTGAACTTGATAAATATCCAAATGGACTTCTTGATGAATGGGGGAATGTTCTTTCACAATTGTTTTAGGTGTATAACTAATGGAATGTAATGAAGTCTTTTTTAATGAATTATGCTTAAAAAATAAATCATTGAGTTTTGACACATGGAAAACAATGATCAAAGCAAAGTCAGCATTAGGAAATATTGGTTTTACAATATGCAGATTATCTAATGCTGATTATGCACAATTAATGGACTCCGTAAAAGCCTTAAATAATCCAACAATAAAAAATATTTTCTTTCAATTTTTTCATACACCTTTTGAAACAAGAGAAATCGAAGAATCGGATGATAAGGCATCTGATTTTCTTTCTAAAGAAGTTTTCTATAATTCTAATAGTGCATATGGTTTTTCATTAGCCTCCTATTATGATACTTTTGCATTAAGTTTTGCAACTTCTGAAGAATGGGAACAGTCCAAAATTCAAGTTGCACGTAATACTGGAGAGTTATTAGAGATACATCATATTTCAAAACTAAATCATATAAATGAAAATACTGATTGGTTAGAGACAAGGGGTGAATTAGAGTTAATTACGACAGATGCAGATCCTTTAACCAAAATTCCAAAGTTTAGGGATGATCATGGAAAAGATGAGTTAGATGCTTTTTGGAAAAAAATACGAAATTCTGAATATGTTGTTTCCTGTATAAATTCTTTACGTTTCAGTTCTTATAATAGAAATTTTATTAGAAATGTTTATTCTGATGGAAAAATAGAAATAACTCTTCCCTGGACAGATAAGGGATTAGGGCTTGTAATTCAATCAACGGGGCGGAATAGAAGAGAAACAGAAAGAATAGCTAATCTTCTAGAAGAGAAGTATTCAAAATAGTGGAATTTGTTAAATGGATACGAATATAAACAAGTCTAGAAATGATTATGATAAACTTGTTGAGCTTGGAAATATTTAAATCTCCCTCCAGCAAATATAAGCTCCGTTTTCTGATGTTGCAGGCAGACTCTTGCCTGAATAAATTACAGCGGTGTTTTCTGCTTTTAAACCGGCAATTTCTTTGATTTTCTTTATATTTGAGAAAAAGGCTGTGTTCATAGTTTCAGATGCCTTTATCTCATACGCTTTGATTTCGAGGTTGTCTTCTTCAATGACATCGATTTCGACTCCGTTTGAATCACGCCAGAAATAAAGTTCATCAGATTTACCTGCAAAAAGTCTTCTTTTAAGCAGTTCAGAAACGACAAAATTTTCAAACAAGGCACCACGCATATAGAAAGTTTCAATCTGTTCTGTACTTGTGATTCCCAGCAATGAGGAAACAAGCCCAGTATCGTAAAAATACATTTTTGGATTTTTTATAATTCGCTTGCCAAAATTTTTGTAATAAGGCTTTAGCATATAGATGATATAGCTTGCTTCAAGAACAGAAAGCCATGCCTCTGCCGTTTTCCGGGTAATGCCTGCGTCTTCTGCTAATGCAGTTACATTCAGAATTTGTGAGCATCGGCCGGCACAAAGTTTCAGAAACCTTGTAAAAGCTGAATAATCAGTTATGTTGCGTAAAATCCTCACATCACGGTCAATATAAGTCTTAATGTAGGAAGGATAGAAATCCGTTGCATCAATCTGCTTATCATAAATGCGGGGAAAGCAGCCTTTGAAAAGCATTTCATTTGTTGTTTGAGGAAGAAGATTTGCTGAACGCAATTCGACGACAGAAAAAGGCGCAAGGGATAACAAGGCTGTGCGACCTGCAAGACTTTGGCTTATAGACTGCATGAGCAGAAGGTTGTGGCTTCCTGTAAGCACATACATTCCGCTTTCATTCACAGAATCAATGTGCGTTTGCAAATAGGAAAGCAGTTCTGGAACCTGCTGGATTTCATCTATTATTACTTTCTGAGAATAAATTGAAATAAAATGCCGCGGGTCTTCTTTCGCAATTTGACGCAAGTCAAGATCTTCTAGTGAAATATATGTGTAATCTGGAAGCAAATGCTTCAGAAGCGTTGATTTTCCGCATTGTCGGCAACCTGTCAGTGTTACAACTGGAAACGATTTTAGTAGTTGAAAAAGTTTCGTGTTAATGGTTCGTTCAATAAGCATAGATAGATGATAGCATTAACTATGCAATTTGTATACTCGATTACTCAATTTACATAAAAAATATTTCATAAAAGGAAAATTCCCATGCAAGACAACATTCTCCACCTCATTGAACGCACTGCGTCCTTATTTGAAAAGGATATTGCCGTTAACGAGGATGGGGGCCAGCAAGCGCATTATGGAATTCTTCCTCAATCGTCGTTCTGTTGAAATGCCTGTATCTACTGCGCGTTTTGCAAATGTTGCCTTCAGCGACGGTTCGCTTCTTTACGGCTTCAACCGCCGCCTGGACAAAAATCAGCCTTTGTCTGCTCCAAATGATGTTCGCCGCTATTTTGTACCTCCAAAAGAGGCCGGTCAGCTTTGCGTAATGTCCTGTCTTCTTGGTGAAAACCGCGACGTATTCTTCCCAAAACTTGACCACGATTTAAATCTCGTAACATTCTCAAGCATTGCAGAAAAATATCTTCGCAACCTTGGCTACGAGCCTGTTCAGTGTGCTACAGAGGATGAAGCCCGCAGCCGCGTAAATGAACTCAAGGCTAAACACCAGTATCCGGTTTACTTCTTCAAGAGTGACACTACCGGCGAAAAGGACTTTGAGGAGTTCTATACCGATAAAGAAACTCTTGTAATGGATAAGTCACTTGGTATTATCAAAAATCCCGTTGATTTTGACCAGGCAAAGATTGAGCACTTCTGCAAAACAATTGCCGCCTGCAAGCAGAAAGGTGAGTGGAACCGCGGTGAACTTATCGACTTGTTCAATTACATGATTCCTAACTTCAACCACAAGGAAACCGGCAAGTTCCTTGATGGAAGAATGTAAGGGAATGCCCAATTCTCAATGCACTATTCGCAATTAATTTTTCAGCCGTCTGTTGTATTTATCAGATGGCTTTTTTTGATTGTGTCAAATTTAGTTCGCAATTTCGTTTCTGAAAAAAGCCACAAATCCATCATGCTGTGTTAAACAGAATCTCCTTTTGAACTTTTATTGAGCTGGCATTTATGTAGGTCAATGCTGAAAATAGATTTCCAGAAGTGGTTGAAATCGCCTGACGCTAACAACAATCAATAATATCTTTTAAAAAATAGGATGGTGTCACCATTGCAATTTTTCCACCTGTATTATCACATAATGTTCCATGCATAATTCCATGACAACATGTTTGACCTCTTGTAGTTGTTAATATTCCATTTGTTTCATAAGCTAAATCAAATACTGGACAACCAGAATAACCCCCCACACTTGGATTTTCCAAACAGAAAAACTCTGTATTTATTCCTGTATCAGCTCGTGGATATGTTATAAAACCGGAAGAAGCATATGATCTGAATGAAAAAGGAGAAAACATTCCATTTGTACCTAAACCTTTCGGAAATCCAATGCAAGTTAATTCAAAATCTCTAGATACAGGTACTTTCTTTAGATTAAAGTGGTTAAAAGGAATAAACCTGTCTCGCATAAATCCTAGATTAATATCAGAAAATTCTACTTGAAAACAACTTACATCTGCAATCGGATGATGTCGCCAATTTGATAAAGGACCAAACATTATTAAAGGAAGTTTTTGCGCTCTTCCATCAGAAGAAGAGACTATTATAACGGTACTATCATTTGTATCTTTTGCAACATGTGAAGCTGTTACAATCCAACCGAAAATATTACCATTCCCGGCAGGTGATGAAACAAATAATCCAGTTCCAACAACATTTCCAGACGCAATTTTTGTTGAAATCATACAGACTGTTCTAAAAGCTTCATCTCTTTTTATTATCATGGCTGAATTATATAGCTAAATGATAAAAAAATCATTATTAATTTTCTTATTGCTGTAATTATTGTTAGCGACAGGAGAAAAACGCTATTCGGAGGTGCGTATGATTTTCAGGAAGTCATTTAATTCTTCATTAAACATACGAGCCAGGACGGCTTCAAGCATCAAATCAGAAACTCCTTGTGGAAATCCGATAATATTTCTAGATGGAATGGAGCCATCTTTATCTGAACGGAGAAAATCATACATTTCTTCTGTTTTCTTCATGCGATAATCTTCTGGAGCTTCTCCAATAATCACAGCATATTTGTTCATATTATTTTCTCCACGTTCAGAATATTCAAAAGGTTAAGGCAGCCTTTTTCTTCCAGTTTCTTTATTTCTGATTCTTCATTCAATTCACCAACAACACAAAATGCATTCTCATCAATCGGATCAGTTGTTTTCTTATCCAAAAAGGTGACATTCAAAATCTCACAACAATAAATCAAGAGAAAACGAATGTAACTCTGCCCATACAGGCACAATGTTGTTTTTCCTTGTTTCTTAGCATCAAACTATACGCTGCTAAAAAAATATTTTTTTATGGCTGCCCAGAAACTCCAACAGCAGATTATGAGTCCTCAGTTTGGTGTGGAGGCTGTGAAATTTCAAAATCGTTTTTTAAGCCCAATAAAAAACAAGGGCTTTTAGATACTCAGGAAATTTATGATGCATACCGAGAATTTATAACATATGATAATAGCATCGATAATAAAGCTTTGAATGTTATAAAAGATCTGTTCGGATTCTAATAGCCCCAGCCTTTCTTTCAATTATTGTTCTCAATTCTAAAATCCCTATATTTCTCCAATATCCTATCTATTTCCAAAACAGCTAAGTCTTTTTTCCGTCTGTCAGTTATTTGAGTAAAATTTAATCTCAAATACTCCTCAAAATCTTCATTTTTTTTCCTTATATCACTAATATAATCAATTTTTTCTTCCTGAGACATTGAAAATAATTCTTTTCCCACCTCTGGGTTCAGGCGGTCAAGATGTTTTAATATGTCGTCCAATTCATTATCTGCGAGCCTATCTGTTACTTTTGCAATTTCATATAGTTGCTGCGTCATTAATTTGACAGGTAATTTATAATCACTTGGTAAATGACGAAAAAAATGCATAAAAAGCTCTTCACTTTCTGTTTGTATATTATTATTCGGATCCTCACCTGTTAGCAAAAATTCACATGTAGTATCAAGAAATTTTGCAATTTGGTATAATTTGTCAGCACTAGTTGCTGAACCATCAGAAAGCCGAGTTAAAACCTGCGGATTTACTCCTTTATCTTTTAATTCTGAAAAAGACTTATTCTGCGTAAATAAAAGCTCCATAATTCGCTGATAAACATCTTTATAATTTATTGTATTTTTTTCTTTCATTCGATTCTCTTTTTCGGTAATTAATTATGTAGTATTACCGAAAATCATTGATATTAAAATCTGTTTTCGGTAAATTCACTCTGGTAATTACCGTATTAAGTATATACGATTCAAAAAAAAATAATCCATATAGTGAGGATTTCAAAATGAAGAAGACTTTTTATAAATATAAGAGTTGTGAAGGTAGCGAAAATGAGAACAGCAGTTTTCATTTTCTTCTTGATTCCCTAGAAAAAAAGTACTTTTATCTTTCTCGTCCAGAAAACTTAAACGACAAGGATGAAGCTCGAATGTTTGATAATTATGCGGCAAGCTATGATGATATCCAAAAGTGGCTGCGACATCATCCTTATTTACTTAAGGATCTTAAAATGATTATCCCTCCAAATAAAGACCCTGTATATGAAATAAAAAAGCATTGCCAGAAAACTGAATACAGATGTCACATGGAACAAAGTCGTAAAAACGAAAGAGAACACTTTCATATTTTTTCTCTTACGGATAGTCCTGATAATGAAAAAATGTGGATAGACTATGCTAGTAATTATAATGGCATTTGTTTAGGATTTGAAGCAGATACTGTGCTTCAAGAAAGCGAAAATAATTTCACTGATAAAGATGAACGCTATTTTATTGAAACCACAGATCACGGGCTTGATGTTGAAGGTGCTTATCTTCATCAAAATGGGAAAAGCTATCTCGGTCTGATAAATGTTTCTTATGTTCGCAAGAAATCCATTTATATAAAACTTTTTAAACTTCATGAAGATTCGGAAAAAAACAAAATGAAGAACTCATTCTTGGAAAAAAATAATTATAATGACCAGCAGAGAAATAAAAAAGATTGGTCTTATGAACGCGAATCTCGAATTATCCTTACAGATAAGCATTTGCCCCGAAATGAGAAGATTGATTTAATTGCACATTATCCTGATTATGTACTTACTGAGGTCTTGCTCGGACATAATATTGAGGCAGATAAGAAAGCCAAGATTTTGGATTGCCTGAAATCAAATTATTCAAACTATAACACGATAACCATTAGGCAAGCATAAACATATAAATAAGGTGGCTAAAAATCACAGGGGTGTAAAATCTAGCCACTTAATTCGTATATCGAACTTTTAAATCTAAACATGTCGTGCACTCCTTGTTTCTTACCTCAAGATAGATTGCATAATACTTGGTGGTGCTTTTACCGTTGTGAGGAAAAGATACTACAAGAGAGGATGCCCGACATGATTATTGGAGATTACTCATTACCTATATCCCTTCTCGCAGTTACGGATATCAAGGTTCACATACACTTTTGTATCTTTATCCGAACCGTTGTGGCGGACATAGACAACCAGATATCCCACAAAGCCTGAACCGCTCTGAACGGTGGTATCGGTACTTGGGACTGTGCTGACGCTTACATTTTCGGTCATGATTCTGCCATCCATGCTGTCAACGAGAGCGCCTTTTCCATAGGAGCCTCGGCTTATGGTTCCTGTCGCAATATCGTTATATGTAAAATCAAAAGTATTCTTATAACCGACCGGGGTACCAGGAAAATAGATCCAGGCATAGTTTTTCAGTTCTTCCTGTGACATAACCCTGCCTACCCAAGAACTATCTTCCTTTACTTCCCAGTTTCCTGTTAAAAGGAAAGATGTACCATAATCGTCCATAAAATATCCGTAGATTCCATTTGAAGGTCCTTCAGGATTATTCTGGTTGAATCCTGTTGGCTGACTTCCACGGTTATAGCCGGACTTGGTGCAGGGCATGATAAAATCATCATAGGTCGTGCTGGAGAATGTATGGCTGTGAGACCAGTAATCCGCTCGCCAGGTGATGTTGCTCATCCAGTTGATTGTAGTTCCACCGATATACGGAACAAGAAGTTTGTCGATTCGGCAGTTATATGTAATAGAATCTGTCGGAGGTGAAAGTCTCACAACTTTTTCCGCAGCTCCAGAGCTTTCCTGAGAAAGAGTCATGGCTTTTCCGTTTGCGTTCTGAGGAACAAATTCTACTTTTGAAATAGAAGCATCCGCCTTTTCATTGTCAATGTAGACTTTCAGCCGGGCTGTTTCTCCGTCTCCCATCGTAAGAAGGTTGTTCTCTCCGCTCTAGTTAGTCCATCTTCCGTCACTCGAAAGGAACAGAATCTTTGGATCAACGCTCTTATACACAAAACGAGCCTTTATTGTCTTTCTGCCAATCTCATCGTCATTATTCTTCGGATTTGTTGCAATAATATCAATCGTTGTCTCCCGCTGATTTTCATGGAAGGGGTTGATGGTGATTGTGCCGGTTCCGTCTCCGTTATCCCTCTTTTCATAGCCGAATGTCTGATTCAGCTCACTGGAAACTACCGTAATATCCGCATCAGCAGGATTCACTGAGTATTCAAAAGTGCGTTTTTCATCCGGTGTAATGGTGAATGCAGTAACAAACTCTGTTAATTCTCATACCTTGGGGGGATCATCGGGAAGAGAACATAAGTCTCCTCTGCGTTCGAAGGTTCGTATCCGACTTCATCAAAAGACAGATTTTTAAGAAAAACGAATGGAAATAATTATTTTGCACTCTTTTTGGGCATTACAGGACAAATATTTCGAAACTTTATCTGTAAAGAGGGGAGCGGAAGATATGTTAGGCGGAGTCGAGGAATCTGAAGCGATGGGGATACATTGGGATATTTTTCTTTGCATTTTGGACTATTATGATTTATAATTTAAATTATGTTGGAAAATATGGCAGAAATTGTTATTGACTTAGTAAAATCCTAATATGAATTTTCAGTAAATGAACTTATTCATCAAAATGAATTGTTAACAATTAGAGCGTTTATTGATAATCAGCTTTTTGAAGATGAAAAATTAGGTTCAGTTGAAAATGATTGTCAAAACAACACAAGATTTGTTTTTCCTAATATAAATCGAACAATAATGCTGAACGGTGCAAGAGGCACTGGAAAAACAACCTTTTTACAAACTGTTATAAGAGATTTACCAAACAAAACACGAGACAATAAAAATGGCGAAAAATTTTGTGATTCATTGGAAATATTAGATTACTTAGATCCCACGCTTATAGAAGAAAAATCATCGATTTTTTTAACAATAATATCCTTAATACGCAACAGAGTTTATGACAAGTTAAATAAATGTTGTGATAAAGAAATTGTTCTTAACAAAAGAAGAGCTTGGCAAACATCGCTTGATAAATTTGCCAGAGGTTTGCCTTCCATTGATGAAAATACCAAAAACAAATCCGCTGATTATTGGGACGACGCAACACAAATAATGGAAAAAGGGTTGGAAGATGTCAACGCAGCTTTTAATCTACGAAAAAATTTTTTAGCATTCTTAAAAGAAAGTCTGGGAATTTTAGGAAAAAAATCTTTTCTTTTAGTTATTGACGATGTTGATACAGATCCTGGCAAAGCATGGCCACTACTTGAAACTTTGCGGAAATATCTTTCTGTAAATGGAATAATTACTGTAGTAAGCGGGGATTTGCAATTGTTTGCAACTGTCGTTCGCAATAAACAAGGGAGCAGATTTACTAAAACCGATAAAAACAATTCATTGGTTGAGGCTCAAATAGAAGAACTTTCAAATCAATATTTAAAGAAAGTTCTTCCTATAAGATACAGAATTTCATTACCTAGATTATCGCAATTGATAATTGGTAAGAACAGTTCTGACGGTGAACATTTATGTGTAAAATACAAAGTCAATGAAGCGGGTATTATTCTTGTAAAAGAATTTATCAGGCGAGTTTTTTACAAACTTGGAATAGCAAACAATTTCCA
>NZ_CAMHSK010000049.1 GCF_946187725.1 uncultured Treponema sp.
AAATTATTCATTTCATATATTAATTCTTCTCCACATGTTAAGGTTTTACCACCATCAATACAGTAAATATCTTTTTTATTCTTAAACCATTTTTCAAGGCTATCATTACAAATTCTTGATTCTTTTATTGCTAAAATAAATTCCACCACATCCAGCCATTCTTTTGAATTACGCCATGCTAAATCAAATATCTTTTCAAATTCATGAAACTCTTTTATTTCTTTACGGGAAAGCATATCTTTCATAAACAGTCCTTCATAATTATCAATATTTCCAATAATAAAGCATCTATTTTCTTCCCGATAATTATTTACCAAATTTTTAATACAATCGGCATTTTCAATTGAATAAGCATAAGAGATAATTACGAAATCTAATTGTTTTGTATCTTCTGTCCGGATTTCATAGGTTTCAGTCTTTTTGTCTAGTTTCTTCTTGGTAACAAAATATTTTGATTTATTCATTTTTTCATTGAACCTAATATCTATTTTCATATTTGCTTCTCCTAGAAAACGTAATCATTTTTTCATTTTCCTAAAATTTGTTAGTAAATATTCCTGAACTATTGGATAAAGAGTTTTTTTATATGTTTCAATATTTATGTAAAAATCAAAATTTTCACGTTCTTTTATTCATTCTTTATTATCTGTGACTATTGCATAGTATTCTTCAATCGCTCTTGCAAATAACTCATATGTTCGTCCACGATTATTTGTTCTTTTTTCTGGCACAGGAATCATTTTTGAACGAAATAATTCTGCAATTAATCTTTCTTTACTGCTGCGCCGAGAAGAGGCAAATTTATAACGTGAAAATGAATTCCTGTTGTTATGATTTAAGAAATGTGCTAATTCATGAACGAAAACACAATCAAGCTGATTATTTTGCAGAAGTTGTTTTACTTCATTTTCAGGAAAATAAAGTTTTTCTTTTAGCCAGTCTTTGTTCATTTTTTCCCTCACTTCTGTAGATTTGTTATAATTCTAAAATAGATAGTCTATCAGTAAGTGAGAGAGTATGAAAAATTATTTATTCCAATCAAAAACAGGCCAATTTTCTATATCTTTGTTATTAATCCAATCCTGGTATGCTGCAACAATAGTAGGTACATATTTTTTTGTAGGTTTTGAAGGATGGTATGCATTTATGAAGACAATATTTTTAAAGCAAAAATAATGATTATTTGCCATAATACTATTTGAAAATGATTTTTCTGTTCCTTTTCTGAAGTTAATCTCAGAAGTTTTTATATCATTTAATGTATTTCCACAAATTATTACATCGGGTCTAATTCGTTTTATTTGAGTAACAAATATATCTCGATTTTCCATGTTTTTTAGATCTTCTTCATATTCTTTGCTTTTTGTTTCTGGATTAGGGTTGAATCTGCCATGTGTTTCCCTGAGAATCCATAATATTTTAATTTTCTCATTCTTGAAGAGTTCATAGTTCATTATGCCATCTTCATATTTATCAGATATGTAATTTCCGTATTCTGTAATCATTTCTGCTTATTATAGCACACAGAAGGTTAAGTGCATGTGATTTAATTTGCTTCCTGAATGCCAACCTTTCCTCCTTTGTTTTCTATGCTTTATTATAGAACCTTCAGTCTCTCATATTATGATAAACTTATATGTTATAATAAAACCATGAGTACACAGACAAAGATTACATACCGCATGTTGGAACGCATTTCATACATTCACCGTAAAATCAAAAGCGGATGTTATCCTAACACAAAGCTGCTTGCATTTGAACTAAAATCAGGCATTGCAACAATCAGCCGTGACTTGGATTATATGCGTGATAGAATGTATGCGCCGATTGAATATGATTACTCGCAGAAAGGCTACTATTATACAGAGCCTTTTGAGCCGTCTTTACAGCATCATCTGTCTGAAAAGGATCTTAGGGTTTTACTTTCTGCGAAGGTTTTATTGTCGCATTACAAAAATACACCTATGTATGAAGATGCCTGTTCTGTTCTGGATTTGCTCTCATCTTCTGCAATGAACGGCAAAAATGCTGAACTTCTTAATCGCATCACAGTTGCACCTACTGTAGAAACAACAGTAAATCAAGATATCTGGAATGTTATTCAAGACGCACTTAACAAAAATCATATTCTTCAATTTGATTACACTGACCGATGGGGCAAACAAACGGAACAGCGAAAATTAAGACCTTATCAGCTTGTTCTTGATGACGGTGTTTGTTATCTTTTCGGCTTTGATGAAGTTCGTAACGCAGAAAGAATCTTTTCTTTAGTCCGAATACGGAATGCTGTTGTAACAGATGAAGAACTTGAATTGTCTGCAGATTTTGAATTTAGTAATCGCCTTTTAAAATTGAACCAAGAAAAAGTGCGGAACAACCGCCCCCGCGTTAGCGGGGAACGCCCTGCCCCTCTTACATCTGGCACACACCAAGCGTAACCGGGGTAATTACTTCCGATGAAATCACGAGGCTTTTTGTTTCGATTCCGGGTTTTGTTGGTGTCAGTTCGATTTTATAGTATCCCGGTGAAAGATGGACTTGTGCAGCATTGACGGTCGTTTCGGCTCCGCCTGTGCTTCTGCACTCAAGGCTGGCGGCTGGCTCTCCGTCAATCATGATATTGGTCACTGACTGTGAAAGGTCATCGCCTTTCTTGCTGTAAGTTCCGCTTATGTTATACATGGCTTCGTGTGCGGCATGAAGATACACGAATTCTGTTTTTTCTGGAAGGATTTTCTCCCCTTCTTCGATTACCACACAGTTTTTTGGCCGTTCAATCTGTTTTGCCGTAAAATTCTTGAATATTTTCAGCGGACGCAGTGGTCTTTTTGCAACCGGGGAAATGCTGATAAAATCAAGGATGTGTTTTGCCGCCTGCTGAAGTTCCGCACGGGTCAATTTTCCGTTTTTAAGGCTTTCTGCGATATTGTCTCCGTGACCGCCTTTATCCGCAAAATCATTATCGACGACCATATAAACATCGTTTCCTGAGCGAATCATGCTGGCGGTATTTTTTATGCTTGCATTTCCGCCCAGCACGCAGTCATTCATTCCAGCCCACCAGTCTGTCATAACTAGCCCTTCATAGCCCCATTCTTTGCGCAGAATTGTTGTGACCAAATCGTAATTGCTGGCCGCCCAATGTCCGTTTATCGCATTGTAGCTTGTCATCACCGATTTGACTTCGCCTGACTTTACCGCAATTTCAAACGGCTTCAGGTAGATTTCGCGCAAAGCCCGCTCGCTGACCACAGAATTTGTGTCACGGCGGCAGAATTCCTGATTGTTTGCCGCGAAATGTTTTATCGTTCCGCTTGAACCGCCTTTGTTGAGTCCTTTGAGCACGGCTGTCGCAATGATTCCTGAAAGAAGTGGATCTTCTGAATAATATTCAAAATTTCGTCCGTTGAGCGGGTTTCGATGAATATTCACTCCTGGACCCAAAAGTGAATCTATCTCAAACTTTACGAGTTCCCTGCCCTCAAATTCATACAATTCCTGAACTAACTCAGGATTCCATGTGCAGGCAAGCAATGTTCCGGACGGCATAAGATTTGTTTCTTTTCCTGTGTCGATTCTGATTCCACTTGGACCGTCAGAACAACCTGCGGCCGGCACGCCCAAATCACGCAATTTCTGAGTGATACCTCCATACGCGGCGGCAATTCCAACGGTCACTTTCTGGCTCATCATGCCTTCACCACGAACCATCGCGGAAAGCTGCTCATCCTCAATCTGGGCAATAAAATCCCTCATTTTTGATTTTCCGGAAAGCACATCCTGAAAGCGGATTCCCCTGTCACCTGTGAACGGAATTTCTTCTGGAATCGATGAATCGATTCGTTCAGCAAGATTTACCTTTGAAAGCGGCACTTTTTCCATACAAACGGAATATTTTCCATTTTCTTCAATTTTGGGCTGAATTCTTTCAAAAGGAAGCTCAGGGGCTGCTGCCTGCGAGAGTTTTTTTACAATCACTGTCGAATCGAGCAAAATTCCTTCATTTCCGTCAATTTCGATTCGTTCTGCACTCTGAACATCACGGCCAGCAAAGATTCTATACAAGCCTTCTTCAAGGACATAAGAGAATTCGTTTCCTGTCACGCCAGAATCATCGTAACTTGCGAAATCAGTTAAATCAAAAGAAAGAGTGATTTCCTCGCTTTCACCACATTCGAGAAGCGTAGTTTTTTTGAAAGCGGCAAGCACTCTCGCAGGCTTTTTGAGTTTTCCTTGAGGGGCTTCAATGTAGGCCTGAACGACTTCCTTTCCCGCACATTTTCCTGTATTTTTAACATTGAATTTGAGGGTGACAATTTGATTTTCAAACGAAGCATTTTTTGCCTCGACAGAAAAGCTCGTATAACTCAGTCCGAATCCGAACGGATAGCGAACCTGCTCTTCGGCAAAAGTAGAAAAATATCTGTATCCGACATAAATATCTTCTATATAATAAACATTATCTTTGCTTCCGAAAGTCTTTGTTGAAGGGTAAAAATCGATGCTGCGGGCAATCGTGTCAGTAAGTTTTCCGCATGGATTTGACTTACCGCATAAAAGCCGTGCACTAGCCATTCCGCCTTCCTGACCACCGTGCCAAACTAAAAGCACCGACTTAATGTGATTCCTAAAGCAAGCCTCATCAATCCACTCCATGTCGATTATGTTTGAAACATTCAGCACAACGCACACATTTTCAAAGCACGCACAGATTTTTCCTAGTGCGACATGCTCTTCATCCGTTAAAAACCAGCTTCCTTTCTGCACGAGATTGTCTTTGTCTTCACCTGCGGTACGCCCGATTACATAAACGGCCTTATTGCATTTTCGCGCCGATTTTTCAACCAAATCGGAATCAAGCGGCATTTCTTTCTGAGTCCACGGCTCTCCTGCCCATGCACCGCCGCCATTATCAAAGGGATTCTTTGCAATCCACTTTTTGTACTCTTCGGCAAGATTCACATCAATTTCTGGAATCTGGTCATCTTCCTTCGAAAGCTCAATTAATGAATCAGTAAGGTTTGTCATATAGCTGACATGAACTGAACCGCCTGAACCTGTTCCGCTTTTGTAATAATCAAACTGGCACCTTCCGAAAACGGCAACAGAATCTGAACTTCTTAACGGCAATACAGAATCTTCATTTTTTAAGAGAACAGCACCTTCTTCAGCACTCTGACGGATTTTTTCAGCAAATGTCATAATTTTCCTCACAAAGCAATTTCTTGAAAGTTAACAAAGTGTATCACAGCCGCAGAACATAGTGCACTGTCTTTAAGGTTGTTATTTTTCGGTTAAGGGGGAATTTTCTTTTCCGGGGCTTTTATTCGGTTTACAGCCGACTTTCGCTAAGGTAGAATAAAAAATGCACTTTTCACGCAAGGTCGTACTTGTTTTTTCATTAATCGTATTTGCTCCCCTTCTCTTTCTGTACGGCGCAACACTTACGCTGAGCTATATTCAAGCAATAAAAGGACTTGAAGCCATCTGTACAACTGAAGTCCGCATGAACGAAGAAAAAATCTATGAAAACATTCAATCCTTAAAACTTATCGACAAAATGATTCGTGCAAACGGCGAATTGATGCTGTTCATTACATCGCCTGAAAATCGCGAAGAAACAGAAGTCATCAGAACGATAAAAGAAGAAAGCCTGACCCTTGAAAGAATCCTTTCGGTCGAGCAGTCAATGTATGCAATCCGAGTGTTTACGGCAAGCGACTTTATTCCGGAGCGATTTCCTGTCATATTGCATTCAAGCCGTGAAAATCTTGCCGCACTGTCTCCATGGGAATTCAATTATGAGGCAAAATACCTGGGCTTCATGTACGCACAAATGCTCCCTTCGGCCTGTTTTACGCAGGAACTTGTTAATGGGAAGCGGAATGTCGGCTGGGTTCAGGTTTCAATGCGCATGGAAGATTTTTTCCCTTTTTTAAAACGCGCACTGGCACCGTATCAGAATGATTTCGTATTCAGTTTTGACCCGAATTCAAACACGCTCACCCAGATAAATTGCACCAGTGTCAGCACAAATCAGACACTTCTTTCCAGTGCGGAAATTGCCCAGCTTTCAAAGAAAATTGCTCGCAGTGGCACAGACAGCATGGTCCGCATTTCTGTAAACGGTGACGATACAATATTCGCCTGTCGTTATCTTCCTGAACTCGGAATCGTGATTTCCCACACCTGCGCTTTTTCAATGATTCGCAATTACAACATCATGATGGGATTTTTCACGCTCTTCGTAATGATTATCGTAAGCACCGGTTTCTTCCTGCTTGTACGCTATACGGCAAACCGAATGTTCCGTGGAATTTATTCAGTAATGAAGGGAATGAGGCGGGTCAGTAACGGTGATTTGACCGTTCAGATTCCGGTTGATGCAATGGACGAAGTAAAAGAAACCCAAAAAACCTTCAATTCCATGATTAAGCAGCTTTCGGCACAAATTGAGCAGATTAAAAACGAACAGCACCTGATAGCCGACACCGAAATGAAGGCAATGCAAAATCAGATAAACGCGCACTTCCTTTACAATGTGCTCGAAACAATTCACATGCAGGCCGTTCTTGCCGGAAACGAAGCCATCTCGCAAAGTATAATGATGCTCGGAAAAATGATGCGTTACTGCCTGCGCTGGCGGATTCATACAGTCACGCTCGAAAAGGAAATGGAATACATTCAGTCCTATGTTTATATTTTAAATATCCGCAACGATTACGAAGTCAGGCTGAATATCGAAATTCCTGAGGAACAGCAAAACCTCAAGATTCCAAAAATGATAATCCAGCCGTTTGTCGAAAATTCTTTCATTCACGGAATTGAACCGCTCGGAAAAACAACAGAAATTCGGCTCTACACCGAAATTGATGAAAAAAACAAAAAAATCTGGCTGTGCGTGCAGGATTTTGGCAAGGGAATGAGCGAGTCAAAAATCAATGAAATACGAAGCTATCTTGCAGATGAAAAATATGAGCGGGACAGCACGGGCAGCATCGGAATCAAGAACATTCAACAGAGACTGACCATGTTTTATGGCCCGGATTATAAACTCGAAATACATTCAGAGCCAGGCAAGGGAACGCTGATTCGAGTACCACTGCCGATTGAAGGAGACACAAGACAATGACAAAAATTCTGATAGTTGATGATGAAAAGTTGATTCGTGCGGGCATTACAAAAATCCTGTCAGATTCTTTTGATAAAAGCGTAATCTTCATGGAAGCGAAAAACGGTGCCGAAGCGTTCGAAATCTGCAAATCTGAGCTTCCCGATGTGATGATTACAGATATCCGTATGCCAGTGATGGATGGCGTGGCTTTAATGCAGAGCGTTTCTGAACTTCCGCAAAAACCGGCAATCATAGTTCTTTCAGGATTTGATGATTTTTCTTATGCAAAAGCCGCGATTGAAAATGGCGCGATGTCTTATATTCTGAAACCAGTCGATGAAAATGAGCTTCTGAAAGTCGTAAAAAAGGCACTGAGCGAAGTTCGCCGCGATGCACAAAAGCACAATGAAGAAAAACTTCGTTCCCTTATAAGCGAGGGGCATTTTTCAGAGGATGTGGCTCAGGAAACAGCGGAATTTGCGAAAAACGGCATGTATTGTGTGAGTCTGTGTTCACCGCTTTGCAACCGCTCCGATGTTGATTTTCTTGACGGCGTTACGCATTACATAATCAAGCAAAAACGCGGATTCATGGACTTCCTTATCTCAAAAGATTCCCTTGACCGCGTGATTTCAAATCCACAGTTTTCAGATTCTTCGCTTGGAATCAGCAGACTTTCCTCAAGCATTTCGGATTTGCGCCGAATTCAACATGAGTCATTCTGCGCCCTTTTGCAAGGATTTTTCGAGCCGGAGAAAAAAGGCGTTTTCAGGTTTTCAGATAATCATTCTTCTTCGGATTTTACAGAAATTGATGCGGCATACGAAAAGATAATATCGAGCCTAGACCTGCTGAATGAAGAAGAATTGCGGAAATCAGTAAAAAGATTCCTTGATTTTGAGTCAATTGAAGGCGAAAATCATGCAGAATGTCTTTTTTATGCCTACAACAAAATCATAAACGGACTGTTTAAGCGCTACCCGAAATTCAGCACGGGAGACACCTATCTGTACATCAAAGGTCTAATGATAGAAAACATCATGCAGGCGGCCACTCTCAATGAATGGAAGGCCTATGTGCTTTCGTACTCAATTTATCTTCTGGAACTGTTGAAAAATCAGCAAGGGAAATACCCCTACATCACAAAGGCCGTCGCATACATAAGCCAGCATTACAAAGAAGACATAACAATGGCAACGGTCGCGAATTATGTGAGCATGAATTACACCTGGTTCAGCGAAAAATTCAAAGAGCAGGTCGGATTGAATTTCAACGATTACTTAAAGAAATTCCGTATGCAGCAGGCAAAACTGCTTCTCGAAAAAGGAACCTACAAGGTTTACGAAGTTGCGGAAAAATGCGGCTTTAAGGATGTAAAGCACTTCATGAAATCTTTCCGCGAAATGAACGGCATGAGCGCAGGTGAATGGGCGAAACTACATAACAATTAGTGAAAAAGCCGGGTCTTGTGTGCAAAACCCGACTTTTTACCTTCTACTCATCAATCAAGACATTCACTGAAATGCCTGTAATCTTTCCGGTGCGCGAGAAAAGTTGTTTGGTTTCGGGGGCGGTCAGTTCGGTGCCGGGGTGGGTGGCTTTGGTGCCGTCGGCGAAATGGATTTCAACAAATGGAGTTGAAGAGAGCGTGTATGTAACTGGAACTGCGCACCAGGTGAAAGAAAGCGTTCTGGAATCAGCTTTTTCAAAGAATTCTTTCTTATCAAGGATTTGCGGCTCGAAGTGTGCCTTTCCCTCTGAAATGCCAGCTCCAAGCTCCCCGAATCGGGTTAGAATCTCTTCTTTTACCTGACCTGTCATGCCCGGCTGTTTTGCGCCTTTTCCGCTCGGCGTGTGGCTGTACGGATCAGACGGGAATGCCCCGTAAAGTTCAGGAGTTTTGTTGAAGCTAAGGCCGCTTCTGATTTCATAATAGGCTTTTTTCAATTTTCCTGCATTTTTATCACCATTTTTGAACGCTTCAAGTGCGTGCTCCTGAACGGCAAGAAGGAGTTTTGAAACCATGTGCCAATAAATGCTTCCCAATCCTTCATAAGCATAGAAAGTTCCGCTTCTGCCGGTGAAATTCTGATGGACAAAGGTTTCTTCGTAAAGTGCCAGAAGTGCCGAAAGTTCCTCTTGCGTCGGCCTTTTTCCTTCCTCAAAAGAATTGACTTTCGCTTCCATGATTCTTGCGTTCTGGAACTCAAAGTTGAAGTGATAGATTCCGTTGCAATCTTTTTCGAGGATTGAATTTCCCGTCCGCTCAATCAGCGCACTCAAAGGAGCGATTTTCTCTTCTGAAATGTTGTTTTTTGCCATAAACAGCGGGAGCTCCCGATTCGGATAAAGAATGTAAGAATTCTGCCGTTTTTCAAACAATTCGCTCTTCCTAAGGGCATCAATGACTTCAAGCGTTTCATCAGAATCAAGCAGCCCAGAAGAAAGAACTGCAACCTGACCTTCAAGCATTTCTTGAAGACGGTGAATTTTCATCTCTTTTTCTGTCGCAACCATCGTGTTGTATGTGTGATAAAGAGCGTCATCCCTTTTGTTTGCGAGAATACTTTCTTTTACGAGTGCGAGTATTGATTTTAGTGAAGAAACAATCTGCTCAGTCGCAATTTCCGTGTTTCCAGAAGAATAGCCTTTCGCGTAAAGCTCATTGCGTTCAGTCTCAAAGATTTTTCCAGCCGCGTCGGTAAATGATTTTCGCGCCGCATCATCTGTAATTGCAGTTTTGACATCAGTTTTTTCGTAGAGGGCTGAAAGGTTGTTAAAGCAGTCAGCAACCGCCTTTGGAACCGTAAAGGATTTTTGACTTGCCTTTGAGTAAATTTCAACGAGGAATCGCAACATTCTGTGGAGATAGCAGAGTGTGACCACAGAAAGACCCCAGCCAGCGAGTGCGTTGTTCGCATCATTCCATTCAGGCCGCTGTGTGTTCATCCAGATTCCGCCGCCCGGAACGAGATTTGCCGCCTTTGCAATCACAATTTGAAGAATCTTCGCAGTGAATGAAACAAGGGCCGGTTCTTCGCCGTTCATGACGAGCTTTGCATCGCTTCCGTAAGACTCGCTTTTTTTAATCAGCAGGTCGCTCAGTTTCTTGTCAAAGAGGATTGAAGAATGTGGTGCCTTGAGGATTTCAGCATAGCTTTTCAGGCGGTACGGAATATTGGAACTCGTGTAGATTTGACTGTTCAAATTCGCGAAAAATGATTCTGAATCGGCCTTGTTCCACAGTTCAAGGAATTTCTGAAGGTAAATCACCTGATGGTCTCCCCAGTAGCCGTATTGTGCCCACGGATTGTCAGGTTCAGGGCATTCCCAGTCAATTCCGGCGCGTGAAATTCTGTACGGATTGAAGCCGTCCGCGCTCATTGCGTTAAGGAATTTTGCCGTCATATTAGGAAGATAAGAAGGATAGCTCATTGCAAGGGCTTCCCAGTTCTGAAAGATGTCGCGCCAGTTGCCTTCATAATTGAGAATCGGATTTTTATTTGAGTCAACGAGGCGGATATTGAAGCGGTTCCACGGTCGGCTCGGATCACCATGTCTTCGGCTGAAAATGACCGGCATGTATTCGAGGGCGAGCCTTGTAAGCTGGGCATCATTTGCCGCATTGATTTTTTCCATTACTGCTGATTTTTCAAGAGAACACTTTCCGGCTAATTCACCGAGCACTTCTTTTGCCTTTCCGTATTTTGCGGCATTCCGGCTTTTGATAAAGGCAAGCAAATCTGGTGCATTGATTCTTCCGTTATCAGCGAAAAATCCTCCGCGCATGATGTTGAACATTACATTTGCCCGGTGATGAACGGCCGTCATCGTGTCGGCGCTTTCCTGAATTCCGTCCGCTTCTTTTAAATACTGAGTCATAAGCTTTTCGCCCGCTTCGATGTCGTCAATCAGGGCACTTCTTGCTTTGATTCTGTCGGCAATCTGCTTTTCGAGAGCAGCGATTTGGCTTTGCGTGAGTGAAGTGTCAAAAACCTGCTCCCAGCTGTCAGATTTTCCGCCTTCAAGGCAAATATTTCTTGCAATAAAGCACGAAGGCCTTTCTCCCTTGATGACTAAATCCGCACGGAGTTTCGATGAATCTCCATCTGCCTCAAAGAACTGCTGCGGCGTGTCGCCCCGTAAAAAAACACTGTCCGTTGTGCTGAACCAGCTTACATTTGCAAGAAGACCTTCGCTGGGCTCAGCCTTGTCCGTAACGACTGAAGAGACTGCAAAAATTGCGAGATTTGCCTTTTCGTCGAGGTCAGTCTTTTTATACGCGTCAAGAAGAACGGAATTCGAGTTCTGGAACCCGGCATTCGTCAATGCGGGCAAAATGTTTCTGCATCCGTCAAGGACTGTAAGTTTTCGAGTTTTATCGCCCAGATTTTCGATTTTTGCCATCCGAACAAGACCGAATTTGGCAGAAGACGACCATCCGTATCTGAATGAAAGGCGGAGCGCGTGATTTATTTCCTCAAACCAGACTTTCGTTCCGTTTGCGTTCTTGTAGATGTTCCGCGTGATGTTTTCGTCTTTTTTGAACCGTGCGCCGTTGCTGCACATCAGGGCAGAAAATGGCTCCCAGAATTCGACGGGCTTTCCGTCTTCTTTTATTGCGATTGCGGCGTAGTGGCCTGTCGTTGATTTTGCGTCCGAAACCTTGTCTGCCGTGTAATAAGGGAAAATCGCGTAATCACAGTTGATTCTTCCTGCAGTGATGCCACCCTGTGACCAGCAGAAATTCCATATATCAGAAGAACTTGTTATGGTCATGAAAAAGTCTTCCATGCAGTCATAATTTTCGATTTTATAGAAAGTCTCGCCGTCAAGCTGTGTGAATGTTCCATTTACAGTTTTTTTCATTTTTCCGCCTCTTTTAAGCAAATGTTTTGATATTTGCACAATAAAGGATGCTTTTGTAACTGTCAATTTTAATAATCAGCAAAACCGAAAGATTGATACCTTTCTGAAAACACACTTCCTAGCAAACCCAATTGGCATGCCCTATACTCGAAACTGAGGAAAAACAGTTATGGAAAAAACGATTGCAAGCCCTTTAGAGGGCACTTTGAAGAAAAAAACTATCTGGCAAAGACTCAAAGAAGAGAAATGGCTTCAGCTGATGGCATGGATGGGACTCATCTGGATGCTGGTGTTCAACTACGCACCTATGTACGGTCTCCTTACGGCATTCAAAAAGAATTACCGCATTACGACTCCATTATTCAGCCTGGCCTTTTTAAAATCGGCATGGGCTGCGAACGGCGGTTTCCAGCATTTCATCAATTTCTTCAAGGATGAGGAATTTGTGAACATCATGGTGAACACGCTTGGAATCAGTCTGCTGAAGCTCTGCATCTGTTTTCCAATACCGATTGCGTTTGCAATCCTGCTCAATGAAGTGCAGAATCCGCGATTGAAGAAATATGTTCAGACGATTTCTTATTTGCCGCACTTCCTTTCATGGGTCGTTCTCGGCGGAATTTTGACCACATGGATGGACGACAACGGCTTGTTCAATCAGGTTCTAATGAGGATTGGAGTCCTCGAAAAACCGATTTCATATCTTGCCGAACCGAAATATTTCTGGTTCATCGTCGTTTTTTCAGATTTATGGAAAGAACTTGGTTGGTCGGCAATCATCTATCTTGCCGCAATCAGCGGTATTGACCAGCAGATGTACGAAGCTGCCGAAATTGACGGTGCAAGCCGCCTCAGACAGATTTTTTCAATCACGCTCCCTTCAATCAAGGGAACCGTAATCATCATGTTCATTCTGGCGGTCGGCGGTCTTCTTAACTCGAATTTTGACCAGATTTTCGTTTTATGGAACCCACTCAACTCAGAGCGTTCAAATGTAATCGACATCTACACCTACAGCACGGCTATGAGAAGCATGCGCTATTCTTATGCGACTGCAATCGGCCTGTTCAAGTCAGTCGTGGCATTCATTCTCTTGTTCCTTGCAAACAAGTTCACTAAAAAGGTGAACGGAACATCATTATTCTAGGAGGCGTAAAAATGATTAGGGCACACAACCGGGCAATGAGCAACATGATTATTACGACCATTATGCTTCTGATTTGCTTTGCTTCACTCTATCCAATCTGGTATACGATTATCGTGTCGTTCAACAATTCCGAGGACACTCTTCGCGGCGGCCTTTACTTTCTGCCACGGGTCTTCACTCTCGAAAGCTACAAAACGGTCTTTCAGGACAAATCGATTGTAAAGGCATTCGGAATCACAATCATGAGGACGCTGGTCGGAACTGTATCAAGCGTAATCTTTACTTCGATGGTTGCCTATGCTTTCTCAAAAAAGCATCTTCTTGGAAACAAGATTTACATGATTATCGGAACGATTACGATGTTCTTTGGTGGCGGCTTGATTCCGACCTTCATCCTTTACAAAAACATCGGGCTCTATGATAATTTTCTTGTTTACATTATTCCGAGCTTGTTTAACTTCTATAATATGATTATCTTCATGGCGTTTTTCCGGGAACTTCCGGTCAGCCTTGAAGAATCGGCAAAGCTTGACGGTGCGAATGATATGATGATTTTCTTCAGGATAATCCTTCCGCTGTCAATGCCTGTGGTCGCCACGATTGCACTGTTCAACGGTGTATGGCAGTGGAACGATTATTTTACAGGCGTAATGTACATAAACGATTCAGACCTTCAGCCGATTCAGACCTTCCTGTACAGGATTGTTGCCAGCGCGAGTGCGTCAAAGGCAGTCGTCAGTCTTCCGGCGGGAATTTCGGCACAGCAGGTCAGCTCACAGAGCGTTCGTCTTGCTACAATGGTTGTAACCACACTCCCAATCGTGTGCGTCTATCCGTTCCTGCAAAAATACTTTGTAAAGGGAATGTTGATTGGTTCTATCAAAGGTTAAAAAAGGAGGCATGATAAAAATTACATCCGTGTAATTTTTATCACGGCCAAGTTTTTACCGTTGGCAAAAACTTGCGAATCCGTTGCTTCCGTGCAACGCCGCTAACGCGGAGTTTTTAAAGGAGAAAAATATGAAAAAAATGAAAAAAATGAAACGATTTGCGTTTGCAGCCGGCCTGTGCATGGCATCCCTTGCCTCGTTCGCGCTTCTTTCCTGCAACGAAAAGAGCGGAAAGACAGGAACTCTTTCGGGCAGCGAAAATGAGCCTGGATGGAAGCTGAATGCTGACAAACCGATTACCTTCGACTGGTATATAAATTTCTCATGGTTTGCACGACATTGGGGCGATTCAAAAGTCAGCAAATACATCACTAAAAAAACCGGCGTAAATGTGAATTTCATCGTTCCTGCCGGAAACGAAGCCGAAAAACTCAACACGATGATTGCAGGTGATGCGCTCCCCGATTTGATTACGCTCGGCTGGTATGAAGGCCAGGTTCCGATGATGATTGATTCTGATTTGGTTTACCCGCTTGATGAGCTTGCAAAAGAATATGACCCATATTTTTTCAAGATTGCGAATCATGACAAGCTCGGCTGGTACCGTCAGGACGACGGCCATGTTTACGGCTATCCGAACGCAAGCTTTACTCCGGCTGACTATGAAACTTACAAGGGAAAGCTCACTTCCAACGAGACCTTCCTTGTCCGAAAAGACATTTACGAGGCACTTGGAAGACCGGATATGACGACTCCCGAAGGATTTCTTGACGCATTGCGGGCCGCAAAGAAAAAGTTCCCGGTCGCAAACGGACTTCCTTTGATTCCTTTTGGAACCGCTGAATTTACTGATGTCGGAAACAGCCAGCTTCAGGGCGTTCTTGAGCACTTCCTTGCAATCAGCCCTGAAAAAGACGGCAAATTCGAAGATGCGGCGCTCGGCCTTACAGAAAATCCTGAATATGTTCGATGGCTCAAAATGCTCCGTCAGGCTCACGAAGAAGGACTCATTCCGACAGATATTTTCGTTGACAAGCGCAGTCAAATAGAAGAAAAAGCTGCCCAGGGACGCTATTTCTGTATGCTTTACATGAACTGGGACATGCAGGCACCGCAGAATGCACTTTATGCCCGCGACCCGGACAGCATTTACATTGCCGTTGACGGCCCGAAAAACAGCCACGGAGACGAGCCTAAGCTTGCAGGCGGAAGCATCGCGGGCTGGACGGTCACTCTCATCAGCAAAAAATGTAAGGATAAGGCTCGTGCGATTCAGTTCCTCACTTACCTCATCAGTGAAGAAGGCCAGATGGACACAAATTTCGGAATCCCGGATGAAACTTACACAATCGTTGATGGAATTCCGACCCTCACTCCTGAAATCAAGGCACTCGATTCTTCGGACAAAAACAAGCAGGAAACAGAAGTCGGTGTCCTTTACACTTACTGGATGCTCATGGATACGGCATGGCAGGCTCAGTGGGGCGTTGAGTATGCGCCTTCCCTTGAGCAGCCGCAGCTCTGGACAAGACCGTATGTTACTTCTTATGCGGTGTATGACGGACTTACGCTTGCGGTCGGTTCAGACGAGGATTTGATTTATCAGGAAATTCAGAGGCGATGGGGCAAAGTCCTTTCAAATCTCATCCGTGCAAAAACAGAATCAGAATTCAACACGATTCTTGCAGATTACAATCAGTTCAAAAAGGACAAGGGATATGCAAGAGTCCAGAAGATTCAGACGGAAATCATGAACAAAAATAAGGCGAAACTTGCAAAATAAATCAAAAAAGAATTAAAAAAGGAGATGATTATGAAAAGAGAAATTGCGCTTGCGGCAGGGATTTGTACGCTGTTCCTGCTGCCCTCTTGCCTTACCGTTAATGCAAAGAAAACAGTCGCAGCTCCGTATATTCCGCCAAAGGTTGAGGGCGTTGCCGCTGGTGAAAAGGAAAGCCTTTCGAAAGTGTATTTTTCGACATCAAATTTCGTGCGTGTTGATGGCAATTTTGATGAATGGGCGGGGCTTGAAGGAGTCCACACACATGAGCAGGTTTACGGCGGACTTTTTGACCCGAAAAATGCCGACGGATTCTTTGTTGCCCGAAGCGATGGCGAAAATCTTTATATCTATGCTGATGTTACTGATGATGATGCCACAGTTAATGCTTATGAAATTCCACAGGCATGGCGAGGAGACGGAATTGAGTTCTTCTTTGGCACTGACACCTCAAAGCACAATTCTTTCAAGGAAAGCGATGTCCGCGTAAGAATCGTTTCACGAAGCAAGACTGACAAAAATGCCGTTTCAATCGGAATCAATGACATTGAAGTTCAAAGTGACGACATTCAGGCAGCATTTGTTTACGGCGAAAAAGGCTATCAGGTTGAGGCAAAATTCCCGCTTTCACTGCTTTCAAACAAAGCATTCAAAAACAACCAGAATCTCCGCGTTGACTATCAGGTAAATGATGCCGACGGGGGAAAAGAAAGAACAGGACTTTTGCACTGGAACAGCCCGAATGACAACACTTATGCGGATCCTGCTTCATGGGGTAACGCAAAGGTAATTTCACTTCCTGAGTAAGATTAAAAAAGTAAAGGAGAAAAAAGAACTATGAAAAAAAGATTTCTTGCTGTGCTCTCGCTCGCATGTGTATTCCTGCTTGGAGCAGCTGCAGAAAAAATAACCGTACAGAAAGATGCGAAAGGCTGGCGTCTCTTTGACGGAACAAAGCCGGTCGAAGTAAAGGGAGTTGTATGGTCTTACACCCCGATTGGCGAAACTTACAACTACGATTTGTTCAGTCATGATGACGCATTTATCCGCCGCATGATTGATACCGATATGCCGCTTTTGAAAGCAATGGGCGTGAATGTAATCCGCTGTTTCTCAACGATTCCGCCGAAGTGGGTTGAATACATCTACACCAAATACGGAATCTACACGATGATTAATGATTTGCTCGGCCGTTACGGTGTGAGCGTCCGGGGCACATGGTGGCCGCAGACAGACTATTCAGACGAATACACCCGCGAAGTTTTGATTGAACAGGCAAAAAAGACAGCTGAAAGCTACAAGGGCGTAAAAGGCGTTTTGATGTACATGTTCGGAAATGAAAGCAACTACGGTCTTGTCTGGTCATCAAATGAAATCGAAAATCTTCCTGTCGGTGAGCAGAATGTTGTAAAAGCCGGTTATCTTTATGACTTGCTCGAAAAAGCAATGGCTGCCTGTAAGGAAATTGACCCGGAACGCCCGGTCGGAATCGTAAACGGCGACACTCAGTACCTTGATTTGATTCACAAGCTCTGTCCTTCACTTGATATTCTTGGCGTAAACGCATACCGAGGATACAAATTCTACGACAGCTTCTATGAAAATATCGCTGACACGCTGGACAAACCGGTCATGCTCACAGAGAGCGGTGCCGACGCCTTCAATGACCTGCTCGGCCAGGAAGACCAGCTCGCTCAGATGAATTATCTCAAAAGTCAGTGGGAAGAAATCTATCAGCAGGCATACGGAAAGGGTAAAAGCCAGAACATCATCGGCGGATTCGTGTTTGAATGGATGGACGAATGGTGGAAACGCTACCAGAACAAAAATCTTGATG
>NZ_CAMHSK010000050.1 GCF_946187725.1 uncultured Treponema sp.
GTCAATCAGCAGGTAGCACAGATTCAGAATCCGCAAAATACGCCCGCTCAAAATGTCAATCAGCAGGTAGCACAGATTCAGAATCCGCAACAGGGAGCAATTCAAAACACAAATCCGTTTGAAATAAAAGTCGAAGTCGATAAAAATGAAGTTCAAAAGCAACTTGATGAAATTTTCAAGCAACAGAATTCAATCAATATTGGAGATTTGCAACAGGGCATAAAAAAAGGAAAGTCACCAGCAGATGTTCTGAAACAAGCAAACATTGACAGGTTGAAGAATCAGTTTAATTTAGTGAACAAAGAAGCCGATGAACTTTTGGAAAAAATGAAAAAAATTGATGCTGTCGCAAATCCGCATGAATACGGTTCTATGGCAAACACTGTTCTGAAACTTGAAGAAGTTAAAAGAAGTTTATCCGATGAAATTAACAGGTTAGAGAAAGATAAATCTGGCGGAAATGTCGCTACAGATTTGTTAAAACGCTTTTTTGGTGGCGGTCAGTTAGGTTTTCTCGGTAAACTTGGAATAGGTGGGGCGATTGCTGCAGGCGTTGTAAAAGCCGTAGACATGGGATTAAAGACTTATTCCGGGAAAACTCAAACGGATATTGCAGCAGAAGGGCAGTATCTTAACGGCGATGTGATTAACGCAAATATTACAGAAAAAGAAAACTCATGGTGGACTAAGATTCCGCTGCTTGGTGGTATGATTAAAAGCGGAATACAGGTTTTTGACACAAACGAACAACGCCGGGCAGTTACGGAGTTGAACGGCTGGATTAAAGAGGCAACTCCAACAATGGATTCTCTAAGTATGTACGGAAACCTTAATCAAGGTAACGCAATAGAGAATTCACGCAAAATTGCAGACAGTTATGCGCGTATGGCTGACCTTGTTTCCAGAGGTGGAACAGGTTATAGCACAAATGAAGGTGTTGAAGTAAAGAATCAGCTTGCGCAGTATGGATATAAAAGCGAAAACGCAGAAGTTGACGCAAATTCAATTCTCAAATGGCAGAGAGCGACAGGAGCGGGAAGAAGTGAGCTTATTGACTTTGTAGGTTATGCTTCACGCTATGGTGGCGCAAACGGTGCTACAAACGCTCTCGGTATTGCTTACGGCGGATTAACCGCAAGCGGAATGGAGAAGGGGCAGCTTTCGGAATTCTTGCGTGGTATGCAGGGCGTAATGGAAGAAGGAATTTCTAAGGGCTTTGTTTATGGGGCTGATGAAGTCGCAAGAAATATGTCTTTTTTCTCTAAACTCACAGGCAATAACGCAATGTGGAGCGGTGAAAACGCAGCCAGAAAGATTTCCGGGATAAACTCATCTATTGAAAACTCTACAAATCTTGATTCTGTTGCAGCCGTGATGAACTTTCAAGTTGCACAGAGCCTTATCGGAAAGACGAAAGAAGGTTTTGACGCTTATGTAGGCACTTTTGATATTGGAAAAGACAAAAAGGGCTTATCTCTCTATACAGGCACACCGCTTGACACCTTTATGGCAATGGAAAAAGGCTTGAAAGCTGAAACTGTCGGCGGTACTATGGACGCTTTATCAAAGCAGTTTAATATCGGTTATGGTAAAGACGGAACTTTAACAGGCGATGTTATGAGTGCCGCAACTATGCTTTCTCAAATGTGGGGCTTGAACAATACAGGCGCAGTCCAGATGATGAAAACATGGGCTGTAAATGGGAAAATAACCGATACTGACATTAAGAACATTCAAAGCGACCCTGCAATGATTACGAAAGAAACGCAGGCACAAAAAACTATAGAGGATATTAAGACTGATGTTCAAAAAATTGCTTCTACAGGTCTTACAACAGCGCAGAATATTCTTAATGAGATAAAAGCAAAGAACGGAACAAAGAAAGAAGAAAACGACAAGAAACGAAATCTAAATGAAATGGATTTTGATTCTGTCATGGGTGATTTATATTCAGAAAGAAATAATTTCAGCACAACCGCTGGAAGGGCTGACAGCGCGGCGTATAAAAAACTCAAAAACAGATTCAAAACAGCAGAAGGAAAGGACGCAGAAACCGCCGTTAAAATACTTGATTCTATTTCTGTACTTTCTACACAAGATGTCGAAAATCTTGATACAAGCGGTGTTGCTAATTCTTTTGCTGATATGTCTATGGACGACATTTTGAAAGCAATACAGAATAAACAGTTTGGTGTAGGTGATAAATCTATTTTGTCGCCATATAGCAATCTGCCAAATAATTTTAAATATAAAGTTCCGGCAAGCAGTCCAACAAGAAAAAATTGGTTTGGTTATGCAAGCCCTTACTCTCTTGATGATTTTCTCGAAAATGAAGCTGCACCACTTATGGAAGGTGTCGCTTCTGATACAGGAACAACAGTTGACAAAGTTATCAGTCAGTTAAAAAAGACAAATCCATATCTGGTTACAACTTTTGACAGGTTTAAGACTGACGGTTCTCTCAATTCTACAGAAGTTACAGCTTTGTTGACTTCAATTCTTACAGCAATCAAGCAGCAGACTTCAAACGGTCAGATGTTAAAGGACGCTATGGAAGCAATGAGCATAAATATCAATGTTCAGCAATAATTAGATGTGTTCCAGATATTCTATTACAAAGAAGCTACCTTCTACAGTTCCGTATAAATTGTAGTAATTATTGCTATTAAATCGCTCTTTTTTGATGTTTAATAGCAATTCGGCGGCTTCATCTGTATATTTTACACCGATATTCTTGAATTGAGAATCAACAGAATCATAGTACACAAAATTTGCATATCCCATATCTGTATTTTCATATCTGGCTTCAAAACATATTTTTTGATTTTTGAATCTGGAAGGTAATAGTTGTAATTCTCTTACAGAAACTTGTTTGTATTCTTTTGACAAATCGTAGCGGTTCAAATCAGAAATATTATAAATATTCAATTTATTCTGATTTAGGAAACTGATAAAAATTGCAGCATTTTCTTGAATTTTTGGATATTGATTTTCAGCACTCGTAAAACACTGATTGTAATACATCTTATCTTCAATGGAAGCATTATTTCCTTGTTCGTTCTTGATGATTAAAAGGGAAAAGATAAAATTCATTTCTTCCTTGTCTTTATCATACGGAAGATACATTTCAAGGACTTTATAAGTATCTTTTACAGAATCACCTTTATACTCTGTAAACAGTTTATTCCAATCATCATAACTTTGTGCAAAAACTGAAAGCCCGGCAAAAAGCAGAAAAAAAGATAAAACAAATCTTTTCATATTCTCACCTCACAACTTAATTATACACAAATTTGTGCAAATTCGCAAATAAAAAGGTATTTACTACAAATTGTAATAATTGTGGTGAAAATTACTACAATATGATATAATTGTGTAAAGGGGTATGTTATGACAAAGGCTGATTTTGACAACTATATGAAATTCCGCAAGGCAGCAGAAGAAAACGCCGCAAAGATTGAGAAAATCTTGAATGAGAATGGTTATACAGTAGTAAGGGCTTACAATCCAGAGGTTATTAACGGCAAAGACGGCAAGCCCGAACTGATTACAAATCTTATTGTTTCACAGGAATTTCCGCTTGATTAGCGGAGTTATCCTCGATTGTAAGTGACTTGCCACAAAAAGGGCAGATGTTTTCTAGCTCGTTAGAGCGCGGCAAATGATATTCTCCCGGAGCTGTATCGCCAACAAGAGCCTTACAGGTGTCGCAATAACATCTCCATTGTTTGCGACCGTCTTTGTAATAGGTTTTTACTTCCATATTCTGATTGTCGTAGTAATGTGGATAAAAGATTAAGAGAAACTAGGATTTTAACGGAGGCTTCGTAAATGTTACTTGTTATGAAGAAGTCATTGATAGAGCAATTTGAAAGAGATTTCGGGGAATTTGAGAAACCGAGGGTTTATGTGCTTTTTAATGATAGCGGAACTGTACAAAAGGCTTTTCAATCTTCATTGCACCC
Source organism: uncultured Treponema sp. (assembly GCF_946187725.1). Classification (GTDB taxonomy): domain Bacteria; phylum Spirochaetota; class Spirochaetia; order Treponematales; family Treponemataceae; genus Treponema_D. Next base: position 3,966 of record NZ_CAMHSK010000050.1, read on the forward strand.
AAGAGATGAACACGGACGATTCACAGAAAAGGGAGTAATGGAACTTACCGAAGAAGAGCGGAAGGAATTGTTGGATTATTTGGAAAAAGAGGAATACGAGGAATATCACGGGTTTCATGTTTCTAAACGAAAATTTGAAGCAATCAAGAATGGAAGATACAAAACAGAAATTGAAATGTGTAAGATTCTTTCAGATAAAGGTTTTGATGTTTATTTGCTTGATGAAAAATATACGAAAGGAAAAAAGGCAGACACCTTTTTCAAGAAAGATGGGAAAAGAGATTTTCTTGAACTAAAGGACACTGAAAACGACATTACAAGGCAATATAACAGAAGCACCGAGCAAGCTAAAAATTGTTTTATTTCCGTAAAAGGCTTTGTTTCTCCCATGCAAATGAGAAACCTCAAAGAAGCTGTTGCAAAAAATTCAAATGCAGATGAAGTATATTTATATATCAGTGGTGAAAATAAATTCTTGAAGATAAAATAAAAAAACGGCTCTTTAAGAGCCGTAATAAAAAGTTGCTTGCCCGCCTAGGTAACACGGAATAAACCGAAAGCCCCGACCTTGGAACATTAAGGGAGTGAATCCCATAGCAACACTATATCGGGAACTTTTAATCTTCACCGAAGCACGCAGCCACGGCATACCCGAAAACAGATGTTTTCATGGAAGCGACCCAACCTATTTATTTTATACAACACTTTTGGTATTTTGTCAAACCTTTTTAACCCTTCTTCTTCTTTCAAATTTGTGAAGTTCTATTTTTCTTTTATATTCTCAATGAAATTATCTATGCTATCTCTCAGATTGTCGTATTTTTCTTTATAGATGTTTTTTTCTTTGCCTGTAGCAAGATATTCAACGGAAGTTTCAAGCCGTTCTGCAATTTTACAAGCATCAAATACATCTGGGGCAACATTTTTGGAAATCCTACCTCGGTGCGATTGCAAGTTTATTCTGCATGATTCGCAAAGTTCTATCTGTGAGATTCCTTTTTCCTTGCACTTTGCCTTAACTCGCTCATAAAAGGCTTTGATTTCATCTTCTGTACTCATATTCGTATTACATTGCTATTATCGTATTTTTTAGGAAAAAAGACAAGTGAAAAATAGCCAAAAAGAAATTATTCTGAAAGAAAATATTGACAAAGATTTCTAAATGGAATAATAATAATAATATAAAATAGCCGTATGGCAATTTTAATAAAACAAGTGATTTTAGGTGTTCAAGTCTGCAAACCTACTGCCTAAAATCACAAGGAGCTTTTATGCAAAACCCAATTAGTTTATCGGCTGAAAATGCCGTTGGTTTAGCACAGAATGATGTAATGACATTCAACAGTGCTGAATTCGGAAATGTGCGGACTGTCGTAATTAACGGCGAGCCGTGGTTTGTCGGTAGAGATGTTGCATTGTCTTTAGGGTATGCAAAACCCGAAAATGCAATCTCTAATCATGTTGAAAATGACGATAAAACCTCTACCCTAATACAGGGGAGTGGTTCTAATTACAAAAGTAAGGCAATCGTTATCAACGAAAGCGGCTTGTATTCGCTCATTCTTGGCTCAAAGCTGGAATCCGCAAAGAAATTCAAGCATTGGGTAACAAGTGAAGTCTTGCCGTCAATCAGAAAGACAGGCGGCTACAATGTACCGAAAACTTATGCGGAAGCCTTGCAGATTGCGGCAAATCAAGCAAAGCAGATTGAGGAAAAGAACAGGCAGATAGCGCAGATGAAGCCGTCCGCCGATTCTTGGGAAACTTACGCCGGGGATATGAAGCAGCGAAGCAAGGAAAAGTCTTTCCGTGATGTTGCGAAGCTCTTGGGGCTTACGCCGCAGAAATCACTTATCAAATGGTTCTTTGATAACGGCTATATCATGCGTGGCGGTGACGGTTGGACGGCAACCCAGAGGGGAATAGAAAGCGGAATGTTGGTAAATCGCATTATCACGGCGCAGAACGGACACGCCGGGGAACAATGCAAGGTTACGACATTTGGCATGATGAAGCTCTCCTACTTGAAGGGGGAGGGAACTTTTGACAACTGCATAGCGCAGGAAAGGACTTTCGGCGAGCGCAGAAAGCCGAGGAATTACCGCAGCAAGTCCACTCTGACGGACTAAAAGAACAACCCAACGATACATTTTTAAGAGGAGATAACGATATGACTATAGGCGAAATTTACGGAACAGCACTAAAAGTGCAGAATCTTTCCAACGAAGAATGGGATGCGTTCAATTCATTTTTTGACGAGCGTGATGTAATCAACAACGACATGAAGAAGGAAAACCCGGCTTTGTTCAATGCCCTTTGCCGAATGAAGGAGAATCAAGCGAAGATTGAAACGATTGACGCTCTTTTCTGCTCATGCGACGGTAAATTTGAGGACAGGACTGTTTCAACAAGCCGGGAACTTGCGATAGCAAGCAATTTTTAAATTTTGTAAAATAGAAGAGGTCGTGAGAAATCACGACTTCTTCTTCTCAAAGAATTCCTTTACTCTTGCCGTTGCGTTTTCTTGAATTTTGTTCATCGCTTCAAGAGCGTCTTTCTTTGAAGTTTTGCCGAAAACGCCGATTATAAGCCGGGCGTAAATATCGGTGAAAAGAAAGGCAATGCTTCCGGCTGTACCTTTTGCAAAGTTCTTTTCAATCTTGCCGTCTTTCACTTTGATTTCGATTTCTGTTTCCTGTACACGGTTGATAAAGTCTTTTACATTATTCTGTTTCATTTTTCTGTTTCTCCTGTCGTTCTGGTATTTTGTGGTTATAGTCAACGATGTTTCCGAAGGTGAATAATGCGAAGTCGTTTGCGCATGATTCACACAGGCTCATATTGCAGTTTGAAGCTCCCCTTATATCAAGATTCAAGAACAGTGTGGAACTATCCTTGATTTCCTTTTTGCAACGCCCGCAGTATTTCTTGATAGGCTTCTGTTTCATATATCGTGTGTCTACCTGCATTTTCCCGGTATCATACAGATACATCATGTAAATATAGGTCGGCACTAGAAGAAGCGATACAGTGCCTAAGAAAGCCCATTTTTTATTGAAGCGTTTGGCAATTTTCCAAACATTGGGAATTTCCTTAAATTGTGCTATATAATACTGTCCGAATGTCATTTCTATTCTGCCCCCTCAAAAAGTGATTGCATTTTAATCTGTTTGTTTTCTTCGATAAGTTCTGATTCATCGAAAAGAGAAGGACAAAAACCGCCCTCGCTTTTAAGCCGTTCAATGGCTGGAATAAAGTATTTTCCCCGAAGCTCACAGCCTAGAAAGTGTCTGCTTTCGTTTCCGGCGACTAAGAGCGTTGAGCCGCTCCCGGCGCAAGGGTCAAAGACTGTCTGATTAGGTCGTGAGTTTTCTATGATAAGCTGCCTTAATAAGTCGTGATTCTTTTCTGTCGGGTGGAGTTTTCCTGTTCCTTGCGGATATGTAAGCACGGAAGGAATACAGAAGCCGCCGAAATATGCGCCGGGCTTTTTAGTCCATACGGCGTTTTCTACTGAATTAAGGTATTCTTTTTCGCCGTTCATTACGCTTGGATTTGTCTTAGCCCATACTAAATGGCGTGTAGGGTATTTTTTTTTCTTGAAGTATGTGAAGATTTGCGCAAGCTGTTCTATTCCGCAGAATATGACGATTGAGCCTTTTGTTACTTTGTCAACGAGCGGCAAAAACTCTGACAGCTCGAATGTCTTTGTGTCTGCATCGCCTTTATCCAGATTCCTTCTATCCATGCCATTATGTCCGATATTGGTATTAACTTCGCAGTACGGTATGTCGGTAAGGGTGAGGTCTACGGAATTCTTAGGCATATTCTTCATGTATTCTATGCAGTCGCAATGTATGAGCGTGTCAAAGTCCATTTTGTTTTAGTTCCTCTCATTCCAAGGCTTTACGCCTTTTATGTTCATCTGTGAAAAGATTGCCATTAAGACACAAACACAGATTGAATTTCCAGCTTGCTTATACAGTTGCGTGTTACTTACAACTTTTTCAGCCTTATCAAAATCTTCATCAGAAAAAGCCATAAGCCGCCAACATTCTCTTGGTGTTAATTTTCTGATTCTATATTTCTTTGCTTCTTCTACATCATCTATAATCATAGGTTCTCTTCCGCCGCCCTGCATTGTCGTAATGGTTGGGCAAAGATTGTTTTTATCCCATACATTGCCTGCAAAGCCTGTACCTCTGTTTTCTCCGTATAAATTACCAAGCCGCTTTACTTCTGATACTTGACAAGAAGAAGCACAGCATGAATACTTGTCTTGTCTTGTCTTGTCTTGTCTTGTCTTGTCTTGTCTTGTCTTGTCTTGTCATAGCTATATCCACCCATATTTTTTATAATCCCCACAAGAATTTTTACATCGTGATTTTCGGCTCTAAGAGTAGGAGCAATTCCATTTGTTTCGTAAACTCGGCGGTCTTGTTCTCTCTTCAAGTCAAGTTCACCGATTATTTTTATTTTTCCCATTCCAAAACTCCGTTTCCTAATTGAATTTTCCCTAAGCCTTTGTAGTCACGAGCCATTAGGCAAGCCGCAATATCAGTCGTTCTTTCTATTCTCTGTGTATTCAACAACACCGCTACCGTCTGCTTGCAGGTTTGAGATTCCGCAGTCGTACCTTGCTTTAATGCAGTTTGCGACTGTAATTTCTCTTGGGTTCTTGACACACAAATCAATGGTTCGCATAATTCTCTGTTCTCTGTTCTCTGTTCTCTGTTCTCTGTTCTCTGTTCTCTGTTCTCTGTTCACAAACACCACTCATAGCTTGAAATGATTCAGAAAAACCTTTTGAGATTCTCACGCACAATGTCGTTGCGACATCTGTTTTTTCTACAAAATCCTTGCCGTTAGTGTTGATTGTTTCTGTTCCGATAGTTCCGTTTTTTAGAAGCTGCTGAATCAGTTTTTCTGCTTTTTCGTTATTGATGTAGTATTTATCATCAACATTTTCTTCAAGATAATCTTTCATTACGGTTTTAAGCGGTATCTGATTCGGAAATTCAAAATCAATGAAATCATCTGCAAGAACAGACACACAAAAACACCTTTCTCTGTTTTGGGGAATTCCGTAATCTCTTGCATTTAAGTCTTGATAGAAATTCTGATAACCTTTCTTTCTTAAAAATGAAAGCCAATTCTCAAAGTCGGCTTTGTTCTGCTCTGCATGAACTTGTGGCACATTCTCCATTAACAGGACTTGCGGCAAGTCCTGTTTTTGCAGCTCGCCCAAAATCCGCTCGACTTCCCAAAGCAAGCCAGAGTGTGTACTATGTCCGGCTTCCCAATCTGATTTTGACATTCCTTTCATCAGCCCGGCTACAGAAAGGTCTGTACAAGGAAAAGAGTAGGTGAGGATATAGCAATACTTATCTTTTTCGACAATTCCTAAATCTGCTCCGTGAACATTGCAAATATCGGTGGTCTCAAAATCCGTACCGTGAATTGCGTTATAGCTTGCCACCGCGTATTTGTCGAACTCCACGAGCCTGTAATGCTCGAAGTCTGCTCCGATATTGCGCAGAGCCATTGCCTGTGAGCCTATGCCGCCAAAAAGTTCAATAAGGCGGATAGGTTTGTCAATCTGGATTTGTGGAAAGTCAAATAAAGAATTTTGCATTGCTATTTACTTCCTTTTACATGAACATCAAGAAGCAGATAGCCCTTGTATGATGATTTTTCGTAAACAAAGCCGTTTGATTCCATTGCAGAGCGGAAATCTTTCATCTGCTGCATTGTGGCTCTCATAAGGATAGGCTCTGATTCAATTCCGCATTGTTTAGCGAGTGTTGCAATAGGCATTGTCACATAGAAATCAAAGAGTTTTTCTATCGGCTGTTTTGGCTGTTCCGGCTGAACTTCTGTTACTTCGTGTGTGCTGAAATCAACATTGTATGTCGGGGCTTCTGTGTTTACTGTTGTTTCTACTCTTTGTGGCTGTTCCGGCTCGTTTGCCCTCTGCATTAAGGCTGTCTGTCTTTCGGCTTCAAGCTGGGCTTTGCGTTCTTCTTCTGCCTGCAGGCGTTTTCTGTTCTCCCGGAGTTCAGCACCACGGCGCAAGGTTGCCTGTAAATCAAGTGTGGTAAGATACAATTCTTTGAGTGTCGCGGTGTCCTCTCCGAACTGTTCAAGGCTCTGTAAGTCGCCTGTTATGCGGTCGATGATGTGCGCTATATCATCGTGAATCTGTTTTGTTTTGTATGATTTGTTAAGCCATTTATCGTTGAAGATTCTTTCAAGCGGAACAAGATTGAAGTCGTACACTTTCCAGATGTCGACAATTTCGGCGCGTTTTGCTTCTTTCTCTCTTCGCTCTTCTTCCTTAACAACGCCGTCAAGCTGGATTGTGCAGCTTTTGACAAGGTTTACTGATTCGCTTACAAGGTCTTTGAATCCGTTGAAGGGCTGCATCCATTCCTTTTCATAGGCGATACGAGCGTCATTCATCTGCTTTGCGAGTGTGTTTAATTTTGCCTTGCGGTCGGCGGCTTTTTTCGGGTTTCCGATGTATTCTTCGATTGAGAAGTTATCTGTAAGGGCTTTGATTGAATCCCTAATAATCCTTGCGTTTGTTGTCAGAGTTCCGATTTTCATATCGGCAACGAAATTCAATGATTCAATCGGCAAGATTGCGATTTCGTTCTTTGGCTCTTCTGCCGTAAGTTCCGGCTGAACTACAGTTTCTTTTTCCTGTTCTGTCTGATTCTCTGGAACAAGAACATTCTTTTTTGTTGTTCTAGGCATTGTGTTTTTCTCCTCTAAAAAAAAGAAAGCCGTCTGTATTCTTGCCTCTACAGACGGCTTAAAATGTCGTTTGCACGACACACCGCATAAAGCGGTTTAGAAAAGGCAAGATATTTTCTAAACCGTTCTATTTGCTGAGTTGCTTAAATAAGCAACTCTAAAACAATAATATTGCTATATAGCGTAATTTGTCAATAAGAAAATTATGTAATTAAGCAATAATCACTCTGATTTTGTGCGATTTTCCCATAATCGCTATGTTTCCGGGCAATAAAAAAGGCTTGCCGATTGTAGCAAGCCATGTTTTCAGTCGTAATATAAAGGTGTATCGTATGGTACGCGCAATGTTTTGTTTCTGATTCCTTCGACGAATTGTGCAAGTCGTTTCTTTCCGTACTCGATTGTTCCGCCACTCTGAAAATTGTGACCGTTCAGAAAAAGCCGCATAAATCCACGGTTCGGAAGTTCTGGAATATCAATCAGAAAGATATAATTTTTTCCGATTCTTATTTCTTCAATCAGCTCATAGCGTTCAAGCTCTTTCTTGTCGTGACAAAGCGGGTAGGCGATTTTCTGCCATTCTTCCCATTTGTCATAGTTGCGGTTCAGCTTCATGTCATGCCTCCGGGAATTCAACCTTTACGACTTTGTGCATATCGTCAGATACGACACCAAGATTAAACCAATTACCCATGTAATATTTAGCGATACCCTCGCGTCCTACGGCTGCATTGTAATCTGTTGTCATTGTTTCGCCGTTATCGAATGTCACTCTTACAGTGTCTAACATATTGCGCTCCTTGCCGGGATAACGCCCGGCGCGATTGTTTTTAAGCCGCTCTTGCTTTTTCGATTGCGAGAATCCTCGCAACAGTCCATTTTACCTGTTCAAAACTTCCGGGGTGACTGAGATTGTCGCCGTACCCCTTATCTTTTTTGAAAGCTGCAACGACATATTCACGGCAATCTTTAATTTCACCGTTTCTGTCGTACCTTCTCTGCATTGTAGGAATGATTACATAGCGTGTTTCTTTCTTATCCGTGAAGAAGGTCTGATTTCCTGCGTCTGCCTCTTTCAGAGCCTTTTCAGCATTTTCAAGCTCTGTCTTTTCAGCTTCGTTCAGAATCTCCCAATCGTATTCAACATTGATGTAGGTGTTTGCGCCAGAAAGAATTTCGCCGTTGTATTCGTCATAGCGGATTGACTGAAAACTCTTTGCGATTTTCTCAATCGCTTCAAAGTCACATGAAAGGTCTTTTACCGTAATTCTGGTGTAATCTGAATAGCCGCAATCACCGCTTCTTACGCCAACTTGTCTTGAATTGTACCCCAGCTCTTTCTTGATTCTCTCTCGAATTTCTTTGCTTCTTTCCGAATTGATACCCATAGTTATCTCCTTGCAAGGTTTCAATTACCCTACACCATTATATTAAACTATCTAGTTTAATAAGTCAAGCAAAAAGAAATAAATTGGTGTAAATATTCAATTTTTATATTGATTTATTAAAGTAAAGGGTTTAATATTGCGATATGAACATAAGCGAAATAATCAAGATATTGTGTGTAAAGCGCAATACGACTATCGCGGAATTATCCGTAACAATGGGAAATTCAAAGCAGAATCTTTTTAACAAGCTCTACCGAAACGATATGAAAGTTTCTGATTTGGAGAAGATTTTAGAAACCCTTAACGCTGAATTAAGGGTTATTGATAAGACTACAGGAACGGAGATTGTTTAACAATCTTCTTTTCAATCTCGCTTAATTCTCTCTGGAAGATGATTGTTTTTCCGTGTGCCTGTGCATAGTGCCATTCTCTGATTGCGCCTTTTGAATTGCGCCAATCTGGAAGCATGAAGAGAGCGTCACAGCAATCTATAAGCGCGAAGTCGATATGTAAAAATTGCTCGTATGAAAAGAATTCATACTCGCCGATTTTGCAGGGATTTATGACTTTAAAGCCTTTTTCTGTAAGTATTCTTTCGGCTTCGGCAAACTTTTTTACATAGTTTTCATCACCTGTAATTTTCCCGCTGATGTAGATAATTTTATTCAATTTCATCTTCCTTGTTTTCGTTTTCACGGTCAAACAGATTCAAATATACGGCACTTGCGGCTAGTCCGCCGATTAAAATAACAAGCACAATAGATATAACGATTTCCATAGTTTAATCCTTGCAAAGCGCGTCTGAAATAAACATTCCGGCAATGTTAAGGCAAATCAGCAGGAATACTTCTAAAGCCCTGTTGTTTATATTCATCTGTACAAATTCAACGGCAAAACAACCGAATATATAACCGACTGTAAACTTTTTAATTTTCATGCGTCACACTCCCTTTCTTCCCGGCATTACGCCGGGAGATTTCAAGATATGAGTTTACTCGCTATCAGCGGTAAACTCGAAATCGGGCGCAACGCCGCCATCAGTATAACCCGCATCGCTGGCGCTACCACCACGGCGGCCGACATCGCAGAAGTAGGTGGAGTTCGACGCATGAGGCGTTTTCAGCCACCACCACCAAGTATCATTATCAAAAGCAAGAACTTTGATTCTGTTTTTAATCGCCTTGAAGTACGGCATAAAATCCTTGCTGTCCTCATTGAAAACATTGTCTTTTGAGAGCAGGGAAACATTGACTTTTCCTGTGTATTCTTTGAGAGCTTTTGCAAAGTGTTCAGCAAGGTAAACGCCGAGCGGTGTTTCTTCAAACGGCTTGCCGGATTCTTCATAATCAACATCATGTCTGAAAAGAATATCCTCAAAGTTGAAAACTACACGGCGCGGCTCAACATGAACGGCGGTAATGACAACATTTTCAAGGTCAATTTCGTCAAATTCTTCACCTTCACAATCTTTGACGGCTGGAACTTTGAAATGCGGAATAAGAATCTGCTGACCCGCTGTTACATATTTATCAGCTTCGCCGTTGTTACACCATTTGCGGAGCATTTGAAAAATTGTTGTAGAATAAACGCCGGGGTGGGCGATAGACATTATTTCAGCGTATTCAACTTTTCGTGATTCAACCTTTTCTTCCTGTTCTTCACGAATCCCCGGTTCAGCAATATCAACGGTATAAACATTTCCGTCAAAAGTTTTCTTTTTGGAAATATTCAAAATTTCCGCTCCCAAATCCTCAATCTGCTGTGCGAGCAATGCAATTTTCATGTTTATTTTCCCCCTTCATACAGGATATATTTGTTTTCAATCAATTCTTTCATGTCGTCCGCCTGCAGAATTACAGGTGTTCTTCCGTAAGGAATTGAAACGAACAGATAGAAATGATGTGTGTAAGCGGCAGCCCCTTCTTTTGTGAAAGGGGCGTGTTCCCAGACAAGATTTGTTTTCGGGAAAAATGCCTTGATAATTTTTGCCGCTCTTTTGTGGTCGAACGGCTGAATATAACTTTTGCCGTCTTTTGTGATACCGCAAAAAGTCAAAGACAGATAATAGCAACTGTTAAGCAATCGGTTCTTGAAGCCGGATTTATCCAGCAAGTTGAAAGTGCAGATTACTTTTTCTTCTTGAAAGATAAATGTAGAGCTGTCAGAATTCTTAATGCCGTCAGTGCAGATGTTTTTAATTGCGTGTTCAATAATCTTTTCAACGGATTTTGAATCGCATTTCGGGAATGTTCTCATGGAAACACCTCACCAAAAAAGAAGGGCTTTGAAACCGTTTCGTATTCTGGCAATACTACGCGGCACAAAGCCCTAAGTCTGCATAAAGCAGTTTTGGAAAAGCCAGATAATTCCAAAAATGCCTTATCGTTTTTCTTCAAAAAAGAAACCCCTTGCAAGCTCTGACCCAAGCAAGGGGCAGAAGAAAAACCCAACGATAACCTCTAAGAGGCTTGTTGATATTTAGTATAATAATACTTGCTATCGTATTGTGTCAATGATAAATCGTATTAAAACCTTGTTGAAATACTAAATATTGCAGATAGTCCGAAATACAGAATAAAAGGACTATAATTTACTGTTTTATACTTAATTTTGGTCGAAATATTGAATATTTGCGTAAAATTGACGATAATATTAGCAGAATGGAAAACTTCAACGATAGATTTGAACGCCTTATAGCCGAAAAAGGCAAGAATAAGGCTGACATTGCCGATGCCGTTGGTATATCTCGTACAGGTATGTCGTCATGGAAAGACAACGACAGAATACCACGCGCCGATGTCGCCGTAAAAATTGCAAAGATTCTTGATGTTCCTGTGGACTATCTTGTATTGGGTGAAGATGTCGGATTGAAGCCCGGAAACGAAAAATTGCCCGGAAGATTGCAGGAACTTTCGCAAGCTCAACAAGCCGTTGTAAACTCCCTTGTAGATTTATTAAGAGCGCAAACACTCACGCCGGAAGGTGCTTCTGTTGGTACAAGGTGGCAAATGTTGCCGCCGAACAAACAGCAGATTATCCTTGATATGATGAGCGATATGGAAGCAGCACAAAAGGGAATAGAAAGGGAATAAAACAAATTATCTATAATTGATTTTACTACAGGATTTTGTAAAATATTAGAGAAAAGAAGATTAAAATTGCTACAAATTGACGGAAATAGAAGGGGAAAGACGGAGACTTCCCCCTTCTATGTCCTAATCTTTTTTATCTCCCTTTGTAAGTTCGTCTTTGAGCGAAATTACTTGCTCCAGTGGCAGAGAACAGCATTTTGCAATTTTTTCTACAGGTAAATCCGTTTCTAAGAGCAGGTTCTTTGCATTCTCGATTAAAGCTTTTTTTCGCCCTTTGCTTCTGCTGCAAGGTATCCTGAGAGAATATCGCGTTCACGGCCTTCAATCTGCCCCTGAATTATCCAGCGCCAGCGTTCTTGGCTTATTTTGTTTAGCGTAGCTTCTGCTGCCATGATGCCCCCTCAGATTTAACAACTTTGTTTAGCAAATCCAATCCTTCCTTTCGCTGTTGCAAAAGGAAGGAATTTAACGGTCTGTTACTGGAGTACGAATCCGCCGTTTGGTGAGATTATTTGTCCTGTAAGATATGGGGCTGTGAGAATGTATGCCAGAGCACCTGCAATATCAGAAACATCGCCGATGTAGCCTTCTGGGATTGTTGCGGCGAGCGCGTTGAGTTCGTTCTGATTAACTCCACGGAGCATATCGGTCATAATCATGCCTGGTGCGATTGCATTTACACGCACTCCACGGCCTGCAAATTCAAGGGCAAGGGCACGTGTCAAACCAATGAGACCTGATTTTGAAGCACAGTAATCTGCCTGATTGATTACGCCTGTCATGCCGCCTACAGAAGATGTATTTACGATTACGCACTGTGAATCCTTTGAGGAATGATTAATCATGTGCGGAAGAACCAGATGTGTCATGTGAAGCGCGCTCATGAGATTTGTTCCGATTACCTGTTCATAAGCTTCATGTGTGATGTCAATCCAGTTGCTGTTGTTTGTGATTCCTGCATTGTTTACGAGAACATCGATGTTATCACCGAATTTTTCTACGGTTGCTTTTACGAGCTTTTCGCAGTCTTCGTATTTGCTGACATCTGCTTTGACAACAAGTGTTCCGACTTTGTATTTGCTTTCAAGATCAGTTGCGATTTTTTCAGAAAGTGCCTTTGAAGAGTCGCTTCTGTAATTGATAACTACATTGTATCCGAGTTCGCCGAGTTTTTCGCTCATTGCCTGTCCGATACCACGAGATCCGCCTGTGATAATTGCTGTTTTTGACATTAAAAGCCTCCTATTTTTGTCATTGTCCTTTTCAGAATACAACGCTTTATTGAATTTGTCGAATTTTTTGTGATATACTCGTCTTGAAATGATTGAAAATATTTTTGAAATTAAACACG
>NZ_CAMHSK010000051.1 GCF_946187725.1 uncultured Treponema sp.
GGAGTCGAACCCGTCTCTCCGCCTTGAGAGGGCGGCGAACTAAACCGATATTCGATGCGGCCAGAATCAAGTGACTGAACTTTTGGAACAGACACACTCGAAAAAAAGAGCTGACATTAGAAGTCAGCTTTTATTCCCCAAGGAGGATTCGAACCCCCACGATCAGAACCAGAATCTGAGGTGCTACCATTACACAATCGGGGAATGCAATGTTGCAATGTGAGAATAAATATATAGCAATCACGAATTTGTGTCAATAGAAATTACAAAAAAAACTAAAAAAAAATCGATTTTTTTTTAGTTTTTTTCTACAGGGCGGTAATAGAATGTTACATGACGACGGCTGTTTCCGGCTTCCCTTTTCATTTCAAAGTCATCATCAAAATATTCGATTAAATCCGTGAGTTTTCGGAAACCGTAATCAACAGTGTCAAAGCCCGGATCCTGTCGCTTAAAGAATGAACCAGCCGCACTCACATCAGCCCATCCGGTTTCATCGGCATATTTATCGTAAGCTGTATTGAGAAGCTTGAAAATCTTTCGGAACTGACGGTCACTCATTGCAACCTCGCCGTTAGCATTTTTACGCAGGATTCCAAGGATTGATTTTTTGGGTTTATCAGCAGACTTGTGGCTCTTTCGCTTTTGTTCGGCAAATGCAGCGTCTTCTTCAGGAGTCTCTTCTTCTTCATCTTTGAGATTTTCAATGTAGATAAAATCATCACAGGCACTTATAAAAGACTGAGGTGTCTTTTTCTGCCCCACGCCAAAGACATAAATCTGGCTTTCACGAAGTCTTGTGGCAAGTTTTGTAAAATCTGAATCACTCGTCACAAGGGCAATAGCATCATATTTGTCTGTGTAAAGAAGATCCATTGCATCGATAATCATCGCACTGTCACTTGAATTTTTGCCTTGAGTGTAAGCAAATTGCTGTACAGGGATTATCGCGTTGTCATTTAGTTCGTTCTTCCAGTTTTTGAGTGTATTGAGAGAAAAATCGCCATAGGCCCGTTTTGTAATGATATGACCGTGAACTGCAATTTCCTGAAGGATTGCACGAAGTTTTTTACACGGCGTGTTATCTGCATCAATCAGAACGGCAATATTCTTGTTTTCAATTTCTTCCATATATTGATTATAGCATACAATCTGGGGTAATAGCTATAATCAATCAACATACGGAATATCAAAAATCATTCTATCGCGACTTAGTTCTGCTTTAGGGTATACTTCCTGAGCCTGCTTTAAGAGCAAATCCAAATCACGGTCAGTATAACGCGGAGAATAATGAATCATGGCCATGCGGCTCGAATTTGAGTCCCGTGCGATTGTGGCAGCCTGCCGGCTTGTCATGTGCTTTTTTTCTTTGGCCTGGTCAGCACAGTCATCAGCAAACATTCCTTCACAAATCAAAAGGTCGCTGCCCTGCACTTCCCTTGCAATGCTCGTAAGATACTGGGTGTCGGTAACGAAAGAGAATTTGCGTCCGCTGCGCTTCTGGCCCATAACATCCTCTGGATTTACGAGTGAGCCGTTTTCTGATTCTACGCTTTCACCTTTCTGCAATTTGCCCCAAAGCGGTCCCATCGGCACCCCAAGTTTCTTTGCCTTTTCGGGATTAAATTCACCGGGGCGATCAAGTTCTTCGAGCGTGTAGCCGACACAGGTCTTTGTATGAGAAAGAGGAAAAGCACGGATATAAAAATCCTTTCCTTCATGCACAACGCACGGAGCTGTAATTTCTTTTATTATAATGGGATAATTGATATACATATCCAAAACGGAACGACTTGTCTCAACATATTCCCTGATTTTTGGAGGTCCGTAAATGTAAAGCGGTTCCGTGCGATCTACCTGTGCCGAAAGCATAAGAATTCCAGGGAGGCCTGTCACATGGTCAGCATGGGTGTGAGAAATGAAAATTGCGTCAATTTTTTTCCATTTTAGATTGAGGCGTTTGAGAGAAACTTGCGTGCCTTCTCCGCAGTCAAAAAGAAATAAATCTCCGTCGCGGCGGAGCAAAACTGATGTCAGGTGTCTGTACGGAAGCGGCATCATTCCACCGCAGCCCAAAACGAACGCTTCAAGATTCATGCGCATCAGTTTACAGAAATTTAAGTGCTTTGGGAATATCGCATTTCAATTCAATTTTTGATATAATATTTTCATGCAGGAAACAGTAAATTCTCTCTCAAATTTTGACTTCATCCCAAATGAAAATTCACTTTCAAAGGCAGCAGAAACTGCTTTTTCACGCCTTTCATTCACATTTACAAAAGAACATATTGAAAATCTGATAAAAGCGGCACTTTCACCAGACGCAAGCGACAATGACCGCTATGTATGTGCATGTATGCTTAAAAACGCTGAAGTTGCCTCAAAGGGCTTATTTCCAATCTGCCAGGACACAGGAATCGCAAATGTTTTTGCCTGGAAAAAAGGTGATTTCAACACAAAAAATGCTCACTCAGCACTCACCAGCGGAGTAAAAAAAGTCTACGATGAAAGAAAGCTTCGTTTTTCCACTACAGTTCCCTCATCTTTTTACGAAGAATTCGACCCCAAAAACAACCTTCCGGCACAGATTTCAATCTTTGACAGTGAAGGTGCCCTCGCCCCGATTCCGCCTTTCGTAAAATCAGCGCCGGAGGATTCTTTGAGCTTCATTTTCTGCGCAAAAGGCGGCGGCTCATCAAACAAAACGAGCTTCATTCAGGGCACAAAAGCAAGTCTTAACAAAGAGCGTTTTACTGCCCTCATGAAAGAACAGCTGGAACATTTTGGAACAAGCGCATGTCCGCCATACACGATTGCAATAGTCGCAGGCGGATTAAGCCCGGAACAGAACCTTCTTACGCTCAAGCTCGCCACAATGGGCGCTTACGATGACATGGGATTTGAAGCGAATGAGTACGGATTCCGTGACAAGGAGCTTGAAGAACTTGCAATGGAGATTGCCCGAAATTCAGGTTTCGGGGCACAGTTCGGCGGAACACAATTCGCGCTGAATGCAGTGGTTGTCCGTCTTCCACGGCATGGTGCAAGCTGTCCGATTTCATTTGGAGTTTCATGCTCAGCGCACAGAAATTTAAAAGCAATTCTTACAAAAGAAGGTCTTTATATAGAAAAAACTGTCAAAAATCCTTGCGAAGTTGATGGATTTGACAAGGCAGCTTCTTTTGCAGACACAAAGAACGCAAAGTCAGAACTAAATGTTCAAAGTACCGGTGACATGAATGCCGTCCTTTCTTCACTAAAAGGCTCAAAACCAGGTGACAGAATCACCTTAAATGGCAAGATTCTCGTTGCCCGCGATGCGGCTCATGCCCGATGGCAGAAACTTCTGGACTCAGGCAAATCACTTCCAGAATATTGTAAGCGTTACCCAATCTGCTATGCTGGCCCTGCCCGCACTCCCGAAGGCAAAATAATCGGAAGTTTTGGACCAACAACCGCAGGAAGAATGGATGTCTATGCGCAAAGCCTTATGTCACGGGGTGCCGCTTTAGTCACGCTCGCAAAAGGAAACCGCTCAAAACAATGGACTGAAGCATGCAAAGAATACGGTGCATTT
The DNA here is from genome assembly GCF_946187725.1 of uncultured Treponema sp. Taxonomy (GTDB): domain Bacteria; phylum Spirochaetota; class Spirochaetia; order Treponematales; family Treponemataceae; genus Treponema_D. The sequence goes on from NZ_CAMHSK010000051.1 coordinate 3,578, forward strand.
TACCTTGGAACACCGGGTGGAATTGCGGCATTAATTGCCAGCGAATATATCGTCAGTCAGAAAATTCTTGATTACGAAGATTTGGGTATGGAAGCCGTGCGGCTTGTTGAAGTCAAAAACCTTCCATGCTTCGTAATTACAAACAGCGACGGCGAGGATTTTTATGACAAAAGTGTTCGACAGGGCTGCGGCTCTTGAGTTGCTGGACAGAGACGAAGAACTGCTTCAGTATTTAATTGATTCCTTCCTCACAGAAAACAAATTTGAGCGGCCGGTGCTTGAAAATCTCATTTCAGAAAAAAAATTCAAAGAGGCCGCAAGTTATGTTCACGCTACAAAAGGTGCTGCCCGGCAGCTGTGCATGGAAAAGCTCAAATCCTCCGCTCAGGCACTTGAAGATTTTCTCCGTGGCAAAACAAAAGGCAATGCACTCAAACTGATTGATAAAATGTGCCTTGATTACAACGAAGCCATTCATACCTTAACAAAATTTGCTTGACAAAGTTTCGTCCTTCTGTATACTGATAGTGGTACTATCAGTTTTCTTTAGGAGGAAAATATTATGAAAAAGTTAACCGCAGTTCTTGCTGCAATGTTCGTTATGGCCACAAGCCTTTTTGCTGCCGACCCAGCTACTGGTCTCTGGAAGAGCATTGACGACAAAACAGGTAAAATCACTGCAATCTGGAAAATCTATGAGGAAAACAACATGCTCTTCGGTACAATTGCTGCCGTAGTAGACAATCCTCAGGATGTAATTGCAAGCGCATGCAAGAAAAGCTACAAAAACTTCCCGGTCGCAGGAAATGTAAACGAAATGAAGACCGTCGGAACACCGTGGATTTTCAACATGCAGAAAGAATCAGAAGGCAACTGGAGCAAGGGAAACATCATTGATCCGGGCTCAGGAAAAATGTATGGCTGCGTAATCAAATATCTTGCTGCAGGACAGAAAAACAAGGGCTACACTGCAAAAGAACCGACTCTTGCAATGGCAGGAACTGTCGGACCAATCAAAGTCTTCCAGTACTGGGTTCAGGCAACAGAAGAAGACATCGCAAAAGTTCAGGCAGAATTCCCTGCAACTGGCAACTAATCTAAATAAACTTCAGGCCGCTCCAAAAGGGGCGGTTTTTTTGTATCCGCAGACTTAAAAGACTTTCTGTTTTCAGTAGAAAAAAACGCTCAAATTCTGTAAACTTTCATTCAAAAAGTTTTTTATGACAATCATTATTGGTATTCTTTTACTTGGCATTCTCGTTTTTATTCATGAACTTGGTCATTTTGCGGCGGCAAAATTTTCCGGCGTTGAAGTTGAGGCATTCTCAATCGGTATGGGGCCTGTCCTTCTTCATAAAGAATGGCATGGAACTGACTGGCGCATTTCCCTCTTACCTTTCGGCGGCTATTGTGCAATGAAGGGCGAAAAGGATTTTGAAGAAAGTTTTGACACGAGTATCGTACTTGAAAAGGATTCCTTTTACGGCGTTAAGGCTATTTTCCGCGCCATAATCGGTTTTGCTGGTCCTTTTGCAAATTTTTTGTTCGCATCTTTTTCTTTTTTCGTGATTGCTCTTGTCGGTTACACATATTATTCTGCTGGCAATAAAATTCAGCTGGCTAACGAAATATACCCGGAACTCCATTCTGCCGCTGCGGACGCCGGCCTTCTGACAGGCGACAAAATCATAAAAATCAACAATAAAGAAATCTCTGATTTTTCAGATTTATACAGCGAAGTTGCGGTGCATGGTGATGAAGATATTTCTGTTATCGTAGAGCGTAATGGCGAAAATCTTTCATTCACAATTCATACTGATTTAAACAAAAAGACTGGCGAAGGAAAAATCGGTGTTGTGAGCGATCCAGCAACCGTTGAAGCACGGGAAGCAAAGCGGTACAGTTTTTTCCCGGCGATAGCACACGGTTTTTCAGAAACTTTCAGAATTATTCATCTTTCTTTTAAGGGAATTGCTTCGCTTTTCAAGGGCGTTGATGTAAAGGAAAGTGTTGCAGGACCAGCCAGAATCACCAAAATGATGGGAGATACTGCCAAAACAGGCTTTTCTGCCGGCTTTAAGAGTGGAATCGTTTCTGTACTACAGCTTATGGCCCTAATCAGTGTGTCTCTCTTTATAATGAATCTTCTGCCGGTTCCTATCCTTGACGGATTTCTGGTTCTTATCTCTCTTATCGAAGCGATTTTCGGAGTGCGTGTTTCCCCAAAAGTGCGAAATATTGTACAATATATAGGAATCGCTTTCATAGCCTTTTTGTTTTTGCTTGCAATGACAGGCGATTTTCATTATTTTGCGGGGTTATTAAATGTTAAAAAATAAATTTGCTGTTCTTTTTACACTTTCAGTTTTCAGTTTTCCACTTTCTGTTTTCTCACAGTCTCATATCTCAACTCAGTCTCATCAAGGAACGGTAACAAATGTTGCCTATCTCGATAACGGTGACGGCTCTGTATTTTCTGCCGGAAACGACGGTTTTCTGATAAAATGGACAGAAGACGGCATGGGCGAACACTATCAGATTTCAGACCTGCCAATCAAAATGATTGCACGAAGCCCGAACAAAAACGAAATTGCCGTTTACGAGACGGACGGTGCTTCACTGAACAGGGTTTCCGTCTGGAACTGGAAAACTCTGACTCGAAAGTTTGCATTCAGATTCACAGATTCCCTCACAAGCCTTACCTATTCAGCAAAAGGCACATATATCATCTGCGGAACAGCGAGCGTAAGCGGTGCTTTTTTCCTTAATTCAACGACCGGAAGCATAGTCCGAAACAAAGTCAAGGGAAACACTGGCGTAGTCAATTATATCCAGACTTCTGATACCGAAAAATCAGCTGTCATGTATTCTCCAAAAGGAAATCTTACCTATTACAATCTTCAGAATGGTGAGCAGAAGGCAAAATTCAATGCCGAATATGACTTAAATCAGTTCTGCCTCTTCAACAACGGAGTTTTTGGTGCAGGCGAACGAGACGGAAACATATATATCATTCAGGCTGTCACAGGAACCACAATCGGAACCTTTCCTGCCGCAAATCCAATCCTAATTGGCTCAAACAAATCAAAAGACTTATACTACATAATAAATGAGAACAGACAGTTTAAGCTGTACAAAATCGCAAACGACAGGAACAAGGCGGTCATCGCCCCTGAGTTGCAAAGAACTTTCTCTGGTCTCAAAACAAGCGAATCAATTGTCTGTGCGGCACTTGCCGATGAACAAATTTATGCAGGCACAAACAGCGGAAATTTGTATCAGTTCGATTATGCCCAGGCAGAACGGGTTGATGTTCAGATGGCCCTTACGGACAAAATGTATGAAAAGATTTACGATGTTGCGACAATCGGAGAAGATTTTTACTTTTTAACACCTAATTCAATTTTCAAGTCATCTTATGAAAGCTCAAACATCGACAAAAAGGCCGTAAATTCCGGATATACAAACCTTATTCCCTATGGAGAAGATATAATTCTCTGGTCAAAGGATACCAAAAAGGCAGTCTTACTACTTGAACTTGCGACCGGAAAACAGACTCAGCTTTTCGTGCCGGAAGGAAGCCTTCAGGTTCTTAAACTTTATGGCGAAACTCTCATTGATGTCGAGGCAAATTCTGCCGTTCATATTTTTGAAATTCCAAGCGCACAAAAACGACAGCTTTATCAGGGAACGAGCATTCAGGATGCAATTCTTTACAACGAAAATGATTTGTATGTCGCAAAGTCAAGCGGCACTAGTCCGAATGTCCCGCTCATATATGTAAATGTAAAAACACAGGAGACAGTTCCTCTTTCAATGAAAGGAAATGTCGCATACTCGCTCACATACGAACCTTCAAAAAATCAGGGCGAAATTTACGGAATTACAATTTACACCAATTCCAGCACAAAAAAGCTCACGACATCGATTTTCGCGTATAAGCCTAAGACGAAATCTTCAAGATATCTTCTTTCAATCACTGACGAAGATAGCGAGGCTTTTGCAAATCTTTCCGACAATATTCTCTACACAAACATGGGAAAAAGCCAGATTCGTTCTTACAATCTTTCAACCCGAAGAGATTTTCTATACAAACGCTCTGCTTCCATGCCGATAAAAACAGTGAGAAATACAAGCAGAATGGTTGTATTAAACCGAGACGGTTCAATCAGCTGGTACAATCCAACATTGAATTCTGTTCTTTCAGACTGGTATCTGACAACGGACGGAAACTGGTTTGAATTTTAGAATAACTGTGTTATAATGAAAGTTATGAAGAAGGCCGGTTCTTTTCTTGCAGTTCTGTTTTCTCTTTTCAGTCTTTCAGCCCTTCCCTGGGTTGAAGATGCTTTTCTTCTTGTTGAAACAGATACTCCAAAAAACATTCAGCATGCAATTGAAACCGACTACTCCTTCAAAGATTTTACGCGCTTTTCCGAAAAAGAAAATCTTTTAATGGCAGCACTCAAAAATGCCCGCGGTAATGATGTCGTTGACCTGCTTCTAAAACAGGCAAAAATTTCTCCAGAATCAAAAACAACAGACGGAATCACAGCATTGATGTATGCCTGCCAATACGAGACTGACATCAATGCAATCGAAAGTGTTCTTTTTACAGGAGCAAAGTCCGATTCAAAAAAGGCAAAGAGAATTCTTTCAACCGACAAAAATGGCCTGAACTGCTTCGATTATGCAAGAAAAAATGAAATGATTTCTACTGATGTCCTGAATCTTCTAAGGGCTTACGCAGATGAACCTGTTGCAGTAGAAGAGCCAAAAGAAGCACCTCAGGATGAAGTCATTCAGGAAACAGTTTCCGCAGAAGTACCAGAAACCACCGCCGAAGAAGAATCTTTACCTTCTGAGGAAATGCCAGAAGTCACCACTGAACCACCTCAGGCGCCTGCTCAAGAGGCTCCATCTCAGGAAAAAAATACGCTGATTGATTTTACAGCCATGAACGCACCATTCGTAATTCCTGAAAGCATATATCTTTATGACTACGCAAATGATAAATATTCAGCACTTGAAATTCCAGCATCGCTTATCGCTGCCGAACAGTCCGAAAGGCACTTCATTTCTGACGCAAACAGGCGCGATGCAAACGGCCGCACAAAGCTCATGCTTGCAGTAAAAAAAGGCGACATCAGTAAAATCGAAGACCTGCTCTATTCCGGGGCAGAAATTAACGCTAAAGACAAAGAAGGATGGACTGCCCTCATGTATGCAGCCCGCTTCCAGAAAAATGCAGATGTCACAAAACTTCTTCTATATAAAGGTGCCGACCGCACAATCAAAAATAAATACGGAATTACGGCACTCATGCTTGGTGCAGGCTATTCAGAAAGTTGTGATGTTCTTTCTCTGCTTCTTGATTCATACAATCCTGACTCAGACGAAGCTAGAGAAGCCTTTGCATACGGCATTTCAAACTACAACAAACCGGAAGTCTTACAGGCATTTTTGGATAAACAGGTTCCTGTAAACATTCCATACGACGGAAAAACTCCGCTCATGCTCGCATGCCAGACTTGTAAAGACACCTCTATAATCGAATGGCTTCTTGAAAATGGAGCATCAAAGTATCAGATTGAAGCTGCCACAGGAAAAACCGCTTTTGATTATGCAAAAGAAAACAAGCGGCTTCCGCACAATACAGCTTTCTGGTCATTAAATCCAAATTCATAAAAAACAGGAAAAAAACATGCGTATCACTGGCGGAAAATTGAAAGGTCGGGTTATAAAATGTCCGGATGGTATTATCAGACCGGCAATGGATAGAATGAGAGAATCAGTTTTCGCGATTCTTGGTGATTTGAGTGAAAAATCATGGCTTGACTTATTTTCAGGCAGCGGAACAATTGCAATTGAAGCAGCTTCAAGAGGCTCTAAATCCGTTCAGCTCTGCGAAAAAGATAAAATCAAAGTCAAACAGGTTCTCGAAAATGTTTCAATCACAGAAAAAGAACTTGGTGTAAAAATCGGCTGTCACTTTATGGCAGTAGAGCTTTTCTTAAAACGCTGCAAAGACTGTTTTGACTACATTTTTCTTGATCCGCCCTTTCCTTATAAATATCGCCTCGACCTTTTGAAAATTATCGAAAAAAGAAATCTTGTAAAAGTAGGCGGCTTTGTAATGATTCACTATCCAGAAGAAGACGCTCTTCCGGAAACAATTGGTAAACTTGTTTTAAAAGACAAGCGGATTTATGGCCGTTCAATCGTAAATTTTTATGGACTTGATGAAAAAGCCGAAGTCTGATAATTGTTTTAAAATAGTTGACATTTAAAGAAAGTGTGATAATATTTATTTATATGTAAAAAAATACTAGGTAGTGAAAAAAGTTGGATGAAAATAAAATAAAAAGTACTTTATCTGCTCATAGCATTCCTGAAGGATTCATCAAAGTAACTGATAAACCTGTTCAGGGGCTTTCTTCTGAACAAAAAGCTGTTCTAAATCGCAAGGGAAATGTTCTGTTCAATGAAGGAAAATATGATGCTGCATGTCGAATTTTTGTCACGACCGGTTATTCTGACGGCTTAGCCCGAATCGGAGACCTTTACATGAAGCAAAATCAAAGTCTGACAGCGCTGAAATATTATCTTTTAGCTAATAATAAGGCAAAGTCAGAAGCTGTTTACGAAAAAATTGCAAGTATTATTTCTATACTGCTAAAATAAAAATTAAAAATTTAAAAAAAGTGGAGATATTTTTATGAGTGATGAAATGTTCAAGGAATTTGAAATTCCTGAAACTATGGCAGAGTATGTTCCTGAAGACAGCACTTCAGAAGAAATTTCAAATTTATCAAAACAGGGATACCTGCTCTTAAAAGAAAATAACATCGCAGAAGCAAAAGAAGCTTTTCAAAAAATTCTTGCCCTTGAAGAAAACAATAATTATGCGCTCGTAGGTCTTGGAGACTGTGAAAGAAAGCAGAATCACTTCCGTGAGGCAGAAGCACATTATTCAAAGTGTCTTGATTATCATCCTGGAAACAATTATGCCCTTTTTGGTCTTGCTGACTGTTACAAGGCGATGAATCAATACCACAAAGCAATCAACATCTGGGAACAGTATCTGCTTCATGATGACAGGAACATAACCGTCCTTACCCGTGTAGCCGATGCCTATAGAAAAATCCGGGATTTTAAGAAATCCAAGGAACTTTATCTTTCAGTTTTAGACATGGAAGAAAACAACTCTTACGCACTTATCGGTTTGGGACATCTTCACTACGATTTCAAAGAATACCGTGATGCACTTTACTATTGGACCAAAATGCTCGAAAAAAACGAAAGTCTTGTTGATATCCGCGTTCTGACATCAATCGGCAATTGCCACAGAAAGCTCAAGACTTTTGACAAAGGAATCATTTACTTTGAACGAGCATTGCAGCGCGAACCAAACAATTTCTATGCACTTTTTGGCATGGCAGACTGCTACCGAGGCATGAACCAGCAGTTCCGTTCAATCGAATATTGGAACAGAATTCTTGAACTGGATCCAGAAAACAAGGTAATCTTGACCCGTGCAGGAGACGCATATCGAAACACAGGTGATTATAGAACTGCGGCAGAATACTATAATAAGGCCATGGACATTGAATTTGATGTTTATGCTGCGCTTGGACTTGCTCTTATCTGTAAAGGTGAAGGCCGCTATGAAGAAGCTGCAGAACGGCTTCAGGGACTGATAAAAGGTGACCCGCGAAATTTCAGATTCTACATTGATTTGGCTGATTGTTTCGTAAAAATGAATCAGAAGGCAAAAGCCCTCGAAACACTCAAGAATGTTTCTCATTACGGAGTTCGCTCACCAGCGATTTCTGATATGATTTCCCGACTTGAACGGGAAGCAATTTAAGCAGCATTTTTTATGGACGAAAAAATCGAAAAGATTGCTCTGGCAGGTCTTCTGCCCTCAGAAATTACAGAATCTCTTGGATTAAAACAAGCCTTCAGGGGTAAACAGATTTTTCAATGGATTGGAAAAGGCGCAGAATCATTTGATGAAATGTCGAATCTCAGTCTTGAATTGAGAAATGAACTTAAAGAAAAAGCCCTTCTTCGCTCAACAAGCGTTTCAAAGGTTTTGAAAGATTCTGACGGAACAATGAAATTGCAGATTACCCTCTCTGACGGGCTTGCGGTTGAAACAGTTCTTCTTACCGATCGTGAAGAAAGAAAAACTGCCTGCGTTTCATGTCAGGTTGGTTGCGCAATGAACTGTGCTTTCTGCCAGACAGGGCACTTGGGCCTAGCAAGAAACCTTACTGCCGGTGAAATTGTCGAGCAGTTCCTTTATCTTGAAAAACATGCCGGAACTTTGGACAATATAGTCTTTATGGGTATGGGCGAACCAATGATGAATCTTGAAAATGTACGCAAGGCAATAGCCGTTCTTACAAGTAAAGATGGTCGTTCGCTTTCTGGTAGAAGAATTACACTTTCAACATCAGGTGTCATTAAAGGTATTTATGACCTTGCCGATAATGGCCCTGCCATCAGACTGGCTGTTTCCCTTACTACAGCTGACAATGCGCTCCGTGAAAAGCTTATGCCGATTTGTCGCACAAATCCGTTACCGGAACTTCGTAAGGCAATTGACTATTTTGCAACAAAAACAGGAAAAAGAGTGACTCTTGAAGCAGCCCTACTGCATAACACAAACACCAGTATCGAAAGTGCAACAAATATGATAAATTTTGCGCGAGGCCTTGATGTTCATGTCAATCTTATTCCATGGAATCCTGTAGAGGGGCTGGAATTCAGCGAACCATCTGCAAAAGAATGTAAAAATTTTGTCTACCATCTTGAGAAGGCTGGAATCAATGTAACCTTAAGAACCAGGCGAGGACGGGAAATTGGTGGTGCCTGCGGTCAGCTTGGAAAAACCCTTGCTGAAACTCAAGGGAACGGCAAAAAACTTTCCGAATAACATTCACACATGGGAAAAATAATTGTTGAATTTTTCCTATATACCGCATATAATAAATTATCACATCAAATGGAGATGTCGTGAATGCAGAAAAAAATTTATGTTGACGGTATGTTTGATCCAGATGTAGCATCAAAAGTAGATGCTGCCGTTAAAGCTGTAGCTGGAGTAACAGGATGCAATGCAAATCCTGACAAATCTCAAGTTCTTGTGGATTTTGATGAAAGCGTTGGAGGTATCGAAGATGCCATCAATGCAGCTATTGCTTCCACAGGAATTGCAGTTTTAGGCTAAACAAGCTGCGACAGGTCAAGCAGATATGAAGATAACAGTTCTTGACGGGCACGGACTTAATCCTGGAGATGTATCTTGGGATGGAATCAAAGCCCTTGCAGATGAATTTACAGTATATGACCGTTCTCCTCAAGAATTTGTTGTCGAGCGAATAGCTGATAGTGAGATTATCCTTCTCAATAAAATTAATATCACCAGAGAAATTATTGAGCAATGCCCTAAGCTCCGTTATATTGGAGTTCTTGCAACAGGTTTTAATGTTATTGATGTAAAAGCTTGTCGTGAATGTGGTATTATTGTAACAAATATCCCGTCATACAGCACTGAAGCCGTTGCACAGCATGTCTTTTCTTTTATTCTGCATTTTACAAATCAAGTAGCACTGCACTCTACTTCTGTTCATGAAGGTAAATGGATTTCAAATCCTGATTTTTGTTATTGGCTTTCTCCCCTTTCAGAACTTTCCGGCAAAACACTTGGTATTTTTGGATTCGGTCACATAGGACAAAAAGTTGCTGAAATCGCACTTTCTTTCGGTATGAATGTAATGGTTACCGCACATTCAAAAGATTCTTTTGAAAAAGCCATAAAATCACTTGATGTAACACCATCAAAATTGTCAAAAATATCACATGTCTCAGCCGAAGAACTTTTTTCTAAGTCAGATTTTATTTCACTTCATGCTCCGCTCACATCGGAAACTCAAAATCTAGTCAACGAAAAAACGCTTTCTCTCATGAAGCCTTCTGCATATTTGATTAACACCGCAAGGGGCGGAATGATTGACGAATCTGCGGTATACAACGCTCTTAAATCAAAAAAAATTGCAGGATACGCTGCGGATGTTCTTTTAAGCGAGCCAATGAGTTCATCATGTCTTCTATACAAAGCCCCTAATTGCGTTATTACACCTCATCTTGCATGGGCACCTCGTGAAACACGCTTGAGGCTTTTAGACATTGAAGTTCATAATATAAAAGCATTTTTGGCTGGCAAGCCGATAAATGTTGTAAATTAAAAATAGAGGTATTGAAAAATGGGAAAAACGATTGCTCAAAAAATCTTTGAGTCTCATCTAGTTGACACACCGTTTGAAGGCACATATGTCCTCAAACTTGACCGTGTATTCTGTCATGAAATCACAACTCCTGTCGCAATCAATGATTTAGTTGAACGCAAAATGGACAGGGTTTTTGACGCCACAAAAATCAAAGCTGTAATCGACCATGTTACCCCGTCAAAAGACAGCAAAACAGCAACTCAGTCAAAAATTCTTCGAGACTGGGCTAGACGCAATAACATTAAGGACTTCTTTGACATCGGTTCAAATGGTGTCTGCCATGCAATTTTCCCAGAAAAAGGCTTTGTTCGACCAGGATACACTGTAATCATGGGTGACAGCCACACTTGTACTCACGGTGCATTCGGAGCATTTGCTGCAGGTGTTGGAACAACAGACCTTGAAGTCGGAATTTTAAAGGGGGTATGTTCTTTCCGTGAGCCAAAATCAATCAAATTTATTTTGACAGGCAAACTTAAAGAAGGTGTTTACGCTAAAGATGTTATCCTCCATCTCATTGGAAAAATCGGTGTTAACGGTGCAACCAACTGCGTAATCGAATTTACCGGTCCTGTTGTTGATAACATGGATATGGAAGAAAGAATGACCCTCTGCAACATGGCAATTGAAGCCGGCGGCACAAGCGGAATTTGTTTCCCAGACGCAAAAACTGTTGATTATCTTTGGGATTTCATTAAAGACGAATACAAATCAAAAGAAGATGCAATCGCTGATTACAGCAAATGGCGTGATGATGAGGATGCAGAATATGAAAAAGTCATCACAGAAGATTTATCAGATTTGGAGCCTGTATGTACAATCAACTACAAACCAGATCAGATTAAAAAAATCTCTGAGATGACAGGCACAAAGGTTGATCAGGTTTATATCGGTTCTTGCACAAACGGTCGAATTTCTGACCTCAGAATTGCGGCAAAGGTTCTTAAAGGCCATAAACTTGCTGACGGTGTTCGAGGAATCGTAAGTCCGGCAACACCTAAGATTTATAAAATGGCAGTTGCAGAAGGAATCATTGATATTTTCCTCGATGCAGGATTCTGTGTAACAAACCCGACCTGCGGTGCATGTCTTGGAATGAGTAATGGCGTTCTTGCAGAAGGAGAAGTTTGTGCCTCAACTACAAACCGAAACTTCAACGGCCGAATGGGCAAAGGCGGAATGGTTCATCTTATGAGTCCAGCTTCAGCCGCAGCAACAGCCATTACAGGCACAATCACAAATTCAGAACTTTACAAAGGCTAAAAAGCCTAAATATAATTAAAGGAGCTAAAAATGAAAGCTTTTGGTGGAGATGTACTCTTCTTGGATCGCTCAGACATAAATACTGACGAAATCATTCCTGCAAAATACCTGACAGAAATCTCAAAGCAGGCCTTAAAGCCATACCTGCTCGAAGACCTTAAGCTTGACGGATTCGATGCAAAACGCGATGTCCCGAACAAAAAGGTCATAATAACACGCGAGAATTTTGGATGCGGTTCAAGCCGGGAACACGCTCCGTGGGCTTTGGAAGTTAACGGAATTTACACCGTAATTGCACCGAATTTTGCCCGAATTTTCCGACAGAACATGTACAACTGCGGTCTTCTTGCTCTTGATATGCCAAAAAAAGACATTGATGACATGTTCAGAACATTCGGAACAAAAGACTGTGAATGTAAAATTGAACAGAAGGAAGACGGAACCTGGAAAGTTAAACTTATTGCAGGTTCTCTTTCAAAAAGCTATCCATTCAAACTTGAAGGATTTGAAAAAGCCCTCATCGAAAAAGAAGGATGGATTGGCTTTGCTGATTCAAAATACTAAATAACACTCTTTAACAATTTTTAGGCGCGGATTAAACACCGCGTCTTATTTTTTATGTCTAAAAAAACTTTCTTCTTTTTAACTTTTTTTTACATTCTCTTTATTATGGCAGTTCTTCCTATTGTCGTTCAGTTTTTTTTTGAAAGACAAAATCTGCTTGTAATTAACTACCCGCTTTCTGTTTTTTTTAATGGATGTATATCATTTTTTATATATATTTTTGCAATTCAAGGGCGTGTTTTTGAAAAACCGATTGCCAGAGAAA
>NZ_CAMHSK010000052.1 GCF_946187725.1 uncultured Treponema sp.
TTGTCACCTGATACACACCATAGCCAAGTTGTGGCATTTTAATTCCGTTTGATAAAGTCTTATATTCCATTTTAGGCCTCCTAAAAGTAAATTGTTTTCTAAAATAAGAGTAGCGTGCAGACAGACCTTTTGTACAATAAAACTTTCGTAATGCGGTATTCGTTATGCGCATAGCGCATTAGTTAATAATTTCCTTACAGAACGAGCCATAAGGCTCATTCGCCGTGCGCATACTCGCTTCGCTCGTTTGCATGAGAGGAAATTATTTATCGCGCCGCTCTTGCGGCTTGCGCATAGCAGACATAGCAGGATACAGGGCGTTCCCCTTCGGTCTGTCATTGCCGTGTTTAGACACGGCAATCCCATGCCTTCGGGTCGCTATGTCCGCACTTCGCTTACGCTCATTCTTCCGCTCTCTTCGTTCGCTACAGAACGCCTTCGGCGGTGCTCCCAGCGCTAACGCATTTTTTCCTAAACCATTTTCTACAAACACAAATATTTTCGTCGCTTAATTAGGCCTTTTTATTTTCTCTCACACCTGCCCTTTAAACTTCCTTCTGAACTTTACAAATCATTCAAATAATTCACAAAAAATCTGATTTCGTGGTATAATATAAACATCTTCATAAATGGAGGTGGAACCATGCTTTCAGTAAACGGTTATTATGACGGTAACGGATATGTTACGGAAGGAAACATAGCTGTAAAAACAAATCAAAAAGTAATAATAACTCTTTTAGATGATTATGTACCTGTGCGACCACATCGTTCTATTTCTGAAATTAAGTCTTATATGGACGGTTCAAAAAAGTCTGTTCCAGATGGTATTTCGACCGTAGATTATATCCGCCAACTCAGAGAAGAAGCATGAGCAAGATATATTTTGATACTACTCCTATAATTTATTTTCTTGATGACGAAAAGCCTTTTTCGGATAAAATGTTAGCATTTATATGCAATCATCAGAATGAAGATGATTTTTATCTTACTTCTACAATAACAGATGCAGAATATCTTGTTTTCCCATACAGAATGGAATCCGACGAAAAGGTAAAGGCGTATGAAACTTTTTTAAAAGATTTTTATTTTCAGATAATAGAACCGAATCGTGCAATAACAAAAACAGCCGCAAAACTCAGAGCCAAATACAAAGGTCTAAAAGGAATGGATGCAATTCACATTGCAACAAGCATATATTATAACTGTGACATTTTTCTTACAAATGACGCTCAATTAAAACAAGTTTCTGAAGCCAATATTTTATTGGTTGATGATATGTAGAAAATGATTTATGACATTGAATGATTTTATAACTCTTCAGGAACAATATACAAAGCATGAATTGTGCCAAAATATGGCAGAAACTCTTGTTGCAACAACAAAAGAAAGACTTTACCGTCATTCTCATGAATATAATTGGACAATTTCGTATTTGGAACATACTGACAAAAATAAAGTTTTTCTGATAACCAAAAAAAATAAGAACTTCCCTAAAATATGGGTAAGCAGCACATACACAAGGTATAGAGCGGCATTCAAAAAATATCTAAAGGAATATTTTGCAATTGATAACATCCCATTTGATTTTCATGTTGATCATATGCAATCAAAAGTTTTTTTCAAAAATAAATATCCTGAATATTTTATACGATTATTTCTGCTTGATAAAAAGATTAATTGTTATTATGGATGTAAATATGAAAAATTGCAGGCTTCCTATGAAAAAAACAGGGAGCCAAATGGTGGTTATCATATGAGTTTCATTCAAATTGCAAAAATGTATGGATTCAGCCTGCCAGATTTGCATACATCTTTAGAACAAATGGAACAATGGGCTCTCAAATTTGCAGAATATTTAGAATTACTTGGATATGAGCAAAAAGAATGGAATTATCCAGGAATTATTTCAACATTGAATGCCACATATAAAAATGTAAATATTAATCATGTCTACCATACGCCCTATGGAAGAGTTGAAATACATCAAAATTTTTTAGATTAATTCAGGTGGTTAAAAAAAATCCCATGAGAATTGCATTTTAAGAAAAATGCTTAAAAAACATTGTTTACGGACTTTGAGGACTCCCTTCAAAATGAATGTGCTTTGTATTCCGCAGTTGATTATATCATCACTAATAATGTTAATGACTTTAAGAACGCTCCTGTACCGGTGATTAGTCCTGAAGAATTTGTCAGATTGATGAGTGCGGAATAAATCGATTGAAGATTTTTATTCCGCATATTTTTCAAGGACATAAGCCCTGCCTTTTGCATTATACATTGAAGCGATTTTAAACAGCAATTCTAAATCCTCGCAGTCATATTCAATATGAATATATTTTTCCCCATTTTCAAATTGCTTCACACTGTAGCCTTCCAGTTCACAGCAAGGTGCTATATCACAAATGTCTTTCATATCTGCAAGATAAATCAAATTCATGCTGACATCAAAAAACTCTTTGCAGGCATCGACCGTTTTTGAATACTCTTTCGAATTTGTGATGTATTTTGAAAAAATATAGTAAGCGGTTGGCAATTCAGAATCATAAAATGTTACGCCTGATTTGTTACTGTTTTTGTTGTCTGTCATAAAAAGGCATAAAATGCAGCCTTCGTCATCGCTGAGTTCTATTAGTTCAAAAGTCTGACCATATACTCCTGTGCGATATAATGTTTTTGTTGTAAAATCTTGTGCAGAAAGTGCCGCAGAAGATAAAAGTGCCAACAGCACTGCTATAAGAATTTTTGCGTTTTTCATTTTCATTATGCTACCTCCAAAAATTATTCATACACTACAAACGCCGCCCAATAGTATGGATGGCTATATTCATCACTATTGCGGAATTCATTTTTCACTTTGCGATATGCTTCTGAATATGACATTCCGCCTTTAACTTTCTTGTACATTCGTGACATGAATTCAGCCGTCGCTTCATCATCAACGCTCCAGAGAGTTACACCGACATTTCTAGAACCAGCGACCATAAAAGCGCGAGACAGTCCGACCATACCTTCACCCTTTTTGATTTCTCCTAGTCCTGTCTGACAGGCAGAGAGGCAGACCATCTGTGCACTCAGATTTAAGGTTGCTGCCTCTCCGATTGTCAGATAGCCGTCATCGTCGGATTCGGTAAGTTTTCCCGAAACTTCTGAAAAAAGGACACTGGACATTTCGCTTAAATCTGAATCAAAATATCCGTGACAGGCAAAATGCACAGTTGCATATTTTGAAAGCAAGCCATCTTTTGAAATCTTTTTTAATGTTGCCTCGCTCGCCATTTTTTGGGATTCTACTTGTGCCTTGGAAAATATTGCTTTTTGCAGTGTTTCAACCTCAACAATTGTTCCGGGTAAATCATGCCAGTTCATTTTTTTCTGCTCAAAATATTGTTTGGAGCCTTCATTTTTTAGAATATTCTGCAAATCTTCCACAGACAGATTTGTTTGTCTTTCAACAGCAGCAAAACCTCTGTCTTTTCCGCGATTTCCGTTTCCCCTCAATGTCTGATTATGTTCTTCCTCGGAAAGGGATTTGTCGTACCATGCGCCACCGAACAGCAAGGCATCAGTTGAACTGGATTTTACTTTATCAGCAATCATGCTTACAGAAACGGAAGGAGATACTCCTATTGAGTATTTCTTACCGAAGTCAGCTGAATCAGAATCTTCTCGCAATATGTCAAACGGCAAAAACGATAAATTTCCGTCTGGAACAATAAGCACATCTTTTATGCCTTTAATATATGGCAAAACAGGTTGAATAAGTTTTTCATATAGTTCATTTCTCTGCATTTCAAAAGTTACTTCGGACTTTATAGGGCGGTGCGTTATCGCTTCCCGCAAAGAACTGATTGCAGAATTGTAATCATAAGATGAATCTAAAGGAACTGCTGTGATTTTTTTGTTCGTAACTACAAGGCAATAGGACGAGAATTTTATTTCATCGGCACATTTTCGTGTATTTTGTTCTTTTAAAATTTCGCAGTCATCAAGAATTTCTGAATTCCACATCACATATTCAAGAATCGCGCGATTTTTACCGCACCACTTCTGAGCGTCCTTCACCTTTGCCGTCTGCGGATTGCGGAGCAGGGCATAGGATGGAAGTCGCTTTGCGATTTTGTCATCGAGTTTTGAAAGCTCATTTTCAGCCGCAGAAATAGTTTTTTCTGCCTGTGACATTCTTTCAGAATCACGTTCATTTATACTCAAATTGCTTTGCGCTTCTATTTCTTTTCTTGCAATAGATATTTGCGCTGTAAGTTCCTTTATCTGTTCGCGTTCAGAATTTGTTACGCCATCAAGGGATAAAGCTCGCTCAAGTCCAATCTGGTCAAGAAATCCACGGCTACGGAGCATTTCTGAATATTCAAAAGCCTTTGTTGGATTGTTGTTCTTTGCCTCAAAGTCAACAGCGTAATAATAAATAGGAAGGATTTCTTTTAGAATATCAGATTTTTTTGATGCCATATCAAGACGAGCGCGTTCCGTTGTGTCTGTTGCAAGAGAAATCATTTCTTGGAAGAAATCTGTTTCATTTGAAAAAGATTTCAGCCCGACGGTTATATAAAAAGCTCTCATCGCGCTATTTATTGTGCTATCGTAAAATACCGTGTTCCTCCGCAATTCAAAACTTTTTCTAAAACATTCAGCAGATTTTTTTATATTCTGAAAATTAGGATTTTTATATAGAACTCCAAGCGAATAATAAGCGGTCGCTTCTGTTCCTGTATAACCTAGCGCATGAGCCCGTTTACAGACTTCGGTTTGAAAGTATTCAGACTTTTCATAATCATCAAGACAGAAATACGCAGTTGCAATACTACCACATACGGATAATATTTCTTCTGTGTCTTCCATTTGCAATTCAATATATAAATCCAATGATTTTTTATAAAACGATAAAGCTATTTCATATTCTTTTTTTAAGCCATAAATCAGCCCCATCGAATGATACAAATCTGCCATGCCAGGCGTTTTTTCGCCCCAATACTTCTTACTTGTTTCCATAGACTTTTGGCAGTAAAAAATGGCATTTTCATAATCACCTTTATTACTGTAGACTTCACTTATACTTGACAGAACATTTGCTAAATTTTGATGCGAATTCTTTTCATAATAGTCTTTGCCTTTCAGAAGAATTGCAAGGGCACGAGAATCATCCCCCAGTAAGGCATAGCATTTTTCTATTTCCGCTAAATAAACTGCAATGGATGCGGGATTATTCTCTCCATAGTTCTCATCAAAAATTGCAATGGCCTTGTATCCATAATTCAGCGACTGATTTATATTTGTGATTTGCCTGTAATAGTCTGCAAAACTTTGGTATAAATATGCAAAACTTATATTATTCGGCTGTAGGAGAGAATTGTAAATTTTTTCGGTTCTTTGTAAATTCTCAAAGGCACTTGTATAATTTTTTGTAGCAGTATAAGCCTCAGCTAAATCTATTAAGCTTTCTGCAAATTCCAAAGAATTTTCACCTGCGACAAGTTGTCTTATTTCTGCCGCTCTTGTAAATTTTTGAATTGATTCATTAAAATTGCCACATTGCAATTCCATGTAGCCGACATCTCTGTAAGCATTAGATGTTTTTATATGTTTGTCGCCATAAATTTTTAAATTTATTGAAAGTTCCTTTTTAAAATATGTTAGAGCATTTTTAAATTCGCCAATAGCCTCGTAAACATTGCCTATTTCTAGGGCGGTATCTGAGGCAAACTTTGCTGCATTGTCTTTTGTTTCTGTTATTGATTTGTTTGAGTGTATTTTTGACGATTCAAAAACTTCCAAAGCCTTTTTCAAGTTATAAATTGCTTTATTGTATTCTCCGATTTTTGAGTAACATACTCCAATTAAGAAATAATCATTACCTATGTAAATATGATTTATGCCATAAATTGATTTATCATCCGGCAAATTCTTTTCGTAGTAAGTAACAGCATTTATATAATCACATTTGTCAAAATAATCGTTTGCTATTTGAAAAGTTGATTTTGAATTTTGAGAAAATACGAAGGTATGAGCGATAAAAAAGAAAATTGCAGATATAAAAATAGATTTCCTAGATTTCATGGTTTTCTCCAAATTTTAATGAACTTGAATCATATTAAGTTCGTCATTTTGGTTGTTGATAATTTCTATATTTTTATTTCCTTGCTGAAATAAGAAAATCAGAGTTGTGAATATAACTATGAGAATTACAGGTGCTAAAGATAAAAATATGTTTGCAGAATTTTTTATCAAGTAATAAATGATACCTCCACATACGCAAAGAGAAAGAATTGATATCAATGTGCTTGCCCACATATTTACTTTTGTTACAGAAAAGTCAAACTCTTTTGTGGGGTTCCAACGGCTTCCTGTTGTCTTCGGATTCAAGAACACCTCATACAAAGGTCCGATTTCGCTTCTTTCAAGCAAAGAAACATTCTGTTCCCAATTCTTCTGCCAGAATTTAGAACCCTTGTTTACCATGTGCCAGGCAACGGAAAAGAAAAAGCCAAGCCCTGATAAAACAGAAATTACAGGGACAAAAAAAGAATAAGTAACGGGACAATCTGCATATTTACAAAGGACTGCGAACAAGGCTGCATAAATAACAGTTATGAAAGCCCAAAAGAAACCTGTTCGCTTCCAATACAAATCAATCTCAAATTTTCTGATATCGAGAGCTTCCTTTAATGCACGAGAACGCATCCGCTCTGTTTCAGACGATTTATCATCTGGAAAAAGATTGAGATATTCTTCTTCTTTTGTCACATGTTTTGCATTTCGTTTATTCTTGCTCATAACAGCCTCTATAAGAAATCAGCCTTGCAGTTATATGAACCACAAGGCTGAAAATATGAAGTTTTAATTAGTGTACAACTCAAACCAAGAGCAATATCTTGAGTTATTTACAACTACAATATGAAAATTTCCATCCCATCTAGGAACGAAACTGCACCATGCGCTTGAACTATACGAGGTGTCTTTATCAATGAGATTCCAATTTGAATCATAAATATACAAGTCCAAATCAGCACCGTCCGTAGAATAAATATCTACTTCTGCATATCGTCCAGCTACAAATCCGACATTATAGTATGAAGCTCTGCTCTTACCGTAAACATAACTGAAATCATATTTTGGTCCGCCGAAAGCACCTCGAGTTCCTGCCTTTACCAATTTTTCAACTGTCTTTGCATAAGCAAGCAATGTCTTGTCTTTTCCTGCAAGTTTTTTACCATCAGCAAGCAACTGTTCTGCGGTGTACTGTTTCTTTTCTGACTGAGATTCCTTTGCACCAGATTCATCTTGGGTTGCTTTTGTTTTCATTTCCTGTTTTGGAATTTGTGCAAGGATTTCTGCAGCACAAAGTAATGATGATGCAGAACCATTTTTGTAGCCGTATTCTGCAAGCTGGAATGCAGTTTGAATTGAAGCCATTTCTTCTGAAACTGGAGCCTTCAATTCTTCCTTCGCCTCAATCGCAGGTTGTTTTTCTGCCTGAGCAAAGACAGAAGTTGCAAGTAACGCGCCAACTAAAAACAAGCCGATTTTTTTCATTTTCATGGGAATTCTCCTTAAATTTGATTTTTATGTAAAAAGATTTCTAAAAATCCTTTTATTACCGTATTAATGGAATAATATCAGTCCAATAAGAATCTGAATCCTTATCATAATTGTTTATAACGACATAAGGATATGCCGGGTCTCTTGTTATCAATGCAACACTTACATCACAGTTTCTCTGTTTCATCAGAGCCTTAACAGAAGATGCTAAATCCTTGTTTGGATTTACTCGTCGCATGTGGTCAAAGTCAATTACATATCCCATTGATTCAATCCATGCAGGAACATATCTATCTACGATGGATTTTCCGTAGCCGTCGTGGTATGTGTATGTGTCGTAAAGCCAATAATGGATTTTTCCAAAACCTTCAATATAAGCCCAACCATCCTGCTCTTTGTAAGATTCAGAAACATCGTAAAACCATTTTCCGTTTAGTGTTACTCCTGAATCCCAATGCCAGCCGCCACTTTCTATTGGTGGTTCTTCTGCAAATACAGCAAAAGTCATAAATAAAAAAGACAAAATTAACAATTTCTTTTTCATAAAATTCATCTCCTCCCCAAAATAACTTATTTTAAGTACAAAAATGGAAAACTATTCCTACTCATAATACAAAACAAACCTATTTAGAATAAGTTACAAGGTATTTTGCTTATTTTACATAAGTTCAAAAATTGAAATTATCAATGCAAAATATACTTAACTCATGGAATCACAAGAATTAAGGGAAACATTAAGTCAAAATCTCAAGAAATATCGGAAAATAAAGGGCTGGTCGCAGTTTGAACTGGCGGAAAAGGCTGAAATTTCAGAGCAGACGGTTAACTCGATAGAAGGTTTACGGCTTTGGCCTAGCGATAAGACTTTAGCAAAAATTGCGAATGTGCTTGAAGTTGAAATGTACCGTCTTTTTGTTCCTCAAAAACTGACATTACAATCTGAGGCGATTTCTGAATTGAAACATGCCGTTGTAAAAACTGTAGAAAATCTTGTCCATGATACTTTAAGCGATTGGGAAAATCAGTAAGATAAGAACAGAAAAAATTCCCCACTTACCCGAAAAAGTGATTTCTAAGGAGAATTCTTTTTAGAGTTTGCCTTTTTTACAACCCTTCACTTCCTCTTTTACAACCCCTTTGCCCAGTCTTTTATTTTCTGCTCGGATTTTGCGGTGTCGCTGTGGCTTAGAATCAGCATGTTCTTGCTGACGGTGGCCTTTGGTTCTGCGGTGGCGATTTCTTGCTCTATTCCCGCGCTTCTGCTTCCTCCGTGGGTGACGGAAAGATAAATCGTTTTGCCGCTCAAATCGTATTCGTCAAGGAAGGCCTGCACGGCGAGGGGCATTTTGTACCACCAGACCGGGCAGACGATGACGATTTTGTCATACTGCGCCATGTTCTGAACGCGCTTTAAGAGCTTTGGTTTTACATTTTTCCGCTGCTCGCTCTGTGTTGCGTTGAAAATCTGTTTGTAGTCACGGGGATAGTGGTCGCCCGTGTCGATTTCAAAGAGGTCTGCGCTTTCTCCAAGCGTGTCGGCGACCGTCATGGCGATGAACTGGGCATTTCCAAAGTGCCTTCCGTCTTTGATTGTCACGCTGGCTCCGCTTGTTGCGTCCAACGCTTCCTTTCCGCTGTCAATGGGAAAGGAAAAGTATGCGACCAGTGTTTTAGCCGATGCCGTCATTGTGAGGGCAAGAGCCAGTGATAAAGTCAGAATTGTTTTTTTCATTTTGCCACTCCTATTTTTTTGAGCCATGCATCTATGTCTGCCTGCTTTGGATTTGTCGTGCCGTAGCTTTCCTTATGACTGGCAGTTGGAGTTGCATCCACAATTGCCTGAAGCGTTTCCGCGCGGTAAGTAGCCTGATACGTGCAGAATGGAATGACGGTCTTGCCTTTAAGGTCGGCTGCATGTTCTTCAAGGAAATGCGTCATCAGCGTTGGAGCAGTGTGCCACCAGACAGGCACGCCCACAAAAACCGTGTCGTATTTTGAAAAGTCGGGGGCGGCTTTTACTGTGCGGATTTTTCCACCGTCAAGCTCCTTCTTCACGATGTCGGCGCAGTCTTTGTATGAAGTCGGGTAGGCTTCTGTCGGCTCAATCTTAAAGAGTTCCCCGCCGGTAGATGAAGAAATCATCTTTGCCATTTTTTCTGTTGTCCCACTCCAGCTAAAATACATAACTAGCGTTTTTGAGTTTTTCGTGTTCTGAGCGAAAAGTCCGCCTGTCGTGATAAGCGTGATGATTGCCACTGCAAAAATTGATTTGATTTTCATTTTTTCCTCCAGATATTTATGTGTAAGATGCGCAAGGGATTGTAGCACCTGCGAAGCAGTTCCGAAGCGTAAGCGTAGGAATGAGCCGCGCAAGACGGCGAAGTGCGAAAAGCCCGACCGCCGCTTGTCGGCGGTTGCGCCCAGATTTTATTTTTTAAGCCCAAGCTTTGTAAGCCACTTTTCTACAGACTTGCCGGCACCGTCTTCTGCTTCTTTCATAGAAACAGGAAGACCTTCAAGAACGGTTGCGCCCCTTGCCTTTTCACGAACGGTTTTATAGGTTCCGCCGTCTCTGCTTCCCATATGTGTGTTGAAAGGCACGACTGTTTTTTCCGAAAAATCCACGGTGTCAAAAAGCGTGTAGATAATCATGGGGAAGGTGTACCACCACATCGGGTAACCGATAAAAACAGTGTCGTAGTCAGAAAGGTCAATTGCATTTTTGATTGCAGGACGTTGGTCTTCGTCGTGTTCCTTTTTAGCGTAGGCTGCCAGCGCGTCATAGTGGTCGCGGTTTTTGTCGTAAGGAATTACCGGTTCAATTTCCAGAAGGTCGCCGCCAGTCTGACGGGCGATTTCTTCTGCCAGATGCCTTGTTGAATCGTATACTGAAAAATAAAGAATAAGTGTCTTTGCCATTTGTTTGCTCCTTGTGATTTTTAATATAACCTAAGGAATCGCCATTTGAACAATCAAACTTTTTTATCGCAGTATACGTTGCACGTATAGCAAACTCATGTTAAAATACTAATATGATAGAAACTTACATCCTTCAAAATCTTGTCGCCTTTGCGGACAGTGGAACGCTTGTTGCCGCAAGTGAAATTGTGAATGTAACCCAGCCGTCACTTACGCGTTCTCTTCAAAAACTGGAAGAGCTTCTTGGGGTGCGGCTTTTTGACAGGACTAAAAATACAATCTCGCTGAATCAGACCGGCCGACTTGCCGTGGACTATGCCCGCCGAATTCTTGCGCTTCAGAACGAGATGGAAAATGAGCTTCTTGATTTTTACAAGCGGACGAGGGAAATTAAAATTGCTTCAATTGCGCCAATGCCGCTTTATGTTTTGACTCAAAAGTTTAACAAGACTTTTCCAAAGACTAAAATAACCGGCCAGATGAAAAACGAAAATGATGAGCTTTTTTCACTGCTGGAAAAAGACAAGGCTCAAATTATAATCACAACAATTAACCGCTCGGACGAACGCTTTTTTGCAACAGAGATTTTTGAAGAACATCTCAAAGTATTGCTTCCAAAAAGTCACAGCCTGGCCAATCGTAAATCTGTAAAACTCAAAGAACTTGCAGGCGAAACCTTCATAATGCTTTCAGAACTTGGATTCTGGTCCAATGCGGTTAAGCATGCAATTCCCGATGCAAAGTTTATTGAGCAGGATGACATTACAGACCTGAGGGATATAATTGCACATTCAACACTTCCAGCATTCGCAACGGATTACACTGAACAGGCAGACCATCTTCCTGCCTTAAAAAAAACAAGCCGTGTAGCCGTTCCAATTGAAGACGAGGAAGTGAATGTTAAGTTTTATGCCGTGTGCAGGGTTGAAATGATGAGGCAACTGAATTCTGTGCGTAAACAACCTTGAGCTCTAAATTGAACACATGACGGGAAAGCTGGAAAATGAATCAAGAAGAACTTTTGCTTAATCTGGAAGATAAGGAATGGCCGCTTACAACAATTAATCATGACAGAATGATTGCCCGCGCAATAGTTGTAGATGATGAAGAGAATTTCTATTTTGTCAGAGCAAACAGAGATGATGATTTTGGTAAGGCAACTCTTATTGAAACTGCGGGCGGTGGCGTTGAATCAGGAGAAGATCTGGACACTGCCATCAGACGAGAGCTTAATGAAGAACTCGGTGTTGATGTAGAAGTGCTTTGCAAGATTGGTCTTGTCAGCGATTACTACAATCTGATTCACAGACATAACATCAATAACTATTTCCTATGCAAAATTGTATCTTTTGGAGAAAAACATTTAACAAAAGATGAAATTGAAGATTTTCATCTTTCTACTCTAAAATTAAAATATGAAGAAGCTTTAGCTGAATATGAAAAATGCAGATGCACAAGTCTTGGAAGGCTTGTTGCAAACAGAGAGGTGCCAGTTCTTAAGAGAGCAAAGGAATTGCTGAGTCAGGGTAACTGACAATCTCTTTTATTTCCAGATTTGCGCAAAGGGAATCCCTGAGCAGATGAACACTTATGCCAGCATGACAATCACGGATTAAAAAGTGTCCATGGCCAGTCAGTTCTTTAAATAGTTTCATTTATATGATTCCTTTCTTTCTCTTCCTTTCCAACATCAAAAACACAATCCCGCACAAGGTAATCTGCACAAAAGTTGAAGACGGTGTTGCAAGTCCGATTCTGAAAAGCGTTGGATTCACCGTGCGGCTCATCAAATATGAAACAGGAATACGAACACCGAAAGCTCCCACGATTCCCTGAATCATAACAAAGGAAGTTTTTCCGCATCCATTAAAATATCCGATAAAACAAAAGAGAAATGAAACAAAAAGTGTGTCGATGGCGTAGGCCTTAAGATAAGAATGGGCAGCTGAAATTACTTCCTTGTCTTTAGAGAAAATGGCAGCCAAAAGATTTCCGTGGAAGAAGGCAAAATAGCCCATAATCACACCACAAGCCAGAGAGGCCGCAATAGAATACAGCAATGCTTTTTTTGCACGGTCATATTTTTCGGCTCCAATATTCTGGGCTACAAATGCGCTCAAAGACTGAGAAAATGCAGAAGGAACAAGCATAATAAATCCGCAGACACGTTCTGCTACTCCTACACCCGCAGATGCAATCAAGCCAAGCCGGTTGATGATTGCCGCTATCACAAGGAAAGATACAGTAACAAGTCCGTCCTGCAAGGAAATCGGTGCACCAGTTTTGATTACCAGAGTCACAAGATTTCCCTTCCAGTGGATATTCTTTTTTGAAAAAGTAAATGGAAGCCCTCGTTTTTTTGCAATAATCAGACAAAATAGAACACTCAAAGCCTGTGCAATAACAGTAGCCAGAGCAGCCCCACTTGCCGCCATGTGAAAAACGGCAACAAAAAGAAGATCTCCAAAAATGTTAATTATGCAGGCAACAAAAACTGTAAGAAGCGGGGTTTTTGAATCTCCCATTCCACGGAAAACTCCGCCCATCATATTGTAGGCAGTAATAAAAACAGTTCCTGCCGAACAGATATGAACGTACATACAGGTTTTATCAAAAGCTTCTTTTGGAGTCTGCATAAGAAGAGCAAAGGGACGGGTGAGAAAAATCATCAATACAGTAACAATAAGGGCAAGAAAAGCAAAAAAGATTACGCTTGTTCCGACAATATCTGCAGCCAGTTTTTTTTTACCAGCCCCTAAAGCCTGTCCCATCTGAATGGTTGTACCCATGGCAAGACCAACGATTATAAAAGTAATGGTCTGCATCATCATAGTTCCGGTTGCAACCGCAGAAACATCAGAGGCATTTCCAAACTGACCTACAATCAGTAAATCAACCGCACCGTAAAAAGACTGTAAAAACAAAGCCCCAAGAACTGGAAGCGCAAAACGAAGAAGCCGGGGAGCAATTCTCCCGGAAGTAAACAAAGTTGTCTCAGACATAAGTCCTCCAAAAACAAAAAAGGCTGGATAAAATTCAGGTATTTCAACCTGCACCTTATCCAGCCTGTCATTTCCATTTGAATGACACGCCCTCCGCGTGAGCAACATCATATTATATAATCTGAGGAAAAAAATCAACGACGGGTATCTTCATTCATTGCACTTCTCGTTTTAATTATATGTGATGTTCCGAAATACGCCGCTGTGGATAAAGAATACGAAAACGCCTTGGCCAACGGCGCACAGTCCGTTATGCCGCCGACCACAGAGCCGTGGGGACAGCGCACCTCTTATGTGGCAGACCCCGACGGCAATTTGATTGAAATCGGGTCTTTTATAAAAGAATGAAAGTATATAGGATGAAATCACAAAAATGATAAAAACGCTATTTTTTGACGTGGGTTATACCCTCATAAACGAAGATGCAGTCTGGCGACAGAGATGCAGGGAGCAGGCAGAAGAAAAAGACGCACTTGCCCTGGGCCTCACTCCATCCGACATAATGAATGATGTCCTTGAAGCGACAAATTCTTTTAAGCCTCAGTTCCAGACGGTTATCGACAAGCACAAGCTTTCCAGAATGGTGCCTTACCGCGAGGAATTTGAAGTCCTCTACCCGGAGGTAAAAGCTGTTCTGAAAAGTCTTTCCAAAAAATACAGGCTGGGAATAATCGCAAACCAAAGCAAGGGGCTTTTTGACCGGCTGGTAAAACTTGGAATAGCAGAATACTTTGAGCCGGAGCTTGTGATTTCTTCCAGCGAAAAAAATCTGCACAAGCCTGACATCAGGATTTTTGAGCTGGCTCTGGAAAAGTCCGGGGATTCGGCTTCTGAAAGCGTGATGATAGGAGACCGGATTGACAACGACGTAAAACCCGCAAAGCAGCTGGGAATGAAAAGCATTCGGATAAAAAGAGGCATCGCTTCCAGTCAAAAGGCTCCGTCAGCAGAATACGAAGCAGATTTTACGATAAGGAACCTGTA
Source organism: uncultured Treponema sp. (assembly GCF_946187725.1). GTDB lineage: Bacteria > Spirochaetota > Spirochaetia > Treponematales > Treponemataceae > Treponema_D. Next base: position 14,463 of record NZ_CAMHSK010000052.1, read on the forward strand.
TGAACTGGAAGGAATTTTAGATAAAATGCAAAAGGAATGATTTAAGCTTACGTTCGGCAGCGGCCAGATGAAAAACGAAAATGATGAGCTTTTTTCACTGCTGGAAAAAGACAAG
>NZ_CAMHSK010000053.1 GCF_946187725.1 uncultured Treponema sp.
CATAGTAAGCGCTCTCCTCTTTGATTCCTGCGTCAACCATTGTCTCGAATGCAAGTTCACAGCCGGCTTTAACCATTGCAACCATGAGGATTCCCTTGTCGAAGTATTCCTGTTCTGTGATTTCTTCTTTTGATTCTTCTGTCTTTTCGAATGCAAGACGACCTGTTTCTTCACGCCATGCAAGAAGGTCTTTGTCTCCGGCTTTCCAGTCTTCCATCATTGTTGATGAGAATTTGCCTGAGATGATGTCGTCCATGTGCTTCTGATAGAGTGGAGCGAGGAGCTTTTTGATTTCTTTTGAAAGCTCGTTTGCCTTGATTTTTGCAGGATTTGAGAGACGGTCCATCATGTTTGTGATACCGCCCCATTTCAAGGCCTCGGAAATTACATTCCAGCCGTGCATCAAGAGTTTTGTAGCGTACTCAGGAGCGATTCCCTCAGCAACCATTTTGTCGTAGCAGACGATTGTTCCGGCCTGGAGCATACCGCAGAGAATTGTCTGCTCGCCCATGAGGTCTGATTTAACTTCTGCAACGAATGATGATTCAAGAACACCTGCTTTTGAACCACCCATGCCTACGGCCAGAGCCTTTGCATAAGCCCAGCCTTTTCCTTCCGGGTCGTTTACAGGATGAACTGCGATGAGATCAGGAACACCGAATCCGCGCTGGAATTCGTGCCAAACTTCTGTACCTGGTCCTTTTGGAGCGCACATAACGACGGTGATATCCGGGCGAATCTGCATTCCCTCTTCAATCATGTTGAAACCGTGGCTGTACCAGAGAGCTGAGCCTTTCTTCATGCGTTTCATAACTTCTGAAATTACATTTGTGTGCTGCTTATCAGGAGTAAGGTTTCCGATGAGGTCAGCTGTGGGGATAAGCTCGTCGTAAGTTCCGACTTTGAAGCCGTTCTCTGTGGCGTTCTTCCAAGACTGGCGTTTCTGAGCGATTGCCTCTTCGCGGAGAGCGTAAGAAACATCCAAACCTGAGTCACGGAGACAGAGGCCCTGGTTCAAGCCCTGTGCACCACAACCTACGATTACGATTTTTTTGCCTTTGAGAGCGTTAACTCCGTCAGCGAATTCTTCTTTTGCCATTGAGCGGCAGTGACCGAGCTGCAAGCGAGCCTCGCGCCACGGAATAGAATTGAAATAGTTGTTACCCATTTTTGATTTCCTCTTAAAATTAATTTGTGATTATTATAATGATTTTTGTTAGTGAGTAAAGTGCAATAATTTAATTTTATTGTTGATTAAAACACAATATTGCATAAGGGAACCAGTCGTGAAATTGAGTAGCGGGCGTTGCGGGCGGCGATTGAGCCCGCAGAAGGGGTAGCGGAAGACACCGCAAAGCGGGCTGACCTTGCGGTTCGAGCACAGCTCTCACCGAGACTCGCCTAGAAACTCGTCTCACGAGTTTCTTCGCCTTACGGCGACCGGCTCCCTAGGAAGGCTTTCCCCCTTGTACTTTTTTGCTTTTCTTCTATAATAAACACATGTTTACAATTATTTTCGGAATTGCCTGCATCGCTTTTACTGTTTTTGCCTGTCTGCCTGCCGGCGTGGGGCTCAGCTGGGGCGATGAAATTATCTTCTTTTTAAAAGGTGCCATGCCGGTTCTTGCGGCTTTCGTCGGCCTTATCGCCATTCTCATTGGCATCGCTGATTTCCGTGACCGTCAGGAAGCCAAGCGCGAAGAAATGGAAGCCATGAAGAATGAGGAGTGAGCAGTTAAAAAATTGCACATTGCTAACTGCTAATTGCTAACAAATTTTCTAAAAGAAAGCGAAATTCCATTTGGAATTCTATTGATTAAAAAGAAATAAAATTCTAATATATTAGTCCCCGTATATTCATTGCAGACGACTGCTCATCGTTTGCAAATGCGTCAAACTGGAGATGCAAACCAGCAAAGCGCAAAAGAATCTATATTGAAGGTTAAAAAGATGAAAACCATTTTCGTTAAAGACTATGAACAGAAACGCGATTGGTATCTTATCGATGCGGAAGGAAAACCGCTCGGTCGCGTTGCAGCAAAAGTAGCTTCACTCCTTCGCGGAAAGAACAAGCCTACTTACACACCGAACCAGGAAATGGGTGACTATGTTGTCGTTATCAACGCTGACAAAGTTGCTGTTTCTGGAAACAAAAGCACAGATATGCTCTATCGCCACTACACTGGTTTCGTTGGTGGTCTTCGAAGCGTTTCTTTTGAAAAATTGATTGAGCGCCACCCAACTCGTCCGTTGGAGCGAACAATCGCTGGTATGCTCCCTAACGGCAAACTCGGTCGCCGTCTCATGGGCAATGTTAAAATCTATGCTGGTTCAGAGCATCCACATGCTTCACAGAACCCAAAAACAATCGAGCTTTAATAGGAGTCTATCATGGCAGTAAAAAATATTGCAATCGGAACAGGACGAAGAAAAACATCTGTTGCCCGCGTATTTGTTCGTGAAGGCTCAGGTAAAATCGTTGTAAACGGAAAAGATGTTGCTGAGTATTTCCCAGTAGAAGCTGAAGTTCGCATGGTTCATCAGCCACTTCTCGTTACAAACTACGAGAACAAATATGACATCTTGATCAATGTTCAGGGTGGTGGTCTTAAAGGTCAGGCTGCAGCTTGCTTGCACGGAATCTCACGCGCATTGCTTCAGGTTGATCCGGATGCCCGCACATCTCTCAAAGCAAACGGCTTCCTCACACGAGACAGCCGAATGGTAGAACGAAAGAAGTACGGTCAGCGTGGTGCTCGCCGACGCTTCCAGTTCTCAAAACGATAATTTTCATTTTCGTTTATTACACGCCTGCTCAAAAAGCGGGCGTTATTTTTTTATGGAAGTTTACCGTGTGCGGCATGGTAATGGCATTTTATGGACGAAACTGTAAAGGCTGCTGTTCAGGCGGCGGCCCGTTCTCTGGCTCGATGTGAGCAGTGCAGGGCTGGTTTGGAGCGCAAACTTATTCAAAAAGAATTTGACGCACAGACAATAAAATCTGCCCTCGATTTTCTCGAAGAAAAAAACTATCTCAATGATGAGCGTTTTGCCGCCAGCTGGATTCGGACTCATTGTGCCTTCAGACCTCAGGGGCGAATCCGTCTTGAGCGTGAATTGTGTGTTCGCGGGGTGTCTCGTGAAATCGCCAGGAACGCGGTTGATTCTTATTTTGAGACGGTTGATGAACTGGAGCTTTGCGAACAGGCGTACCAGAAATTGCTTCTGAAAAACAAAAGTGAGCAAAAAATCATGAAAGCACTTGCGGATTACGGATTTTCATATAAAATAATACAACAGGTATTTAAAAATAACAAAGAAGGCTAGTCTGTGGCTCAGTGCGAAGGAAAGACCCTAATGTATTCTGCGCTCGAAGTTGCAAAACTCTGTGGCGTGGTTAATCAAACTGTTATCAATTGGATAAAAAACAATCATCTCAAGGCGTTTAAGACTCCAGGTGGTCAGTTCCGTGTGTACCCAAAAGATTTAGTGGAATTCATGCTTTCCAGAAACATTCAGGTTCCTGCCGAACTTCGCTCTCTGTGTCCGAATTACTCGCTTTTTCCGAACAGTCTTCTTATTGTTGATGATGACCGTGGTTTCAATACTGTCGTTGCCCGCTTTATGGAAAAAAGGGTGTCTTCGCTTTCAGTTTTTCAGGCTTTCGATGGATTTGAGGCAGGCTCTCTCATGGTCGAAAAGCAGCCCGATCTTGTGATTTTGGATCTGGACATTCCGGGAATCGATGGCCTTGACTTGTGCCGCCGCATTCAAGACACTGACCGCTTTGGTAAACCTGAGATTATCGTGATTACGGCACTCGAAAGTGATGACCTTGAAGAAAATGTCAAAAAGCTTGGAATTCACTCATTCTTGCGAAAACCGATTGATTTAATAAAACTTGCTGAAATCGTGCAGGGAATCTTTAAAAAATGAAAAAAACGCTTTTTCTTTCTATTGTATTGGTACTTTCCTTTAATTCCGCTCTTTCTGCTCAGACTAAGAGCCTTTCGGCAAAATCTCTGATTGATGCTGCGTCAAAAAAATCTTCCGTTTCGGATTCTGTTGCTTATCTCAAAAAAAATGCTGAATCGCTTACCGTAAATGCGGAAAAAAGGGCGGTTTATGCGATTCTTGCGGCAATTCTTGAACAGCAGGGGCAGTATGCTGAAGCCCAGAAAACTTATGCAAAAGCGGCTTCGATTCAGGGCAGCGCGGAAAGCGGAGTTGCCGGCGTTCCGAATAAAAATTCTGAGGAACTGGCAGTTGATGCGGTTCGTTGTGCTTTGTGCGCCGGGGATTATGCAAGTGCGGACAGCTATTTGAATTCGTCAGTCAGAAATTCAAAAGATGAAAAAATCCGGGCATTTGTCAAACTGTACGAGCAGTGGAGCATTCTCTGCAAGGCAAAAAACACGGCTGACACAAAAGAAAGCATTGCGATGTTAAAGACTTATTCCACGCTTGATTCAATGAAAAGCGTGCGGCCTTCTGTGCTGCTTACCCTGTGGCATTTGACCGGCGAAAGTCAGTTTTCGGAAAATCTCAAAAAAAATTACCCGAAAAGCATGGAAGCGGCGATTGTAAAGGGTGAGGTTCAAACTTTGCCGACTCCTTTCTGGTATTTTGTTCCGAGAAACGGCGTGGATTTGCCTGAAATTTCAGAAAATCTTCCTGTCGAAAGCGGAAGTGTTGCCTCTGCTTCAAAGGAATCTGCTGAATCTGCAAAGCCAGCACCCAAAGCAGAAAAGCCTGCGTCAAAATCAGAAAAAATCGTTCGTCAGCAACTGGGGCTTTTCCGCGAGGAAGCGAACGCAATGGCCCTTGTTGATAGGGTAAAAGCGAAGGGCTTTAAGGCCGAAATCACTACGGAAGTGCGTCCAAGCGGAACGAAATATTTTATCGTTGTGGTGAACGAAAATTCAAAGGGAACGGTCGGTGAAGAGCTTCGTACTGCCGGATTTGAATGTTACCCGGTTTTTGAATAACTCAGATTTTAAAGATTCCATAAATTCTTGCCGATACTCATAGCATAGAAATTTCTTTTGAAAAATACATAAAACTGCGTTAGATTTTTGGTGGAGTTGTCGAGCAAGTGCGAAAGTTATTTTGTGCTTTTTTCATAACATTTTGCTTTTCTCTTTTTGCACAGGAATCAGAAGAACTTGATTCTGAGGAATCTAGTTTAGTTTCCGGCTATGACAGCTATGGAAATTATGGTGTTGCAAAGCCAGAAGAACAACCTGAAGAAGAAACCGATGTAAGCCAGGACTATCTTGCAAAATCAGCTACACCAGTAAATGCGGTGGGCTGGACTCGTGACGGTAAATATTTCGCCACCAGCTGGAATAATTCGGTCATTCTCTGGAACGCAGGTTCAAACACAATCGCGGCCGTTTATTCTAATTCAGTCAGCACGGACTCAAATCCACTGGCAAATGTTGTATCTTTACAGTTTACAAGCGACGGACGGTACATGCTCAGCGTCCGTGATGACAACACGGTTTTGATTCACAGTGTCGGCACAACTTCTGATTCAACCTTAATCAACGGAACAGGAAAATCTATCCCGGATGCGGTTTATGCTGGTGATTACAAGATAATAATCGCGCTTGACGGACAAAATCTGTATGAGAGCTTCAGACTTGCGGAAACAGGGCAGCATATAATAGAAGAAAAACTTGATTTGGCTGACGGCGTATGGACATTGAGTTCTAGCCCAAACGGAAAGCGCCTTCTTGTAGCGAGTGAATCTGGCGTTGTCCGCCTGATTGACACAACTTCATGGGAAGAACTTGCCAACTATTCACGATACACGCTCACAAGAATCAAACCGAGATTTGCTCCTGATGGAGTTCATTTTGTATCCGCACAAGACCCGAACACACTTATCGTTTCATCGACACATGATGAAAGTGATTATTTTGTTCTGGAAGACAGTGCTGGTTTTGCCTTTACGGCTGATTTTTCAAGCGATTCTTCAAAGATTGTTGCAGGCCTCAATTCTGGATTCGTAAAGATTTATGACATTGCTTCCGGCATCGAGGAAAACAGCTTCCAGCTCATGTACGGCGACAGTGCGAAGAGCCTTGCTTTCAGCCCAGATGACCAGTATGTAATCATCGGTACGGAAATGGGCTATATTTACCGATGGGTTTTGAGCGGCGAGCCTTTCATTCCGGAAGACGAAAGAATGCCTGAAAACGGCCTTGATAACGCGCTCGTACTCAGCATGGGTTATGGAAGATTGGGCTCAAGTTACTACATCGGAAACGGCATTTTTGATGTAAGCTACAAAAACTACTTCAGACCACCATTTTTCTGGGGTGCAGGCGGTGCGTTTGCTCTGGGCATTCCCGGAAGCGAATTCCCGTATACCTACTTTGAGGGCGGTGAAGCCTTGAAAGCACCATATTTGTACACTTTGTCAGGCGGTGCAAGCTTCGGACTTGTTTATTACAACAGACATTATGACCTGCATGTTTTCAGTGAAGCAGGCTTGGGCAGCAATATTCGGATTTTGTACAACAACAGCCTGTCATACCCACATACAAGCAAACTCGTTTTTGGAGTCTATGCCGAAATGCTTGTCGGCGTGCAGTGGAAGTGGGCCAGACTCTGTGGCGGCGTTCAGTATGATACAAATCAGCACTGGCTTTCAAAAGTGCAGCTTGGTGTCGCCATGCCAATCCGTGCATTCAGACTAAAGAAATCTCGCTCGAACTAATCAACTGAGTAATTATAACAAAATATTATCTGTGGACATTGCCGAAAAGTGACTTTTTTTTCAAATAAATAAATGCATGGGGAAAAGAACTCCTTGTGCAAAATTTATTGAAAAAGGAGTCATTTATGGCACAAATCGAAAATTCACCCCCAAAACGCGATTACAAGAGCTCACTCTTCGTGAATATGTTCGGGCGGAATGTGAATGCAAAGGAACATTTTCTCTCGCTCTACAACGCAATCCACGACACGAACTTCAAAATCGGCGAGGTCGAGATAAAACCGGTCATGCTGGAAAATGTAGTCTACAACAACATAGAAAATGATGTGTCTATGGAAATTAACGACAGCATCGTAGTACTCGCGGAACATCAGAGCACAATCAACAACAACATGCCGTTTCGATGTCTTGAATATCTCGTTGCGCATTACAACCGATTCTACACCGACAACGACAAGTACAACACGAAAGAAATCAAATTGCCCCGCCCGGAGTGCTATGTTTTCTACAACGGCGACGACGCTTTCCCCCAGGAAAAAATCATGCGGCTTTCCGACGCGTTCAAGGAAATCAAGCAAGCGACAAACTTGAAGGATTTGCCCGAATCGCTATCGCTCGACCTGACAGTGAAAATCTACAACATCAACAAGAACGCGAATCACCCGATTCTCCAGAAATGCGAGCCTCTTCTTGCATATTCAAATTTTACGGAGTATGCTAGAATAGGAAAGCAAAACGGAGAGAAGAATCCCCCGAAATACGCGCTCAACAAGTGCAAACACGGAAATCTTCTCACCGAGTATTTCAATAATCTGAGCAGGGAGGAACAGTCCATGATTTTCGGTGAATGGGACCAAGAGAAGTTCATACAGGTACAAAAGCAGATTGCCGCAGAAGATGCAACCGAAGCCAACAAAATCGCAAATGCGAAGAATTTGATTCACATGAATCTTGGTTCTCCAGAGCAAATATCTCAGGCCGTTTCTCTCCCCCTTGAACAAGTGCTTGCGCTCAAAGAAGAGCTTTCGCAACAAACCATCGCTACCACAAACTAATCAACTCTCTGCCGCAGTTCCTCTCTCTACAAAAGTCGTTTTTTCTCAAGTTTATTTATATTCATGCCGATAATACAAAGTGGAGAACTTTATTGTTTTCTATGCTATTGAAGATAGACGCTTTTTTGTTGAAAAAATAGAAAAATGCGTTATCTTTTAAGAATGTATCTAAATGCGTTTTAACTGGGTGGGAACGGGGTTAGAACTGCATAGCAGATGCAAATCGCGGTCTTTTTATCGCTGTTTCGTATGTGTTTATGCACTCTCTAAGTTATTATCTTATTGGATTTGCCATCGGTTGGACGATTCTTCTATATAATATCGCAGCAGTTCAAATCCACGGCAAATTTTACAGGGGCAATTTTGGGGCTTCGTACTGATAACACGCTTATCAGCACGGGCTTTAGGAATATGAAAGGGACATCCGCTTTTGTTCTCATTCTCAGCTTTCTCGTCTGTTTGTGTACGCTTTCGTGCGGGCACTCGGTGGAGGATATGCTGGGGGAGTATAACGGGGGATTTAGGGAAGGTTATGCGAGTGTTGCTGATTCTAAAATTACAACCCGACCTCTGGAACCAGGAGATGAGGGCTGGAATGAATCTATGCTGCTTTATGAAGAGTATTTTCTTTATGATGATGCAATGCTCATTTTAGCTACGCCAAAAGGCTGTTCGAATATAGCGTGGACTTTTTATGATCCTGATAATGATTTTAACCGCGTTCCTGTTTTGATACGAACGGGAACAGATAGTAACGGAAACATAACATATTTTAAAGGGTCGATATATACGGGTGAGCATCTCACTTTGTATGTACCAGAGTCGGGATTGACAGGACCAAAGACCTATCAATTACAACTAACAATAGTAAAAGGAGGGAACACATACACAGATAACTGCGGTATCGTGGTTTATCAGCGATACGACCGCTAAAACAAATTAGTGGAGAGATTACAAGCTAAAAGAAGAAAAAAAATCTACTTATACAAATGGAGGTAAGTATGAAACATCTTTCAAAATTAATTGCTATTGCAATATCTTTGGTCATGTTTGGCTTCTTCGGATGTTCAGACATTTCAACTGATGACAAAGCGTATGTAAGCAGCGGTGTGATTGATGGAAATGTAGCAACAAAATCAATCTCGCTTGAAGCTGAGGCAGATGATAATGTAATCATTTTCTCTAAATCAGAAGAAGCTCGTACAATTTTGCCAAATGCTGTTTCGGCAGACACTTTAAAATTCTATCTTGTTTTTCAGGACATGATAAACGATGAGAATCCAACAGGCGAATATGTAACATTCACAGCAGATGCAACTGCAGATGCTGCTGGTTATACAAAAGGTACAATTACAAAATCTTTCAAATTGTCAAATTATACTTTCAAACTCTATGCAATAACAGCTGCAATGTCAGCAAAACTTACTTCAGATAATACGACTGTCACTGCTACAGAGGTTTCTAAGTATGCCTCTTATGTCGGCTATGCAAATGCAGATTTGCGTTACAAAGATGTTGTTACTTTCCACATGAAGCCGAATACAAGTTCCTCTGGAAAAGGCCGGGTTGATATTACAATCCATAATGCGGATGACTGGGTAATTCCTGTAAAATATCAGGTTACTGCAGGTTTGTATAAAATTGAATCTGACTATAAAGATACCCCTGTATATCCAATGACTGGAACAACTGGAGCAGCAAAAGAAATTTACACTTACAATGCGGCTGCAACCGGAACACTTAATCCAGCAACGCTCTCTTTCATAAGAACTGCTGATGCAGCATCGTATGATGTTCCAGCTGGTGAATACAATCTTATTGTCGCTTATTGTCATCAGCCTGATGAAGCAGGTACTACAAAAGCTGCTTATATATATAGTGAAAAAGTCATCGTTTTGATGAATGAAGAAACTAAAGCTGATGTATATATTCCTGATATTCTCGAAAAGGCTCCAGAGGCACCTTCAAACTTGACAGTTGCTTATCAAAATCCTGCATCAATTGAGACCGCATACTATCCAGTTCAGTTTATGTGGAGCGATAACTCAAGCACAGAGCGTGAATTCTGGTTACAGATTAAAGAGTATAAAGATGATAATTATTATAAAATTCCTACAAGTGATGCAGAATGGAATGCCGCGACAACTTCTGTAAGTGTCAATACATATACAAAGCTTGCAATGCAGAACTCTTCATACTACATCAGTGGTTCTTTGAATAAAAACAGCAACTATGTAACTATGTATTTCCCTCTTGGTGCCCGCTTTATTGCCCGTCTTTGTGCTTCTAACGATGCAGGTCAATCTGCTTATACTTATGTAACTTGGGCAGAAATTGGCACAAAATATAAAAACGCCGAAAATGTAGAGGAATCTGTAGCACGCTATACTGCTGTAGCAAGTTCAACTACGACAGGTACAAGTTCTGCAACAAATGACCCATGGACTGTTTTTGATAATAATATCACAACAATTAACCGATTCCGAATTACTTATGATTTGAATGGTGGAAAATTCTATACTAGTGCAGCCGAACCAGAAAACCTTACAAATCCACCTGCATTAGTTCATTATGCAAGCCAGTACACCAAAATGTCTACAGATGCAACACCTCTTCCAATTGAATCTACAGAGGCACATGTAATTCTTAGTCCAGATGGCTTTACAACACAAAAATGGTACAAGGATTTGGCAGGTCTCACTGAAACTGAAACGGCTGTTGCAATCACTCTTGCAGATGACGGCAATTACTGGGACAAATGGCTTGTTGATAATGATAATGGTACTGCTTATGATCAGACTGTTACCTATCTAAGTTATGATACCACTGAAGAAGATAAAGTTCCGACTGGTGCAGGTTTTATTGGTAACATAAAATACTTCCCATATAATGTGACAACTGATAATACTGCGGCAACTGTTGCACTTGGTTCACAGCCAACAAAGGATACATGGAATACAACAACATCAGGCAAGTACTCAATCCCGAATCTAAGTTCAGCTCATAACACTTATAAAGAAGGTTCTAATCCAGAAACTTACTATGAGTTCTACCGAGTTCGTAAAGCAGTGTCTGCACTTTATACAGGCTACAAAAACCTCACTCTCGTTGCACATTACGACACAACTAAGGTTTTGAATGTTGTCGTTGAAGACATCCATGTTTATGAGCTTAAACAAGACGCACTCAAAATTGCATTCGCAAAAGGTTCAACAGCTGTAACCTCAACTGCTATTAATGCTGTAGAAGATTCTTCTTCAAAAGCAGTTATAGGAAACAAAGTAACCACGGTAAAATATGTAAACACTATACCTGTTGCGGCCGATAATACCGTCGCCCCTCCTGTTGCGGCTGTTGAAGGCCTTGGTGGCGTACTCGAAGTTTCTTTGAGCAAGGTCAATAAAATTACATTTACGGTTGACACTACTGTCGCAAAATTCCCTGTTCTTACTTACACTGAGGCGACAAACACGATTTCTTCAGCTGATGGAACTTATGACAATGTTCATTTGAAGATTTCCAAAATTGGTTCTTCAAAAACTCTCGTAGATCAAGACTGGGATGCTTCTAAAAAATGGGATGTTGCTTTAAGCACCTGGACAGAAGGTAACTATCTCATTGAATTTACTGCTACAACAAGCCAAATGCCTAGTGCAACTTACAGCGTTGTAACTGTATTGAAAATCACTGACTAATTGTTTTGGCTCTCTGCTTTGCAGTGGGGGCTGAACACCTGTCTGATGCCGATGAAAAAAAATCGGCATCAGACATATTTTTCTGATAATTTTATGAAAATTTTGCATCTTGAAGATATAAAAAAAATTTCTCTGCACTTAATGGCTGTTCTTGTAATGGCTGTTGCAGTTATATGTTCTGGATGCGAACATATTGTAGATGATTCTGCAATTGTCATAAAGAAAGCTGATTTAGTATATTTCAATTATCTCACGATGAATGTCGTTTCTGATGACGGATTTCTCCTATTTAATTATGCCTCACAAGAAAACCCGCTGGACGCAACCAGAACGATTATTCCTGATTATGATGCGTCAGATTTCAAATATTATCTTATTTACAAGGATATGTATGGCGGAACATCATGGCAATTAGAAAAAGACATTGAATTTGTTCCTACTTCATCAACAACTGGTACAATAACAAAAACATTTTCGCCATCTTACTATGCGTTTTATTTGTACGCCCTTTCACCAGAACGCGCCCAGCTGTGGGAAAGTGCAAATATAAGCACAATAAATGAAAGCTCTTTAATAGCTTATGCCTCTTTGAAAGCTCATACATATATCGATTTAAATAATTCATTGTCACTTACATTTCATCTTAAGGTAAATGATTATTCAAACGGTAAAGGTGGTTTCGCTGTTAGCATAAATCATGTTGACGATTGGACTGTGGATACTTCTTACAGAATCACGGCTGGTCTATACGATTTAGCAACGAACGAACTTGTTTATCCTGCCCAAGCTGAGGTTATTAAACCTTATGGCGTTCATGGCGGTGGAACGGTTTCAAATTATGTCTTTAAAACACCAACTGCAAATTCTGTTGCTACGGGTATATACAGTCTTGCAATAATCTACGAACATTCTTCAAACGGCATAGTCGTATCAGAATGTACTTACAGTGAGAGAATTAATATTTTGATGAATCAAGTTTCAACTGGTGAAATGAATATCCCGTATTTTCTTGATGAAGTTCCGGAAGCACCGTCATGTTTGATTGCGGGGTATAAAGAGCCAGAAGATTCTTCAAGCGGATTTTATAGTGTTCAGTTCGCATGGTGCGATAATTCAAACATAGAACAATACTTTAAGCTTCAGTTGATTGAAATAAAAGGTAATTCTCTTATTACTCTACCACAAAATGATTCGAATTGGACTTCGCTTCATGTCTCTTATGGTACAAGTGATACACTAGCGGGTCTTTCTGTTACTGGAAATAACAATGCTTACACAGAAAAAGGCACTTTATACAAAAATACAACTTCGGTTGAACTCAATTTCCCGCTTGGAAAACGATATATAGCAAGATTGTGTGCCTCAAACCATGTCGGAGATTCTGATTGGACTTATCTGATTCTTCCACAGACAAGCACTTATACTAATCCTTCTGATGTCTCTCAGACTGCTTCTTTGGATACAGAATATACTTGGTTTGATGCTGATGTACAGGCAATAAATCTCTATCGTGTTTCTTATGTGCTTGATGATGGAGCTTTTGACGCTTATGACAACAATGGAAATGCAATAGAACTTCCTTCTAAGGTATTCTATAAAAGCCAGCACTATTCAAGCGGTATACCGATTTTGATTCCTGACGGAGTTACGGAGAACTCATATCTTGCAGAGGACGGAACAATCTCTGTTCAAAATGCAACATTGACTCTCAAAACAGGTCTGGGCTACTGGTCTGACTGGAAAGGTATCACTTATAGTACTCAATATGTTTCAAGTGGTTCGGACTTTATCAGTGGGGTTTATTATTACGAATATGACAGTGATTCTTCATCTTATGTGAAACTTGCAAATCAACCGACTGACGGTGATGATTGTTCAGTGTATTATTTAAGGAAAATTTCTGTTGCTGATTATACTGGATATGAAAATATATCGTATATTGCAGAATACGATGAAACTTTACTAGATTTTACAGAATACGAGTTAAAACCAAAAAATATTTCGATTCTTTTCATGAAAAATGGTGAGTGGGTTTTAAATGTTGAATCTGGAACGACATTCTCTGATAATGATAATGACGGATATTACACTCTTGCTGACGGTGCTAGTGAGAGTATTTTGACGGTTTCGCTTTCAAATGTAGATGTTATTTATTTTGGAATTAACGACAATGAAACTTATGAGTATTCTTCAGTCACACTTACAGCAAGAAAACTAAACGGAACAAATTCACAGTTTTTGGATAATCAAGTTTACAATGTTCAAAAACAGTGGTCTATCCCACTTACCTCAATGGATTTGGGTTACTATTTGCTGAATTTTGATGCAAGTGTTCCTGCATTGGGAAAATCTATGAGCTACGCAGTCATATTGAACTTGGTAAAATAAAAAATTCATTGCAATAAATGTACATGTTTATTGCAATGAAATGATTAAATTATGATAGATTTTGTATTTCCTCAACTGAAAGACCGACACCTTGTGCAATTTGTTCTACAGGTAAGCCCATTTGAAGAAAACGCCTTGCTGTTTCAAGAGCCTTTTTTCGTTCACCTTCTGCAAGTCCGGCAGCATGTCCGTTATTGAAAGCGTACTTTTCGCGGGAGATGCAGTCGTGGACAAATCTTTCGTAGCCGAACTGGTTTTCCC
>NZ_CAMHSK010000054.1 GCF_946187725.1 uncultured Treponema sp.
TGAATTTGTCTTTAAAAACCCAGAATCACTTACTAATTGAGAATATAAATTTAACCGTAAACGAAAGTGATAAAATAATTCTCACAGGCATAAATGGTATTGGAAAAACAACTTTTTTAAAAGCCTTAATGGGATTCATTGCCACAGACAGTGAAATTTATGCTGAATTTCAAGACGGAGAGTATTTATTTTGTGGTGAAAAAAAGTTATCAAATCTAAATCAAAAGATTATTTATATTGAACAAGAGGATTTCATACAACGACCATTTGCAAAAGTTGAAAGAGCATTGTTGGATGGAATTCAAGATAATATAGCTGATAAAAAACAATATCTCAAACAATGGCTTGAAAAATATCAACCTTTGACAAATGATGATATTAAGAAAAAACTCTTGAAAAAACGAATTTTCTCGTTAAGCGGTGGTGAAAAAAAGTTTATTGCAATATTACAGGGGTTATTGCGTTGTGATTTATCAAACATAAAATTAGTTCTTATTGATGAACCTGTAAACAATCTCGATGCTAAACATATTGTTCTGCTTTCTAATCTAATAAATAGAATTCAAGAATCAAACCCAAAACTTGCATGGATTATCATTTCTCACTGTCATGTCTTTACAAATGTCTCAAAAGCCTATGAAATTCGCAACAAACAATTGCAAGAAGTAGAATACCAATCTCACAATTGTTTTGGAGCGTGCGATAGCGGTGGATATTATTAGCTATCCCTTGTTTTTTTTTACAGCATTGCTAGATAATTGCCATATGCAATGCTATTTCCAAGCCACCATGCAATCAAGAAACAAGCTCGTGCCTGTACTTTTAGCTTTTGCTTGTAGAACTGCATTCCAGAATAGTTAAAGTTGTCTGCATAGATTTTTTGATTTTCTTTTAAATCTGTACAGTTTTTAACTATATTTCTGTTAAACCAGCGCCAAACATCAGCATAAGTCGAAAGCTCAACCGAACTATTAAATTGATTAAAGGGGGTCATAAATAGTACCTCTTTTTTGAGGATTAAATTTATTAGTTTTTATATCAATATTCTGTAATGACTCCCAGATACTATTATACTTTAGATTCAATAAATTGACAAATGCTCACACAAAACCTTAATCTTCTTCTTCATCATCATCTTCTTCTTCCAAATCAGAAATCCTGTTATCCAGCTCCGATACCCAATCATCAGTTTCTTTGATGCTGTTTTTCAGTTCCTTATAATTTGACTTTACTCGCTGCTCCAGTTCATTCAGCCTTTGGTTTATTTTTTTTATGCTATCGTTCATGCGATTCTGGAACTGTTCGGTAAGCAAGATATTTATCGCCTCTTTGAGATTGTCTGCGCGCGGTGTTTTGAGGATGTCGATTATGGCGAGGATGTTTTCGGAAGTCTGAGTCTTTGAGTCCAGTTTTATTGAACCGGAATAAGCGTACTTCTTTGCGGCATCAATTTCTTCTATTAATTCGTTGATTTTCAAGTCCGTTTCTTCACGATTCTTTTGAATTACATCAAGCCTCAGTTCATTTCGCTGAGATTCGAACTGGGTGTAGTATTGCTTTTCATAATAATCACAATCTTTCTGCCACCGCTCGTACTTGATTCTCCACTCATCTTTGCCAAAAATCCAAGGTTTTATGGGTTCTGGACCTGCATTCTGGAGAATATAATTCTGCTTGTGTGCCATATCGAACTCAAACAAGGAACTTCCGCTCAGTCCAAGCAGGTATTCTTTTCGTTCTTTTTCCTTTTTAAGGCTAAGTTCAAGCTCATCAATTTTTCTCTGTTTTTCGAGAAGTTCTTCAAGTTCAGCGATAAGTTTTTCTTTGTCCTGCATGCTGCACCCCCTTGTTTGGGATTCATACTAACACGGGTGATATGTCATACGATGATATATCAGTATAAAAATGAACAGTTTTCCCACAAATCACAAGATAGAATTCCCACCAAAACTGTGCTATAATCGCCCTTATGGGAATATACTTAAATCCAGACAATGACGCTTTCCGTAATTTTGTGGCAACGAATGAATATGTTGACAAAACTCTGCTCATCGAAAAACTCAATCTCCTTCTCAATAACCCTGCCCGGGATTTTGTCTGCGTGAGCCGTCCCCGCCGTTTCGGAAAGTCACTTGCTGAAAATATGATTTCAGCCTACTACTCAAAAGGTGCCGACTCAAAAGAGCTTTTCGCCCCCTTCAAGATTTCCAAAAAAAAGACCTTTGCAACTTATCTCAATAAATTCAATGTAATTAAGATTGACTTGTATGCTATGTTCTCGGACTGGCAGGCTCATTTTTCAGAAGAGGCTGCTACAAAAAACTCGTTCTCAGAATCTTTTGAAGCTTCTGAGAAAAAGAAACAAGAGCCTTTTATACTTTCAATCAGCAGACTTATTTGCTCGGAATTCAGGGAGCAGTTTTCTGATATAGAATTTCCAAAAAGCGGTTCTCTCGCAAGCTTTATCCAGCAGGTTTACGCACAAAAGAAAGAGACTTTCATAATCATCATCGATGAATACGATGTTATGGTTCGAGCTCAGGTTCCAGACGAAGAATTTGAGCTTTACCTTGCCTTCCTCAACTCTCTTTTCAAGAATGAAACCCTCCGTCCTGCAATCTCGCTTGCTTATATCACGGGAATTTTGCCTGTTGTGCGCGAGAAAATTCAGTCTAAGCTCAACACTTTCCACGAATACACCATGCTTGATGCGGAAAATCTCGATGAATTCGTCGGCTTCACAACTCCGGAAGTCAAAAAACTATGCAAAAAATACAAGTGCAGCTTCGATGACTGCAAGAGCTGGTACGACGGCTATCATCTTGGTGAATATGAGATTTACAATCCTCAGGCTGTTTTCAATGCGGTCACAAGCGGTAAGTTCAAGTCATACTGGA
Source organism: uncultured Treponema sp. (assembly GCF_946187725.1). Classification (GTDB taxonomy): domain Bacteria; phylum Spirochaetota; class Spirochaetia; order Treponematales; family Treponemataceae; genus Treponema_D. The sequence goes on from NZ_CAMHSK010000054.1 coordinate 2,898, forward strand.
GTGCAACTTCCTCTTATGAAGTGGTCGCCGAAAAACTACGCATGAATTTTGACGGCACGAAAGACGCTGTAATCAAAATGCTCGGTGGCGGGCGGGTTCTGGTTGAAGTCGGAAAATACCGCAACTATATGACGACCTTCTACAGCAAGGATGATGTTTTCACTTATCTGATTCATCTGGGCTATCTTGCCTACGATGAGGAAGAGCAGGAATGCTACATTCCCAACAGGGAAATTTATCTTGAATGGCAAAAAGCAATCAGTGACGAGGCCGACTACGCCGAGACAAACAAAATAATAAACGCTTCCCGTGAGCTTCTTGAAGAAACCTTCGCCGGAAACGAAAAAGCCGTTGCCGAGGCTTTGGATAAATCTCATATCCATGTCACGAGCAACATGAGCTACAACAACGAAAAGTCCCTGCAGAGTGCGATTTACCTCGCTTATCTGTATGCGATAAACCACTATCTGATTACAAAAGAAATGCCTGCGGGGAAAGGTTATGCCGACATCGTTTATGTTCCGCTCAAAAAAGACAAGCCAGCAATGATTATCGAGCTAAAGCGTAATTCCTGCCCGGAGACTGCGCTCAACCAGATTCGCCAGAAGCAATATTTTGATTCCCTTGAGAACTGGCAGGGTGAGATTCTCTTTGTTGGCGTGAACTATGATGAAGAAACCAAAGTCCACGAATGCAAGATTGAACGGTTCATAAAGTAAATTCCTATTTTCCGCAAGTTTGTTCTGTGAGTCACTTCCATTGGATATATTCTTTCATGGTGAATATATCTAACAGAGGCTGACATGTCGTAAAATCAGGTAACAGTTCTCCTAAAAAATCATGCATAAAATGAAAACAGTGGAAATTCAAAAAAAGGTCGCAAATCGCTCAGAAAACAGAAGATGATATAATTAGTCGAAAAAGTAAAATTAACGCGTTTACGGCCTTTCTCGTGCGTGTATTTAATACTAACATTTTTTCTAATATTACTAATATAATCACTAATATTAATTAGTGTTTTACTAACTAGTTTTATTACAATTTTACTAATAAACTTTCTAATATTCATTATAAAATCAATAACAAATATTACTTTTATTAGTTGCTTTATTAGTGATTTCATAATATAATTTATTAGAAAAAAAAGTTTATGATTTTGAGGGGAAATATGAAACGCATAACAATTGCAATTCAGAAGGGTGGTGTCGGAAAGACAACTATCAGCGTGTCTTTGGCCGCCGAACTTGCAAAAACAAAAAAGGTATTACTGATTGACGCAGACCCGCAGGGCAACTCAACCAGCTGTCTTCTTGAAAGCTTTGACTATGAGCTTGCCGATGTCCTTAACGGAAATGTAACCTACGACCAGGCAATCAAGCCTACTCCGGTCGAAAACCTGTTTATAATCCCGACGGTCGCGATTGACGAAAAGAGTAACAATTCTCTTAAACTATACCGCCAGAATCAGGCAGCGCGGGAACCATTCATTTTCGTCGAGCTTACGGAAGAGCTTTCAAAACTCGACTTCGACTACTGCATCTTCGACACATCGCCAAACTTCGACCTCTTCGAAGAGAATATCATGAAAGCAACCGACGAGGCCGTTCCTGTCGTAAAGGCGGACGGATTCTCTCAGGATGGTCTTGAAATTTTCCGAAACAACCTCAAGGATTTCAAAAAACGCCAGCACTCACAGAACCCGGAACTGAAAACAATCGTACTCAACGAAGTCAACCATTCTTACAAGCTCGCGAACGGAATCATAGAGGCACTCAAATCATCAGAGCTCAATATCGTCGAAATCCCGCAGGACCAGAACTTCAAGATGTCGCAAATCCTTCGAAAGACAATCCAGCAGCAGGGCGCAAAAACAGAGACGCTCAAAGCATTCACAAAACTGGCAGATTTAGTAAAGTAGGGGAGGGGAGAAAATGCCATTAGCAACAAAAACAACACCAACAGTCAATTCAAATTTACCGGACGAACTCAAAAATCAAATCATCAACAATGTCAAAAAAGACGATGATTTTAGTCAAACTGTTACCTCTACGACGGCAACAGAAGAAACTCCGAAATCAACTGCAAAAAGCAAATATGCGGATTCCGTCAATCTCCGCCTCACATCAGGGAAGCGCAACGAATTCAAGAAATTCTTCACCGAATGCGAAATCTCCATGAATCAGGGCTTTGAAATGGCAGTCGATTACATCCTCAGAGAATCAAAAGCAGGCAGAATCGTCGTATCAAAAAGCGGAATCACAAAGACGGAGGAAATGTAATAGTTTAAGAGAACTGTTACCTCTAAAATCATGGGAAGAAAAAAAATTTCAGATGTTACCAATGAAACAAGTCTCGTTCCGCTTGATAACACCGTCGAAGAACTTTTCGAGCTCGACAGCACGCGCGAAAAGAAAAAGCAGATAGCGTACCTGCCAAGCTTCTTTACGACCGCATCTTTGCCTTTCAAGAACATGCACAAGACGGTATTCGTGAGAAAAGGCAGCCAGGGACTAACCCTTACGCTCACATCCCCAAAAAATGTTCCGTTCGGAAAGTACGGCCGGCTTCTTCTTTCTGTCCTCACGACTCATGCCGTAATCTCAAAGAATACAGAAGGCCCGGTCCTGATAGAATATGCGTCTTTGTCCGACCTTTTGAAGGAACTTCAGCTTCCAAAACAGCGTGGAAAAGACATCCGTGAGCAGATTGAATGTTTCGCAAACGCCTCATTCTCATTTGATCAGCGGGTAGAAGAGTTGCAGTCAGCCTATTTGTTCAAGGATTTGTACGCTGACGGTGATTATCCCAAAAAAGATGTCATGGTCAGGACAGTCACAACAGGTAACATCCGTTTTACGACCGGCGTTCAATACAAGGAAATTGAGTCCGAAGTAAAAGAAACGATGGTCGGCAGGTTCAAGATAATCCTTTCTGACGAATTCACGGCTTTCTGCCAGAAGCATGCGGTTCCTATTGATTATGAAGTCTACAAGGAAATCGGAAGTCCAATCGGAAAAGACCTTTACGCATGGCTCGTTTACCGAAACAATGCGAATTTTGATCAGGTTTTTATTCCAAGAAATCGACTTGTGGAGCAGTTTATCCCTGTCGAAGAAGGAAAGAATCCGAATCTTGTTAATGTCAACTACGCAAGGATTGTGGAACTTCTAAAGGAAATAAAAGAAAAATACTACAAAGATGTAAAATTCGAAATCAATAAGGATGGCAGTGGAATAACCTTATTTAAAAGCCCGACTCCTGTTTTGAAGAAGGATCCACGCTATGCCCTTATTACAGCTGATATCTAAAGGTAACAGTTCTACTAAAGAAAGCTGGTAACAGAAGTCTTAAAGAATAAGGAGTTTTCCACATTTCAACGGCTTCTATTATTAGTTTTCTAAAATTTATTTGATATTATTAGTATATATAGAAGATTTAAGAGAATTGGTACTTTTTTTAGGAGTTTTGTTACCAAAGGATTTTATGATGTATTTTTCTTCTATTATATAATGCAAAAAGGTGATAGTACAGAATTTAGGAAAAGTGTTACCGATTCTGGGGTTTTTAACAGCCAGAATGTTGATTTTTTTAGCAGTTCTGTGACTTTTGTTTAAGAGAATTGTTACCCAATAAAACGGTGATTTGATTTTTAGGAGATTTGTTACCTTTTACTGATTTTCTATTTTGCCTGTCAAAAAAGGGCTGTCTCTAATAAGCTCAATGAATATAATCACATAGCTTATTAGGTAGCCCCTTTTTTCTCTTATTCAGTCGATTCTACCGAATAAGTCTTTGTGTTTTCGTTGAAATTGAATGTGTATGAGCCGGCGTTTGCTGCCTTGAAAGAAATATTTGAGCCGAATGATACGAGTGCGATTCCTTCGCCAGAGGTTGAGCCTGCTCCCCAGTTGGTATTCCACTTTGTATCGAATATTTGAATTTGTGGTATAATATAAAATAGGAACTTTATAATGCAAGACGAACTCATAATCTACAAAACCGACGACGGAAAGGCTTTGTCATGGATGATGAGCGTCTTAAGAACCCGGACGGCTGGGAAGAAAATATAGAAAAGAGCATTAAAAGTAAAAGGTAAAAGATTTCTGTTTGCGGTGGAAGCTTCTGCCCAAATATAAAACTCCCCCTCACATTCTTCCCAACTTCTGCTATACTATCCCTGTGAAAATTCTTCTCGTTTCTGTAAATGCAAGTTACATGCATACAAACATCGCTATCCGTGATTTGAAAAACTATGCGGATAAGTATTTTGAAAATGCCGACGCGCGGCCTGAGATTGAGGTAGCGGAGTTTACGATTAACCAGCCTGTTGGCGAAGTGCTCAGGGGAATCGCTTTTTCGGGGGCGGATTGGATTCAGTTCTCTACTTACATCTGGAATGCTGAATATGTGGCAAAACTTCTTCCTGAAATCAAGAAAGTGCTGCCGGACTGCATTCTTGGAGCGGGCGGACCTGAATTCGGCTACGGTGCGAAAAAATATCTTTCTTCCATTTCTGACCTTGATTTTGTCGTGTTTGGTGAGGGCGAGTTGACTTTCTGTGACATGATTGAAAAAAGCGGCGGGGAGGCAAGAAGCATTCTTTCACAATTGAAGGACGTCAAAGGCATTTATTTCAGAAACGTACGAAATGAAGTGGAGTTCAGCGGGAACCGTGCCTTTATCGAGGACTTGGACGACATTCCTTTTCCTTATCCAGAAATCCTGTCTGGCAAGGCTGATTCTGACCACAAAATCTATTATTACGAGTCGAGCAGGGGATGTCCTTTCAGCTGCGCGTATTGCCTTTCTTCCGTGGAAAAGCGCGTGAGATTTAAGAGCCTTGAGCGTACCTGCCAGGAGCTTCAGATTTTCCTCGACAACAACATAAAGCTCGTGAAATTCGTTGACCGCACATACAACCTTGATGAAGAGCGTTACATCGGAATCTGGGAATACATTCTTGCTCACCACAACGGAAAGACCATGTTCCACTTTGAGATTGAGGCGGAATATCTTTCAGAAAAGGCACTGAACTTTCTTCAAAAAGTGCCAGCGGGTGTGATGCAGTTTGAGATGGGCGTTCAGTCCGCAAACAAAAAGACTCTCGCTACCATAAATCGCTCAACGAACACCGAAGACCTGGCCGCAAAAATCAAACGGATTCCGCGGACAATCCATCAGCATCTGGATTTAATCGCAGGTCTTCCTTACGAGGATTTGGAAAGTTTCGGGCAAAGCTTTGATTTTGTAATGGCTCTAAGGCCAGACGCGCTACAACTTGGCTTCCTTAAAATCCTGAACGGCACGGTCATGGAAAAATACGCAAGCGACAACGGCTGGAAATGGATGGAAACTCCTGTCTATGAGACTTTTTCGACTCCGTACCTTAGTTTTTCCGACATCGCTTTCCTCAAAGACATTGAGACTGTCACTGACGCTTACTGGAACAAGGGAACTTTTGCGCGCACGATGAGCTATATTTTCAGGCTCACAAGTCCGTGGTCTTTTTTGTGCTCTCTGGTCGAATATGGCAGGAATCAGAACGCATTCTCTCAGGCACGAAAAGAATCCTACTGGTTCGAGCTTATCAACGCATTTATTATAGAAGAAAACAATCTTTCCGGTACAAAGCTGGACAAAAATCTGATTTACGATCTTCTTCGTTATGATTTTGTCCGCGCCGGCAAAAAAGGCAATTTCCCCGCATGGTACAAGCACAATTACAGCAAGGAAAATCACAGGAAACTTCTCGACGAACACGGAATGCTCGAAAACTCACGGATCGGCTTTTCGATTTCAGAGTACGAAGAATTTGATTATGATGTCACTTCCGAAAAGCCGGAAGAGCGAAAGTGGCGAACGGAGATGCTGATTAGGTATAAGTAGAGTAGCGAAGATTGTTTTTAATAAACATATTTTTTTGTGATTTTAAATGCGCCCATGGTTGGCAACTCGTCTGCGCGGAAATAAAAATCGACGGTATAAGTTGAAAGATGGAGAAAATAGCATCCTTCCCCAATCCCAAGAAATCTGCTAAACTCGCCTAAATGGCTTTTCTTGATTCTACGCTCAAATCAGATCCGGCTCTTCTTCTGCTCAGAACGCCTTCATCTCTTTTTGTGATTCCTTTTTTGTATGGCCAGTTCCGTAAGAATAATCTTGCGACGATTCCGTCTGAGGATCTGGAGACGAATCTTTCCGTCTTTTTGCAGGAAAATATTGAGGCTCAGAAAGTTTTAGGGAAGGAGCTTGATTCAGAAAACACAGCTGACAATCTCAAAGAAAATGCCGATTACAAAGTGCGTGCCAGAAGATACATCTCCCTCTGGTGCTCGGAAGAAAAAGAATATATCCGCCGCTATTACAATTCCCAGAATATTCCGGTGGTGGAACTGACTCCCAGCCTTGAACGACTCTTTTCCTTTCTTGAGGAAATTGAGCCGAAAAAATTCGTAGGAACGGAATCCCGCTTCAGGACAATTCTTTTTCAGCTTCGGGAGCTTTACCAGAACATCAACGAAGACCCTGAGACTAGAATTGCCCAGCTCAAAAAGCAGCGCCGGCAAATTGACGACGAAATCAAGCAGATTCAGGAAACTGGAATCGTAAAGACTTATACGGAAGTTCAGGTTCAGGAGCGGATTGAAGAAATTGTCCGCAATTCACGAAGTCTTCTTGCTGAATTCCGTCAGGTTGAAGAGAATTTCCGCGTAATCCTGCAGGAAATCTACAAAAAGCAGAGCGAGATTGAGGCGACAAAAGGAAGCATACTGGGATACACGCTCGACACTGATTCGAAAATGCGGCAGTCAGCGCAGGGGCAGTCTTTCTCGTCTTTCTGGTCCTTTATTGCCCAGGATAAGGACAACGAAATCGCATCTCTTTCACGTTCAATCACACAGTCAGTCAAAACCGATGCCAACGATTTTCTTCTATATTTAAAGCGGAATCTTTACAACTCCGGGCAGAAAATCATCGAGCAGAACAGAATCCTTACCGAACGGCTCAACAGAATCTTGAGGCAGGAAAACGCAAGCGAGAGGCAGCAGATAAAAGAACTGACCACAGAGATAAAAGGCCTCATGCGCAGCTATCTGGAAAAATATGGAGATGAAAAGTCTCAGCTTTCTGAATCTGCAATGACCGTTCAAACCAGGCCTGCGACCTTCTTTCCGCAGGCACGAAAGCCCGTTCTCCCGGAGAAAAACAGCGAGTTCAAGGAAATCTCTTCTTTCGACACGAACGCCACCGACTTTTCGGACTTCACGGAGCTTTTCAACCAGTTCTACATCGACGAAAAAGAATTGTACGCCAATATCGAATCTTTCAGGGCAAAAAATGGAGCGGGGCAGTTTACGCTAAAAGATTTGCTGGCCTCTTTCCCGATTCAGAAAGGACTTTCCGAGCTTGTGGCATATTACGCAATCGCGAACAAAGAAAAATATATATCCGTGGACACGGAAAAACAAGACGAGATTTCATACCAAAAAGATGACAGGACGGTGACTGTAAAAGTGCCGAGGATGGTATTCCTATGATTCAAAACCAAAAAAGCCCGGTCTGGGCAAGCGTATGCGTAAAACTTCTTCAGGGTCCGCTTTACCGTCAGTCGAACAACGATCCTGCATGGTCACTTCTTTGCGCCTGGCAGGGTGAAATCGACCGTTATTTCGGAGTAATCGGACTGCATGTATTTGTTGATCAGGCTGACGGCTACGCATTTTTGGAGCAAAGGGAACTTGGCGAAGAAGAAGATTCAATTCCAAAACTGATTACAGAGAGGCCGCTCACAGTCCAAGACTCCCTTTTGTGCGTGCTTTTCCGAGAGGCCCTTGACCAGTTTGACACATCCCAGAATCAGTCCGAAAATCTCCTCCTCACAACGAGCGACATCAAAGACCGGCTGGACACCTTCTTCCCCGAAAAAAAGGACCAGACCAGAGTTTTCCGCCGCCTCGACGAGTCCTTGAACCGCCTGAGAGACCTGTCTTTTATCCGCGAAATTGAAAGCAGCAATACTTTTGACCGCACATTTGAAATCCGCCGCATAATCAAGGCAAAAATCGACGCAGATTTCATCACAGCCTTCCGCGACAAGCTGAAAGCGATTCTCGAAGAAGACGAGGGCGAGAGGTATGATTTGTAAAGTAAGGTAGGAAAAAAAAGATGAATGAGAAAGGAAATATAAGTGATGTATAAAAATATTTGACTTTTCATGAATCTTTCATGAATCTTTCCACTCCTTTTTGTATTTTTGTGATATAATAAAAAATGATAATAATATGAAAGAACAAAATACTTTAATTGATGAGTTTGATGAAGATTTAAAAATAGATTCTTCTGTCCAGCCAAAAAAGAACCTTTATCCTATAGAAGCCTTAAAAGTTGAAAAGGCTTTTTATTCTGTTTTTGAGTTAAAACGAAAATTCGATAAAAGCCTTATTAAGCTGGATGCAGATTTTCAGCGCGATGAGGTTTGGAATTCAAGACAGAAAATTGAACTTATTGAAAGTATATTAATGGGGCTTCCACTTCCAATCTTTTATTTTAATAGAGATAAAGACGGTGTTCTTGTTGTTGTAGATGGCAGACAGCGTTTGGGTGCAATGTTTGATTATATGAATGATAAGTTTGCGCTCAAAGATTTAAATGTTCTTTCTTCTGATTTTGAAAAGAAGTTTTCTGATTTGGAGCAACTTTACCAGTCGAAAATTGAAGATTATCAATTACAGGCTTATGAAATCATGCCTGAAACTCCAGAAAGCGTAATTTTTAATATTTTTGACAGAGTAAACAGGGGCGGAACAAAACTTAACAAGCAGGAAATTAGAAACGCTCTTTATCAAGGAAAGGCTACTGTATTGCTAAAAGAATATGTCAAATCCGATTTATTTCTTACGGCAACTGGAAAAGGTTTGTTAAACGATAACAGACAAAAGGCACATTATATTATTCTAAGATTCATAGCCTTTTATTTGTTAAAAAAAGGGGGCTTAAAAGATTCTTTGGGTAAGTTGTATTTATACAAAGATATTGATGAGCTTTTGTCTATAGCCATGCAAAATATAAATGAAATGACTGAGGGAAAATACAATTCCTTAAAAAATTCAATAACTTTGGCTTTTCATAATTGTGTTAGGTATACAGATGAAGAAGTTTTCAGACTAAATCAAAATGGCAAGAAATCTCCAATAAACATGAATGTTTTTGAAACGGTAATGTATATAATGGCCTTTTTGCCAGAAACTTTAAATACTGAAAAAGTTAGTACAAAGATTGAAGCCTTGAAGCACTCTTTTGAATTTATTGATAATATAGGAAATCATCGTGACAGCGAATTGAAAGTAAAACAGCGCTTTGCTATGGCAGATAAAATTATTGAGGAGCTTAAGAATGATTAAAAGTATCAAAATACATGCCTTGAAGAGTATAAAAGATTTAAGTATTAATTGTTCTAACTTTACAGTTCTGGTGGGTACAAACTCTTCTGGTAAATCAACGATTTTACAAGCTTTGTTATTAACTGCACAAAATGCAATTCGTCATTATTTGTACGGCTTAAATGGTCCTTTAGTAAATTTAGGAACATTTTCAGAAATATATAGTAACTTTTGTTCAAAATTGGATGCAAAAATAAAGGTTAGTGTAGACAATGAAAACATTGAATCGGAAGTGGAAATTAAAGAAGGTTCAAATAGTGTATT
>NZ_CAMHSK010000055.1 GCF_946187725.1 uncultured Treponema sp.
AATAATCCAACTTGGAGAATTAATAAAGAAGGAAGTGAGTACAGATGAAAAAGCTGTAAAAAATAATACTCTTGGTTATTTTGCGGTTACGATTATGGTCTGTGTAATTTGGTTTGCTACTATTCCAGCCTGGAAACCATTCATGGCAAACGTTTTACAATTTTCCGATGTAGATAAGATGTTCAATCTTGTTATGGTACTTCTTGGATTTTATGTTTTGTATGCTTTACAGAATGTATTTGACTGTGAGTTCTATGGTCTTGGAAAAACAAATTACATGCTTTTCGAATCGATTGTAACAAACTCTATCTATTACGGAGTTGCCTTTATTCTGTATCTAGCGAGTGTGTGGACACCAACTTTAATAGGCATTGCTTTTTGGTATCGGAAACGCTTTTGACAGTATTGTATCAAGTGGAGCGTATGCCTTTTTATTAAAGAAAAAGAAGATAAACATTCTGGAGGTAGAATAAAATGTCAGACCTGTTAATCGGCACCAGCGGATATGATTACCCTGAATGGAAGGGCGTATTTTATCCTGAGGATTTGAAGCGGAAGGATTTTCTCTCTTATTATGCGACTCAGTTCAACGCACTGGAGCTGAATAATACCTTTTACAACATGCCGACAGCAGAACGATTGATGAGTTTTTATGAGCGCTCTGAAGGGCGGCTGAACTTCAGTGTGAAAGCGAACAGGCTTTTGACTCATGAAATTGGGGCTGACTGGCAGACGGCGGCTGAGGATTTTAAGGAAGCACTAAAGCCTCTGAACGAAAAAGAAAGTCTATCTGCAGTGCTTTTTCAGCTGCCGGAAAGCTTTCATTACACAAACGATAACCGGATTTACCTTGCAAAACTCATTGCAGAGTTTGAAGGATTTCCGGTGATGATAGAGTTTCGGCATAAAGAGTGGATTCGGGAATCTGTTTTTGAAGGGTTGGAAAAGCGGAAGGCAGGTATTGTTTTTTGTGATATGCCTCAGCTTAAGAATCTTCCTGATGGTACTGTGATGGGGACGCCTTTTATTGGAGAAAATGCATATATACGCTTGCATGGCCGGAATGAAGGGGCGTGGTATGCACATGTGCCGAAGGTGCAAACGTCAATAACTTCCACTCATGCAAACGGTGCGAAAGCGACGCACGCTGCGGGGGAATCTCCAAATGGCAGTGCCCGTTACTGTTATGACTATTCGGAAAATGAATTAGCACAGTTTGTTCCTATAATAAAGCAGGCAAAACGGGAAGGAAAGAAAGTGCAGGTCTACTTTAACAATCATCCTAATGGGAGTGGGGCGAAGAATGGGCTGAAGCTGAAAGAAATGATAGGGATGGACGAAAGCGGCGAAAATTAAGAAAAATTCGCAAAATTGTCAACATATTTTATTTCAATGTCATTCTATGACACCGTTGTGTGATAAACTTCTACAAATAACGGGAATAAAAATATTTTGCGAAATCGTGATATTTTTCCGCTTTAAAACACAAAGGTGTGGTATAATCTTCTATATTATGCAAGTTGATTATAGTAAACTTTGGGCTCGTTATAAGGAGCTAGGTCACAAGAATAAAACAGACCTTATTGAGATGGCAGGAATCTCAACGAATATTCTGGCTAAACTGACTAAAGGTGAATTTATTTCAATGGAAAGTATCCAGCGTATTTGCAAAGCCCTTAATTGCGATGTGGGCGATATTTGTGTAATTAATAAAGTTGAGGATTAAAAGGAATATAAAATGGCACAGTATAACGTAAACAATATTATGGTTAGTTCACTTCTTTCTAGTATTAGAGATGGAACTATTGCAATTCCAGAAATACAGAGACCTTTTGTTTGGGACCCTACAAAGGTTCGTGATTTAATTGATTCATTATATAAAGGATATCCTGTTGGATATATTATTGTTTGGCAGAATCCTGATGTAAAACTTAAAGATGGAACTATTTCTTCTGGAAAGAAAATCATTATTGATGGTCAGCAGAGAATTACTGCGTTAACCGCTGCAATTGTTGGTCTTGAAGTTGTTGGTGCGGATTATAAAAAGAAGAGAATTAAGATTGCATTTAATCCAAAAGAAGAGAGATTTGAAACTTGTAACCCTGCTATAGAAAAAGATATTCAGTGGATTGCAGATATTTCAACTATATTACAGCCCGGTTTTGATGCTTTTTCTTTTGTAAATGAATATTGTGATAAAAACAAAATCACAGATAATGCTGAAAAAAGTTCTATTAACAAAGTAATCAATACTTTAAGTCAGATTCAGAACAATAGCCTTGGTGTAATAGATCTTTCTTCTGGTCTTGATATTGATAGTGTCACAGATATTTTTATTCGAATCAACTCTAAAGGCAAAGTCCTTTCACAAGCAGATTTTGCTATGTCGAAGATATCTTCAAATGAAAGATATAAAGGCGATTTAATCCGTAAGACAATAGATTATTTTTGTCATCTTCTTCAGAATCCTGGCGATTTCGATACTATAAAAAATAATGATTCTGATTTTGCAAATACGGATGAGTTTAAGGCAATTGCTTGGATAAAAGATGAAAACGAAGATATTTATGAACCAGATTATACAGACCTTTTGAGAGTTGCATTTACTTCAAAATTCCATCGTGGTAAACTGGCTGACCTTGTTAGCTTGCTGAGTGGCCGTGATTTTAAGACTCGTGAATTTAGAGAAGAAATTGCTGAACAGTCATTTAAAGACTTAAAAGAAAGTGTTTTGCAATTTGTAAATAAGACTAACTTCCAAAGATATTTAATGATTGTAAAATCTACAGGAATTATAGATTCATCACTTGTTCGTTCTGATAACGTTATGAATTTCGGTTACATTCTCTACCTTGCTCTTAGAGAAAAGAAGATTGATTCAGTAATTATTGAGCGAGCTGTAAGACGGTGGATTGTACTTGCAATTCTTACTGGTAGATATTCTGGTTCTCCTGAATCTATGTTCAATTATGATATTACTCGATTTGTAGATGCAGCAGATCCAATTACATACATTGAGCAAACTGAAGCCGGTGTTCTTTCTGAAGCATTCTGGAGTAATGTTCTTATTACAAGACTTAACACCGCTGTTGCAAGTAGTCCATTTTATAATGTATATCTTATGGCTCAAGTTAAAGCTGGCGATAAAGGATTTCTTTCTGAACAGATTGATGTTAAATCAATGATTGAACAGAGAGGTGATATTCATCACTTGTTCCCTAAACAGTATTTAATAAACAATGGAATTAAGGATAAGGGAATGTATAATCAAATTGCAAATTATGTTTATTTACAATCTGAAATAAACATTAAAGTAAAAGATACAGCGCCAAATGAATATATGGCTACAGTCCTCCAACAGTGCGAAGATAAAAAGCCTGTATATGGTGGAATTGTAGATAAAGATGAACTTATGCAGAATCTTAAGGCAAACTGTGTTCCAGAAGATTTTGTTAAAATGGATGTAAAAGATTTTAATAGATTCCTTGATGAAAGACGAAAGCTTATGGCAGCTAAAATCAAAGAATATTACGAAAGCTTGAAATAGAAAAAGGAAATTAATAAAAATGCTTCACACAATGATTCAAAAAGCATGCGCAAAATGGTTCTCTTCTGATGAGTGCAAAATAAAAAATTTGATTTTTTATATGATTTCTACTGGGGAACTTCGTGATGCACAGATAGAAGCAATAAAGACATATCTTTTTTTGAAAATAGCCTGTGATAATAAACCTCTTTATGAGCTTTTTTGCAATGGAGCCTTTAATTCTCTTTCAGAGGTAGATTTGAACAGCATGGAACTTTCTACGCTTGCCCGCGAGACTCTTTTGCATAATAAAGCGGCCCTCGCCTTGTATGAGTATGCCACACAAAAAAATAATAGAGGTGAACAGGTTTCTGTAAAACTTGCGGATGAAATAAAAAAGAATCCTCAAAGCATTGATTATGAGGGCATTTTCAAAAAGATTTTTTATGGTGTCACATATTCCGATTATCTTTTCAGCCTTCCGATGGGTGCCGGAAAAACATTTTTGATGGCGGCTTTCATTTATATTGATTTGTATTTTGCAATGCAGAATCCTGATGACAGCCGATTTGCCAGAAACTTCATTATTTTGGCTCCGTCGGGCTTAAAAACTTCGGTTATTCCAAGCCTTAGAACAATTCAGGAATTTAATCCGGCTTGGGTTTTGCCCGAACCAACAGCCAGCGAAATAAAAAGACAAATAATTTTTGAAGTGTTGGATGAAAACAAATCTGCAAAAAAATCAAATAGAACTAAAAATCCGAATGTTCAGAAGCTGGCTTTACATCAGCCATTTGAGGATTTAACAGGCCTTGTGGCCGTAACAAATGCTGAGAAGGTTATTCTTGACGGACTTGTTCGTGCAGAGCAGGGAGAATTATTTGAAGAAAGTTCGGAAACAAAAGACCGTGAGGCAAATGAACTGCGTTACTGGATTGGGAAGTTGCCACAGCTTTCTGTTTTTATCGACGAGGTTCATCATGCAACAGATGGTGACATAAAACTCCGCTCTGTGGTGAACCGTTGGGCAAATGGTGAAAAGAAAAATGTGACAAATGTAATCGGCTTTTCTGGTACACCATACTTGGATAAAGCAGAAAAAATACCTGTTACAGATTCTCTTTCTGTTGCTTCGTCTGATATTTCTAATACCGTTTATTATTATCCGCTTGTAGACGCAATAGGAAACTTCTTGAAATATCCAACCGTAAAGGTTTCTGACAATAAAGACAGTATGCAGATTGTTGAAAGCGGTGTGCGTGAATTCTTACAAAAATATAAAGACACCGTTTATGACCGCTCGCCACGCACACTACAGGCTAAACTTGCGGTTTATTGCGGAAAAGGAATAGATTTTCTTGAAGAAGAAGTTTATCCATTTATTTCAAATCTCATCATGGAGTACGGACTGAATCCTAATGAGCATATTTTGCGCTATCATGATGGAAATAAAAATCATCCTAAGCCACAGGATAGTGATTATCAGTTCAGGATTCTTGATAGAAGTGAATCAAAAATACGAATAATACTCCTTTGTCAGATTGGAAAAGAAGGATGGAACTGCAGGAGCCTTGCAGGGGTAATTCTTTCGCAAGAGGGGGATTGTCCTACAAATATGGTTTTGCAAACTTCATGTAGATGTTTGCGTCAGGTTGAGCGAGGCATAAAAGAAACTGCCTTAATATATTTAAATGAGACAAATGCGGAAAAACTAAAAAAGCAACTTGAGCAACAGCAGCATATCAATCTTGATGAATTCCAGAAGGGCTCAAGAGGTGCTACCGAAACGCTTAACAGATATAATCGTACTGAGCATTTAAAGCTTCCTCCAATACCGCTGTATCAATATTCAATCAAATATGACACTCTGCTTGTGGAAGAGCCTGATACTGATAATGTTATTTCAAATGCTGTAAAAAATTCTGAGCAGAAAGCAGTTATAAATAAACAGTTTGATGTCAGGAAAGCAGATTTCACAAATATCGATATTGATTCTTCTGAGCATGGAAAACTTCCGGCACGATACAATACTTGGCTTTATGAAATAGCGAGAGAGAGTTTTGGTTTTGTAACAATTGCAAAACTCCATGAACATGACAAGGCATTGCGCAAGGTCTTTAATGAAGTCTCATATAAAGCTGATGGCGAGACATATTTCAGTTCTCATTATGACATACAAAAATTAAATTCACTCATCAGAACTGCCTTTTATGAAAAACGAGATTTTTCTGTCAGGGAAGAATTTATAAAAGAATCAGTAAGATTGCTGTGCATAGAACAGTTTTCGCCACAAGTCGAAGTTGCGTCATCTAAAATTAAGGATTATTATCCTGAAGAAATCGAAGTTCAAAAGATAATTGACGCAGATAAATCTGGAAAAATTGAAATCGATGAAAAGACAAAAACTGCCGTTACAGCCCTCCGTGCAGCAGGTTTGAATAAAGAGGCTGATGATATTGAAAATAAGGCTTGCCCTTATCCAAATAAAGACCGAACTTTCCATTATCTTCCTTATAAAACAGACAGCTCTTTTGAACAGAAATTTCTTGGAGAAGTTTTAAAGGAAGAGTGCGTGTCAAAATTTAATCTTGAAGTCTATTATAACGGTGACCGAAATCTGACTGATTTTAGGATTCACTGTTATAAAAAAACTGAAAAAGATTGGTCAAATGTCGGTGAATATACACCTGACTTTATCATCTTGCAAAGGAAATCAGAAAACGAAGTCGGAAAAGTTTTAATTGTTGAAACAAAAGGCAGCTTATATGCAAATGACCCGAATTTCATTGCCCGCAGGGAATTTGTTGAGCAGTATTTTATAAAGATGAACAATGAAAAAACAGGCGCTGAAAAATTCTCATATCTTTATCTGCAAGATAATGAGTCGGACGAAGAAAGAATTAAAAAGACAATCATCCATGTTAATGCATTTTTTGGGGAGGAAATGTAAATGGCAAAGAGGAAAACTAAAGAAATCACAATCAGAAGTTCCGCCGCTGAATATCTTACTTACATTGCAGCAACAGGTGATTCTCCTGAAAGTTATGAAATGAGATATGAAGACGAGAATATCTGGCTAACCCAAAAAATGATGGCAGCTTTATATGATGTTGATGTTGCAAATATAAATTATCATCTTAAAAAAATCTATGACGATGGAGAATTAACAAAAGAGGCAACTATTAAAAATTTTTTAATAGTTCAAAATGAAGGAAAACGAACTGTTTCTCGTGAGGTTGCACACTATAATCTGCAAATGATTATTGCTGTTGGTTTTAAGGTAAACAATGAACGTGCCGTTAGGTTTAGAAAGTGGGCTGGTCAAATTGTCAAGGATTATACAATTCAAGGCTGGACAATGGACAAAGAGCGACTGAAAAAAGGACACATGTTTACAGATGAATATTTTGAGCGCCAGCTTCAGCAAATCAGGGAAATAAGGCTTTCAGAAAGAAAGTTTTATCAAAAGGTTACTGACTTATATGCAACGGCCTTTGATTATGACAAGGATGCTACTACAACAAAAGAATTCTTTAAGATGGTGCAGAATAAAATGCATTATGCTGTACATAGGCATACGGCAGCAGAACTTATTGTGGAGCGCGCTGATGCAAAAAAAGAACACATGGGTCTTACAACTTGGGAAAATGCACCTTCTGGAAAAATCATAAAAGCAGACGTAACTATTGCAAAAAACTATTTATCAGAAAAAGAAATGAGTTTTATGGAAAGACTTGTTTCTTTATATCTAGATTATGCAGAAATGCAGGCTGAACGTCATATTCCAATGAGTATGGAAGATTGGGCAAAACGCTTGGACGGATTTTTGGAATTTAACGGCAATGAAATTCTAACAGGTCCTGGAAAAATAAGTGCGGAACAGGCAAAACTTCACGCAGAAAGCGAATTTGAAAAATATAGAATCGTACAGGATAGATTGTTTAAGAGTGATTACGATTTGTTCTTGGAGGAGTTTGGAGAATGAAAATTTATAAAGATTTGATAATAAATGGAACAACAGAAGCCTTAGCAAAATTTGAAGAATCCCTATCTGGTGAAATACCTAATTATTGGAAATTCTTAGGAAATGACAAGAACATGCCTAATTATTTGAAAATAATATACAGTGGAGACAGGTTCCCTATAGCTGGTTTATCAATATATAAAAGTGAATCTCAGTTTGAAATTGTAAATATTATTCCTCTTACACAAAATCAATTATCTTATGATGAGTATAATGGAATTTTAAAACTATTTTATAATGATTTCTTTAATAAACAGAAACAATCAGAGCTATCAGTTCTATTTAATGAAAATGACGAACTATATGAAAAAGATATCCTAAAAGACGAAACAATAGCTTCTCTAAAAGCTTTTTCAGATTGCGCAAATAAATCTACAGGTTCAATTCATCCATTAGACCGAAAGAGATGGTTTGATTTTATATGTCTTGCTTATAGAAATGGGGATTACAGAGAATTGTCTGAAACTTATTTAGAGTGTTTTTTAGTGGAAGATTATGGTTGGTCTCAAGAATGGGCCTTAAAATTAGCTTCAGAGTATCATTTTGGTATTGGACTCTTGAAGCATTGGGAGAATTAGCATATGAAAGTTGATTTTAATACAATTCTGACAATAATTTCTTTTATTTGTATGATTGCATCAATAATAGGAGCTGTAAGAGCTAATACTTATGCTAAAAAAGCAAAAGCATTACTTAATCGTGATACTGTAAAAGCGTCATTGGGATTAGTTTTAGAGATGAAAAGTTATGTTGATTGCATTAGAAATTATAAGAATCCTGCATTAGAAACAAAACCTCCTCGTGGTCAGAATATAGCAAACATGATAAATGAACAGGTTTCTTTATTAAAAAGGCAATTTGATAAAATGATTAATGATTTACCGCCAAAGTATGAAAACATACTTACTTGCGCAAGTATAAATCAAACAGAAATATCAAAAACAATTGCTCATATGCTAAGCAATTCTGAAGAAGTTTTGAATGAAAATCTAGATAAAATAGAAACGTATTTCCTAAGTTTAGAAAAGGAATTGAAAAAAGCAGACGAGCAGGAAACTAATATTCTAAATTAATGGAGACCAAAAATGCCAATTAAATACATCCCATACACCCCGGAGCCGATTGAAGGGCAGGCACTTCTTGATAATTTTACTCGTACACTCCGTTATAAAGGAAACTACGACATAAAAGGTAAGCTTTTGCGCGGAATGCCGTTGTATGAAATGCAGACTCTTGAAACTGTAGGAGAAGCTGAAAAAGCAAAGCAGAACCTTGTGATTCGAGGGGAATGTGTTTCTGCGTGCGCTTATTTAAAAGAAAAAGGCATTCTTGTTGATTTAGTTTACATTGACCCACCGTTTGCGAGCGGTGCAGATTATTCTAAGACTGTGTATATCCGTCAGAATCCCAATCTTGCCAAAGCCCTGAAGCAGGCAGAAGAAGAACTTGAGATTGAAGATTTGAAAAGTTTTGAAGAAAAAATGTACGGCGATGTTTGGGATAAAGAAAAATACCTGAACTGGATGTATGAAAACCTGTGCGCAATAAAAAGCGTGATGAGTGAGACAGCAAGCATTTATGTTCATCTTGATTATCACATAGGGCATTATGTAAAGATTTTAATGGATGAGATTTTCGGGGAAGATAATTTTAGAAATGAGATTATTTGGAAACGTTCAACTGCTCACAATGATAGTACTGGATTTGGAAATTTACACGATACGATTTATTACTATTCAAAATCTAATGATTATCTTTTTACAACGCAATATGTTCCTTATTCACAAGATTATATAGATACATATTATAGGCATAAAGATCCTGATGGCAGGGTCTTTCTTGACCGCGATTTATCTGCAAAAGGGTTACAGGGGGCAGGATACACTTATGATTGGAAAGGGAAAGTCGGTTATTGGCGTTGTCCAATAAAAACAATGGAGCAATATGAAAAAGAAAATCGTCTGTATTATACTGAGAATAAAACACCACGTTACAAGCAGTATTTAGATGAAATGCCAGGTGTTCCAGCTCAAGACATTTGGACTGATGTTTATGCAGTTAATTCTCAAGCCGATGAACGAGTTGATTATTCGACTCAAAAACCGGAAACCCTGCTTGAACGAATCATCAAAGCCTCGTCCAATGAAAATATGCTTGTCGCAGATTTTTTCGGTGGTTCAGGTGTAACGGCAGCTGTAGCAAATAAGCTTAATCGCCGCTTTATTCATTGTGATGTCGGTATCAATTCAATTCAGACTGTACGCGACCGACTTATCACTCAAAAAGAAACGCTTGCTTCTTTTTCTGTCTTAGAAATTAAAGACGGCGTTTCCCTGTTCCGAAATCCTGTTCAAACAATGGAAAAACTAAAGTCTCTTGTGCCTGGACTTGGAAAAATGGAAGGACTTTCTGATTTTTGGGCGGGCTGTATAGAAAGCATAAAGGACGGTACTGTTCCAGTGTATCTTCCTGACTTAAAAAACAGTGAATGCAAGATTTTGGACAAGCCTTTTATAAGCCGCATTCTGCATGAGCATCTTGGCAATCTTCCTTTTACTCCAAGTCGTGTCATAATTTATTATGTTGATGTGGCGGATATTGCAGAAATTGAAGAGTTCGTTAAATCAGACAAATCAACCCTTGCAAAAATCGAATTCCGCGACTTAAAAGAACTGCTTGATGAAATAGTGATTGAAGACACCGCTGTCTTTGAAGTAAGTGAAGTTCAGGAAGAACTTATCCCGGAATATAAACTAGTTATAAAATCATTTATGAGCGACCGTGTTATGCGCCATATAAACGCCTACAATCAAAAATGCGAACTCAATTCAAAAGGTAAAAAGTTCAAGCCAATCATCATTTCAGAAGAAGGTTTGGAACTCATTGAATGGCTCAGCGTGGATTGTACTGCAACAGAAGGTGAGTGGCATTCAGATTCAGAAATCAAAATAGACAAACTCGGTTTTGTTATCAAAAACGGCACAAAAACAAAAGATTTCTGGGACGGCACAATCAAAAGCGAAACAAAACCGCTGCGTCTGAAAATCAGGAATATCTGTGGCGATGAGACTGTGTGGAAGGTATAAGGAGAGATGTAACTTATGAAAAAGTTTCTTTTAGGGGTTTTGGGCACTGTTATTGCAGGCATATTTGTAGCTTTATTTACTTTGTACATAAACAAAGAAAAAATAGATGTGAAATATAATCTTTCAGCGCCAATTTCTATTCCATCTGAAAAAGATTATGTGCAACAGTTAAGAATTCAAAATGTTGGAAACGCAACTGCAGAAAACTTAGTAATTACATTGAATGGTAATATTCAAAAATATGAAATAAAAAAATATTCAGAACAAGATAATATTCAAGAATTTGAACTGACTGATAGTAATGGGAAACAGATTTGTTATTCAAAACTTCCAAAGGACGGTTCTATCATTATAACAATGAATATTAATGGTTCAGATTCCTTAAAAATAGATATTAAGCATGATAAAGGAAAAGCAACAGAAGTTTTTTCTTCTCAAACAAAGGTTGGATTTGCATTGATTTTTTTTGCTGTATCTATGTTGTTTTATTTGTTATTTGGTGTAAAAAATCTTATCGACGATTATTGGATTACTTCTATTTTACAATATCACCGAAAGAAAATATTTTCTTGTGACAAACCATTTTTATTGTCAGAATCGCGATGGAAAGAAATACGAGGAATGGCAATTGAGAATGAAATAGCATCTATAAAAAGAGATTACTTCATTTCTGCAAAAGGATTGCAAGAGTCATCTGCCCTAAATTACTTGAATAATGATAAAATCAATAAATTAAAACTTGATAATGAGGAACAGAAAAAAATCATTTCAACTACAAAAGACTATTTCCTCAAAGAATTTCGAAATTTGCGTAACATGTTGTATGGCAAAAATGACTATGTGGAAATTCTTTCAATTTTTAAACCAGATTCAGTAGAAGAATCTGATTGGCTAACAGAAAGAGAAAAAATATTTTCATCATATGAAGAATTTATAAAATCTAGATGTTATGATATTTACAATGTTTCGAAAACTGATCAATTTATTAAAGATGCATTAGATATAAATACAATTTCTGATATAGAAAAAAATAAAATTAAGCAAGATATAGAACAGTGGTGGTTAAAAAATCTAGAGCAATGGATAAGGGGATTGGCATCTGATTCTGGTAAAAACTATATAGAGCAGATTTTTCAAACAAAGAAACCAGATTGTTTTACTCCATCTGAATGGGAATCAATAAATAATACAGCAAATGATAAATACTTGGAAATCGTATTATATGAACTTTTTTATTCATCGAAGGAAGACTATGAAAAATTGTTAAAAAATGAAAACTCAAAAATAAACAACCTACCTGATGATTGTCGTAAAAAAATAAGAAAATATGCAGAGCAATTATATTGCTTATCCATAATGGAAGATTCACTTATTCTATCCCATAAAGAGTTAGTAGATAAATATGATTTTAGTTTATTAGAATCTAAAAGAATAACAGCGATTCTTAAGTTGATTGACAAAGCTCAATCTATAGAAAAACTATTAAATTCTCCCGTAGAGGGTATTGATAAATTAGAAATTCCAGAAAGTGTAGAAAAACCATTTTGGAATTCAATAATTGAATACAGAACTAAAAGTGCTGAATTAAATGACAAA
>NZ_CAMHSK010000056.1 GCF_946187725.1 uncultured Treponema sp.
CTCTTTACGAGAGTAATTTTAATTTTCTTAGCCATAATTAACCCCACATATCCTGAAGAGACTTACCTCTGTTAGAAGCAATCTCTTTAGCATCCATAAGATTCTCAAGAGCGTTGAATGTAGCGCGAACTACATTTACAGGACTTGAAGAACCCAATGATTTAGAAATGACATCGGTTGCTCCAATTGCATCCATGATAGCACGAACTGTACCACCAGCAATAATTCCAGTTCCTGGACAAGCTGGTTTAAGAAGAATTGAAGAACTCTTGTAGTTACCGAGCATCTCATGTGGCAAAGTACCGTTCTTTACAGGAACGAACATAAGGTTTCGCTTTGCTTTATCAATGCTCTTTCTGATAGCCTCAGATACATCATTTGCTTTACCAAATCCGTATCCGACGCGGCCTTTTCCATCGCCTACAACAGTGAGAGCTGAGAAAGACATTCGGCGACCACCTTTAACTGTTTTAGCAGTTCGGTTAAGTCTTACGAGCTTCTCAACAAACTCTTTCTGCTCTTTGCGATCTTTGTCAAACTTATTCTGGCGTTCCATAGACTCTCCTAGAAAATGATACCTGCTTTGCGGGTTCCATCGGCAAGGGCCTTTACAACACCATGATACAGATAACCGTTGCGGTCAAAGACTACAGTAGTAATCTTTTTGTCCTGCAGGCGTTTTCCGAATGCTTCACCAAGTTTTGCAGCACCCTCAGTGTTTGGCTTAAGGTCAGCAAATTCTTTTTCCAAAGTGGAAATCGAAGCAAGGGTATGTCCCTTATCATCATCAATAACCTGAGCGTAAAGATTCGTATTGCTTCGATACACAGTCATGCGTGGTCTCTCTGCTGTTCCGTAAATAGACTTACGAATGTGAATTTTACGATGCAGGCGTTTTCTTGCTTTGTCACTCATTTTTCTAACGAACATGTGTTACACCTTATTTAACGCCGGTTTTACCGACTTTTCGTCTGATAACTTCAGTTTCGTAGCGGATTCCTTTGCCCTTATATGGCTCTGGAGCACGCAACTTGCGAAGCTGAGCACTGAATTCACCTACCAACTGCTTTGAAATACCGCTGATAGTAACTTTACCTGCAGCATCAGCTGTGACAGTAAGACCTTCAGGAATAACAGCGATGAAGTCAGATGAATATCCGAGGTTCATTACGAGCTCTTTTCCTTTTACTTCTGCACGATAACCGACACCAGTGATAATAAGTGTTTTTGAAAATCCAGTTGTAACACCAACTACCATGTTATGAATGAGATTGC
This sequence comes from uncultured Treponema sp., assembly GCF_946187725.1. GTDB lineage: Bacteria > Spirochaetota > Spirochaetia > Treponematales > Treponemataceae > Treponema_D. Next base: position 1,276 of record NZ_CAMHSK010000056.1, read on the forward strand.
GGTACAAACCATGAGCTGCACCGGCATTCTTTGATTCATTTGCTGGTTTAACCAACAATTCTGAACCGTTAACTTCAACAGTTACCAAATTGTTGATTTTTTCTTTAAGTTCACCTTTAGGACCTTTTACAGTAACAAGTCCAGGATTTACAGTAACTGTAACTCCCGCTGGAATAGCAACAGGAAGTTTACCAATTTTTGACATATCTTCCTCCTATTACCAGACTTTGCAAACTAATTCGCCACCAACCATTTTTTCGCTTGCTTTCTTACCAGTTGTAACACCAGCAGAAGTAGAAACAATCAATGTTCCCAAGCCATTGTAGATTCGTGGCAAATCTTTATAACCAGAATAAACTCGGCGGCCCGGTGTAGAGATTTTCTCTACGCCATGAATTACCGAATTGTTTGAATCATCATATTTCAAGAAAATGCGGATGATGTTTTTTCCATCTTCCTGAACTTTCTTGAAATTTTTAATGTAACCCTCTGTTTTCAGGATTTTAACAATTTCCAACTTAAGTTTTGATGTCGGAACATCAACTTTCTCGTGGCGAACCTGAACAGCGTTACGAATCTTAGTCAGCATATCTGCGATTGGATCTGATACACTCATTTCTATTCCTCCACTACCAGCTAGATTTTGTTACGCCTGGCAAAAGGCCTTCACCTGCCATTTTGCGGAAACAAATACGGCACATCTTAAACTTGCGCAAATAACCGCGAGGGCGACCGCAAATCTGACAGCGATTGTATTCGCGTGTCTTATATTTCTGTTCGCGGGCAGCCTTGATAACCAATGATTTCTTAGCCATAATTCCTCACTACTTCCTAAACGGCATGTTGAACTTGGTAAGAAGTGCACGAGCCTCAGCGTCAGTTTTTGCACTTGTTACGATAGAAATATTCATACCAGCAATCTTTGTGATTTTATCAAAGTCGATTTCTGGGAAAATAATCTGTTCAGTAATACCGAGAGAGAAATTTCCGTGTCCGTCAAAACCAGTAGCCTTGATTCCGCGGAAATCCTTTACACGAGGCAATGCAACATTGATGAGGCGGTCCAAAAATTCATACATATTGTTACCGCGCAATGTTACCATTACACCAACCTCATTTCCCTCACGCAACTTGAAGTTTGCAATACTCTTTCTCGCCTTTGTCTTTACAGCATGCTGTCCAGTAATCTGAGTGATATCAGCTACTGCGGCGTCAAGGAGTTTCTTGTTGGTGAGAGCCTCGCCAACACCCATGCTGACTACTACCTTTTTGATGGCAGGAATCTGCATAACGGATGTGTAACCGAGCTCTTTGAAGAGCTCTGGGGCGATCTTGTCCTTGTAGACTTTCTTAAGCCGTGGTACGTAATTATCCATTACAGTGCTTCTCCACATTTACGGCAGACACGAATCTTTTTGTCGCCGTCGATTTTATAACCAGCTCTAGTCGGTCCGCATTTTTTGCAAACGAGGGCGACATTAGAGATGTTCAACGGAGCCTCGATCTCGACGATTCCGCCCTGATCCTGCTGGCTTCGTTTTTTCATTGCCTTTTTGACAATGTTGATTCCTGAAACGATAACTGCATCTTTTTTAGTAACAACGCTAACAACAGTGCCGCGCTTGCCCTTATCTTTTCCTGCAATTACCTGGACGGTATCATCCTTATGGATTTTGAATTTCTTGTTCATTATTCAATTCTCCTTACAGAACTTCCGGCGCAAGTGATACGATTTTCATACAATCCATATCACGAAGCTCACGGGCTACCGGTCCAAAAATTCGTTTTCCCTTCGGGTTCTTGTCAGCATCAACAATAACGCAAGCATTGTCGTCGAAGCGGATATAAGTTCCATCTGGGCGGCGGTATTCTTTCGCAACACGAACGATTACAGCCTTTTCTACTGAACCTTCTTTGATAGTAGAAGTAGGAATTGCTTCCTTAATTGCTACTACAACAACATCACCGATTCCGGCATATCGGCGGTGAGAACCACCGAGTACCTTGATTACCTGAGCTCTTTTAGCTCCGGAGTTATCGGCAACTGTCAAATTTGATTGCATCTGAAGCATGTCTTTAACTCCTTAAGCTTATTTAGCTCTTTCGATGATTTCTGCAAGTCTCCAGCACTTATCTTTGCTGATTGGACTGCATTCTACGATGCGAACTGTATCTCCAATGTGAGCTTCGTTCTGTTCATCGTGTGCTTTACACTTCTTAGTCTGTGTAACATATTTTTTATAAAGGGTATCCATTTTTTTGGTGTTGATTGAAACAACAATGGTTTTATCCATTTTGTCGCTTGTTACAATCCCAACAAAAGATCGTTTACCACCCTTTGTCTTAACCTGTTCTGCCACGGGTCAGCTCCTATTTATTTTCTCCGGCAATTTCTTTTGCACGGATGAAGGTATTCAAGCGAGCGATGTCGCGTCGCATTGTACGCTTCTGCATAGGGTTATCTACATGTCCGATTACCATCTGGAATCGGAGATCCATGTATTTCTGTTTAAGTTCATTTCGCTGTGCAACCAACTCAGCGTAAGAAAGTTCTTTTACATTCTTTTTTGATTTCTTTGTATCAGCCATTTCTTACTCCTTAGTCTTTCGTTGGTTTGAAAGCGATTTTTGTTTTGATAGGAAGTTTGCTAGCAGCAAGCTCAAGAGCACGCTCTGCAAGCTTAATATCAATTCCGCCGACTTCAAACAAAATTACGCCTGGCTTAATAACAGCTGCCCAGAACTCTGGAGCACCTTTACCTTTACCCATTCGGGTATCAGCAGGCTTTTTTGTTATCGGTTTGTCCGGATATACACGAAGCCAGACATTACCTTTTCGTTCAAGCTTACGATTGATTGCAACACGAGCAGCCTCAATGTGCTTTGCGCTCAACCAAACTGGCTCAAGTGCTACGAGAGCGATTTCGCCGAAGTCGATTGTGTTGGCACGTGTTGCGCAACCTTTAATTCTACCGCGCTGTACCTTGCGGTGAATAACTCTTTTAGGACTAAGCATTTACTTTACTCCTTTGAAGCATTTGCCGCACGGGCAGGCTTTTTAGCTCTTGGTTTTTCACCATCAGAAGAAGCCTGTGAGCGATCATGGCGTGGCTTGCGAACAAGCTGACCAGCATCTTCCTGCGGGTCACGACCATATTTCATGCCATTGTAGACCCATACTTTAATACCGATTTTTCCGTATGTTGTATGTGCCTCAAATGTGCCATAGTCGATGTCTGCACGAAGAGTGTGAAGTGGAACTCGTCCCTCTTTATGCTCTTCTGAACGCTTCATATCTGCTCCGCCGAGACGACCTGACAAGCGAATCTTGATTCCCTGTGCGCCGCCTTTCATAGCGTTTGCAGAAGCCTGCTTGAGAGCCTTGCGGAATGAACCGCGACCTGCAAGCTGGCGTCCGATATTCTGTGCGATAAGCGATGCATTGATGTCAGCGCGTTTGATTTCCTTAATCTTAATCTGAACTTTTTTAGTCAGTTTAGACTGGATTTCAGCACTGATTTTCTCAATGTTTGCACCCTTAACTCCAATGATTACACCTGGGCGTGCTGTATGGATTACGATAGTAACACGCTGCGGATGACGAACAATTTCGATTTCTGCAATATCTGCATTCTGGCATTCTGGCAAAGCCTTAACCATATTGCGGATTTTCAAATCCTCAATAACAAGGTCTGCATACTCACGAGGATTAGCATACCAGCGTGACTGCCAAGTCTTGTTGATTCCAAGACGCAAACCGATCGGATTTACTTTCTGACCCACTTTATTCCCCCGCCTTCTCGTCTACAATGACGGTGATATGACACATGCGTTTCAAGAGCTGATCAGCACGACCGCGAGCGCGGAACCAAACTCTCTTGAGTCTTGGACCTTCGTCGATGCGAATTTCTTTGACATAGAGCATATCTTCATCCAGATTCTTGTTTGCGAACAGAGCGTTTGCTACAGCTGATTTAAGTGTACCATTAATCAACTTTGCACCTTTCTGTGGCATATTTTCAAGAATTGCCATAGCATCTGAGCATGACTTCTTATAGATTACACGAGCAACTGGACGAACCTTTGTTGGTGATGCAATCAGGAACTTTGTAGTGGCTACATAACCTTTCTTTTCAGCCATAATATCCACCCTTATTTACCAGCTTTTTTGTCTGAGCCGCCATGACCCTTGAATGTACGAGTTGGAGCAAACTCGCCAAGCTTGTGGCCAACGAGGTTCTCTGTAACATACACTGGAATCCATGACTTGCCATTGTAAACACTGATTGTGTTTCCGACCATTTCTGGAATGATTGTAGAGCAGCGAGAATATGTTTTAATCATTTTCTTGTCTGACTCTTTGTTCATTTCAATAACTTTCTTATAAAGACTCTTTTCAATGAAAGGTCCTTTTTTAACAGATCTTGACACCGTTAACTCCTATGCAACTACTTCTTGCGGCGCGAAATAATGAACCGACTAGAAGTCTTTCGCTTGTTGCGGGTTTTGTAACCACGACATGGCTGACCCCATGGAGTAACAGGAACATGTCCCTTACCAGCGCCTTCACCACCACCAAGCGGATGATCGACTGGGTTCATAGCCATACCACGAACAGTTGGGCGAATACCAAGCCAGCGTTTGCGACCAGCTTTTCCGAGCTGAGCATTCATTCTCTCTTCGTTTCCAACGATACCGATTGTCGCATAGCATTTGCCATGGATTCTTCGTGTTTCACCTGAAGGAAGACGAACGATAACATACTCACCATCTTTACCCTGCACAGTAGCACCTGCACCTGCAGAGCGTACAAGCTGTCCACCACGACCGAGTGTAAGCTCGATGTTATGAATAGTGAAACCTGCTGGAATTGCTTCGAGCGGGAGTGCATTTCCTACTGTTGGAGCTGCATTTTCACCAGCCATAATTTTCTGTCCAACGACAAGACCTTTAGGAGCGATGATATAGCGTTTTTCGCCATCTGCATAAGCAATCAAAGCAATGTTTGCACTTCGGTTTGGATCATATTCAATTGTCTTGACAGTTCCAGGAATACCGTGCTTGTTACGCTTGAAATCAATCACTCGATATCTTCTTTTGTGACCGCCACCCTGGTGTCGTACAGTAATACGACCCTGTGAGTTACGACCAGCATTAGATTTAAGACCTGATACCAGTGTTTTTTCGGGTTTATCTGTTGTCAGTTCTTCTCTTACCAAATCAATACGGGTACGAGTACCTGCTGAATATGGTTTAAAAACTTTAAGAGCCATCTGGTTCCCCTTAATCTTCTATATAACGAATTCGAATAACGACTTGAAAGTTTTAAGACTTATACGCCTTCAAAAACTTTAATCGTTTCACCTGGAGCAAGGCGAACAATTGCCTTTTTCCAGCTGGCAGTTCTACCAGGTTTACCACGAACCCGTTTTACCTTGCCACCAACATTGACAGTTGTGCAGTTAACAACTTTTACATTGAAAAGCTTTGCTACAGCATCCTTAATCTGGAATTTTGTAGCAGAAGGAGCTACTTTGAAAACATACTTGTTCTGCTCACGCAAAGCAGTAGCTTTCTCAGAAAGAACTGGCTCAATAAGAACATCATGTAAATCAATCATTATTTAGCCTCCGTTACATTCTCTGTAGCTTTTCCAGCTTCAAGTTTATTATAGAATTCTGAAAGATTCTTTGCAGCACCTTCGAGGAGAATAACCTTTCTTCCGTAGAAGAGGTCATGTGCACGAAGACGGTTGTATGAAAGGAAATGCAAATTGCGGATATTGCGTCCAGCCTGTTTGATTTTTCCATCATCATCTTTCAAAATAATGACTGTGCGTTCATCCTTAGCAAAATTGTTAAGGATTTTAACCAAGTCTTTTGTTTTTCCGCTCTCAACTGTGAAATCTTCAACAACTGTAAGACGGTCGCTCTGAGCCTGCAAGCTCAAGATTGATTTCATAGCCAGGCGCTTTTCTTTCTTTGGAATTGAGTAGCTGTAATCGCGTGGTTTCGGTCCAAAGATTGTACCGCCGCCAACATTGATTGGAGACTTTTTGTCACCACGGCGTGCATGACCAGTGCCCTTCTGTTTGTACGGTTTGGCATTTGAGCCATGAACTTCAGCACGAGTTTTTGTACAAGCAGTTCCTACGCGCTTATTTGCTAATTCATTTGTGATGGCATAGTAAATGACATCTTCGTTTACAGGAAGTCCGAACACTTTATCATCAAGATTGATTGTGCGGAGTTCTTTACCATCGATTGAATAGACTTTCTTTTCCATTGTACTTATTCCCTCGATTATTTCTTGACCGCAGACTTGATAATCAGCGTGCAGTTTTTATTTCCTGGGACAGCCCCACGAACCAACAAAACTTTGAGTTCCGGATCGATTTTCACAATTTTAAGATTCTGTACCGTAACTCTTTCAGATCCCATTCGACCAGCCATTTTGATATTTTTCATGCTGTGTCCAGGTGTAGTACAATTTCCTGTACCACCAGCTTCACGATGGAATTTAGAACCGTGAGATGCACGACCACCATGGAAGCCCCAGCGCTTCATAACGCCCTGGAATCCTTTTCCTTTTGAAGTTGCTGTAACATCAAGGAATGCAGTTTTCTCAAACAATTCAAGACCAATCTGATCTCCAACTGCAACTTCTTTCTCGAAGTCTCTGAATTCTTTCAGATGACGCTTCGGTGAAACATTCTCAGGAAACTGACCTTTGTATGCTTTGTTGACTTTTGATTCTTTCAAATCTTCAATGCCAAGAACAACAGCATCATAGCCATGAGCTTCCTTTGTCTTTGTAGCAACAACTGTATTCGGTTCAACTTGGATCACGGTTACTGGTGTCAGATTTCCGTTTTCATCGAATACCTGTGTCATTCCTACTTTTTTAGCAATCAGACCTTTCATTCTGATATAACTCCTATAGAAGAAAACACCCGTCCTCTTCTCTTATCGGCCGCCATTCTGGATCCACAGAACCGTACCGTTTTTTAACAGTAATCCAGCTGCAACGCAGTTAAAGACTTACTGTTTAATTTCTACATCAACACCGGCTGGCAATTCAAGTTTCATCAATGAATCCATAACATCTGAAGATGGATCAATGATGTCGATAAGGCGTTTGTGTGTTCTCATCTCAAACTGCTCGCGTGATTTTTTGTTAACATGCGGTGAGCGAAGAACTGTTACCTTATTGATTCTTGTAGGAAGAGGAATTGGTCCTGAAACCTTTGCCCCTGCCTTCTGAACAGTCTGCACGATGGCTTTTGCACTCTGATCGATCAGCTCTACATCAAATGCTCGAAGTCTGACACGAATTTTGCTGTTAGCCATTTTAATTTTACTCCGTTAAATCTATGATTAGATTTTAGATTTAAACAGAGAGCTGAAAATCAGCTCCCTGTTATTGAATCGCTAGCCGAATAAACGACTATTCGATGATTTTTGTAACCTGACCAGAAGCGATCGTGCGACCACCTTCACGGATAGCAAGTTTGAGACCTTCGTCCATAGCGATTGGGTGAATAAGCTCACCAACAATCTTAGTGTTGTCGCCTGGTTTTACCATGTCTGTTCCAGCTGGCAATTCAACAGTACCTGTGATGTCAGTTGTTCGGAAGTAGAACTGTGGGCGATAACCTGTGAAGAATGGAGAGTGGCGTCCACCTTCTTCCTTTGAAAGAACATAAATCTGAGCCTCGAACTTTGTGTGCGGGTGGATTGAGCTAGGAGCTGCGAGAACCTGTCCTCGAACAACATCCTTCTTTTCAATACCACGGAGCAAGATACCAACATTGTCGCCAGCCTGACCCTGATCAAGAGTCTTCTGGAACATTTCGATACCAGTAACAGTTGAGTTCTGAGTTGGGCGAATACCAACGATTTCGACTGGGTCGTTCATGTTGATTACGCCGCGCTCGATTCGTCCTGTAACTACAGTACCACGACCAGAGATTGTGAAGATGTCCTCGATTGGCATCAAGAATGGTTTCTGATCGTCGCGAACTGGATCGTCGAACCAAGAGTCCATTGCAGAAAGAAGCTCTTCGATACATTTTGTATCATCTGCAGAAGCATCATCCTGGAGAGCTTTGAAAGCTGAACCCTTAATGATTGGTGTATCAGCAGAGAATCCGTATTTCTGAATTGTATCTTTTACATCTTCCTCAACGAGCATGAGCATTTCTTCATCGCCGTCGAGCTGATCAACTTTGTTCAAGAAAACGATAATCTTTGGAACGCCTACCTGGCGAGCGAGCAAGAGGTGCTCTTTTGTCTGTGCCATAACACCGTCAGTAGCAGCGATTACGAGAATAGCGCCGTCCATCTGAGCAGCACCAGTAATCATGTTCTTAACATAGTCGGCATGTCCCGGGCAGTCAATGTGTGCATAGTGGCGTTTATCTGACTGATACTCCAAGTGACGAGTATTGATTGTGATACCACGCTCTTTTTCCTCTGGAGCGTTATCGATTTCGTCATACTTGAGGACTTTATCACCATACTTTTTAGCACAGTATGAAGTGATAGCAGCTGACAAAGTTGTCTTACCATGGTCAACGTGACCAATAGTACCAACATTCATGTGAGGTTTAGTTCGTACGAACTTCTCCTTTGCCATGTTTTTCTCCTTTGCCGATTTTTCTTTTCGGCAGTTTAAAAATTATGTGTTGCACTTTAAGCCAGAATATGAACCATTCCAACCGGAAAAGTCACATTCGCAGACACACTAATTGCTAATTAAATAAAATTGATTGAAGATAATACGGAAAGTTTTAATCATAACCAGCACTTCATAATTTTCAAAGCACCACCCGGAACCACCGAATCATCATCAAGCAAACTCGATAACTGGTCTGGAATCCAGAAACCTCTAGGGAAAGACCTCTGCGAAACCAAACATTCTTTTTGACAGAGGTGCGGCAACCTGAAAGCATTTCTGCTGACTTTACGGAACCGCCGGACTTAATTAAATTGAAGTCCGCCCAACAATCTCAAAGAACCATTTACACCCACTACGGGCAATTTGCAAGTTCCTCATTTATATAACATTTAAGTTTTTTGTTCAAGAGTTATTAAGTAAAAAAATGCAGAAAATGTAAAAATATTCAATAATCTGCCGATAAATACAGACAAAAAAACTCCCGCCGAAGCAGGAGTTTGTATATAGAAGAAAACTACCAGCGATAGTGTGCAAAAGCTTTGTTTGCTTCTGCCATCTTGTGTGTATCTTCCTTCTTTTTGTATGCAGAACCTGTATTGTTGAATGCGTCAAGCAATTCAGATGCAAGTGTATCTGCCATACCATGACCGCTTCGTGAGCGAGCTGCAGCAATTACCCATCGCATTGCGAGAGCTTCTTTGCGTGCATCACGGATCTCACAAGGAACCTGATATGTAGCACCACCAACTCGGCGAGATTTAACCTCTACCATTGGTTTTACATTGTCAAGAGCCTTGAGGAATACCTCAAGCGGATCTTTGTCAGTTTTAGCCTTGAGCTGATCCATTGCCTTGTAGACAATTTTAGTACAAGTATCTTTTTTTCCGTCCAACATCATGCGTGAGACGAATTTTGTAACAACCGGGCTATTGTATTTTACATCAGGCACAATAGGACGATTTACTGATTTCTTATGTCTTCCCATAGTAATTCTCCTTTAAAAATTATGCCTTCGGTCTCTTAGCACCGTACTTAGAGCGAGCGCGTTTGCGTCCGTCAACACCGAGAGTATCTTTTGTACCACGGATGATATGATAACGAACACCTGGAAGATCCTTTACACGACCACCACGAATAAGAACAACTGAGTGTTCCTGCAAGTTGTGTCCAATACCTGGAATGTATGCAGTAACTTCAATTCCATTTGACAAGCGAACACGAGCTACCTTTCGGAGAGCTGAGTTCGGTTTTTTCGGTGTAACAGTCATAACACGAGTACAAACACCGCGTTTCTGTGGGCAAGACTCAAGAGCAGGAGCTTTTGTAGTATTTGCCAAAGACTGTCTACCTTTTCGAATAAGTTGATTGATTGTAGGCATTGCCTTTCTCCTATTAGTTTGCCGGTCAGCACTCCGGACAAAATCCACGCATTTAAACCCAAAATGCGATAGGTTTGAATATTTTATAGAATTCAAAAAATGAATTCAAGGGAATTCCTCAATGATTTTTCAAAAATTCATAAAAAAAACGCCACACAGATTTCTGCATGGCGTTGATTTTTAAGGATTAGAATCCATTATTCGGCATCTGAAGAATGCTTGTGTATCCATCCTCTGGCGGAGGTTCTACAACAGCATGCTCCATTTCCATTTTGAGTCTAAGCTCTTCCTGGCGCCGCTGAACAATTTCTTCCATCTGAACATCAAGGTCACGGTCTGAATCATCAAACAGTTTGACATCACGGTAATCGCGGATACCAGTTCCGGCTGGAATCATGTGACCGATGATTACATTCTCTTTCAAGCCGTGCAATGTGTCTGTTGAACCGGAAATTGCTGCGTTTGTAAGAACTCGTGTAGTCTCCTGGAATGAAGAAGCAGAGATGAACGAATCGGTTGCCAAAGCAGCCTTCGTGATACCCTGGAACATAGGTCGTGCAACTGCCGGCTGACCACCTTCAGAAACAACGCGTTTGTTCTCTTCGTGGAAGTGATATTTATCAACCTGCTGACCGAAGATGAAGCGTGTATCACCAACTGAAACAACCTCAACTTTGCGGAGCATCTGTCGAACGATAACACCAATGTGTTTGTCATCGATTGCTACACCCTGTGCAGAGTAAACCGACTGGATCTCTGACATAA
>NZ_CAMHSK010000057.1 GCF_946187725.1 uncultured Treponema sp.
CGACAGGCCGACAGGCCGACAGGCCGACAGGCCGACAGGCCGACAGGCCGACAGGTGATTATATCGGCTGCGGATTTAATTTCAAGAGGTTTTTCAATTGATTTGTGTAGTATTTCAAGTAATTTTACACTTATCACAAAATAATATTAAACCCCAAATTCCAATAAAGCAAGTTTATTTTAAATTATTTTATGATAATTTTACGATTCACACACATTCATATCAAAAAGCACTATCTGAGCACGCTGCCCCTGATTCGTTTGACGAATTTGGCCTGCCCAATCGAAAGCAATTTTTCGACACGCTCTGGCATTACTTCCATGAGAACACTTGCGTCCGAGCCAGTCTTTGTAATTGAAATCGGTATGCCGACAATCACGCGGTCATCGAATTGAAGTTCAACCATGCTGTTGCTCGAAATCGAACCTTCAACGATATGAAGTTTGCCCGAAAAATCCATTCCGCCGGCTTCAATCCGCTCGTACTTAACACTGTCTGCCCTAAGCTGAACCGGCGAAAGAATGATTTTGTGCTGAATGCGTTGAAGGAGTCCTTCCTTTTTTTCAAGCGGAAGATTCAGTTTTTCAAGTTCTGCACGCATTGCCTCAAAATGGGCGGCACGCTCTTCATCAGAAGTCGGTTTTGCCTGCTCATCACTGTCAAAACGGTCATTTTTTTGAGGAACCATGAAATCCGGGAATCCAATGCTTTCAAAACTCCTTCCAGGTGATTTGATTTTACCGATGAAATCAAGTCCGCTTCTGGCAATGATGGCCGCTGCCTGTTCATCACTCTCAACCGAAAGAAGATAGATTCCCTGCGCAAGTTTTTGAGAAATGAATGGTGCAATCGCCGGATTATTTTCGGTCATGGTCGCATTTTCTAGGCTCACCTGCAGAACATAGCCTTTATAAATCGTTGCTGATGAATAAGAACGACTCCAGTCATCAATCGAAATTTCAAGATTCTGCGGAATTTCGTACGGTGAATATTTTTTTAATAGCGAGAAGATTCGGTTTGCGCTTAATCCTGAATCAAATCCCCGCATGACCGATTTTCTGTTGATTTCAAAGACTGCCGCCGTATCAAACTGACGCAATTCCATAAAATCCATAAGCGGAATGAGATTTTCAAGAGAAAGGCCTGGCATAAGGGTGACATTGAATGCCGCATCCACGCTCAAAACCTTCGGCTCATCAGTGAATCTTTCGTGCTCATCAAAAATGGAACCAGCCGCATAAATCGCTTCACCGTTCACATCAGTGCCTCTTTTGGCAAGAATACCAAAAAGTGCCGCACAGTCAATCAGACGGTCTAATATAGAAGAAAGATTTGAATCCTGCTCGACAATTGCAGTATCAGCTTCTTTTGCACGATTTAAAATCGCAGAAAAGCGTGAAGTCGAACCCAGAGAAGAAAGCCCCGGAACATCATTCTGGTCTTCAGAAATGATGTATGCCAGCCGCAAAATTACATTCCGTGAAAAACCTTCCCGTGGAATTGAAGTCGCTACATCAAGCAAAAGTCGACTCTGTCGCACAAGCCCGTTACGCGAAAAACGCCCCTGACTTCCCACGCACAGATAAGCACATTGAAGTTTTGGATCCAGCCGCGCAAAAGACAGGAATTTGCTTTTATCGACTTCATAGCCTTCACTCACTTCCCGTATCAAAGAAAGATTGATAAAAGCCTTGGTCAGATTAAAAAGAACTTCGGTTTTATTAGGAAAAAGCCTTTCAATCTCGGAAAGAGTGCGCTTTTTAAATGTACCGTCCGCCTTGCACAAATCCCGGTTTTTATGAATGAAAGAAATGTATGCCGCAATCAGTTCAGCCGAAATTGAAGAAGGCGACTCATAGCAAACTTCAGCATATTCGCTCTTTTCAAGAAGAACTGACTGTTTTGTATAAGGCTCAAGGTCGTCTTCAAGGTGAGGATTTAAGAGAATAACCGTTTTGCCAGTGTTTCGGTCGCTCTTGCGGTAAAGAATCAGCCGTTCCTCAAGATTCAAAAGCCGCTCATAAAGCTCCGCAAAAGTGTAAGTTCCCGAAAAGAAAGAAAACAGCTTTTCCTGGCTTGCGTTTGAAATATATTTTACCGCAGAAATAATCCGCAAATCAGTTTCGCTCAAAAGAGAAACGAGAGTCTTTCGGGTTTCTTCCCGACGGATAAACGCGCCGAGTTCCTCAATCAGCTTCTGTTTGTTAAAAGGAGTCTTTATTTCGCCCAGATACATGCGTATAATCTCAAAAAAATGATTGTCAGGCAAAACAGCAATACTCTCGCGCCAATCCATAATTCGTTGTACCTTCGGATCAAGTTCCATAAAAACTCCTTTTCTATTTTGAAGAGAGAGTGATTTTTGCGCCCCACATCAGCGAAGCATCGCTCCCCCTCGCCTTAATTCAAACACATCTGCTCACCGTCAAGAAAATCTTCAAGTTCGGCAGTATCCTTACAGCGCACAAGTTTGTACTGATAGCCCTGCTCTGCCAGAAATTTCTGTCGATTCGAGCCGAATTCTTCTTCGACAGTATTTCGCGTAATCAGCGTGAAGAACCGTGACTTTCTCTCTTTTGGCCGCAAAATTCGACCGAGACGCTGGGCTTCTTCCTGACGGCTTCCGAAAGTGCCGCTCACCTGAATTGCCATGCTCGCATCCGGCAAATCGATTGCAAAGTTTGCGACTTTACTGACCACGAGCACACGGATTACTCCGCTTCGGAAATCTGCGTAAATTTTGTCGCGTTCCTCATTCGGGGTTTTCCCGGTGATGATTGGGCAGCCGAGCATTTTTGAAAGTTCGTCAAGCTGGCTCAAATACTGACCGATTACAAGAATCTTGTCATCCGGCGATTTTTCGACCAGTTTTTTGACAAATTCGGGTTTTCGTGGATTTTCACTTGCGATTCTGTGTTTCTTTCGCAAATCAGCAACCGCATACTCAATTTCCTTTTCTTCGCCCAAATCAAGCCTTACTTCAATACATTCCGCTGTGGCAATGAATCCGCTTGTTTCCAAATCCTTCCACGGAACATCATAGCGTTTAGGTCCTACAAGAGAAAAAACACTGCCTTCGTTTCCGTCTTCTCGAACCAGAGTGGCCGTAAGGCCAACCCGGCGCACCGCCTGAATTTCGGCCGCCACACGGAACACTGGAGCCGGAAGCGTATGGACTTCATCATAGACAATCAGCCCCCAGTTACGCTTTCTGAAAAGTGAAAAATGCGGATACGGTCCGTCCTTTTCTGGCCGCCATGTAAGAATCTGATATGTCGCCACGGTGACAGGTTTAATCGTCTTGTTTTCGCCGGTGTATTCGGCAATGTCATCGCGTGTAAGGTTCGTTTTATCGACAAGTTCATCAATCCATTGATGAACGGCAGAAATATTCGTAGTGATAATAAGAGTGCTTGTTTTGAGCAAGTCCATAACCGTCATGCCGACGATTGTTTTACCGGCACCACAAGGAAGCACGATTGTGCCAAATCCCGTTCCAGGTCCCTTGTCGCCCACGATTGCCTGAGCGGCTTCTTTCTGATACTGCCTAAGATTAAAAGGTCTGCCAGAAAGAGTAGTTTCACGCAGGTTGATTTCAAGCGGCTCGCCGTCAATCATAGGAACATCATCTTTTACAGGCCAGCCCATTTTCAAAAGCTCCTGCTTGATTGTTCCCCGGTCTGTGAGCGCAAGACGGAAACAGTGCTGCTTTTCTTCTTCAGAAACAACAGTCTGCTTCATCAACTCGTCTTGAGGCTCTTCATAGTCGCAGAGAGTGAGATACTTTTTACCGATAAGACTTGCCCCAATTTCCTTAAAGACAGGAATCGATTCAGTCACAAGGTAGAGATATTCGATTTTGATACCGCCGTCTGACGGGGGCGTTGCGGGGGTGTCCCCCGCAGAGGGGGTAGCGGAAGACGCGTTAGCGGCTGGAGTGAGGGGGAGACTTCCCCCACCCTGCTTTCCGTTCAAAATTATCCACGGGGCCGGCACCAAGCGCAATTTTCCGAATCGCCCGGCAGTTTCCTTAATCCAGAATTCAACCGCCTGCGGAACATCATAGCGGGCAAAATCATGAAGAACTTTAACCGCATCTTCGGGAGAAAATCCGGCCGCATTTGCATTCCAAAGAGAAAGTGGAGTAAGACGATAAGTGTGAAGATGTTCCGGCGAACGCTCAAGTTCAGCGAACGGAATCAGCGCGTTACGACAATCAGTTGCTCGCGGCGCATGAACATCGAGAAGAAGAGTCCTGTCACTCTGAACAATAAGCGGGTTTGAATAATCCATAGAACCTCATTTTGCGTTAGGGATACGAAAGGCGCGAAGCGTGGGGCATTTGCCCCATGAAGCGTTAGCGGAACCTGGAGCAGCCCGACCGTGCGTAAGCACGGAAACGCCCAATTTTCAAATCGTTAGAATCCCAAAAGACCGAAACCACCAGGATTTTTTGCACCGGCTTTAACCCATGCAACTTTCTGTTTTGGCGAAAGAGGTTTTTTGAGCGCATCGATTGAATCCATGTACTCGCAAAGCCACACTGAAAGCGATGAATCACGCTTTGACAGGTCATTCGCGGGGTCACATGCAACAAGAATAGGCGTTATGTTTGAGTTGTCCACAAGGTTTGCAGCAACATTCTCTGCATAAGATTTAAATGCACCACTTGCGGCGGCAATCAGCGGATTTGAAAGCTCGATTCCAGATGCACGCACAGACGAAGAATTTACGCCATCAGCAAGAGAAAAATTCGATTTATATAGGAAGATAAGTTTATGACATTTATCGCTCTGGCGATTAAAACGCGAAATCAGCTCCTGAGTAAGATACTGATAGCTTGAAACCAATTCTTCGAGAATCTGAGCGTTGTTGTTTACTTCACGGTACTTTGTGGCAAGATAGAACTCATCAAACACGAGCACAGCTTCATCAACGCCACCTTCATTTTCGCATTTCAAGGCAAGTGAACGGCATGAAAGAGCAGAACTTCGGTTCCAGTTGACCTGAATCACGCCACCTGATTTCTGAACCTCACCTTCACCGTCGGCAGAATCTTCAGAAACAGCGAGACTTGTAGCAATCACCCGACGCCCCTGAAAAGAAGCACCTGAAGCCATATCATTTCCAGCAGGAAATTCCTTACCGGCGAACAAAATCATCTTTCCCATAACAGAGCATTATAGCAGATTTATGAGCAATTTGATATACTAAAACCATGAAAGTTTGGATTAAATATTTGATTGGAACTATTCTCGGTATTGCGGCAGCTTTTATCCTTCCGCTCAACATTCCGTCAGTAAATTCGGCACTTGCTACTTTGTCGGAAATTGCGATTCGTTTCGGAAGATACGCGCTCATTCCGCTGATTTTTTTTGGCACGGCAATGTCCATGTTTTCGCTTCGAAGTAAAAAGCACATCCTTAAAAGCAGTTTATGGACCGCTGGAACAATTTTAGGTTCCACGCTCATTCTTGTTGTCCTCGGTCTGCTTTCCATTCTTATCGTTCAGATTCCACGAATTCCTATCACCGGCGAAAAGATTTCTGAAGTTCCTGCGATTGACATAAAGGGCATGATTTTTACAATTCTGCCTTTCTCCAGCTTCGATACACTCAAAGACGGAATCTGCATTCTTCCTGTCTTTTTCCTTGCGGCTTTTGCTGGCGGTGCATGTGCTTCTGACATCAACGATTCAAAACCTGTCCTCAGCCTTTTGGAATCAGCAATGAAGCTCTGCCAAACAATGACGGCTTTTTTCGTTGAGTGGCTTTCTGTCGGAATGATTGCCATTTCGAGCTATTGGATTATTCAGGCACGCACGATTTTTTCAGAGCCTACATTCTTCCCGGTTTTCTTCATTCTTCTTGCTGACTTTCTGATTGTCGCAGGCATCATCTACCCGATTATTCTTCGATTTGTTTGTAAGGATTTACATCCGTATCATGTTCTTTACGCGAGCATTTGTTCAATCATCACAGGCTTTTTCTCAGCTGATTCAAATGTCTCTCTTCTTGTTAACCAGCGACACACCAAAGAAAGTCTTGGAATCCATGATGAAACAAACTATTTTGCACTTCCGCTTTTCTCAAGCTTCGCGCGCGGAGGAACGGCGCTTGTCACATCAGTTTGTTTCGTCACAATTCTTCGCTCTTATTCAAGTCTTGGTTTCACAGTTTTTGACATTCTCTGGATTTTTGCAGTCTCATTCATCATCAGTTTCGCCCTCGGTAACTTCCCTCAGGGCGGAACCTTCGTTTCACTCACAGTAATCTGCTCAATGTACGGAAGAGGATTTGAAGCAGGCTATCTGTTGCTCAGACCGGCCATGCCGATTTTATGCAGTTTTGCCGCCGCCATCGATGTTCTCTCTGCAATCACAGGAAGCTACATTGTTGCCGTCAAAACAAAGAATTTCGACAAGATTGATTTAAAACACTACATATAAAAAAAATCTCCGAAAACTCGTGTTTCGGAGATTCATTAACTTATCTGGTCTTTCGGTAAACATCGCGGTTCACATCGAGCCGCAGATGATGCTCACGGAAATCTACATTATTGCAAGGGCGGCCAAAATAGAATCCCTGGAATTTGTCAGGTTCATATTCGATAAGTTTTTCGATGTCGCTCTTTTCTTCAATACCTTCCATACAAACCTTCATTCCAAGCTCATGCGCCATCTGAGTGATATGCTTAATAATTTTTCGATCACCCTCGTTACCGGCGGTTGCCTTCTGAACAAAAGTGTAGTCGAGTTTGAGAGTGTTTGCCTTTAAGTATTGCAGATAACGAAGATTTGAATATCCTGTTCCAAAATCATCGATATCGACATTAACACCAAGATTTGAAAAAGCCTCAGTAAGAGCCTGAAGTTCTTCTCCATTGTCAATATAGCCGCTTTCGGTCAATTCTAGCGTAACATTGTGCGGATTAACTTCTGAAATAAGCATAGCCGTTTCAACATCGCGCAAGATATCGCTCTTTTTGACCTGAATATAGGAAAGATTAACGCTCACACGGAAATCCTTCTGTAAACGGTTCCATTCGGCACACTGCATGAAAGCAGTTCTCAAAATCCATCGGCCTACAGAAACCATCATGCCAGTGCGCTCAAGAATCGGAATAAATTCATCAGGATTCAGTATGCCGTACCCCGGACAAGTCCAGCGAATAAGTGCCTCACAACCAATGACATTGAGGACAGTTTTATCGGCATCAAGATAAAGATTTTTTGCATCAACGACAGGCTGATAATAAAGCTCGAAACCAGCAAAATCGTTTCGGATTGAATCACGAATTTTTTCCTGGAAATCAAGAGTTTTAAGATGCTGTGTATAATCAACGGCATTGAATGTAATGAGGGTGTTCCGACCGTTGCGTTTAGCGTTATTAAGAGAATAATTGACTTTGCGCAAAAGACCGTCAAGCTGCGAAGAATCGTTCATGAAAGCGACCATGCCGCCTGAAACAGTAAAGATAATGTCGTAACCAAGCCCTTGCTCTGCTTCGGAAATTTCACGGCGCAAATTCTCAAACATTTTTTGCGCAACAAGAGCCGATTTACCGGTAAGATTCATACAGATGAATTCATCGCTTGAAAGCTTGTAGGCTTTTGCCACGCCTGAACAGATTTTCCGGCAGCAGTCACCGACTTTTGAAATAATTACATCGCCAGTCATGACACCGTACTGCTCATTGATTGAACCAAGATTGTCGATATCGATTTTCAGAATAAAGCCCGTAACAGCCTGCTTTTTAGTCCAGATTGAACCAAAATCGATTCGAAGCTGAGATTCGGTGGCTAATCCCGTCAGAAGATCAGTTTTATCTTCTTCAGTAACAATTGAAACTTCGCCTACAAGAATACGATGTTCTTCACTGTTATTGGGAAGAATCTTTCCACGGCAGCGAATCCAAATCGGTTTTCCGTTTTTATTTACCCATCTGTAATCAAGATTATGTTCCGTTCTTTTGCCGCTTTTCAGCAAATCAAGGTCTGCCCGCAAAGAAGCCTGATCTTCCGGATAAACAATTTTCATGAGTTCATGGGTGGCATTTTCCATCTTTTCTTCTGGGAAATTGAAGATATTTCTGGCGTACTGAGAGATAAAATATGTATCTTTAGACAAATCAAACACAAATAAAAAAGCATCAGTGCATTGATTGAGAACACTAATAAGTCCTTCAAGCTGCCTGGTTTCTATATTTTCTAAACCGTAACTCATTTTCCGCCCCGACGAACTGTAATGCCACTTACAACCCGTACCTCTCAAAAATTTCCGCCATTATAACAAAATTCACAAAAAACACATGTTTTTTGGAAAATGCCATATTATATTATATCACGAAGTATGAAAATTTTCATAGTTTAAATTTAAAAAAAACGATTTTCGGAATATAAGACAAACAGAAGTTCTTTTTACCAGTCTTCGTAAATCACATCACACGGGTACGGGAAATTTTCTGAATAAACGATTTGATGATTCTTTTTAATGAAAATTGCAGATAAATCAAGGCCGAATTCTTTTTTAACCTGAGGAAGAACTTCAAGTGCTTTTTCGGTTCCCAAAACAAAAAAAGCAGTAGTCAAAGAATCAGCAAGCATAGAATTTGTTGAAAGCACCGAAACAGAATACAATTCGTTTTCAATAGGATAGCCTGTTTTCGGCGAAAGAATGTGATGATAGCGTTTTTCGCCAGATTCAAAATAACGCTCGTACATGCCGCTTGTTACAACAGAAATTTCAGGAACAGCAAGTTTTAAAAGCGGAACGGAATCCGGATATTCAGGATTTTTGATGCCGACATTCCATAACTGAGATTTTTCTTTTGAACCATAAACATAAACATTTCCGCCCAAATCAATCACAGCCCGACGGATGTTATGAGTTTTACAGATTTTTACGATTTCATCAGCCGCAAATCCCTTTGCAATACCCCCCAAATCAAGCTGCATCCCTTTCTTTAAGAAACGGACAGATTTTTTTTCCGGATTAAGAACAACATTTTTATAATCAACAAGCGGAAGTCTCTCGTCGAGTTCAGCCTGCGTTGCAACATGAGGAGTTGGAGTATTTACACGCCACAACGAAACCAAAGGCTCAACCGTAATATCAAAAGCGCCTTCAGTCATTTCAGAAATTTTAAGCGCCATAGAAATGACAGTAAAAACATCATCACAAACGACAACTTCCTTATTAAAAGCAAAATTATTTACACGATACAAATCAGATTTTTCTTTGGCAAAACTAAATTCATCATTAATCTGCTCCAAACGATCAAAAACATCTTTATAAGCAGATTTTGTTCCCTTTTCAAACAAATTAACAAAGCAAACCGTTCCCAAAGTACGCACATAACGAGGCTGGGCAGGTGCACAAGAGAAAAATAAGAATAAAAACAATGAGAGAAAGAGAGCAAAAAAACTCTTTAAGGTTATTTTCACTGTATTTAAATAGTACAATGGATTTAAAATAAAAACAAGTTTTTTTTCATTTTAATTTTAGGCGCGAATCAACTTCATCCTGGCTTTTCGCGCTTCCGCTAAACGCTCCATGGGCAAAGCCCACGGCCAAGGCCGGCGCTACAATCCAGCGCGAGCCTTAGCTTAAAATTGGTCAATTATTTTGCATCACCAACAGAAACATCTGATGAAGCATCTACAGAAACTTTCATAGTGATAGAATTGTCAGAAACAGAGTATTTTCCTTCATATGCTTTACCACCAACCTCACAAGAAAGTGTAAGATCACCGTTATTTACAGAATCTGATTTTCTATTATCAAAACAAGTTCCAGTGTATGAACCTTGTGCTACAAAGTTAGTTGTTCCATCAGGACCTTTGATTGGTGTTGCATTTCCAACCTGACGCACGAACAGATACCAGTTACCTTTTCCGGCACTTTTATATGAGAACTGAATCTGGTAGTAACAATGATCATAATCGCCCCATTTGAACAAATCACTAGCTGATGTATCAAAATAATGTGTAAACAGAGAATTACCAGAAG
The DNA here is from genome assembly GCF_946187725.1 of uncultured Treponema sp. Lineage (GTDB taxonomy): Bacteria > Spirochaetota > Spirochaetia > Treponematales > Treponemataceae > Treponema_D. The sequence continues at coordinate 10,011 of NZ_CAMHSK010000057.1, forward strand.
AAGCAAGCTTAAATGTGTAATTGCCCGAAACAGGTGCTGTCTCAGATTTTGAAGTATCAATAGAAGATTTTACTGTAACGGTTTTTGAAGCTAAAGGACCTACATAAACTTTCATGTTTTTAAGGTAACAAGCCTTTGCTTTAATCTGCACAGAATCAGATACCGTAAATTGTGAATCATATTTAATTGCGGTTCCATAGCTGATAAAATCTGTATCTATCGCTGTTCCATCATATGATATTGAAGGTTCACTTCCATCTAATGTGTAAACAATATAAACATCTATTCCTGAATACTTTGACGGTGCCGACATTGTAATAGTTCTGGTTGTGCTAGAATCATTGTCACTGGCAGAAATTGAAACCACAAGTTCGTCATCTTCTTCTGTATCAGTACTACAGGCAAAAAATGAAAACAACATCATCATTGACAAAATCGCTGAACTCAGCTTTATCAACTTTTTCATAAAATCCTCCAAATATCCGATTTTTATTTAACTGAAGTTGTTCTGAAAACGAAAGTCGTAAATAGCCTAAGTTTTAGAACATTTCTATTGTATGACATGCCTGTGAAAAGTACAATTATTTTTTAAGATATTATTTAAAAAGAAAAAAGCCGGCGGCTTCCGCGCCCGAAGCACAGCCCCGGGCGAG
>NZ_CAMHSK010000058.1 GCF_946187725.1 uncultured Treponema sp.
GATTATCTAGGGAGCCGGGCGGGGGAAGCCCGGCAACTGAAAGTAGTGTAGCATTTTCTTGATTAGTTTGGGCTTGTTTGCGTGGCAGCTCAGGGCAAAACGGCAAAAACACCCACAAGGGGTGTTTATCCTTGCCGTTCCGCCCATCACTCCCACGCAACGGCTATCGCCGAATCACGGACAGTGCCAGCGTTTTTCTTGCAATAGTTTTTGGAACGCTCGCGCGATCCAAAAGATTTTCTTACGGCATTTTTTGCTCGCTCCGCTCGCCTTTTTTTTATCGCTCCGCTCCAGGTCTTTCACTGCTCGCTGAACGCTCGCGCGAACGGTCAGCCACCGTTCGAGGTTTTTTCTTTACAATTTCTTTATTATCTCGTAAAGTTCTAATTATGGGTACAATGAACACTTTAAGAGCCGATTATGTCGGCAAGGTCGGAAAGACTTACGGTGTCAGACAGTACGGTAAATCTATCGAAAAGGCAATTCCCTTTTCTCACAGTCCGCACAATAGAACGCAAACGCAAAGTGTAAGGGCTTTTGAAAAGTTGAATCGCTTTTCCGCTTATGTCGCTAAAACATTTTGGCGGTATCTGAATCTTAGCGATAAGACGATGTACAAACATAATGCGGTCGCAAAATGGCTTAAACCGTGTGTCAAAAACCATTCTTTCCAATTGGCAAATCTTGTTGAAGTCATACCGTCAAATAGCAGCTTGCGTTTTGGAAACATCAACATTGATTTGGAAGCAAAAACGGCAGAAATAGAGTTTATCAACGCTCCGTATTCTGCAAATACAACAAGAGAAGATATTTTTATCGCTCTTGTAACTGATAACGGCACAGTGAAAGCGGGTGGTGCGTTTTCAAGTGTTAGTCAGACGGTCTCTTTTTCTTGGGATTATTCGGATTTTGTCAGCCTAAGCGTGGTAATGTTCAAAAGTTCCGTACAATTCGGGAAGAAGATAATTAACGGCTTGTGTCTCCATACGGAAACACAAAACTTTGTCATTGACGGTATTTTATACACCAGCTTAATGCCGTTGAATGAGCCACCACGCTACAATGAAGGTATTATTACTTTCAGCGATAGCGATTTTTCTTTTGCAGATAATATTCTGCATTGGCTTGAAAATTAGTTTTGAAACTGCTACGCAGATCCAAAACTAAATAAATCAATTTTACAGGAGTAAAAATTATGGCAGATATTAAAGGCATAGAACTTGCAAGCGAAATCTACGGCTTGGAAGATGAAACCGCAAGAAACACTGCAACATCAGCAAGTCAGTCGGCAGCACAAGCAAGTCAGACGGCAACATCAGCAAGTCAGACGGCAACACAAGCAAGTCAGACGGCAACACAAGCAAGTCAGACGGCAACACAGGCGGATGAAAAAATCGGAGACCTTGCCGATTTGGAGACAACGGCAAAAACAGACCTGGTTTCTGCAATAAATGAAGTTGCAACTAAAGACCCACCTACAGGTTTAACTTGTGGTTATTATCAAGTACAAATCCCTGCCGAGGGGGATACAACTATTTCTAACCCGCAGCTTGCGACACTTATAGGCAAAAGTCTTTTAAGTTTGGCAGTTGGTCAAGGTATTTTGCTTCAAGGTGTTGCACAACGAGCAAATGCAACGGAGTGTCTTCCGTATTCCTTATTCTCGCAGAAAACGGCAAGTGGTTTCAGTGCTCATGAAGCCTCAGCCAATACAGGCGTTCTTGCTTTTGTATACCCATCAAGTGGGGCTATTGTATTTTCCAATTCCTTAGATAGTGCAGTAACCTTATTCTTAAATGTTGTCGGCATAAACGCATCTTTAATTGCTAACTAAACAGTAGTTTTTCTGAATAAAATCACATACCCACTCTTAACAGAGTGGGTTTTTTTGTCCGTACAAGTTCCGTAGACTTGACAAAATCCAAAATTGTACTGTATAAAAAAGTATACTATCTAACAGGGGGAAAATCCTATGGGAAAAATGAACACCTTGAAAGGTAACTACATCGGCAAAGTCGGTCAGACTGTCGGTGCAAAGTGGAAGAACCTTTCTACAGAGCGAGTTTTCACAAAACCCGCAAATCCAAACACACAGGCTCAGCAGACTGTACGAAGTGGCTTTAAAGCAATCAATGCTTTCGTAGCACTCTTTGCAGACCAGATTCGCTACAAATCTGCCCTCGACACATCGGGAATGTCTGTCCGCAATGCCATTGTTAAACTTAACAAAGAAATGGTTGCGGGCAATACCTTCACAAAAGCCAACCTTGTAATTTCAAAGGGCGGTTTGCAGAAAGTTGCAGGCGAAGCAGCTACTGCAAATGCGGGAAAAGTTACTGTAACTTGGACTGCCCCAACTGCTACAAACTTCACAGAAAATGCGAAGTTGGTAGCCGTCATGGTACAGGAAGATTCAGGAATGGTAGAAGTTGTTGAGGCCGCCGCTGATGCCAGAACACTCACATCAACTTTGACATTCATTACAGGCGATGTTGACATCTATGTTTACTACCTTGACAAACGAGGTTCAAACAAGATTGCTTCGCTCAGTGACTACCTCACTGTAACAATCGCCTAAGTTTGGGGGGTTCTAAATGTCTGACGGAACAAAATCTACAGTCAAAGTTATCCTTGAAGGGCTGATAGCTTTTCTTGGTGCTTTAGTGGGTGGTCTATTCTAAAGGACATGGGCGAAATCTTTTTGAAATAAAAAAGTTTTTGCCCGCTAAAGCAATTCTTCAAAACCATGCAACCTTTACAAAAATCACTGTCAAAAAATTGACAGTGATTTTTTTTTGTCCTAGAATCTCCGCTAGGGGAGTTTATTAACAAAATATAGAGAGGTGTATTTATGGCAAAGTTTAACACTTTGGCGGGTGGCTACTATGGCAAACTTGGTGCTACCGTTGGTCAGCGTTGGAAAAACATCCGCACCGTTAGAGCGTATGTTGTACCGCACAATCCACAAACAGAGGTACAGCAAGCAAACCGCAAGCGTTTTTCCGACTGTGTTTTCTATGCACAGTTAGCCGGACAAATGAACGCAAAAGTCACAGCTTTTGACACGACATCAAAAACCTTGTGGAACGCTCGAATGTCCACCGCAAGGGCATTGCAAGATTTGAACTATTCAGAAATGGATAGATTGCCCTTATACCCGACTTCTTTTTCAGTTCCCAACATCATTTCGGCAGCAACTATTACGCAAGTCGTAGATGAAACGCACATTCAAGTTACTGTAGAGGGAATAGCCCCAACAGAAGAGCGAGTTTTGACAATGTTGTTACTTTTGCCGGGTGCGGAATCTTGGAAAGACAGATTAGCACTTTGCATTGGCTCAAATGGCGAAGAGGGCGGAAACATTTTTACTTTCCGATTGCCGGAAGGTCTAACAATTCCAAATGGCACTAAAGCCAGGTTTGTTTCATGCGATGATACAGATTCACTCACGGACTTAATCGCAAGTGCTCAAATCGATTTGCCGATTGCAGCTCCAGAGCATCACACATTCGATACATCAATTACGAGTGTCGAACGAAGCGGAAACAATTTTACATTCACTTTTGGCGAAGATTATCAGTCGGGCGACAATTCGATTACTGTTGCCAGTTTGAAAGGTGTCGTCAATGGTGCGATTACAACAATTTCTAATCCGACCGTTTCTTTGATAAACAATGGCGGTAAGTTTGCTATGGTTTATACAAGCGAAGCAACCGACAGTCAAGATTTGATTGCTTTCCCGGCCGGGTCAGAAGTAGTCATTTCAGCAATTAAATCGTGGAGTTCAACCGTTCATGCGGATGCAGAGAACGCAACAGAAAGTTTCTCTTCTACAGACCTTACACGAACTTACAAAAATACAATCAACGGCTACCAAAGAAACGAGAGTATCTACAGATTCAGAATCTCCCGAAGTCTCCCGGAAATTACTTCAAAATCGGGTGCAGTCAGAGGTAGAGCAGTTCTTAAAGGTGCAATTAGCAATCTTCTTCTTACAGGCTATACTTTAGGAACAAATTATTTGGAGTGGAATAGTGGAGTCACCGCAAGTGAAAACTTGCCAGCTTTCCCAAGTGGTTCTACAATCACAATGGAAACTGTTATCATTGGCAACGGTGTAACTTACAACCCAGAGCGAACAACCGCCCAAGCAATTACATCTACAGACCTTACACGCACCATGTCGCCGCTTACTTTCAGTTGGTCTACAACTTCTCAGAAATGGGAAGCTACTTTCAACGATTTAGCAACTATCACAAGTGGTGGCGGAAATCGTTCCGTTACAGTGAAGAATCACAATTTCGTCAATCAGTTGTCAAAAACGGCAAGTATCACCGTTGGCTATTCGGGCGGAAAAATCACCGTTTCGGGTGCCGATTACGATAATTCTACAATCTTGCTTGCTTCTGATATGTCGTCACTTCCACAGGCAGAAAACTTTGTTGCAAGTGGTGTTACTTACACGCTCGCAGCTCAACAGTTTACGGCCGTTAAAAACGGTGTTCAGACTTTGGATAGTTCTGATTGGAATTATTCGGGCAATATCGGAATGGACGGCTTCGGCTTCTATCTTGAACTGGCTGATTATTCTGATGTTTCTCCAAATACAGCCCCGGGCGGTTTAACGCTTGTAAATCCGTCAGATGTCGAGATTGGCGAAGAGGGCGGAAATGTCTTTACTGTCACAATTGATAGTGCCAATGTAATCATGAGTTCTTCCCACGATGATGTTGAAATCACCTTTGAAGCAAATTGTGAGGGAGCCGGACGAACAGAGGGCGAAGATGCAACAATTAGTTTGTCAGGTTATCCAATGTACATCACAGACGGAAACAACAGGTGGCAGCTTGCTTCAATCGATGTTGATTTGACATCAAACGATTAACGCAAAAATAGTGCTCATGGCACGGTAGACACGCTAGATACAGCGTGTCTACTTTTTTATACAGTTGACGCTTTTTTTTCTGTCGTTTATCCTAAAAACACTTTAAGCGATTGTTTCCCTTGCCATGATCCGCTAAAGCGGAGCAGGCAAGGGAGTTTTCGGCAGGGGGGTAAAAGTGTGGAACGAGGAACAGATAAAAGCATTTCACAAGGAGTGCCACGAGATTCAGCGAAAAATCCTTTGGGAGAAGTTCGCGAAATCGTCTTTTCCAAAAAAAATCTTGTATCTTTGTTGCTTATTGGTGCGAAGATATTAGTCACGCTTGTTAAGCGTTGCAAAAACTCCGATTAGAAAAAAAGAACCGCCCGGAAGGGCGGTTTGAAACAACGGAGCGTTTACATTTGGCTTTCTGATGACCGTCAGAAAGACCGTGAAAAGGATTTTTAACCTAAAATGAATATAACACAGTATCTAAAAACCGTCAACGCAGAAACGCTAGAAAAAACCCAAATAACAGAAACACAACGAATAATTTTGTCAGAATTGGCTTACTATTCGTTCGCTGAAAGCGGAATGTTTGAAGAAGCAGTTTCTGACAGTGGTGTTCGCTATCACAGAATCAAACTTGCAGACGGTGCAGCTCAACAATATCATTGCTCTTTTAATATCCCGGTCACGGTTGCAGAAAATCCGAAGCCAAAGAAAGAAGAAAAGAAACATCGTAAATCAAAAGAATTGCTTTATCCAGAAGTTTTTGAATGTTCTCGAAAAGGTGAAAGCATTGAGCCACTTATAAAGCCACTTCTTAAAAAAGTTTCCGATAAGTGGGGCTATCTCGCTTCTTGGTTTAGTGACAGATACCGTTTTTTTCTTGTGAACGCTAAAGGCACTCCGGCCTACAACTTAAAGCAGTATTGGCGAATCCACGATGCTTGCAAAACTCTTGATGAACATTATAAAAAATGCTTTTTTGCCACTCTAACACTCGCCCAGAAAGATTTTGAGGGCGATTTTATTCACGCTTGGAAATACATGAGCGAAAAACTAGGTAATTTTCTAAAGGATTTAACACGCACTTTTGGCGGAAAATATGTTGTCGTTTTGGAATCTCATAAAAGCGGTTTCCCACACGCTCACTTACTCTTTTACACAAATTACGACTTTTCAAATTGTAGTTACAAATATTCAAAGAAAAAACATTGCTATTTTATGAACAACGGCAGCTTACGAGATTTCTTTACAGAAAAATGGAAGTGTGGATTTTCTCAGATTGATAAAAACCGCAGAAAAGACACATCGAATTATCTTTCTAAATACATTTCAAAAGCAGAGGACAAAGATATTCGTGAACTTTTAGGAAAAAGCCGTCTGTCAGAATCTGATAAAAAAGAAGTCCTTACAATGATTCTTCCAATGATTGCAGAAGTCAGGGCTTTTCGTGTCTCTAAGTTGGAGTTTCCGACCGTGCAAACCGCACAGGCGGAAAATGTCACTGAGTTTTCTATTTCTGAAAAAGCGAAGCGAGACGACCCGCCCGCACCACTCGCCCCCCTCACAGAAGAAGAGCGTGATTTTGCGATTGCCTACTTGAAAACGCTATGTATTAAGTCGCCGCTTAACTGTGCAAATCCTGTTTTTTCACATCAGCGTGGGGAACTTTTGAAATTATACAAAGTGGAGCCTAGCCGTTTGGCAGATTTGCCACTTGCCAGGAACAAAAAAATCGCTGAAAGTGGGTGTAGATTATCTTGCAAAGGTTGTATTCTCTCAAAGTTGGCTGATTTATTTGTAAATGGCGATATTTCATTTATGCAGAAAAGAAATAATTGGTTTTATTTTATAGAATTATGGCGAGAGAGAGAGTTAATCACTCCGCAACTTGAAAAATGGTATCTGACAACTCATATTTCAGAAGATATGATAAACGATTTCAAAAGGCGATTAGTCAAAAAATATTCTAAAGTTCTGCCCGAAGATGAAATACTTCCGTGCCTATCGGCAATCTATTCGACAAATCCGATTCTTTATCCGTTTGTTTTGCCTAAAAAATGGCAAAAGTTCGCTCAGTCGTTCTCGATGTGGTTTGAAGGTGTTCCCGATAAGTTTTCACAGGCAGAGCAGATTTTCTTCAAAGCAATGTGCAAAGCAACATTTTTTGTTTGACATATTCCGTTAGCGGTATTATAATTCTTAAATAAAGATAAACGAAAAAGGAGTGTTATTTTATGGTTGCTAATCAAATCGAAAACAGAATCATCTTAGAAATCTGCAAAACTTGCCCTTGTCACAATCACAATCAAAACGACAATTCCCGGATATGTTCATTAAGCGAAAATCTTTGCAATCCTTTGGTAAACGCTGATAATGCTTTAGCATTTTTCAAAAAAACAATCGTTGATTGTAAAACTCGTGAAATGCACGAAGAAATTAAAAATCAGTTTGCCGAAAGGCGAGCCGAAGAAGAAGGATGGCTAAAAGAAAATGGCTTTTGTAGCGATTAGAACAAGCGACTATGAACCACGCTATTTTATCCGCACGGATAAAGAAATATCTGCACTTTGCACAGATAAGTGTGTTTTCAATTCGTTGCAGCACCAACAATTTTTGAACAGTTGGCAAAATAGCCACTTTCAAAAGTCGGACTTTATGTTTTACAAATTGCCCGACAATTATTCAATTTTGGGAAAAACTCCGTTGGAGTTTATGATAGAAACGCAAGGTTACAAGCCCCCGGAAAAATCGGGCTTGTGTGCTAAGCAAAAAAGGAGATTCCAAAATGCACCACCGAAAAAAAAGACAACCGAAAATAAGCAGAACGACTTATTTTCAGATTTGGGCTAAAATCGGCAGCTTCAACATTCCGAAATGGAAACAGAAGCTACAGAGTTCGATTTGTTCTAGGCTTCCACTTATGCCACAGGCGCAAGCAAAAATATTTTAACAGGAGAAAAAATTATGTTTGGTCAGAATTATCAATTTGTTCAGCCACCGTTGAAAGCGGTTACAGGTGAGTATGATGTTACACTCACAGAGGTTCGAGAAGAAGATTTGAAGGGCTATGCAGTTCTCAGATTTTATTTTGCTTACAAAGACGGTAAAAACCGGGTTCCAAATGTCTTTGATTTGTTTGATGTCGTAGACCCGAACGATGAAAAGCAACAGAAATCATTTAATTTGAAAATGTCAAAAATCGCACTCTGCTTTGGTCTGGAAGGTGGTTTTAACACTTTGTCTTATCAAGCATGGAAGGGCAAAACAGGCCGCATTTTGATAACTCGCTCAAAAGACGGCTTTTTGAATGTCACAGATTTTATTGATAAGGCAGAAATCGAAGAACAGAAAGAACAGTAAAATAAATCCGTGTGGAAGATGATCCACACGGATTTTTCACATCAAACAAAATGGAGTTAGTTTTCATGGCAGAAAAAAGATTTTCAATGGGTGTTTTTATACCGAACGAATTAACACACAAATTGGATTTACGAATCGTTAGACACTTTCAAATAAAATATGGTCGCCCGATTCTGAACAGTTGGCGAAAAGACAAAGTTTCTTATTGGTGGAAAAAATGGAAAAATGAAAAAACGGCAAAAGAAACCGCACAGAAAATTATTGGTGGAGTTGGCCGGGTTAAAGCGATTTTCATTTTTGATTATGCTACAGGAAAAACTTTACATTGTTGGATTAAGAAGTCTCAAGACTTTCTTTCAACGGTCTGTTGCACACAAGAAGAATTGAAAAAGCACTTGGAAGAAAACTATCAACTTTCATTCACTTGGAAATATGGAGAGTTAATCAATGCCGAAGAATAAAAGACTTTATCAACTTTTGGAAACAAAAAAGGCTCTGGAAGAATTGCTTCACGAAGCAGTTAAACAAGTCGATTTTTATAAAAATCGTGTCGCTGAATATACCGTAAAACTCAGTGACTTAAACGAAATTATTGAAGAAATGCGAGGTGGAAAATGAAAAAGAGAACGGCAAAAAACTTTGGGCTGAGTAATACTTCAAAAGTTCATTTATTCTTTGAAAGAAGTGGAACTTTCAAAAAGGCTTTTGAGAAATACGGATTTGTTGCAACTGATTACGATTTGGAAGCAGAACACAAAGAAGTCAAAAAGACTGATTTGTTTTTGGAAATAAATAAAGAATACTATGACGAATCATCAGAAGTTTTTGCGGAAATAAAAGATAACGATTTGGTTGTAGCGTTTTTTCCATGTACATATTTTTCTGACCAATCGCAGCTTATCAGCCGTGGCGATTCGTTCGGAATGAAAGGTTTTTCAGATGAAGATAAACTTCACAGAAGCATTGTTGATATGAAAACAAGGGCAGACTTTTATATCATTTTGTGCCGTTTGTGCATAATCGCAAGAAAGAAACACTTTAAATTGATTATCGAAAATCCCTATGGAAAAGTTAATTTTCTTAAACAGTTTTTCCCGATTAAGCCGTGTTTAATCATCAAAAACAGAATGTTGTGGGGCGATTATTTCAAAAAACCTACACAATTCTTTTTTCTAAATTGCATACCCAATTTCTATTTAGAAAAAATAGTTGTAAGTCCAAGAGAAAACAATCCAATCGAGAAAAACCACGGTTTTTCTCGTTCCCGGATTTCAAGCCGTTTTGCAGAAAACTTTATAGAATCTGTAATACTTGATTAAAAAGGGGGAAAGCGAAGTGAAATTGATTTTTACAAAGGCGGGCGATTTGGTTTGTCCGTACTGTAAAGAAGTTCCGTATTGTCATATCGGCGAATATTTTTGCCCGATATGTAGAAAAAGTTTTTCTACAATTACTTTTGAAGAAAAGGAGATTAAAAAAAATGGAAAAGAAAGAGCTATTGTTTTTGATTGATGATAGGATTCAAAAAATCCGACAGATTGCAACAGATTACAACATTCTTGAAAACGGTTACATCGCTTTCAGTGGTGGCAAAGATTCGACCGTTCTTTCTGATTTAGTTGATCGGGCTTTGCCCGACAACAAAATACCTAGAATCTATTCAAATACAGGTCTTGACTATTTGGAGATTCAAAGGTTTGTCCGGCAGCTTGCAAACGAAGATGAACGATTTTTTATCATTCGCCCAAAGAAAGACATAAGGAAAACACTTGCAGAATACGGCTATCCATTCAAAAGCAAGTTTCATTCTCACATCTGCGACATTTATTCACGGCAAGGAAAAACAGGTTGCGTTTTGAAATATGCAGAGCCAAAGGCAAATACTCCTCACAGTTGCCCAAAAGTTCTGCAAGATATGTTTAACAAACCGCTTCCTTTCAAGATTTCTGAAAAATGTTGTTATAAGTTCAAAAAAGAGCCGTTCGCACTTTACGAAAAAGAGAGCGGGCGTCACATTGGTTTAACAGGCATGAGACGAGCAGAAAAAGGCTTGCGAGAGCAACTTAAATGTTTGGTTTTTGACGGCGACAAGTTGCACCGTTTCCACCCACTCGCCCCAATGGACGATGATTTTATTGAATCTTACATCAATCATTTTCAGATTCGCTTGTGCGTTTTGTATTATGCACCGTACGGATTCAAAAGAACCGGTTGCGTAGGATGTCCTTATGAGCGTAATTTGCAAAAAGAACTTGATACGCTCGAAAAACTTCTGCCAAATGAACGAGCGAAAGCAGAGTTTATTTGGAACCCGGTATATACTGTTTACCGAGAAATGGGTTATAGATTAAAAAGTTGACTTATTGGGAAGTTTTTATATAGCCCCACCACGGCATTGAGCCGTGGTGTGTCTACCCCC
>NZ_CAMHSK010000059.1 GCF_946187725.1 uncultured Treponema sp.
GCAGATTCGCGAATGCTTCCAAAATCACATGAACGTTGTTTTCCGGCTCAATTCTACAAACCGTACAGGCATACGATTCACGGCAGAAAGGATACTTTTCATAAAGAGAATCGTCTTCTACGCGCGAAACCTGATCGCCACCATAGGCAATCAGCTCAATACGTTTTTTTGCAACGATTTTCGCATATTCAGAATGAACGTAATCCGTGATTCCCTTGTTGTCGCCGATTATGACATCAGAATACTTCACGGCCTGCTTTTCGCTATATTTCAAAAGCCATTTTGCATAAGACTTCCATTTATCACGCTTCCATTCCAAGCCGTCGATGTTCGTGATGATTTTGCCCTTGAACTTGCGGCGAATGAGAGGAAGAAACATGCAGCCCGAAACTCCCAGAATCAGCATGACGTCAGCATTCTCCCGCACGGCAATTTTCATCGACTCGTAATCATAGAGAATACTGTCCTTGCCGTTCGCATCGCGGTCAAGATAGATTAATCGAGCACCTTTATAGGATTCAAGTTTTTTCTCGTATTTCTTTGCAGTGCAGAACACAGTGTATTCCACATCAGCGGGCGTGTAGTCGAGCAAGTTGTCAACGAGAGACTCAAATCCGCCGTAGCACGCAGGAACGCCCACTGTGCCGATGATGTAGATTTTCTTTTTATTTTCTAGCATAACGCCTCCATTTGCAAAAATTTGAAAAACCGCGTCTCAAATTTTTTTATTGTCAGATAGTTTTCATATTTATTACGTGCATTTTTTCCCATTTCAAAGACTTTTTCTTGATTATCCACAAAAAACCTTAGCGAACTAGCAAAAGCCATAGCATCATTCGGTGCAATAATCTTTGCATAAGTTTCATCAAGAATTTCAACAGCTCCGCCATTGTTTGTTGTAATCACAGGACGCGAAAACATCAGTGACTCCAGTACGGTAGTTGGAAATGGGTCTGCCATAAGACTTGGAACGAGTATTACATTCGCATTTTTATAAATCTGTGAAATATCAGAAGTAAAAGGTTTCAGAGAGACAATACTATCCAAGTCTGCTTTTTTTACAGCATCTTTTAATTCATCCTGATATTCCATGCGATTAGGAGGCGAACTTCCGTATAAAGAAACATGAACTTTTTCCAGATATTCTTTTGGAAGAAGTTTCAATGCTTCTATCAAGAACCACTGCCCCTTTTTGGGCATAAACCGGCCAGGCAAAGCAAATTGAACAACTTCTGAAACTTTGTTCTGAAAGTCAGCTTCTGCGAAGTCTGGGATTCCATTATGAACTACAGAATAATTTTTTGAAAAAAGCAGATTATTTTTTACCCGACGTGAAACACAAATCACATTTTCCGTGCGGAATCTAAGCAAAAATGAGAATGCAAAATTCAGTAATTTGTTTTCAATAATTTCATGCACATGACAAATCCGCTTTTTTGACCAGTTTGTATACAAGAGCAATACCGTAGCAAGCGTATTGCAATACACAATATCAAAAGAGTTTTTGGGAAACACCTTTTCAATCTGCCTGATTTTCTTTGGCAAAGAAATATAATCCTTAAGACCAAGTTTTGAATGGGCTATCGGAAGTCTTTCGTCTGTCACAATTTTTATGTCAGAAGAAACATTCTTAATATAACTGACAAGTATGCCGTCTTTTGGCAGAAGAATCGTAATATCATGCTTTTTAGCAGAAAGGATTCCGAGAATATAAAGTAGTATTTTGTCTGCTCCGTAAAGCTCTACAGACGGATGAACGAAAAGAATTTTCATACACGCTCCTTGATTCTTCGGGCGGGAACTCCTGCATAGATGCCGTTCGGTTCGGTGGATTTTGTGACGACTGCACCCGCAGCAAGAACACAGCCTGTTTCTATCGTAACACCATCAAGAATCGTTACGTTTGCACCAATCCAAACATCATCTTTTATCTTGATTCCTTTATTAACAACACCTTGTTTTTGCATTGGAATATCAGTCTTAGAAAAATTATGGTTTTCAGCAATCATTGTGCAGTGAGGGCCAATCATCACATAATTTCCGATAACAATTTTCCCAGAACAGCCAATGTAAGAATTCGCCCCGATTGAAGAATTATCACCTATTTGTAATCCACAGCCTAAATTTCCACCATAAAATCCAGACGGACGAATTTGTGCACCTTGACAAATTGTTACATTATTTCCTAAATGAATGCCGTTCTGCGAAACAGTTTGCAAAAACACGCCATCTTCAATTTTTACACGAGAGTCAACAATCAAATCTTTCTTTTTACCAAGAATAGTGACATTACGACCAATCGCAATAATTTTACAAAAACCGCGAATTTTAAAAAGAGAAACAAAAAGACCGCGGAGACATTTTTTCAATAATTCACACAGAATGAGAAATCGATATTTTTTAGTGTTTATATACCCTATCATGATTTTACCTCTCGACTCTTTATCACTTTGCAAGGATTCCCTGCCGCAATTACATTGTCTGGAATATCTTTTGTTACAATGCTTCCTGCTCCAACAATGGAATTTTTTCCGATGCATACTGGCTTTGTGATAATTGAATTGACTCCCAAAAAAGCACCTTTCGATAAATGAACATTTCCTAATTCGAAAGAGCCATCATCACTATTCGAGAAATGTGATAAAATGACACATCCTCTTGTTACAAAAGAGTTATCATCTAAATAAATACCTTTTAAATTCAATTCATCGAAATAGCAATTAGTACCAATAAATACATTTTTCCCTATATTTACACCTGCAAGCCGATAAAGGAAACGCCTTACACGATAATTAATCAAATACGAATCAGCGGCTATATGTAAAACAATACGAGTAAAGAATCTTTTTAATCCGTAGTTTAATTTTGCCTGCATATTTTATTACCTCATAAATTGAAAAGTGTACGGTGTAAGAAAATTTCTTGGTCCCCAAAGAAATACTGTAACAAAACTCATCAACAGACTTCCTGCCAAGCAAATCTTTTTGTATATGGTCTTTTCCTTAAATAAGACACGAAACTCATATAACAGACATGGCTCAAATATCTGAAGATAAAAATAAAACCTGTCATAAACCAAGAGACATTAATGGAATATTCCCAAAAAAGCAAAAAACACAGTATGAAATGTATACAAAAAGAAATATGGAGATTTTTTCATTTTCTCAAACTTCAATGTAAACAGTAGAATTATAAACAGCGAAACAGCATGAGATTGTTTTATACGTACTGGCTCGGCTATGACAAAATACCATTTTATTTTTTCGATTGACCAATGAAATGCAGGGATAGAATTAATAATAGAGGACGCAAAATTTGTAAAGAACATCAGTAATATACAAAATACAAAAAATAGCTGTGTTTTTCGATTTTCGATTTTTTTCAAAAAAACTGGATAAATAAGAAAAATTAATGCTGTTGCATGAAAAAGGCAACCAATAACTCCCCATATAAAATAAACTACCGAATTTTTTCTCTTGTAAGCAAAAAAAGACATTGCAACCATAAGAATTGCCAGACCTTGTCTCATAATATTTATGTGAAACTGATAATAATAGTAAAATGAGGAATAAATTATAAAATATACGAAGAAATCTCTTTGATTGAATTTATAGTAAACTAGTAATTGTAAAAATAAGAGTATGAAGGAAAGTGAAAAAAGCAGGAAATTTCCACTTAGAGAAAAAAATTTTAATATTTCCAAAAGGAAAAGAAATCCTGGTTCAAGTTTTGATGGATAAGATTCAGGATTTTGAAATATTTTTATATAGGTAACAGAATCATTTCCGATACTTTGATCACGCAGGCCCCAAAAAAGTGCAAGCGTAATAACGAGTAATATAAATCGAAATATTTCTAATGATTTCTCTTTAATTAGAGAAAGTCTAGTTGAGTAAATAAAAATTAAATAAATGCTAACAAACAAATATGCAACTTGCATAACTATCTAACAAAGCAATCCTTTATAATTTTTTTTAGAACCATAAATCGTTGAAGTATATATACAAGGAAAGGAATTTTTACATGTTCAACAATCCATTTTTTTTCATCATTAAGCTGTTTTGTTGTTCCAGTTACCCAGCTTCCATCATAATGATGAATCGTATACGAATTATCCGTTAATTTTATAAGCCCTGTTTTTATTGATTTCGGACAAAAAAAATCACTCGGATAAATTGTTGTTTCCGCAACATTTTGCAAACAGTCTTTTTCTACAAAACCATGCTTTGCAAAAATAAAAGAAACTCGTTCACAAACAGTTTTCAGATTTAAAGAACCATCTTGCTTTACAAATTGTTCAGTCTTGTAAGAGTCCAAGATTTCGCGATAAATTTCACTCGCCGCTGGGCTTGCTATACCGAGCCCAGCGTTGAGAAGCGGACGAGTCCCCTTCTCAACGCCGATGAATGCTCCTTTTTCAATAATTGGACGCAAATCTTTTATAACTTCAACATCAGTGTCAAAATAAACTCCACCGTACTGATACAAAATATCAAATCTTGCATAATCACTTACAAATGCATATTTTTTTGCGTCATAAGCCTGTGCTGTGTATGGGATTTTCCGCACATCATAATTGCTTTCGTTCCATTCCTTGATTTCATAATCAGGCAGGAACTTTTTCCATGAGGCAATACATTTTTGTGCAAGCTCAGGCAGCGGATTTCCACCGAACCAGCAATAGTGAATAATCTTTGGTATCATATAAAAATATTCCATTCAGTTTGTTAACATTCGTTTAACATTTTTCAATTCCTAGTTTTTCCAGCAATCGCTCACAGTTTCCATCTTTCTGGTATATAAAGAACTTATCTACAAGAGATTTTCTCGCGGCCCTAAATTCGTCTTTTCCATTTTTAACATCAAGAATAAACTGCTCCAAATCTTCAAGAGATGTAAGTTTCTCGCCTGCCATCTCATCTTCAATATTTGGAATAATAAAACCTCGTGTATAGTTCTGCATTTCAGAAACCATGTAGCCAATCGGACGGTCAAGAAGCATATAATCGTATGCCACACTTGAGAAATCAGTTAACAAAGCATCAGTTTTTCCAATCAGTTCATAAACCTGAATTCGAGCTTTCTGCAAGTCCTCATCTTTCAAAACTCGGATATTTGTTAAACTACCAGCATTGATAAAACTTGTATCTTCAAGATGATGAACTTTTAAAACAAGCAATACATTTTCATTCTTGCAAAAATTATTCAAAATCTCGAATTGCTCTTTATTCTTTACAATTGGCAGAATCCAGGACTCCGTTTGTGCATCAGTCCAATTTTTTGCTTTTTTGAACGTAGGCATTCCAAGAATGTATTTGTCATAGCCCTTACCTAAAAATGATTTCACTTTCTCTTCACAATCAGAGAAAAGATAATCCTGTCGGCAATCTCCGTTTATCAGTGTCTGTTCTTTTCTCATGCCCGTGAACAGTGACATTCTTTCAGCAGCTGCCATTGATGGCGAGCATTGAAAATCAAATGATTTATATAATGTCGGAGAAACTATAGAAGATGCTTTCATTACAATGCTTCCATGCCAGAGATTTATAACGAACTGTCCCTTTTTACGATATTTATATCCCCAATGTGTAAAGAAAAAGTACTTTGCGGTAGATTTTATCTTTTGTAAACGTAAATTACTTTTAATAGAAAAAGAATTCACGTCAACAAATTCTATATTTTCATAAGCAAAGTCTTTATATAAACAAGCATCATTTACAAGCCAAACTAGCCGATATTTTTTGTTATATCCATTAGAGACCATATAATCAAAAAGAGCATAGGCATTATCCCAAAAATCCCCCTCGCTTTGAAAAACAATTAATCGTTCATTTACCGGAGAAAACTTATAAATAACATATCCTGTCAATCGAATAATTTTTCTAGCAGCCTTTCTGAAAAAAATATCTGTCGTCACTTTCATATCTTCCTTAAAATATTTTTTATTATTGTCTTACAACGAATTGAGAACACAATAATTTCTGTTGCAAAAGTTAAAAGAGAAACAGAAATAAAGCTCATATACCCAACGAAATATAGCACAAACAATCCGATAATATGGAAAATCGAACCAAAAATAACACTAATATTAGCAATTTTTATTTTTCCCAAGGCACCAAGAACAGGATAACCGCATAAATATGTCGGAAGTGAGATTACGATAAGAGGAAGCATGCTCCGAAGTACCGGTACTGCACCATCATAACCTTCTCCACATACAATTCGGATTACAAACGGAGCTATAAAATACAATAAAATGCACCCGGCGATAATTACAGGTTCAAAAATGAATATCAATTTTTTTACAAGTTTAAAATTTTTGTTTTTCACCATGTATGGATAAATACTATCCGAAATCGGGGAAATCATAGTCCGGCACATATTTGTCAAATTATTTGCAGTTCCATACAATGCAAGCTCTGCGTTAGGAAATTTCAAGCCTAACAAAACCGTATTCAAAGTCGTGTACATTGAAACAGCAATCCGAGAAATAAAAAATGCAGATGCATCTTTCATATAAGAAAGAGAATCATTAATTGAAATACGGGTAAGAGATATATATTTTTTTCGTAAAATATCGAGCCATGTTAATAGTACGGAAATAACAGCACCACCAATAGTCGCCACAGGGACAAAACAATAATCTTCAGAATTATGTATCAACCCAAAAACAAGAGCTGTATATACAAACTTGGAAAAAAGCACACGATAAGTAAGTATGCTCATTTTCTCAATGCCACGAAACAGATAATCTGGTAAGAAAATATTCAGTGCAGTTCCTATGTAATATAAATAAAAAAACTGTTTCTGAACCTTAAAAACAGCACTATAATTACAGCAAAGAATCAGGACGATTGCGCCCAAAACTGCAAGGATAACTTTTGCATAGATTACACCAAATGTTATATTTCCCAATTTTTCTTTGTCCTCACGGTATTGAGAACAAAGATTTGTTGCTGAAAGGATGAAACCAAATTCCAAAAAAAGCCCGAAATATGACATTACAGCATTTCCAAACACCACAACACCATATTTTTCCGCACCAAGAACACGAGTAAGATAAGGAAAAGTTAATAACGGAAAAACATAATTCGCAATCTGCATGAGATAGAGAAAGAATGTATTTTTAGCAAGATTCTTTTCAGGGCTGTTCAATTTATGGATTATCTCTTATTCAAATCAGCTTTTATTTGTGTAGTACTTATCTCAGGGGTTCTCTCCAGATACACAACCTCGCACAGTTCCTTGAGAAAATCAAATTTACCTTTCCAATCATCTCCGATCACAAATGTATCAACATGATATTCCTTTACATCACTCTTTTTCTGTTCCCAATTCTCTTCTGGAATTACAAGATCTACATAACGGATTGCCTCAAGCAACTGCTTTCTTTTTTCATAGCTGAAATAACACTTTTTCTGTTTCTCATTCCAGTTAAACTCATCTGTACTTAAGGCAACAATCAAGTAATCCCCAAGAGCCCTTGCCCGCTTTAAAAGATTTATATGTCCATAATGTAAAAGATCAAATGTTCCGTATGTAATAATTCTTTTCATCATCCAATCCTTATATATCCAGCTTTTACTTTGGCTATAAACTCCCTACACTCTTCATCCGAAAGTTTCTCATATCCGAGATCTTTCTCACTCACAAAGTCCCCGTCCCAGTCATACACAACTTGCATATCTATGTCGCACCTCTTGCAAAGCCCCTGATAGTACTCAATCACGTCTTTTCGCACCTCATCATTTCCGAGACGCACTACTTGCACACCTGGCGTATATGAATCCGCCAATTCTGAATCTAAATCAGCTTCAGTGCGTGCACAAAAATACAAGAGGATTTTTCCGATTACATCCGATTCTTCATCAGCCTCTGCACAAAGCTTATCAACAGCCTCATTCAAAGCAAGCTCCAAAAACAGTTCTTGCACTCCGTTTGGAAACGCAACTATATTACCCGGCTGATATTCTCCGGTCTGTTCAAGAGAATCATGAAAATCTTCAAGTTTTTTCTGACCAAAATTCTCTGGGGCAGAGCCGCAGAGAAGGGCGTAACGAACCAACGCTATCTCCATGAATAAAAGCAACTGTATTACAGTTAAGATAACTGAATTTTAGTTTTAAATCAACTGTATTAAAGTTATATAACTGAGATAGATTAAATCATAAACAAGGAGACTTCGGCATAATGAGAATATGACTCACGTTCAGGAAATTTTTATAAAGAATTTAAGGTATTACCGAAACACAGCTGGATTTTCACAGCTTGCTTTTTCAGAGAAGATAGGACTAAGCCCGAATTATTTAAATGCTGTAGAAAACGGAAAGAATTTTCCTTCAACGGAAGTTATTCAAAAAATGATTGATGCGCTGAACATCATGCCTTACCAGCTTTTTCTTGAAGAACCGAAATCTGCAAATCAGGCAGATTCAAGAGAAATGCTACAACTCGCAAACAACTTAAAAAAGAATTTAACAACGCAAATTGACAACTTTATAGAAAAACACCTATAACCACGATTTACTCAAAAACAAACAGGTTTTGCTTGTACCCTATGATTATAATAACTGTCATCTTAATTGGCATTTATCATGATAAACGCCAACTCTATTAGCAATTATAAGAAATATAGTGTGATTCAAAATTACTGTTCCTTTGCACACCAACAAAAAAGCTCAGTCAGAAAATATTTATCACCCTATTTTATCACCCTGCTTATCGTACCATAATTTAAAGAGTATTTTGTCAAAGTTATACAAACTTGACGGCTATTCGTAACTGTAATATACTTTTAGTCGAAATGAATCGAGTCGGTTTGTTCCGAGTAAAAGTGAGGCGTCATGGAATCAAATACCGTTTTTTGGGGCCGTAAGGAGTATAAAAAGCAGCTGGATGATTTTTTCTCATATGAAGGTCAGAATGTGGCTTTGGTTTACGGGCGCAGGCGTGTTGGAAAAACTCAGCTCATAAAGCATTGTGTTTCTTCTCTCAAAATTCCTTCACTTTATTATGAATGTAAGGAAACTTCGGAAGATAACAATGTAAAAAGTCTTGCAGAAATTGTAAGCGATTCGTTAGGTTTTCCTTTGCTTTCCTTTTCTTCAATAGAACAGATTCTGGATTTTGTTTTCAAGCAGGCTCTCGGAAAGGATGTGGTTCTGATTCTTGATGAATATCCATATTTGAGTAAAGTCGTAAAAGGTTTGGACAGCATTGTTCAGTCGCTTGTTGATAAGTATCGTGATGATTCGCATTTACATTTAATTTTATGTGGTTCTTATGTTGACACAATGAAATCGCTCGTTGAAAAGCAAAATCCGCTTTATGGACGCTTTGACCTTGTGATTGATTTGAAACCTATGAATTATTATGAATCATCGCTTTTTTATAAAGGTTTTTCTGATGAAGATAAAGTAAGACTTTACTCTGTCTTTGGCGGCATACCTCATTATAATCGCCTTGTTGATGCAAAAAAAAGTGTAAAAGATAATATCATATCTCTAATAGCAAGTCCGTCCAGTCGTCTTGAAACCGAAGTTACAATGTATTTGAAGTCAGAAATTCAGAAAATGAATAATGCTTATGAGGTTTTTGAAACACTTGCAAGGGGCTATGTGCGATTTGCAGATATTCTTTCGCAGTCAAAAGTTTCCAGCTCGCCAACTCTTGCAGATGTTCTTGAAAAACTCATAAAGATGAATGTTGTGAAAAAAGTAAATCCCATCAATGATGAGAACAACAAGAAAAAAGCTGGATACTATGTGTGCGACCAGTTGACATTGTTCTATTTCAAGTACATTTACCGTAATCTTTCAAGGCTAACTGTTATGGATAGCGACGTTTTTTATAATAGGTTTATAGCAGAGGATTTTGAAAAGAATTATGTTCCGCGCGCATTTGAAGAAGTGTGCCGCCAATTTTTGATAATGAAAAATCGTCGTGCTGAACTTTCTGATGATTTTGAGAAAATCGGAAAGTATTATTATGACGATGTAAAAAATCATACAAACGGCGAGTTTGATATTGTTACAGAAAACAATGGCGAATACATTTTTTATGAGGCAAAATTCCGTTCTGAGCCAATTTCTCAGAGTATGATTTACAAAGAAATTGCACAGGTAATTGAGACAGGTTTGTCCTGTAAAAAATATGGCTTTTTTTCACGCTCTGGTTTTGAAAAAATCGATGAAGAGTATAAGAAAAATCTGATTTTATACGATTTGAAAGACTTGTTTCCTCAAAAATAGAAATCTCAAAGAACGCCTTATAAAGTAATTAGGAGGCGTTATGCTAGAAAATAAAAAGAAAATCTACATCATCGGCACAGTGGGCGTTCCTGCGTGCTACGGCGGATTTGAGTCGCTTGTTGACAACTTGCTTGACTACACACCTGACGATGTCGAATACACAGTGTTCTGCACTGCAAAGAAATACGAAAAGAGACTTGAATCCTACAAAGGCGCGCATCTTATTTACCTTGACCGGGATGCGAACGGCAAGGACAGCATTCTCTTCTGCCGTGAATCGTATGCCTGTACGGTTTGCAGAATTGAGCCGGAAAACAACGTTCATGTGATTTTGGAAGCATTCGCGAATCTGC
>NZ_CAMHSK010000060.1 GCF_946187725.1 uncultured Treponema sp.
CATGTCCATTGAAATTGGACATTACTATTTTTTTGTTATTAACTTGTTGAGGATGCAATAAATCATAAATTTTGTAAAAGTTTCTTGTGAAAAAAAAATGTACATAACATCTGTGTATAAAATCGCCATCTTTTATTGCTGAGGCAAAGCTATGTATATTCATGGCAACCCCCTTATCTCACAGATTCTTTGAATTTATTAACACTTGTTTTAAAATCAATATCTTTCTTAAAAATACTAGAAGTTCCACATACAAACATGGAAGAACCATAATTCTTTAAAATAGAGGCTCTTTCATTACTTACACTTCCATCCACTTCAATAATTATATCTTTATATCCATGTTCATCTAAAAATTCGCGTGTTGCTTTTACTTTTTCCATAATTCCATGGATTAATGTACTTCCTGCAAATCCAGGAACAATTAGCATAATATTAATCATATCAACGTAAGGCAGATATTTTGCAACTTCTTCTATTGTAGTGTCAGGATTTAATGCGAGTCCAAAAGCTGCTCCTTTCTGTTTAATGAAAGCAACATTTTCCATTATTCGTTCAGAGCATTCTGCATGGATTGTTACAAAATCTCCTGATCCAAAGTTGAGAGATCTAATGATTCTACTCGGCTTGTCTACAAGAAGATGGATGTCAATTGGAAGTTTTGTAAATGCTTTTATTTGATTAACAGTGTCAATTCCTAAAGTAATATTTGGAACAAACACAGAATCCATTACATCGAGATGTAAGTAATCAACACCAGCAGTTTCAAGTTCTTTTATCTGTGCACCCATATTGAGTAGATCTGCACACATTAATGAAGCAGAAATTTTATTCATATACTACCATTACCTTATTACTTAATTCATTTTTATTTTTCATTAATAAAATTCCATCAAGTAATTCTTCGAGTTTTAGTTTGTGAGTTATTAATTTCTCAAGATTAAGTTTTTTATTTTTTATAAGACTAAATATGTCAGCCCAATCATTCTTTCCATCAATTCCAAATGAAGAATTCCATGTACCATTTATAATAAGTTCTTTACGCAAAATCTGCCAAAATATTTTTTTTGAAATATGAACATCATCAACAGGATTACCCATAAAGACAACAGTACCATGTCTTATACATGCATTAAGAGCTTTTTCTATTATTATTGATGCTCCAGTTCCTTCTATTACAATATCAAAAGTGTCCTCCAATTTTTCAAAAGAAGAGGTTTTTACAGTTGTTATTATTTCTTTTATATATGTTAGTTTTTCTTCATTTCTTGCTGCAATTACAACTTCCGCAGCTCCACCTGCAATTGCAATCTGTGCAAGAATAGTTGCTATAGTACCAGAACCGGTTATTAATACTTTTTTTCCTAGTACAGTTCCACATATCTTTAATGCATGTAAAGCAACTGCACTAGGTTCAAGCATAGCTGCTTCTTCATATGATACACAATCAGGTATTTCAATAAGATTCCAAACTGGAACAGAAACATATTCTGCAAATCCACCATCACATCTTGAACCAAGATAATTATAATTTTCACAAAGCTGATAATCACCTTTTTGACAAGAAGTACATTTTCTACAAGGGATAAGTGGAAAAATAGAAACTCTTTTTCCAATCCAATTATCGTTTTCTTTAGATGCAGACTCTACAACTTCTCCAGAAAACTCATGTCCAATTATCGTTGGAAAATGATATGTCCCATTTTTTAATACTCTATCTATATCGCTTCCACAAATTCCACATGCTTTTACTTTTACAAGAACTTCATCTCTTGAGATATCTGGCTTTTTATAATCAGATTCATATTTGAGCTGATTTATCCCATATAATACTTGTGCCTTCATTTTGTTTCCTTCCTTTTTTGAATTTCTTCAAACCTTTCTAAATCAGCTGGCGTTGTTATTTTAAAATTAGCCTCATCGCCGGAAATAAACGCAATTTTCATTCCATTTCTAAAAGCAATTTCAGAACTTCCTCTTACTCTTCCTAGCTCTTCAGAAGTAAGTTTTTCATTTATTGCTAGATATCGCCCATATTTAAACGCTTCTGGCGCCTGACCACAGAACAATTTATCACGTTCTAACAATCCTGTTATTTCATGACCCGTTTCGCTTAAATAGACAGTATCTTTTACAGACAAAACAGGCATAGCTCCATCATAATTTTCACAGGCCTCAATTAAATTTTGAACAAGTTCCCTACTACAACAAGCCCTTGCAGCATCATGAATAACAACCAAATCATCGGTTAATGCATAATTTTTCAAAACGTTCAGACCATGTAAAATTGATTCCTGCCTTGATTTTCCCGCAGGTGCAAATAATATCTCCTGTTCTGAAAAAGCATTCTTACAAATGCCTTCAACAAATTCTTTCCATTCATCTGCAACAACAATTATTATTTTATTAAATAAATTAAAATCAAAACTTTTTAGAGTATAATAAAGAATTGGTTTATCACAAACTTTTAAATATTGCTTTGGAGTATCAGACCTCATACGAGAACCCACGCCTCCAGAAAGCACAATTAGATGTTTATTAATCAGATTCATAAGCCTTAAATTCCCGATTATAAGAATACCTACACAACAGTATAAAATATTCATGCTTCTGTCAATATATTCAATCCGTGAACAACTTTTACTTTTCTATCAAATCTAGTCTTCAAAAGATATATGTAGTTAATTTTTCTACCTCGCAATCGTTACATTTTTCAATGGACTACAACCGTCAACGCCGCCGGTTAGATAATATAGTCCTTCACTCTGCTCAAGAACTGCTCGGCATACTCTTTTGTTCTAAAAAACGAACCAACAAAATATTATTATATCGTAATTAAATTTAAACATCTATCTGATATCCTTAATCACCATTTCCACACGCAGAGAAACACCAGGTTCTCTGAAAAACTACTGCATTCGGTCTTTATATTGATGGTTAAAACAAGTCTTCCTTTTATTGCAGGCACAAACTTTTTTTGAAACGGAATTTATCCAAGCCACGAAAACACAGAAAGAATAAAAGGAATGAATAATACGAGTAAAAAAAGCGCTTTTCCCTTCCGAAAATAAAAAAAAACGACACGGAAAAACACAATGCAAAAAGAAGATACATTCATACTCACGGGAATCCTTGAGAAAGATGCCGAGCCCATCCTCAGCAAAGAAAAGGAGCTTGGCTGCCTGCTAACCGTGAGTAGAAGGAAGCGGAATTTTAAAGTTGAGATTTTCTCCGAACTTTCCGCCGTCCTTTACCGCCATGCCCTTAAAGGGACTTCCGTCATCATCCCAGTGCGGAAAAACATTGACGGAACTCTATCAGCGACGGTCGCTTATCCCGCTTGAGAAATCCTGTCAGACACGCCTATCCACCTCATCATGGCGACAAAAAGCTCCCTCTTCTCCAGTACGCCGAACTTTTCTTTAAGCCTTGAAAGGCCGGTCTGAATGTATGGCACGCTCTTTCCTGTGAGGGCGGCCGTCTCCTTTAAGGAAAGCCCCTCGAACACGGAGAACATCAGCTGTCTGTTAAGTTCGTTCAAAGAATCGTAATCTACGAATCTGCCCAAAGAATTCGTGCTCCGCTCGTCCTGAGCAGCCTTGGAAACATAGCGTTTTCCTCCCATGACAGTCCTTGCGCAATGCTCAAGCTCTCCGTTAGTCTCTGGGCAGAAAAGCAATGAGACATCTTCAAATTTCCGCACATGCGTAAGGAAGAGCACGCTCGGAAGCCTTTCGGCGTACATTATGATACGGCATTTTTTTGCCCGTAAGAAAAACACGGAGCTCAGTGCGGCGTTTTCCTCTGCCATGCAGCTTAGTACGACGACATCTTCGTGAGAAAAATCATTCTCGTAAAGTTCCCCGGAGCCGTAAAGCCTGAATGGAACAGAAGGAAAAAGAACCTTGAACACGGGAACATGCATCTCATATTCCGACCTTGAGAAATTTGTGAAATAAACTATATTCATATACTTATTAACGGCATATCATAAAACTCAGGTGAGGTTCGGGCAAAAGTCAGTAGGGGTTCTATCAAAAGTCAGATGAACTTCGGACAAAAGTTAGTAGGACTTCAGGCAAAAGTCAGATGAACTTTAGACAAAAGTTAGCAGGTCTTATGCCTAAAAAAAACAAAAAAAGAGGATGCCCTATTAAGGACATCCCCTGCCGGATCCAAAAGTTTTCTTAGCTTATCACGACTTTTTCAGAAAAATCTGCCGTGTATTGTATCGTGCATGGCTTAGCACTGATTCTAAAAATGTATTCACCTGGTTCAATGTCAAACGGAATCCGCGTGTCAATCCGCTTGTTCGTATTCCAAATGTAGTAATCAAGCCGCTTTTCAACACCGTCCTTTTCAAGGAAGATCCCCTGTGTTTCGTCCTTCTGGTCGAATTTAAGGTATTCGCCTAAAATACGCACCGTGTCGCCGGCCTTTATGACTTTCTCTGTGTTTCCGTCCGCGTTCTGCACCTCGTCAATCGCCGGAATCATTTTGAGTCGGTTGCTCACGCGTTCGGTTTTGGTGTTCGCCGTCACCGAGCGTAAAACCCCCATTTCCGCGAGAAAACGAAGGTTAAGCGAGTGGTCGTTGTTTTTAAGACCGGGTTGAAAAGAAGCGAGTTTGTCGTCCGTTGTTCCACCCGCCGTGACATAGAGGAGCCCCAGCGGCCCCCTCACGCTGTAGCCGAGCTGGACATAGCGGAGCACAATGGCTTTGTACACATCCATTACCCCGAAGATATCCGCCTTGGTAATGGTGGTGTTGCTCGCCGCCATCTCGTCCACAAGGTTTTCAAAGGTGATTTCCGCTTCGTTTTCAGAGCGGAAGTTGAATTTGGCCTTTGCATTGGCCGTCATGTTCTGTCGCAAAAAAATCTTAAGCATAAAGAACTCCAAAAAGTGTTTTTACGGCAAGCCTCGCAACGCGTGGCCTCTTTACTGCCGTTTAATGCTCTCAATATAAAGGCAAAAAAAGCCCTGAGAATGATTATGTTTCTAATCAGAAAAATGATATGAAATACAATCATTTTCCATCAGTCCGCAAACGCTATCTTATTTTCATGCAATCCCGGAACAAGGGAGAGCAAAAAAGAAAATCAGAAAGAGAGGTATTCGCATGGAAAGTGAGATGCTTGCGAAAATCTACGGCGAGTTCTGCTCGCTGCGTGGTGAGATGTCGGAGTTCAAGAGAAGAACTCTTGAGCGGCTTGAGGAGCTTGAAAGGAATTTCAGGCAGAGTTCAGTTGAAAGGACTGCGAGGTTGTGCCGGGCGGTGTCGGTTGCCACAGGAATCATAACGATTGCCTCTGCGGTCTTTACGGTACTGGAAAAATTCTTGAAGACAGGGGGTGCGGTATGAAAAAGGATTTCAGCATGCTATCGGACTATGCCGAGGAGCTTTTTGCCGCAGGATTTTCCCGGAAAGAAGTTTTCGAGCATATCCTGATGGAGTTCGACGGAACTCCTTATGTATGGGGCGCTCAAAGCCCAAAGGGAAGCGACTGCTCAGGCAGCGTGTGCACAGCTCTGAGCCTTGCGACAGGAAAAGCCGTGCGAGTTACGGCGGACGCTCTTTACAGGAGATTTTTCACCGAGGATGCCTTTGCCCTTTCGGACGAAAACCTTCTTTATGCAGCATTTTTCCTTGACGAGAAAGGAAAAGCTGTTCATGTCGCAGGCTGGTGTGGTGGCAAATATATGAATGTGTCGAGCGGCGAACCGAAAAAGTCGGGTACTTTTCGGACAGGGGCGGAGCTTATGCGGCTCTACCCCCACCTTAAAATGAGAAAAAGAGGTATGAGAATATGACGGAGATTGATTTTTCTTATCACACGCTCGTCAGTAATATCATCAAGAGGGTGCTGTTGCTTGCGGGTAAGCTCGCAGGCTACAAGGGCTTTGCCGTGCTTGTCGCCACGATGCTCCTGTGCCGGGACATCATTGGCGAAGCGGCATGGGCTTCGGTCGTCATCTCCGCCCTTTGCGGAGCGGTCGTTCCGAAAACATTTTCAAACAGGTGAGGTTTTCACAGGGCTAATGCTGTACAAGATAAGGGAATGATTGTAAGGCGGCTGAAGTTAAGTATTACTCCCCCAGCAAATCCAGCAGGCTCACTCCCCCCTGCCCTGTCAACCGAGCAACATCCTCTTCCTCACACTGCTCGCCCACCAGGCAGAAAGCGCCTTTTTCTATCGGCTCATCCACCGTCTTTTCAAGGAATGTGACATCATAGGTCTGGCAGGCATAAACAAGAAGGAATTTGATGTAGCTGCTTCCGTAAAGGACAAGTTTGTTTTTTCCCTGTTTTTTGGCATCTGAAACTGCCTGGCAGAAAGTTTCGTTGTATTTATTTGCAATAGCAAAGGTTCGTTTGGCGAAATTCTGGCTGCGGGCGGTGAGTTCGGCGATTCCGGCCGGGGTGATTGCATACGAGAGCTTACGAAGGTTCACATTTGTAAGCATAATCCAGCCGCGTTCTACAAAGCGTTTGATTACGGCGTTCATAAGGCCGATTGACATTCCGGCATTTTCGGCCAGTACTCGCTGGCTTGCTAAAGGATCTTCTTTTAATGTATCTGCGATATTCTGCAAGGTTGCTACATCAGTGTTCATATATTGAATAAATTAGCATAAAAAAAGTATTGTGTCAAAAATTTAAGTAAAAGTTTACAGTCAAGTATCACATACTTTACCACGAACGGTGATTCTGATCACCCTCTTTTCAAAACCTGTTTCCCATTAGATTGTTCCCAATTATTTATATCACGGAATAGGTGGGTAGATCTGAATTTACTCAAAGAATATGCAGCTCGCACAAGCTTTGAAATTTCTTCCTTACTTGTTATTCCATCATGAGCATTTACATACAGGGAAAGAGCATTACATAAATCATGTCCATTTGTAAGATTTTTATAATCTTCAGTTGCGTGACCAGCAATAAAAGCTATAAGTTTCTGACCAATATCTGGAGATTTTTCTTTATTTCCAACGGTCTGGTATAACTTTTTCACACACGAGTCTAAATCAACAGCAGAACGACCGTTGTAAATATCCCCCAAATGGGCAAAGCTCCTCACGTTCAGGCATAAATGTGCGTTAATATTATACCACTTTAAATAAGACACAATCTTTAAGTCGGCCATACAATTCTTTACACATTTGCATGATTCATCGAAAAATTCACAGCAGAGTTTTTCTTCTAAGTCCTCATCAATCAACATCATTTCAATATCATGACAGTCTGTCAGAAATAAATTCGGTAAATCATATGTCTTATTTTCCAAATGATCAAAATCAGCATCTTTTATTGCTATACAACGATTTAGATAGTTAACATTCAACTTTTCAAGAATATCAGGAATTCCATCACAAGAACCATTTTCATAAAACTGGATAGCTGATGAATCAAAAAGATAGCTATATATTTTTTTATCAGACTCACCTTCAACAATTAAGGGAAGTTTGCGGGTTACAAAGGGGCGGCAGTCCTTATCGCTACAATGCTTCTTTGCAAAGGCTATGTTGGAGAAGCGGCATGGGCTTCGGTAATAATATCCGCGCTCTGCAGTTTTATCATGCCTAAAACATTGGGAACCATAGGAGAAAAACAGAATGACAGTTATTTTTCAGAAATCAATAATCGTGCTTCTGGCACTGGCAATAAGCCTTCCGCTTCATGCAGAAAGACTATATCCGAAGGAAAGCAGAAAATCCGAGATGCTGTTGTGTCCGCAAGACGAAGAGCTGATAGCGCAGCTGGAGACGATTCTTGATGAGACAGTCAGTAAAGCACTTGATACGCAATACATGGAGCTTAATGCGAACTTCAGAAAAGAATCAGAAAAACTTTCAAGAAGCCGCTCTTTTTGGAGAAAGACAGCCGTGACGGAACTATTTATAATAGCCGGAACATTTTTCTCAGTGGGAGCGTTGTATAAATTACGAAACTGACATCTGCGTAATGGGGTGCGGTTAATTGTATCAATGCTCGCGACCCATTTACTTCTTTTGCAGTTCCTGGTACGACAAGCTTAAAATCCGCTTTCCGTCCATAAGCGTAACTTCAAAATTTATACGCTTATTCGATCTGTTCACATCCGAAATAAATCCTTCCATCCCCTTAAACAAGCCGTCAACAATCACAATCCTGTCGTTAACATCAAACCGGACATTCAGGATAGGAATAACGCTTCCATATTTGAGGAATGAGGTTACAAGCTCGGTATCTCTTGCGGACAAAGGTTTTATATCTTTATCATTGGGAAGAAAACCTATAAAGCCCTCTTCATCTTTTATATCTTGAATTCTTGAAAGGTTGTCCGTCTCCCAGAAAACATAGCCAGGAATCAACGGATCAATATACTCCTTGCCGCTTTTTAAGCGCATCTGCTTTCCGATGCAATGAAGCTTTCCGTTATGCTCATCTGGAACGGAATCAAAGAGAGGTTGTATTTTTTCTATAAATTTATTTTCAAAACCGGTTTTAACCCAAATACAGTAATAATTGCTCATTGTCTAACTCTTCACTTACTCAATACGATTTGAAATACTAACACATTTTTATGATTAAGTCAGTGAAACCGTGCAAGATTTGGCAAATAGATTCGTACACCGAGGATTCGTGTGGCGGATTATTTATTAGAAAAATATCTCCATGCCAACAAACACATTTAAAATCCACGGCACCTGATCAAACGAAATATTGTTTATTGTGGTTTCCATAGCTTTTATCTGTAACTCCTGGTCTAATGTCAGAGTTCCCTGCCTACGTTTTTCTTCAAGTTCATCTTTTAAAACAGACAAAGCAAATTTTGCCTTTGCATCCTTTATTTCGTAATCATGCTCAATTTTCTTGCAGTCATCATGAGTACAGATGGTTGCATATTTATAAGAGTCAATCACAGAAAATTTTCCGTCACCATCTACATCAACTGGATTTTGTATCCAGGAAAACAACCTCGCCAAAAAGACATTTGCAGACCATAGCCCACCTTGAATAATAGTAGAAGAACTTAAGCTGGTATGAAGTCCAGAAGCTCCGATTGCAACAATCTTACTCCTATTTAGTCCATCCGAATCTGTTTTTAAGGAAACATAATTGTATATTCCATCTTCACATTGACCAAAATACACAACAGAATTCTGTAAATTCGGCGAAGTTTTTAGAGCATTATAAAAATCATAAGGCTTAATAGGAACAATAGAATCGATACCATCTATGCTTCCATGCCCTGTAACAAAGATTACAATATTTTTATGTGTATTCTTCTTTAAAACATCAAAATACTTTTCAGTTGTAAACAGATTGTTTGGCACAGGAACATTCATAGCCGAAAATGTGGAATTAAGCAAAGAATTAGAACACCCGTCTATCAGCAATACAATATTCTCCAGAGGAACCATCTTTCCCAATAAAACATGTACGCCAAAAGCAATATCAAAAACGTGACGCTGCTCGGCATTTGACCTTGAAGGAAGGAGAAAAAGCCAGCAAGTATCTTCAGTTATTAAGCCCATTTTACTGCTACATTCTCCTGCACTATAGGCTTTGGCAGATCTGAAAACAAGAGCCTTTCTTTATAGTTAATTTTTTGGATATCGACTACAGGAACACTAACAATATTTCCCTGACTGTTTAGAAGGTATGTTTTATCTGCAACAAGGCAATAAACAGCCTCTTTTACAGGAGAATCACTCAATGTATACAAGAACCAAATGCCATTATTAACCAAATCTTTGGTTGTTCCATTTAACTGGGGCAAAACCCTTGATTCTATTTCTTTAGTTTCCATTCTTTCCCAACCTTTCCTATAGTATAAAACAAGCTAATATGTCCGTCAAATGAAAAAGTCAACTTTAGTACAGTCAGAAAATACCCTAAATTTCTAAGCAGCTAATAAAATACTGCATTTTATTTCAAAAGTTCCAACAGCAGTTGGATAAAAATATGCACCTCTGTAAAACTGAAAAACTTTGTGTCTTATTTCTGCAAATTTAGGGCTACATAATATGATGTTTTCTTTCTGGTTGTCAATATTCAAAACATGAACAATCGGAAACAGAGAATTATCGAACTTTTCAACATTACAGTACCAAACACCCCGTTTGACAGTACCATATCGCCGTTTGGTACTGTCATACGCCCCTTTTGATACTGTCAAATTTTGGACAAGGCAAAAAAAATTGGCTGCAGGACCAGCGGAAAGTCCTGCAGCCTCAATTCACCCCGGCTTAGTCGCCGCTCTGACCGTCATCAGATTTCTTGGCTACAACGGCAACCTTTTCAAAATGAAGGTCATTGAACTCATTCTTGAATTCTCTGCAACCACGGAGAACCACGCGCACATGGTTTATCGAGTTGCCAGTCACGTCCTCTTCCTTCGCCTTGCCATCAGATTTGAATGTAAGGCGGAGGATTCCGAAATTAC
>NZ_CAMHSK010000061.1 GCF_946187725.1 uncultured Treponema sp.
CACCAGCTGCTGTTCTTATCAAGAAAGCACTCAAACTCGAAAAGGGTTCTGGAAATCCTCTCCGCGACAAGGTCGGTAAACTCTCACAGGCTCAGCTTGAGGAAATCGCAAAGACAAAGATGCCTGACATGAACGCTAATGACCTCGAAGCAGCTAAAAAAATCGTCGCTGGTACTGCTCGCAGTATGGGTGTAGAAGTGGAGGCTAACTAATGAAACACGGTAAGAAATATACTGACGCTCTCAAAAAGTTCGATTCAACACAGGCTTACAAAATTGAAAAGGCTTGTGAAATCGTAAAAGATGTTCACTTCGCAAAATTTGATGAAACAGTAGAACTTCATGTTGCTCTCCGCCTTGGCAAGAGCCAGACAATGCGTGATACTTTGGTTTTCCCAAATCAGTTCACAGCAGAGAAGAAAGTTCTCGTATTCTGTTCTGACGAGCGTGCTAAAGAAGCTCTTGATGCAGGTGCTGCTTATGCAGGTGCTGCTGAGTACATCGAGAAAGTAAAGGGTGGCTGGCTTGATTTCGATATCGCTGTTGCTACTCCAGATATGATGAAAGATGTCGGTCGTCTCGGTATGGTTTTGGGTCGCAAAGGTCTTATGCCAAACCCAAAAACTGGCACTGTAACAAATGACATCGTTTCGGCAATCAATGAACTTAAAAAGGGTCGTACTGAGTTCCGTGCAGACAAAACTGGCATCATTCACATCGCTGTCGGTAAAGTTTCTATGGACGCAGCAAAAGTTGCTGAGAACGCAAAGACTCTTCTTGCAGAAATTGACCGCAAAAAGCCGGTTGACGCAAAAGCAGATTTCGTTCGCTCTGTGTCAGTAAGCTCTTCAATGGGACCTGGCGTTTGGGTTGACATTAAGGAGGAGGCATAATCTATGGCTATCTTGGCAAAAGCTCTCCAGCCTGCTAAAACTCAGGCTATCGAAGAAACAAAGAAAGCATTTTCTGAGTATAATGACTTCATCTTCACAGAATACCGTGGTTTGACTGTTGAGCAGATTACAGCTCTCCGAAACAAACTTCGTGAGCATGAAGCTCCACTCAAAGTTGTAAAAAATAACTTTGCTCGTGTTGCTTTTGAAGAACTCAAAATTGAGAATGTTGCTGATTACCTCACAGGTCCTACAGCTGTTGTAATGGCTAAAGAGGATTCAAACGAGGCTGCAAAAGTTCTTTTTGACTTCGCAAAAGACAATAAAGCTCTTGTTGTTAAGGGCGGTTACATTGGCAATGAGATTTACGATCAGGCTAAAATCGAAGCTTATTCTAAAGTTCCGGGCAAAAAACAGCTTATCGCAATGCTCATGTCTACAATCAATGGTCCTGTACAGAAGCTCGCTGCTACTTTGCAGGCATATGTTGATAAAAAATCAGCAGAAGGCGGCAACTAATAGTTGCTGGAACTGTGGATAAACGCTTTTGCGTTGTTCCATTCTTTCTTATGATAGCACGGTCAGACTTCAATTTGCTGTCGGACTGTCCGTGCAAAGCCAGGTCGGTTTTGACTTCGGCTATTATATAATGCGGATAAAGCAGTTCAGTTTGTTCTGCCCGCATACGATTTTTGGTTCATAATGAACCTTGCCTATTTAGGAGAAGATAATATGGCAGCTCTCACAAACGAACAGATTCTTGACGCTATCGCTTCAATGACAGTTCTTGAGGCTTCTGAGCTTGTTAAAGCTATGGAAGAGAAATTTGGTGTAACAGCAGCAGTTGCAGTTGCAGCAGCTCCTGGAGCAGCAGCTGGTGGTGCAGCAGCTGAAGAGCAGACTGAATTCACAGTTACTCTCGAAAGCTTCGATGCAGCTAAAAAGATTGCTGTTATCAAACTTGTTAAAGAAAAGTGTGGTCTTGGTCTTGGCGAAGCAAAAGCTCTCGTTGAAGGCGCACCAAAAGTACTCAAAGAGGGTG
Organism: uncultured Treponema sp.; assembly: GCF_946187725.1. Lineage (GTDB taxonomy): Bacteria > Spirochaetota > Spirochaetia > Treponematales > Treponemataceae > Treponema_D. The sequence goes on from NZ_CAMHSK010000061.1 coordinate 1,935, forward strand.
TTTCTAAGGCAGACGCTGAAGCACTCGCTAAAGAAGTTGAAGCAGCTGGTGGTAAGGCATCAGTTAAATAACTTTGTGTCGTGTAAAGCGGCATAAAAACAAAAAATGCCACATGTGTTTTGCAAAATCGTGTGGCAATAATAAGCAGCTTACCTGCATGGGAATATCTGTGTGGGTAGGCTTTTTTGCGTATTTTATACTACAGAGTTTTACATATACGCTTTCCCATTCTGTGCTGTCCGTTATTTTCTTGTATGTTATACAGATAGATTCTGTGATGTAGCAGGTGGAACAAAGCGAATCCCTTCTAGGAGTGTACTGAATGTTCGCTAAAAGCAGAACAATCAATCGTCAGTATTACGGAAAGGATATCCAGAACTTCATGGAGATTCCTAACCTCATCGACATCCAAACATCTTCTTATGAAAGTTTCCTTCAGAAAGACAGATTAGACCGAAAAGAGCCTTTGCTTAGACAGGGCTTGCAGGACGCTTTTGAGTCTACTTTCCCAATCGAAAGTCAGGACGGCGAGATGCGCCTTGAATATGATTTTTATGAGCTTGACGAAGAAAACATCAAATTCTCTGAACTTGAATGCAAACAGAAAGGTCAGACATATGCTGTACCTTTGAAGGCTAGAATCAACCTGAGCTTTAAAACTTCAGGCGAAATTCTTCAGAAAGATATTTACATGGGCGACATTCCGCTCATGACAGACCGCGGCACATTCATCATCAATGGTGCTGAACGAGTCGTTGTTTCTCAGATTCACCGTTCTCCAGGTGTAATCTTTAATCATGATAAGGGCGTGTATTCAAGCCGAATCATTCCTTACCGTGGTTCTTGGCTCGAATTTGAAATCGACCAGAAAAAAGAACTTATTTACGCAAAAATTGACCGCAAAAAGAAGATTCTTGGTACAATTTTCTTGCGTGCTCTGGGATATTCAACTCGTGAAGAAATCATCCGCTGCTTCTATCAGACAGAGAATGTAGCTGTTGATGAAAAATCAAAGGACTCACTGGTTGATAAAGTTCTCGCATCTGCAGTTATCGTAAAAGACGGTGACGAAGAGAAAAAACTTTTCCGCGCAGGTACAAAACTTCATCCTCATGACATCGATGACCTTCTTGCTCAGAATGTCAAAGAAATCTGCGTAATCAAATTTGATGCACGCAAAACTCCTGGCGATAAAGACGAAGAGAATCCTTCACTTGACAGTGAGATGATTATCAATTGTTTTGAGCGCGAGGATATCAAATACACAAATCCTGACTCAGACAATGAAGAGCCGACAAAAGAAGACGCTCTTTCAGCTGTTTACGCCGTTCTTATGCCTGGCGAACCAATGACTGTTGAGAATGCAGAAAAAGACCTTACTTCAATGTTCTTCTCAATCCGACGCTATGACTTGGGCCGGGTTGGTCGCTACAAACTCAACAAAAAATTCCGCTATGAGACTCCATATGAAGATTTCACTCTTGTAAAAGATGATATCATTCAGACAATGAAACATCTCATCAATGTCTACAACGGAAACGAAAAAATCGACGATATTGACCACTTGGGCAACCGCCGAATCCGTTCTGTAGGTGAGTTGATGACAAATCAGCTCAAAACTGCGTTCAGCCGAATGGAGCGAATCGCAAAAGAGCGAATGAGCCTCAAAGAAACAGTTACTTTGAAGCCACAGGACTTGATTTCTATTAAACCGATTGTTGCTGCAATTAAAGAGTTCTTTGGTTCTTCACAGCTCTCTCAGTTCATGGATCAGGTTAACCCGCTTGCTGAGCTTACTCACAAACGACGACTTAACGCTTTGGGACCGGGCGGTCTTTCTCGTGACCGTGCAGGCTTCGAAGTTCGAGATGTACACTACACTCACTATGGCCGAATGTGCCCGATTGAGACTCCTGAAGGTCCGAACATCGGTCTTATCGTTTCTCTCGCTATTTACACAAAAATCAATGACTACGGCTTCCTTGAAACTCCATACCGCAAGGTTGAGAACGGAAAGGCGACTGACAAGGTTGAATATCTTTCTGCTATGGATGAAGACCGCTATTACATCGGTCAGGTTGCAGAAGGTATGAAGAGCGACGGTTCTTTCGCAAACGGTCCAGAAACAATGGTTTCTGTCCGACACCAGGGCGATTATACGACTCGTGCTGCAAAAGATATTCAGTACATGGATGTCTCTCCGCGACAGGTTATTTCGGTTTCAGCTTCTCTCGTTCCGTTCCTTGAACATGATGACGCTAACCGTGCTCTCATGGGTTGTAACATGCAGCGTCAGGGCGTTCCTTTGCTCTTCCCGGAACCACCGTATGTTGGTACAGGTATGGAGCAGAAGGCTGCTTATGATTCAGGCGTTCTCATCAAGGCTAAGCACGATGGTGAAGTTGTTTGGGTTACAAGCGACATGGTAAAAATCAAGCGTGATGAAGACGGATTGCTTGATGAATATCCATTGCTCAAATATCAGAGAACTAACCAGGATACATGTTATCACCAGCGACCAACTGTTGAGTGTGGCGAAAAGGTTAAAAAAGGTGCTGTCCTTGCAGACGGTCCAGCAACATTCAACGGCGAGCTTTCTCTCGGCCGCAACTTGCTTGTTGGATTCGTACCTTGGAATGGATACAACTATGAGGACGCTGTTCTTATCAGCCGCCGCGTAGTAAAAGAAGATATGTACACTTCTATCCATATTAAAGAGTTCCAGGTTGAAATTCGTGAGACTAAGCTAGGACCAGAAAAAATCACTCGTGATGTTCCGAACACAGCAGAAAAGACTCTTGATAATCTCGATGCTGAAGGTATCATCCGCGTTGGTGCAAAAGTCCGCTCAGGCGATATCCTCGTCGGAAAAGTAACTCCAAAATCAGAGACTGAGACAACTCCAGAATTCAAACTCCTTAACTCAATCTTCGGTGAGAAGGCTAAGGAAGTTCGTGATTCTTCACTCCGCGTTCCACATGGTGTTGAGGGCGTTGTAATTGACGTTCAGCGTCTCAAGAGAAGCGAAGGCGACGATTTGAACCCAGGTGTTGATGAAGTTGTAAAAGTTCTCATCGCTAACAAACGAAAACTTCGTGAAGGTGACAAAATGGCTGGTCGACACGGAAACAAAGGTGTCGTCGCACGAATCCTTCCAGAAGAAGATATGCCATACCTTGAGGACGGAACTCCGCTCGATGTATGTTTGAACCCACTCGGTGTTCCTTCTCGAATGAACATTGGTCAGATTATGGAATCTGAGCTTGGTATCGCTGGCCGCTACCTCAACCAGTATTTTGAATGTCCTGCATTCCAGACTCCTAGCCAGGAAATGATTGCAGAAAAGCTCAAGGAAGCTGGCCTTTCACCAGACTGTAAGCAGATTGTACGCGACGGTCGTACTGGTGAGCCGTTCGTCAATCCAATCTTCGTAGGTGTCATCTACTATCTCAAACTTCACCACTTGGTTGATGATAAGATGCATGCCCGCTCAACAGGTCCTTACTCACTCGTTACTCAGCAGCCACTTGGTGGTAAAGCTCAGTTCGGTGGTCAGCGTCTTGGTGAGATGGAAGTTTGGGCACTCGAAGCTTACGGTGCTGCAAACACATTGCAGGAGATGATGACAATTAAATCTGACGATATGAACGGTCGTTCAAAGATTTACGAGTCTATCGTTAAGGGTGATCCGGCAGCTCCAGCTGGCGTTCCAGAATCATTCAATGTTATGGTTCAGGAGCTCCGTGGTCTGGCTTTGGACTTCACAATTTATGACGCAAAGGGCAAACGAATTGCTCTTACCGAACGTGACCAGGAATTGATTGACAAGGCAAATTCTGGTTTCGACAAGGAGAATGAAGATGCGTGATATTCAGGATTTCGATTCAATTAAAATAAAACTGGCTTCACCGGATAATATCCGTGCCTGGTCTTACGGCGAGGTTAAGAAGCCGGAAACTATCAACTATCGTACACTTCGTCCGGAGAAAGACGGTCTCTTCTGTGAACGCATTTTCGGTACTACAAAGGAATGGGAATGCTACTGCGGAAAATTCAAGTCTATCCGTTACAAGGGCGTAATCTGTGATCGCTGTGGCGTTGAGGTAACACACTTCAAGGTACGCCGTGAGCGAACTGGTCACATTGAGCTTGCAGCTCCGGTAAGCCACATCTGGTATTACCGCTCAGTTCCAAGCCGAATGGGTCTTTTGCTTGACCTTCAGGTTGCAGCTCTCCGCTCTGTTCTTTATTACGAAAAATACATCGTAATTGATCCGGGCGACACAGACCTTAAAAAACATCAGCTTCTTTCAGAAGATGAATACAATGAAGTTCTCGATCGTGGTCAGTCTTTCGTTGCTGGCATGGGTGCTGAAGCTGTTAAGACATTGCTTGAAAACCTCAATCTTGATGAACTTGCAGCAGAACTTCGTGCAAAAATGATTGAAAAAGGTCAGAAATCTGACAAACGATTGCTCAAACGCATTCAGATTGTCGAAGATTTCCGCACATCTGGAAACAAAGCATCATGGATGATTCTTGATGTAATTCCGGTTATTCCGCCTGATTTGCGACCGATGGTTCAGCTTGATGGTGGCCGATTCGCTACATCTGACTTGAACGACTTGTATCGCCGTGTTATCAACCGAAACAACCGTCTCAAGAGATTGATGCAGCTCTCAGCTCCAGATATCATCATTCGAAACGAAAAACGAATGTTGCAGGAAGCAGTTGATGCCCTTTTCGACAACTCTAAGCGCAAGCGAGTTGTAAAGGGTGCTTCAAACAGACCGCTCAAATCTATCTCTGATATGCTCAAAGGTAAGCAGGGACGATTCCGACAGAACTTGCTCGGTAAACGAGTTGACTATTCAGGTCGTTCTGTAATCGTTGTAGGTCCTGAGCTCAAACTCTGGCAGTGTGGTCTTCCTACAAAAATGGCTCTTGAGCTCTTCAAGCCTTTCATCATGAAAAAGCTTGTTGATAAAGATGTCGTTTTCAATATCAAAAAGGCAAAACTTCTTGTTGAGCAGGAAGCTCCTGAAGTATACGCAATCCTCGACGAAGTTGTTCGTGAGCACCCAGTTATGCTCAACCGAGCTCCTACTTTGCACCGATTGGGTATTCAGGCATTCGAACCTGTTCTCGTAGAAGGAAAAGCTCTCAAACTTCACCCACTCGCATGTAAGGCTTTCAACGCCGACTTCGATGGTGACCAGATGGCTATCCATGTTCCTTTGACACAGGCTGCTCAGATGGAATGTTGGACACTCATGCTTTCTGCCCGAAACCTTCTTGACCCTGCAAACGGAAACCCAATCGTTCTTCCGTCACAGGACATGGTTCTCGGTATCTACTATATGACTTCAATTAAGCCGAACGCAAAGGGAACCGGCAAACGCTTCTCTTCTGCTGATGAAGCTACAATGGCTGCAGAAAACGGCTTTATCGAATGGCAGGCTCTTATCAAAGTTCCTGCTCCAAAATCTTCATTTAAAGACGGAGATTTTGCTGAAGGTGATGTAATTCAGACTTCTGCAGGACGAATCCGCTTTAATGCGGCTATGCCTGACGAGGTTGGTTATATCAATCCTCATGTCACAGAAGCTGACCTTTCAAAGAAAGTCACCACCGGTATGGGCGACAAAGACCTCAAAAAGATGATTGCCACCGTCTATCAGGAAAAGGGACCTTGGATTACAATCAAAATGCTGGACGCAATCAAGGATGTCGGCTACAAAAACGCTACATTCTTCGGTGCAACCCTTTCTATGGATGACATCATCATTCCAGAAGAAAAGAAGGCAATGGTTGATGAGTCAAACAAAATCGTTGAGGAAATCGTTTCTCAGTACTCTAAGGGTGTCATCACTGCAGACGAACGCTACAACAAAGTAACCGATGTTTGGCAGCGAACAAACGAAAAACTTACCGACATCATGATGGATCAGTTCAAGGCCGACAAAGACGGTTTCAACACAATCTACATGATGGCTGACTCTGGTGCGCGAGGTTCTAAAAAACAGATTTCTCAGCTTGCAGCTATGCGAGGCTTGATGGCTAAACCGAACGGCGACATCATCGAGCTTCCTGTTCGTTCAAACTTCAAAGAGGGACTTTCGGTTATCGAATACTTCATTTCATCAAACGGTGCTCGAAAAGGTCTTACCGATACTGCTTTGAAGACTGCGGACGCTGGTTACATGACCCGTCGATTGGTTGATGTTGCTCAGGATGTTGTTGTTAATGAAGATGACTGTGGTACAATCAACGGTATCGATTACACTGCAATCAAAAACGGTGACGAAATCATCACTCCGCTTTCAACACGAATTGCAGGTCACTTCACAATTGAACGCGTAATTCATCCGGTTACAGGTGAGTTGCTTTGCGATGTTAATGATTACATCACTGATGAACTTGCAAAGAAAATCGAAGAAGCTGGTGTTGAGAAAGTAAAACTCCGCACTGTTCTTACTTGTGAGGCAGAGCACGGCGTTTGTGTTAAGTGTTATGGAAAGAACCTTGCACGCAACAAACTCGTTGAAATCGGTGAGGCAGTCGGTGTTATCGCTGCTCAGTCAATCGGTCAGCCTGGTACACAGCTTACCATGCGTACATTCCATGTCGGTGGTACGGCTTCTAAGGCTACTGAAGATAACCGAATCGTTCTTAAATATCCGGTCATTGTCGGCAAAATCGCAGGTACGAATGTTCCTACCGGTGACGGCAACATGCTCTTTACTCGTAAAGGCTCAATGATGGTTACACGCATTATTGATTCATTCAAAATTGGAAGCGGTGACAAACTCGCAGTTTCTGACGGCGGACGAATCCTTAAGGGCGGTGTTCTTATCGAAGGTAAAAAATCTGTTCTCGCAAAAGAAAACGGACGAATCATTATCCTTGGTGACACACTTTATCTTACAGGTAATGAACAGAAAGTTGAAATCTCGAACGGTTCAACTATCGTCGTAAAAGAGGGCGACATTATCGAAGCTGGAAAGGTTCTCGGTACATTCGATCCTTCAAAAGAGCCAATCATCGCCGAAGTTTCAGGATATGTTCACTACGAGGACATCATTGTCGGTTCAACTTTGGTTGAAAAGATTCTTGATAACGGTAACATTGAGCGACACATTTCAGACTTGCATCTTGATGTTAAGCAGCCACGAATCCTCATCACTGATGAGGCTGGTAATGAACTTGGTTCATACTTCTTGCCAGCTGATGCAGTCCTTGATGTTGATGATAAACAGCAGGTTAAAGCTGGTGACACTCTTGCTCGTCTTCCAGTTGCAGCTGCTAAAACAAATGATATTACTGGTGGTTTGCCACGAGTTTCTGAATTGTTCGAAGCTCGCAAACCAAAAGTACCATGTGTTCTTTCACAGATTGCCGGTATCGTTAAATTTAACGGTGTTACAAAAGGCAAACGAATTGTCATCGTAGAAGACGCTTATGGCAAAACATACGAGCACCTTGTTCCGATGACTCGCCGAATGCTTGTTCGTGACGGTGATACTGTTGAGGCAGGTGAGCAGCTTTGTGACGGCGCACCAAGCGCACATGACATTCTTGCAATCCTTGGTGAAAATGCACTTATGGATTACCTTATGTCAGAGATCCAGTCGGTTTACTCTGCACAGGGTGTAGCAATCGATGACAA
>NZ_CAMHSK010000062.1 GCF_946187725.1 uncultured Treponema sp.
CGATAGGCCCTGGCCGAGGTTCGGGTGCGGGTTCGCTCGTTGCCTACTGTCTTACTATTACGGACATCGATCCGTTCCGTTACAAACTGATTTTCGAACGATTTTTGAATCCAGAGCGAGTCTCAATGCCGGACTTTGATGTTGATATGGACTTCGACTATCGCCAGGACATTATCCAGCACACACGCGACTTGTATGGAGACAAAAAGGTCGGTCACATCGTCACATTCGGTACTTTAAAACCAAAGAATGTTATCGCCGATGTCGGACGCACTTTGGGCATTCCGCTTTCCGAAGTCAACATGCTCAAATCAAAGGTCTCCGAGAACTTAAAGACCAAACTCAAAAACTGCTTTGAGCCGCCTAACGAAAAATTCCCGGATGGCGGTCAGCTTGCAGAATTCCGCCATGACCCGCGTTACGAAAAACTCTTTGACCTTGCGATAAAACTTGAAGGCTGTAAGCGAAACACAGGTCTTCACGCTTCGGGCATGGTTATTGGTCTCACGGAATTGCCGAACTGGGCGCCAGTCTTCATGGATTCTAAGACTGGCAAGGTCGGCGTTCAGTACACGATGGATATTATTGAGCCGTGCGGTCTTGTAAAATTTGACTATCTTGGTCTCAAAACTCTTTCTTTGATTCGATACGCAGAAAATATCATCAACAAGCATAAAAAGCCTGGGGAACCTGATTTCCTGTGTGCAAATGTGAGCGAAACTGACCCAAAGACATTCGAGCTGTTTAAGCGTGGTGACTCAGCTGCCGTATTCCAGTTTGAATCTCCGGGTATGCAGAAGATTTTGCGTCAGTTCCAGCCGGAAAAACTTGAAGATCTGGTTGCGTTGAACGCTCTTTATCGCCCAGGTCCAATGGATTGTATTCCTGACTACATCAACGGCAAATGGAAGCCTGAGACTATTCACTATCCTGACCCTTGTCTTGAGCCGATTCTTAAAGAAACTTACGGCGTTATGGTCTATCAGGAACAGATTATGCAGGTCTCGCAGAAAATTGCGGGATTCTCCCTTGGTGGAGCTGACATGCTCCGTCGTGCTATGGGTAAAAAGAAGCCTGAAGTCATGATGGGCAAAAAAGTCGAGTTTGAGGAAGGTGCCGTAAAACAAGGCTTTACAAAAGAACACGCTGATGAAATCTTCGAAATCATGATTCCGTTCGCGGGTTACGGTTTCAACAAATCTCATGCGGCGGCATATTCCGTTCTTGCTTACAGAACGGGCTGGCTAAAGGCGAACAAGCCTGCTGAATTCATGGCGGCCAACCTTACGAACGAAATTACTTCAACGGACGGATTGCCCGCATACATCGCAGAGGCACGCCGAATTGGAATTCCTGTTGATCCGCCGGATGTGAACCGTTCAGATTCGATTTTCGATGTTGTTGACGGCCACATTGTTTTTGCGTTCAAGGGAATCAAGGGAATGGGTGACAGGGCTGCAAAGGCTATTGTCGCAGAACGCAAGGCTAATGGCCCGTTCAAAGATTTTATGGATTTCTTAACGCGGGTAATCACTGTAAAAGATTTGCCTGATGATGACGAAAAATCTGAAGGAAAATCTATGCGCCAGACTGCAATCAATAAGAAGGCAGTTGAAGTTCTAATAAAGTGCGGTGGATTTGACCAATTGGATCAGAATCGACCGACTTTGATTGCAAACCTCGACCGTGCATACGCTTATGCTGAAAAAATTGCTTTTGGTGCTGATGACGGCCAGCTTTCTTTGTTTGGCGACACGGACGAAAAAGAATATGCTGATTTTGTTTTTGAGCCGGTTGAAGACTGTTCAACTCTCGAAAAACTCAACATGGAAAAAGAGCTCATAGGATGTTATGTTTCGGGGCATCCTCTTGATGATTATAAAAAAGCCTACGAAAAGGCAAGCGTCAATTCACTTACAATCGCCAGAGTTGCAAAAAACGACAAGGCAGAAAAGGATGCGCTTGCTGCTGGCGGCAAAAATCCGTGGCAGCTGAGGAATTCTGGTCGGGTTCATACTGCTGTCGGTATGCTGATGGAATTGCGTACAATCAACACGAAAAAAGGCGATCAGATGGCCTTTGCCAAATTGCAGGATTACAACGGTTCGTTCGACCTTACATTCTTCCCTAAGACTTGGGAGCAGATGAAGGGCAAAATCGAAAACGATAAAATCTATGCTTTTAAGGGCAAGATTGACTCAAGCCGCGAGGCACCGAGTATGCTGGTTGATTCAATAGAAGACCCCCAAGTTTTGCAGGAAAAATCAATTGAGGAAATCCATATTCAGCTTGAATCATCATTCGTGGACGAAAAGCAGATTTTTAATCTTAAAGAATATCTTTTTGGGGTAAGCGGAAGTTGTTCGGTTTATTTCCATCTTGATACTGATAAAGACACTTACATCGTAAAGGCTTCAAATCAACTCACGGCTCCGGCAACAAAGGAATTCGTAGAAGATTTGAAGGGAATGTCTTTTGTCAAAGATGTTTGGATGGTCTGATAACTTGATTGCACACGGTCATTGAGTTTGTCGAAATGACCACATCAATTTGGCAAAAAGTTTGTCTTTTCGCGAGGAAAGCATTATATTTAACTAAATCCTTTATCTGGAGAATTTTTTATGGAATTTGATTCAAAAAATGCTGTTATCGTGCCGGAAGGCGTTTTTATCATCGGAACTTACGACGAAAATGGAGTTCCAAACGCAATGAATGCGGCCTGGGGAATTCAGTCTGATTACGGCCAGATTTCTCTGTTCCTTGCAAAGCACAAAACTACGGAAAATCTCAAAAAGACCGGTGCTTTCACTGTTGCCTTTGGAACAAAAAATACCGTTGAAATTTCGGACTATTTTGGCGTTGAGAGTGGTGCCAATGTCAATAAAATTGAAAAAGCCGGAGTTCATGTTCACAAAAGCTCTCATGTAAATGCTCCGATTATCGAAGAATATCCGCTTACACTCGAATGTGAAGTAATTGAATGGAACGAAGAAAAAGAAGTTCTTGTAGGAAAGATTGTTGCACAGCAGGCAGACGAGTCAATTCTTACAGACGGCAAGATTGATTTGGGTAAATTGCAGCCGATTATGTATGATGCTTCATTCCATGTTTACCGTGTGATTGGTGAAGTCGTCGGAAATGCTTTCAAAGACGGCTTGAAAATAAAAAATAAGTAAGGGCAATATGGTATCAATTTTTTCAGTTCTTTCATCACTGGTTTCTATTTATACGCTTCTTTGTTTTGTCCGTGTCATGCTTTCGTGGTTTCCGGGAGCTGAATATTCAAAATTCGGACTGGTTTTAAGGCAGATGTGCGACCCGTATCTGAATGTGTTCCGCAGGTTCAGGTTTTTGCGTTTTTCTTCTTTTGATTTTACGCCGGCCATCGCACTTTGTGTCCTTATGGCATTACAGGCTTTTTTCACTAGCCTTGCAACAGGAGCTTCTTTCCGCGTGAGCACGATTCTTGCGATGCTCGTAATGCTCGTTGGCAATATCCTCACTTCAGTTTTGGGCTTTGTTGCAGTGATTCTTCTTGTCCGCCTGATTGCGTATCTGATAGTCGGTGATGGCCAGTCTTCTTATACAATCTGGACTGCACTTGACCGTGCGCTTTCTCCAGTGATTTTCAGAATTGCGGGGCTTTTCTTTGGTGGTCGCCCGATTTCCTTTGTTAAAGCACTTGTTGTTTCGTTCATAACGCTGCTTGTGTTCTCAGTAGTAATTTCATATGTAATTCGGGTTCTTGGAACACTGATTTCGATGATTCCGTTTTAAAATGAAGCAATCTAAAAGATACATCCCTGCATGGATGCAGGGTAAAAGCAAAGAGAGAAAATTCTGTTTGCCTTTAGGTGAACAGAATTTTCTCGTAAATCTAAAAATTACAGGAGGTAATTTTTAGATTATGCATATTTCAGAATTGAAGAATTCCATTTCGACTCTCCCTGGCATTGGCACTGCAAAACAGGCCTTATTTGCCCGGCTGAATATTTTTACGATTTCGGATTTGCTTCAATTTTATCCGCGTACTTACGAAGACCGCACTCAAAAAATCGGTATCGCAGAATCTATTCAAAAGCAGACTGGAAAGGTCCACACGATTGCGCAGATTGTTGCTCATGAGTGGTTTGGTTACGGCAGAATGAAGACCCTCAAACTGATTGCGAGCGATGGCACTGGAACCGTGGAACTTGCCGCGTTCGGAAGGGCTTTCTTTGAAAAAACGCATCCGGTTGGACAGATTGTTGCGCTTACTGCAAAATGTGAAATCAAATACGGAAAATACCAGTCTACGAGCTTTGAGCTTGAAAAAATCACTGACGGCGGCGACCTTTCGCAATTTGACGGCATGAGTGTTCCAAACAGCCGTGTTTTTCCTATTTACCCGCTCACAGAGGGGCTAACGAACAAAATCCTTTCCAAGACGATTCAGGCGGCTTACAATCAGTTTTCGCTTGGACTTGAAAATGACCTTCCCGAAAGCATTATTCAGAACCGAAATCTTCTTTCAAAGAAAGATGCACTTCGTTCGATTCATTTTCCGAAAACGCTTTCCGAGGCAATAGGGGCAAGAAACACGCTTGTTTTTGAAGAGCTTTTTCTTTTCCAAAAAACGCTTGCCGAGCAGTCAATTTCTCATCGTGGCAAACTTCCTTCAATAGAAATAAATACCAGTGAAAATCAGCAGATTCAGATTTCAGAAGAAGAATTCAAAAAATCTCTTTCGACAAGGCAAAATCAGCTTTTGGAGCGACTGCCTTATAAACTCACATCTGACCAGATGAGCGTAATCAAGCTGATGAATGATGACATCGACAGAAATTACGGATTTTGTGGGGGCGTTGCGGGGCGCGGTTCAGGCATAGCCTTCACCGAGACTCGCTCAAAACCTGTCTCACAGGTTTTGTCGGCTAACGCCGTCGCTCCCTACCCCGCAGAGAGGGTAGCGACCAACGAAGTGGGCGCGCAGGGAGAGACTTCTCCCTCCTATCCTCATTTTTCTATGCGTACGCTTCTTCAGGGGGATGTCGGTTCAGGAAAAACGCTTGTCTCATTTTTCGCTTCACTTCGCGTGATTGATTACGGCGGACAGGTGGCTTTGATGGCACCAACTGAATTGCTTGCCCGACAGCATGCCGAAAATGCCGCAAAACAGCTTGAATCTTTGGGCGTGAATGTGGCTTATCTGACCGGGAACATAAAGACAAAGGGGCGTGAAAATCTTCTTAACGCATTAAAAAAAGGCGAAATCAATCTTGTGATTGGAACTCATGCCCTTTTTTCAAAAAATGTGCAGTATCATGACCTTGCGCTTGCGGTAATTGATGAGCAGCATCGTTTTGGAGTAATGCAACGGTCGGCAATTCTGGACAAAGGCCGGACTAGTGTTGTGGCAAATGATAAATATGCCCAGCCGCCTTTCCGTGAACCAAATCTTCTTATGATGAGTGCCACTCCGATTCCTCAGACTCTTGCACTCACTGTTTTTGGTGACCTTGATGTGCGGACTATTCATACAATGCCTTTGGGAAGAAAGCCGGTCGTCACTTATCTGACAAAAGCCGGAAATGAAAGAAATGCATACGAAGCTGTTCGTAAAGAATTAAATGCAGGGCATCAGGCATATTTCGTTTATCCTGCGATTGAAGCGGGATTTGCAAGTGAAAATGAGGGTGAATTCGGCACTGATAATTTTGGCAAACAGAAAGAAGCGTTAAAATCCGCCGAAGAAATGTTCACTTTCCTGCAGCAGCAGGTTTATCCGAATTTCAGATGTGCTTTGATTCATTCAAAAATTGACGAAGATGCTCAGAATCAGATTCTTGAAGATTTCCGTGCGAATAAAATTCAGGTTCTGGTGGCGACAACTGTTGTTGAAGTTGGAGTTGATGTTCCGAACGCGACTTGCATGGTGATTGAACAGGCGGACAGATTTGGACTTGCCGCACTTCATCAGCTTCGCGGGCGTGTCGGTCGTGGAAAAGACCAGTCTTATTGTTTTTTGATTTATCGGGCGAATCTTACAGAGACCGGAATTGAACGAATGAAAGCCCTGCATCAAACTACCGACGGATTTAAAATTGCTGAGGAAGATTTACGCTTGCGGGGACCAGGAGAAATCACAGGAACGGCTCAGAGCGGCGATTTGGAATTCAAAATCGCAAATCTTGCACGAGACATGAAAATCATGATTGAAGCAAGAAAAGATGCATTTGCTGTCGCGGCATCAGTGCACTTTGAAAAATAATACAATGTTTTTGACAGAATATGCTTGAAACGCTATTCAGCACTATTTTTAGTTTTAACTATTCTATAGGAATCACGGCATTTTTAAATGCCTTTGTAATTTCTAAAAACTGTGTAAGTTGATTTAGAGAGAACATATCCAGAATATGTACGATTTCTTTTTTCTGTAATTCCATTTTTGTTCCTGTTTTTCCTGCTTTTGAAAGAGGCTGGAAAGAATCCCGACCCGAAACAAGATATTCTACAGAAGTATTAAGAAGTTTCGCCATTTTTACGGCAATGTCGGCAGATGGAATTGAACCACGGTAAAGATACATTCCGAGAGTTCCTATATTGATTTCTAATTTTGAGGCAAACTCTTTATTCGAGATTCCTTGATAATTCATTTCTTCAACCAATCTGTCCTTAAAAGTCTGTGCTGTATCTGCCATATAGAAAACATATCATGAATATGTTTTTACAACTTGACTTATCATGTAATCTACATTTATAATGAAATGTAATTACATTTTTATTGTAAATGTAATTGAATACTTTAATAGCTTAAGGAGGCTTTTATGAAAAGAACAAAAATTATATTCGGTTCATTGTTATTAGGTATTTTGCTTATTCTTGGTTGTAACAATGATGCTTCAGATGATAGTGAAAAAAACAATCAAAAGGAAGAAAAGAAAACTGAATGGACTTTTACAATCACATATGATGCAAATGGAGGAAATATAGAAACATCAACCCAAAGCCAAACAGAAAAACATAATTGGGCAGAAATAAAATTATTGACAGAAACGCCTTTATTTGAAAACCATCTTTTTTACAAATGGAGTAAAACAGCGGATGGAAGCGATGGAACTCTTTTCTCACCAGGGAAATACATAAAATTGGATGCAAAAGACGAAAACATAACACTATATGCTTTATGGCTCAATACTGATACGAAGGCTGTTTCTGAAAATTCAGATGGTAGTTATTCAGTAACACCATACAACATTGAAGAAACATTAAAAACCATTTCCACCAAAGGAGAAAACAAAGCCAATCTTATAATGTATGAAGCCGTAGATACCACTGACTCTAAAATCAAGGATGCATTACGGAAATATCCAAATATCTTAGTTTCTCTGGATATGTCAAATTCCTGGCTTACCGAACTTGGATACTCTAGTAATAACACTTCTGAACGAAGCGCAACATTCAGCGATTGCACAAACCTTTTGAGCATCATTCTCCCAAACTCTATAACATCAATTTATAAGAATGTTTTTAGTGGTTGTACAAATCTTTCAAAGATAAAACTTTCCAATGCACTGACTTATATAGATAGCTCTGTTTTTGAAAACTGCAATTTGCTTTCTACAGTAGAATACGATGGCTCTCTTGAAAATTGGCTCAAAATTAAGTTTTCTTTTGATAATAGGACAAATCCAAATTATGTGGCTTGCATAAATTACAATAATAATAATGTTACTGCTCACTCATTCTTATTAAACGGAAAAGAATTAACCGATATAATCATCCCCGATAGCATAAAAGAAATCAATTACTGGAGTTTAGCAGGAACAAATATCAAAACTGTAGTGATTCCTAATTCAGTAAAAACAATTCATGGAAATGCATTTACACGATGTCAATCACTGACTTCTGTAAAAATTCCTGACAGCGTTGAAGTATTAGGGGATTCCACATTTGATTACTGTATAAATTTAAGCGAGGTTACACTACCTAAATCTAATTCAAATAACTTATCGCTTAGTAATTACTTTTTTTACGGTTGTGAAAAATTAAAAAGTATTACAATTCCTAAAAACATATGGTTTATAGATGGTAAAGCATTTTATGGAACAAATCTAGAAAATGTAATTTTCGAGGACACAGAATCAATGTGGTATTACGATCAGTACGAAAATACTGGTTATGGTTATGACCTCAAATCGGAATGCGTAGAATTTGGAAAAATGAATAATACAAGCAAAAATGCAGAAGCATTAAGAACTTGTTGTTATGATTATACCTATCAGGGCGCCTACAACAACGGAACATTTACCGCATATGTGCGAAAAGATTATTACAATGAACAATACAAAACTAAAAAAAAGAAAAATAACTAAAAAAAGTTAAGTGTTTAAGACTATGGTGTCAATGAAGTGCCATAGTCTTACCAAAAGTCAAAAGCAAGAAAAGACGCATTTGCTGTCGCATCAGAGAATCTTGCGTCAAATAAGTAATCAACTTCAAAGATTGATTTATTGCTCAAAATCTTACATCTCACTAAAATGAATCTCATGGAAAATTCAAAAAGAACAGTCACTTGTGGTGAATTGCGCAAGGGCGATGTTGGTAAGACAGTTGTATTGAACGGATGGGTCAGCCGCTCACGAGATTTGGGTGGCCTTGTTTTTATTTCTTTGAGAGACCGCTACGGAATTACGCAGGTTATGGTTGGAGATGGTGCAAGTGATGAAGTTAAAAAAATCGCATCATCACTCAAAAGTGAATATTGTATCGCGGTAAAAGGTGTTGTTGCTGCCCGTGCCGATAAAGACATAAACAAAGACATGGCAACAGGTGAAATCGAAGTTGAAGCAAAAGAAATCGAAATCTTCACGACTTCACAGGAATTGCCTTTCTCAATCGAGGAAGTTCGCCAGAAGGACGGCACAATCGTTCTTCCAAACGAAGACTTGCGATTGAAGTACCGCTACCTTGACCTTCGCCGTGAGCCGATGCAGAAAAACATCATTCTCCGCTCACAGGTCACTTTTGCAAC
>NZ_CAMHSK010000063.1 GCF_946187725.1 uncultured Treponema sp.
TAATTCCAGCCTTCAAGTCGCGCTCGATGTAGATGTCGAGGAATGTTGAAACACGGCCAATCGACATAGCGGCACCGTTCTGTGTTTTGATTGCGGCAAGGTAGCCGAAGTAGAGCCACTGAACGGCCTCTTTTGCGTTTTTAGCCGGCTGAGAAATGTCGAATCCGTAGATTTTTGCCATTTCTTTCATGCCGTTGAGGGCTTTAATCTGCTCAGCAACTTCTTCGCGGAGGCGGATAACATCATCTGTCATAGTTCCATCGCCAATGTTAGCGAAATCAGCCTTTTTCTGGGCGATGAGGTAGTCGATACCATAGAGAGCAACACGGCGGTAGTCACCTACGATTCGACCTCGTCCGTATGTGTCAGGCAAACCTGTAAGGATGTGGGCTGAACGGGCTTTATGAATCTCAGGAGTGTAAACATCAAAAACAGCCTGATTGTGTGTCTTGTGATATTCAGTGAAGATTTTATGGAGTTCAGGATTTGGCTTGTAGCCGTACATTTCGCAAGACTGCTCAGCCATTCGGATTCCACCGTAAGGCATGAAAGCGCGTTTGAGAGGTTTGTCTGTCTGAAGACCTACAACCTGCTCCAAGTCCTTTAATTTCTCGTCGATGTAGCCGGCTCCGTGAGATGTAAGGCCTGTTACGACATCGGTATCCATGTCAAGAACGCCTGTTCTTTCTTTACCGTCAAGACCAACTGATTTTTTGTTGTGCTCAGCCTTCTGGAGTTCCTGCAACTTGTCGAACAATTTGTTTGTTGCGTCTGTTGGACCTGCCAAAAATGACTGGTCTCCGTCATAAGGTGTGTAGTTTTCCTGAATGAAATCGCGTACATTGACTTCTTCTTTCCAAAGTCGACCGTAGAATCCTTTCCAGGCTTCCTGTTCTGCCATAAAAAATCTCCTGTTAGGACAAGCCTCTGGCTTTGCCCAAAAATATATTGTGAAATTACAGGGAGACTAAAAGCCTAAAAATCGTATGGCGACACCGGAACACCTAAGTTTCGCAAGATGAAAGAGAAGTGAAAAGATGTGACCAAAACAACTTAAAAGGGCTTGTAGTTTCCAAGCAATTGTGTCCGGCTATCTCAAGCCGGGCTTTATTTGTTTTGCTGACAATAATATATACAATTCTTAAAAATTAGACAATGGATTTTTGCGAAAATCTTTACAAATAGTGTTTTTTATAATGAAAATTATCTTAAAGACACTATAGATAGTGTAGTAAATGTCGGAATAATACTAATGCGGGCTTAATTTGCGTTTTCAAGCGTTACGGATGAATCGAAGTCTTCCTTTAGGGGAATTTCCAGTTCTTTCTGCTTGAAGGAGCCGTTTTTGTCGCCGTCAATGTCCGTGTATGTGATTGTGTACGAGCCTCCTTCCAGGGCTTGGAAGTCATACCAGCCGTCAGAATCGGTTAATGTGATATTTCGGGCACCACCGGCAGTATTGTAAAGGGCGACCGCGATTCCTTCAATTGCCTGCTCCGTACCGTTGATTTTGCCTTTGACCTGACCGTAAATGCTATATTCAAACTCATCTTCTATAACGCCGTAGCATGAAGTGAGCGTTCCGATTCCCAAAACTCCGAGGATGACACCTATAATTCTTTTCCAAGTCCAGTGAATCTTATCTTTCATATTATTTTAGTATATTCCGGCTGTTGGAATTTGTAAAGTTTCAAAAAAGATTCCATTTCCATACTCTGCGGCAAATTCCGATTCTGGGAACGATGTTTATTCCGTTGAGAAAAGTTATGTAGCCGAGTTCCCCAAACGCAGTATATTGACCGCTTCTTTCGTAGTCGATATTGCCCTTGCCAAAAAGAACCGTCGAAATGTCCAGTCCTGAAAAAAGTGAAATGTCTTCGCTCAGTTTAAAAATAAAAACTGCGTCCGCTCCGATATTTAGATTGAACTCAACTGTGAAATACCTGATTGTGTCGGAAATTCTTCCTATTCCGTAATCAACTTCAAAATCATAAGCACGGAGATTCAATTCTGCAAAACCGTGGAATGCAAGGGCATATTTTTCAGTTCTGGCAGGTGCAAATCCTTTGCCGAGTTTGAGGGAAATTGTGTTGGGGACTGGATTAAAAAAGTTAGATTTCAGTCCGGGGAAACTCATAAAACTTCTTCCTGTGCTGATTCCAGTCAGGCGGGAGTGACCGTCTTCATCGAGAGTCATTTTGCTCCAGTTCACTTGTGTTTCAAAATATTTTGCATAGAATGGCTGGTCAAAATCAAAATACTTTCGTGAATGTGAGCTTGTTGCCTTCAAAATGTGATATTCGAGCGGAAAAGAAAAATGTGCGTTTATAAAATCAGTGCTTTCGGCAAAAACTGGCAGTGTGGAAAAAAGTAATGCACATAAAAAACTGATGACTTTCATATTTTTACCTATATCTCGTTCTTGCTCTTCCGGCTATCACTTGCTCAATAGCTCCAGATTGCATCTTGCCGGTTCCGAATGTGCGTCTTTGTGCAGGTGAAGGCCGTTTCCGAGGCAGTTTTTCCAGTGCCTGCATTTTGCGCATTTTCCGGTTTTTGCCCAGCTTCTGTCGCGCATGTTCTGATAGCACATTTGCCATACATCCATAAAACTGTCGCGGTAGATGTTGCCCTGTATGAAATCTTTTGCACGGACGCTTAAACATGCCGAAATTGAGCCGTCGCACATCACGCTTGCGACATTCACGCCCGCACGGCAGAAATAGAAGAAATCACGCACTTTAAGCTCGTATTTTCCAAGGTAGCCTTCGCATGAATAATTCAGATGAATCGACTTTCCCTGCTGATTTTTGAAAGCTCTAGTTTCGGCGATGAATTCCATTAGCTTTTGGTATTCTTCGCTTGAAAGAGCAAGATCGTTTTGACCAGCCCTTCCTTCAGGAAAAATCGAGAAAATCCGCCAGTGCGAAACACCGTTTTCAATCAGGAATTCCCGCAGTTTCCGTAAAATCCCAAGATTCCCCTGATGAACGCAGGTAATCACATCAAAAACAAGTCGGCCGGGAAATTGTTTTTGAAAGGCCGTTACTGTCTTTATTGCATCGAAAACTTTTTCAAAAGAATTTGGATTCTGTCTTAAATGATTGTGCTCATTTTCAAAGCCGTCGAGACTGAAGCTGATTGAAGAAAGTCCGGCATTCAAAAGAGAAATAAATCGCTGCGGCGTAAATGCGAGTGCGTTTGTCACGATTCCCCAGCGGAAACCGCGCTTTTTGATTTCACGACCCGCATCCTCAAGGTCTTTTCGTAAAAGAGGTTCGCCGCCGGTAATGCAGACTGTAAGGTTTTTATAAGGATTTTTCTCCCTGATTTCATCAAGCACGCGGACAAAATCTGAAAGGGGCATGTCGGGAACCCCGCTTTCTGAAAGGCAGTCGCTGCCGCAGTGCAGACAGTGAAGGTTGCATCTGAGCGTGCATTCCCAGAAAAGATAGCGTAATTCGTGCTTTTTGATTTCTGATTTGCGGTAAAGGCGGAAAATCGCCTGTTTGAGCTTATTCATCAGGTTCAAGCGTAATGTCCTGGTTTGTCAGTTCTGTTCCTTCTTGCCAGGAGAAGGTCTTTTTCTGAGTTTTGAACGAGCCGTTTTCGCTTCCATCACCGTCTTCAAATCTGAAAGTGTACTGGCCTTTTTCCCATAAATCAATGAAATAGCGGCCATCATCGGAAGTCTGGTAAATAAGCCCGTCTTCTGAAGGCATGCCGGAATGCTTGAGATTTTCAGATTCGGAATAGATTTTTACATTCGCAAGCGGTTTTGTCGTGCCGTTTCCGTCTGAATCACCTTTAACTGTGCCCGAGATATAGCCGTAATTTGGCGGCATCCCATACATAACAGGTGCTTCGATTGGCTTTGTGACAGTATTGCCATCTTCTCCGCAAGAAAAAATAAGCGGAATCCCCGCGAGCGTGCAGAAGAAAGTAAAAATTTTAGCGATTAAAGATTTTGCGATACGCATTGGGAAATTGTAAGAGAAAATGATAAATTTTGCAAATTCTCAGATATTTCAAAACTCGGCATTCGACCTACTGCTTAGTTTTTGATGATTTCAATTGGAATGCCGTGTCTGTCGGCGAATTGCTTGTAGTTTTTGAAGAGATTTTTCTGGCTCATGAATCTTGAAAGAATCTGCTTTACAGGCATTTTGTCACGCTTTTTGGCACGAATCAGTCTTTTGATGAGATTTGCCTTCACAAAGAGAATTTTTTCGCATTTTAAGAGAAGTTCGGGCGTTTTAAAAAGCACTGTCGCGTTTAGAATCGCGCTCTTTCCGCGATTTTCTTCGATGAAGCGTTCAGTCATTTCTATGATTTTGGGATAGACGATGCCTTCCTGTTTTGAAAGCAGTTCCTGAGAAGAAAAGACAAGCGCTCCCAGCGCGCGCCTGTTTAAAGAGCCGTCATCGTTTTGAAGGGAAATTCCGCGTTTTTTTGCCTCGTCCGAAAAAGCGGCAAGAATTTCTGCTGTGCTGAGCGAAATTGCTTCGTGCGCAACCTTGTCTAAATCCAGCGAGAGAAATCCCTGCTTTTCAAGCTGAGAACACACATAATTCTTTCCCGCCGCCATCTGCCCTGTAACGCAGATTGCAAGGGGGCGTTGCGGGGCACTCCCCGCAGAGGGGGTAGCGGAAATACCCGAACGGAGCGGAGAAGTCAGAGCTTGCTCGGACTTCTCCAGCGTAGTGAAAGGTATTGTAGCCGAGGGGGAGACCTCCCCCCCATTGCTAATTGGTAATTCCTCATTGCTCATAGAAAATTCCTCATTGCTAATTGCTAATTAGTGAAATTTCCCCCAGTTTCGGTCGTATTCAATTGAGACGCGGAGAGGCACCGTCAGGCGGACTGCGTGTTCCATTTTGTCGCGAATCAAGGCAATTGTGTCTGTGACGGTGTTTTCGTCGTCGGGGCATTCAAAAATCAGCTCATCGTGCACCTGAAGGAGAAGTTTTGCCTGTGAGCCTGTCTTTTTAAGGGCCTCGCACACATCAATCATTGCCTGTTTTACAATGTCTGCGGCACTTCCCTGAATCGGAGAATTTTTTGCGACCCGGACGGCACCTTCTTTTTCCATTTTGTTGCGGCTGTTGATTGCTGCAATTTTTCGTTTGCGGCCCAAAATCGTTGTGATGAAGCCGTTTTCTTCTGCGTGGCGTACATTTTCATCAAAAAACGCCTTGACTCCTGAATAAACTGCAAAATAATTGTCGATGAAGTCTTTTGCCTGACCACGGCCGATTCCAAGGTCTTTTGCAAGCGAAAAAGCCCCCATTCCGTACATGAGACCGAAATTGAGCGTTTTTGCGTTACGGCGCATTTCTGGTGTGACGCTTTCCATCGGAACTCCGTAAATCAGGCTTGCGGTCGATTTATGTACATCGACTTCGTTTTCAAAGGCCTGACAGAGATTTTTGTCACCGCTCAAATGGGCAAGAACGACAAGCTCAATCTGCGCGTAATCTGCTGAAATCAGAACCTTGCCTTTTTCGGCAGTGAATGCCGTTCGGATACGCCTTCCTTCTTCGCTCCGAACCGGGATGTTCTGCAAATTCGGGTCTTTTGAAGAAAGTCGGCCTGTCGCGGTTCCTGTCTGCATAAAACTTGTGTGAACGCGGCTGGTTTCATCTGCCTGTGTGGGCAGTGTTTCGACGTAAGTTGAAAGAAGCTTTGTTTTGGCCCTGTATTCAAGAATTTTAGCAGGAAGCGGATCGAGCACGGAAAGTTCCTCAAGAACGCTTGTATCTGTTGAATAGCCGGTTTTTGTTTTTCTGCCCGCCGGAAGCTTTTTTTCTTCAAAAAGAACAGTGCCAAGCTGTTTTGGTGAAGCGATGTTGAATTCATGCCCTGCGAGCGCGAAAATTTCTTTTTCGACGGCTGAAATCTGATTTTTAAGTTCGACGGCATAATCGTTCAGATAGCGCGAATCAATGTGAATTCCGTTTGATTCCATAAGTGCAAGAATCGGAAGGACTTTCATCTCCATATTGAAGAAAAGGCCGTCAAGATTTTCTGATTTGAGCCTTGCTTCAAAAAGATTCCAGAGCTGCAGTGTAAAATCAGAATCTTCGGAAGAATAATTTGCGGCGACATCAAGCGGCACATCGGCAAAAGTTTTGCCCTTTGCGACAATTTCATCAAATTCCGTGCCTTTGAGATGCAGGTGAATTTCAGAAAGGTATTCGAGTGAGTAAGCTGATTTTCCGCTCCTGTCACTCTCCAAAAGCCATGCCGCTATCATCGTGTCGGCGATTCGGGCAACTTGAGAATTGTTGTCGCTCGTATCACCTCCGTTAATCCAATCCTCAATCTTCAAAAATCCCTGCGAATCCAGCACCTTGAGGTCGAATTTTGCATTGTGCATGACGATTGTGCATTTTGAATTGTAAAAGACTTTTCTGAGTGCTTCCAAAGCCTCTTTTTTTGAAACGCCTTCTGCCTCCGAAAACAAATCTCCGCCTGTCGAAATCGGAACATAAACGCCGCTTCCTTTTTCATGAGAAAGTGAAAAGCCAAGAAGATTTGCGTGTGCCGTATCGAGAGAGTCAGTTTCGGTATCAAAAGCAAAAACAGGTATTTCCTTAGCGAGAAGTTTTTCAATATATGAAGAAAGTTCCGCCGCGTCGGTAATTGCCTTGTAATTTCCGTGATTTTTGTTGATTACAGGCGATGTTTCCTGGCCAGCGTTTGATTCGGCTTTCTTTTCCTTCGTGATTTCCGCCTCTGCGCTTTCAGAGCCGGATTTTTTTGAAGAAGATGCAAAAAGCTCCCCAAGATTTGATTCATCTTCTTTAGTGCCAGCCGCACCTTTTGCTTCTGAGCGATAATCCCTTGCTATTGCCCGAATTTCAAGCCGCGAAAGTTCATCCGCCGCCGCCGCAAAATTCAGCTTTGCAGTGCAGCATTCATCCGTGCCGCACAAATCCGGAACTTCGGTGTAGAGTGTAATCAATTTTTTTGAGAAAAAAGCGTCATCCTTGCCATTTCTGATTTTTTCACCAAGAGCGCCCTTGATTTCGCCTGCATGTTCGTAAATTCCTTCAAGAGTGCCGTATTCGGCAAGAAGTTTTGCCGCTGTTTTCTGACCAACACCTTTAACGCCCGGAACATTGTCCGCCGTGTCGCCCATGAGAGAGAGCAAATCCAGAAGTTTTGAGGCCGGAACGCCCCAGTCATTTTCGACTCCCGCCTCGTCAAGTTCCGCCCAAATTTGAGCTTTATCCGGCTTCATGCAGTGAATGTGCGTGTTCGTCAGCTGCTGCAAATCCTTGTCTGCGCTCAGAATAACGCAATGTCTGCCTTCCGCCTCGCATTTTTTCGCAAGAGTGGCAATTACATCATCAGCTTCATAACCGTCCTTTCTGATTAAGCGGATTCCCAAAATCTCAAGCAGATTTTCAATCCATGGAATCTGTGCATGAAGGTCTTCCGGTGTCTTAGGTCTGGTTGCCTTGTATTCTGCAAACATTTCATGCCTGAAAGTCGCAGTTTTTGAATCCATTGCCGCAACCATGTATTTAGGTGAATAATTCTTCAATATATGGAGCAGATTCCTGAAAAATCCGAAAACCGCCGAAATGTTTTCGCCCCGGGAATTTGTGAGCGGCCGCCCGATAAAAGCAAAATATTCCCTGTAAATAAGTCCGTAGGAATCCAGAACAAAAAGCGTCTTGTCGTCAATAAAATCACTCATTCCCCAATTATAACAGCATTTCCGATTCTGCTCAAACACAGCGCATTTTGAGTTTTTTCCTTGTTTTTTCCCTTTGCGTGTGTTATAGTATTATCTATTATTTTGTGTGGCAAAATGGAGTACTTTATGAAGGAAAATGTTTTTAAGGCTCTGTCGATGGGGCTTTGCCTTTCGGTTTTTCGTGCTTGCTTCTTGTGATGTTTTGGACGAAGCGGGCATGACTTACAGTGTTTGCGAAAATGACAGTGCTTTTCCCGTCGGACGCAAGGTAAAACTCTCTCCGTTTACCATGCCGACGGAATCGCGGAAAACATAAAAGAAGAGTATATCGAAGAACTTTGCACATATCTGAAGATTCCCCGTGAAAACATCGTCTCAATGTTCATTCCAGAAGGGGAGAGCGCGGATGCACGGCAAAGATATACATATACGGCTCGCGTAGAGTCTGATTTCACCAAAAAGGGGTTCAGGCTTCCAACTGATGCAGAGTGGGAATTTGTCGCCAGAGGCGGAAATCCTTCGTCTGCCGAGTGGAGCACAAAGAATCACCGGATATTGCAAAGGGTGAAAGAAATTCCCTTGGCGTTGCCGATTTGTTTTATCTTATAACCCGCTGGTCGCTATACAACGGCGAATTCGTAGAAGACTGGCTGACCTCAAATGCCGAATATGCCATAAAGGACATTCTTGACGGCGAAGGCTATGTTTTGAACCCGCGTTTTAACTCCTCTTCATGCACTTCAAACCAAAGCGGAACAAGCTCACGCGAAATGAGGAATGCGAGTTCAAATACCAGTTCAATAACGAAACTGCGCCTGGTTCGAACTTTATAAATTTTAGGCGCGAATTTTTCTTACTGCCGCCGTTCCGTGCTTCGCTGGCGCTCATTCCTGCGCGGCCCGGGTGCCGCTCCGGAACGCCTCCGGCGGCACTCCATGGCCTGGCGGTCACACGCCGCCCGCGGTACATATCCTGCTGCAGGGGGCGGGAGCCTTCGCGGGAGAATCCTGTCGGACGGGGCATAAAACCTGCGGAAAAGG
>NZ_CAMHSK010000064.1 GCF_946187725.1 uncultured Treponema sp.
GCCGACACCCGTTCGATTCATTCATCTGTGCAAAAACTCCGGCTGGACGCTGGCTTGACCCTGAAGAACTTGCCGGTCCTGCAGTATTCCTTGCTTCTGATGCATCAAACGCAGTCAACGGCCACATCTTGTATGTAGACGGCGGTATCCTCGCATATATCGGAAAACAGCCGTCATAATTTTTTCCCCGCCTCGTGCGGGGTGTTTTTTAAAAGGGGGATTCCATGAAAGGAAATGTAATCGTCGGACAGTCAGGCGGCCCGACAGCAGTAATAAACTCCAGTCTTGCGGGTGTTTTTAAAACTGCAAAAGACCGTGGCGCAAAAAAAATCTACGGAATGTTAAACGGCATCAAAGGTCTTCTTGATGAAAAATATATCGATTTGACCGAAAAACTTGATTCAACAATGGCAATCGATTTGCTCAAACGAACACCTTCGTCAGCACTTGGCTCATGCCGATTCAAGCTCCCGGATGTAGAAAAAGATCCGGAAACATACAAGAAGATTTTTGAAGTCCTTAACAAGCTCGAAATCAAATATTTCTTCTACATTGGTGGAAACGACTCAATGGACACAATTCAGAAACTGTGCGCCTATGGCAAAAGCGTAAACAGCGACATCAGTTTCATGGGTGTTCCAAAGACAATTGACAATGACCTTGCAATCACCGACCATACGCCAGGTTTCGGCTCCGCAGCAAAATTCATTGCGTCAACAATGAAAGAAATTATCCGCGACGGTCATGTTTACGACTATCCGACAATTTCAATCGTAGAAATCATGGGGCGAAACGCGGGCTGGCTCACAGCATCTGCCGCACTTGCAAAATCAGATGACTGCGAAGGCGTCGATTTGATTTATCTTCCAGAAAAAGTTTTTGATGTTGACCACTTCCTTAACAAAATCAAAGAACTTTCAAAAACAGGAAAATCAATTGTCGTTGCAGTTTCAGAAGGTGTCAAAGTTGCAGACGGAAGATTTGTATTTGAACTTGCCGCAGAACATGTCGAATTCGTCGATGCATTCGGTCACAAGCAGATGTCTGGAACGGCAACATTCCTTGCAAACAAAGTTACTGCCGAACTCGGAACAAAAGCCCGTGCAATCGAGCTTTCAACCTTGCAGCGATGTGCGGCTCACATGGCAAGCCGAACGGACATTACTGAAGCATACAATGTTGGCGGTGCAGCAGTAAAAGCCGCATTTGAGGGCGAATCAGGAAAAGTCGTCGTAATCAAGCGGGTTTCAGATGATCCGTACATGGCAATCACCGAAACTGCCGATGTTGAAAAAATCGCAAACATCGAAAAGAAAATTCCGCTCGAATGGATTACCGATGATGATTATGTCACCCAGGACTTGATTCACTACATCCACCCGCTCATTCAGGCAGAACTTTCACCAATCATGGTTGACGGTCTTCCACGCCACCTGAATCTTTCGATGCAGTAAATCTTATAAAAAGCATCTGCCGCTTTGGTGCGGCGGTGCTCCTCTTCTTTCCCTTTTTTTTCAAATTCACACACACCTTTTCAAATCTTCTATTATATTCTAAACTATTTAAATCAAAAATATTTACGAGGTACAGCTATGGACGGAAAGGAAGAGATTCTTGATTTGCTGCGCGAGAATGCGCGTCTTGCAGTAGAAGATATTTCGGCAATGACCAAAAAAACGCCTGACGAAGTAAAGGCCATCATTAAGTCTCTGGAAGACGAAGGAATCATCTTAAAATACGCCGCCATCGTTAACCCTGAAAAAGACACGAATACCAAAGGCAAAGTTCGTGCCGAAATCGAAATTCAGTGCCAGCCAGAACGCGAACACGGATTTGACGCACTTGCCGAGCGAATCTACCGTTTCCCGCAGGTCAAGTCACTTTATCTGATGAGCGGTGGCTACGACCTCAAAGTCGTAATTGAAGGCGATGATTTAAAAGAAGTCGCTTTGTTCGTAGCACAAAAGCTCTCAACGCTTGAAGGAGTTCGCTCAACAAAAACTCACTTCCTGCTCAAAACATACAAAGAAAATGATGTTCTCTATGTAGAGGACGAAAGCGACCGCCGTGAAGGAGTTATGGCTTAAATGAATACAAGAGAAGATAGATTATCAAAATCAATGCAGAATATTCCGCCATCGGGCATCCGTAAGTTTTTTGAGATGCTGATTGGTCATGACGATGTTATTTCACTTTCGGTCGGTGAGCCTGATTTTCCGACTCCGTGGGTTATCCGTGAAGAAGCATACTACCATCTTGAAAAAGGCCACACCTCTTACACTTCAAACTGGGGTTTAATCGAGCTTCGTGAAGAAATCGCCAAATACATGGAGCGATATAATCTTTACTACAACCCAAAAAACGAAATTCTGATTACAGTTGGTGCTTCGGAAGGCGTTGATGCCGTTCTTCGTGCAATTTTGAATCCAGGTGATGAAATCATCGTCGTTCAGCCTTGCTATGTAAACTACACTCCACTCGCAGAATTGACTGGCGCAAAGGTCGTTCCAATCGACACGAGCGTAAACGGATTCTACCCAACAGCCGAGCAGATTGAAAAGGCAATCACTCCAAAAACAAAGTGCGTCATGATGTGTTCTCCGAACAACCCGACCGGCACAATGATTCCAAAGGACGAACTTGAAAAAATCGCAAAAGTCGTTGTCAAAAATCAAATCTGGTGTATTTCCGACGAAATTTACTGTGAGCTTGCTTATGACGGAGCAGAGCATGTTTCTGTCGGCTCTTTCCCGGAAATGAAGGACTACACAATCATCCTCAACGGCTTCTCAAAATCTTTCGCAATGACAGGATGGCGAATCGGCTACATTGCGGCTCCTGCAGAAGTTCTTGCACAAATCGTAAAGCTCCACGGCTACAACACAATCTGTGCTCCGATTTTCAGTCAGTATGCTGCTGTCGAAGGCTTGCGACACGGCTGGAAGGATGTCGAAAAAATGCGCGTAAGTTACCAGCAGCGCCGAAATCTCATGTACAAGGCATTCTGCGACATGGGACTTGAAGTTCCTGAGCCAACAGGCGCTTTCTACATGTTCCCAAGCATCAAAGGCCTGGGCCTTACAAGCGAAGAATTCGCAACAAAACTCTTTGAAAAACACAATGTAGCAGTCGTTCCGGGAAGCGTTTTCGGTCTTGGCGGCGAAGGTCACATCCGATGCTGCTATGCCACCGCCATCGACAAAATGAAGACTGCTTTGGACAGAATCGCAGAATTTGTCGAAGAACTAAAAAAATAGAGTCTATGTGCCGATAATAGACATAGTATGAGTACTTTAATTGCTGTTGTCATTATTGTCGCTTTTGGCGCGCTTGTTCTCGCTTTTGCTACCCGAAAAAAATCAGGTAAAGGCGGAAAACAGAAAAGTCGCGCCCAAATAATCAGAGATTCGACCCGTAAACTTGCACAGGATCCTCATAATGCGGACGCTCTTATCGCTCTTGGAAATTTGTACTACAACGAAAGGGCCTGGGATAAAGCTTATCCAATTTACGAAACCCAGATTAGCATTGCCCCTGTCCACAAAGAAATCGATGTTTTTAAAGCTGCTCTCCGACAGGGTATTTGTGCGGTCAAACTTAACAAAATTCCCGAAGCTTTTAAGGGTTTGAGTTCTGCTGTTCAGATTAATCCAAATGATTTTGAAGTCAACTATTATCTTGGCCTCACTTTCTATAAAAATAATGAATTTGAAAAAGCCGTTCCTCGCTTCAAAAAAGCCGTAGTCTTAAAACCAGAAACACCCGGTCTCAATTCGCCACTCGGACTTTCTCTCTACAAGGCAAAACATTACAAGGAATCGCTTCCATACCTCAAACGCGCTCTTGATGAAAACCCTGAAAACAAAGAGGCTCTTTTTGCAATGGCTGACGGCATGAACGAAAGCGGCTATGGTGAAAAGGCAATGAAGGTCTTTATGCATTTGCGTCCGGATCCAGAATTTGGAGCAAAAGCCTGTCTCGCCGCAGGAATGCACCATCTTAAAATCGGTGAAGCCGACAATGCTATTCAGGATTTTGAGATTGGTCTGAAACATCAGAATGCAACTCCTGAAATTGCGATCGAAACACGCTATCGTCTTGCACTCGCTCATTTTGCTTTAAAATCAATTGGCAACGGAATCAGCTATCTACAGGAAATCATGGCAATCAATCCTCAGTATAAGGATGTTCCTCAGCTTCTTGCACGCTATTCTGAGCTTAACCAGAACAAAAACCTTCAGACATACCTCATGGCAAGTTCAAGCGATTTCGTGTCTCTGTGCCGAAAAATCGTTATGAAATATTATCCGCGCGCAGTTGCAAAAATTGTTGATATTTCCGTAAAACCTGAGAATATCGAGATTTTGACAAGTGTTGAATTCGTTCGCTCGGAAGAAACCCATATTTTCCGTTTTTACAGAACTACGGGTGCCGTGGCTGATTTATATGTCCGCGAATTCCATTCACGCGTTTCGGAAGCAAAAGCTGACAAGGGCATTTGTATTTCCGCCGGCCTTTACAGTGACGAAGGCCGCAAATATGCAGAAGGCCGCCCTATCGACTTAATTGACAAGAACGGCCTCATAAAAATTCTCAAAAAGATAGATTAGAATGTTTTGCCCGCGTCAATGATGCGGGCTTTTTTTATCGGATTTTTTCGATTTGCTCATGCTGCTCATCAAAAATTTCCATGATGTGGTCGATAACCTTTTGCTTCGGATCGGCTTCATCAGCAGGCAGTGTGGCAAGATATTCTTTTCGGAACTGCTTACAGTCAATAACCGGGCTTGAACCAAAAATCTGTACGGCCGGTTCGACCAAATCAGCAAGCATGTCATCCGGATTGTTCATGTCGATTGTAAGCGCGCTTCCGTTAATCGTAACAAGAATCATTACATCGAACATTCTGAGGTAAGAATCAATTTCTCGCAAACCGCGTTTTGTTTCTGGATAGCCTGGTCGATAGCGTGTGCCGCTTGGGAAAACCAAGATGACCTCACCTGCCCGTTTGCATTTGTCCATTGCACGCATGGCCGCAAGATTAATTGTTCTTGCTCGCTTTTCTTCTTCGATTTTTTCTTCTTCGCTCTGAGCATTGGCTTCTGCTTTATCGAGAGAGCGTGTCGGATAAATGACAACACGAGTAAAACTTTCAGCAAAGGCACGAACAAGAGGATTTGCTTCATTGAGCTTCATGCCCGCAATTGCAACAATTCGCTTTGAAAGATCTTTGCCTTCTTCGCCCAAATCATGCTCAAGAAGATAGCAAAGTGCCGGCAAATCTGTATTTGAATAATGCTCCATAAGGATAAGACCGTGCTTGCCTGATTTTACCGCGTCCAAAAATGCACGGAAATTTTCTTTGCCCTCAAGACGACTTCCTTCAGCCATATTATCAGCAACGAGTTTGTCCATGAATTTGCGTGTTGCAGGATTTTCTTTTTGGTAAACATTTGTCTCATCAATTTTTGCCGCAGCAACAGAAACATTTGCAAGTTCCTTGAACATTTCTGCGTATTTTTCTCTGATAGAAATTGCCATAAATTCCCCTATTCGTTAACAGTAATCTTTATTTTATGTCTTAGACGAATTTTTAGCAAGCATGCCTTTATTGAAAACAGAGCAACTTTCTTCTATAATTTAAAAATACAACACTTTATGGAGTACAACATGGCACGATTTCTCAAAAAATTCTTTTTACCCGCCCTTTTGATTTCTTCCCTTCTGATTTCCTGCGGATCTTCTGATGGAAAGGGAACTTCCAATTTACCAGCCGGCCTTGAAGCCTGGACCGGAGATAAAAATTATAAGAGTCCGCATACTTTGCCAGAACTCACAAATCAAAGCGAAAATCTAAGCGCAAACTGGTGGAAAAATTCTTCTTTCTATCATATCTGGATTAAGAGTTTCAAAGATTCTGATTCAAACAACTGCTCAACCAATTGCGGTGACTTTAAAGGAATCGAAGACAGTCTTGACTACATTCAGAATGACTTGGGTTGCGATGCAATCTGGCTGAGTCCGTTCTGGGACTGCTCTTACAAAGGCTCCAATATGCACGGCTACGATGTCAACGATTTTTACAAAGTGAATCCATATTTTGGAACAGGAAACGGAGCCAATGCAGAGGCAGAACTTGAATCTCTGATAGCCGCATGTCACTCACGCGGAATGAAAATCATTTTTGACTTCGTGCCGAACCACACTTCAGACCAGAATCAATGGTTTAAGGATTCTGTTGACGGCAAAAACGGCAAGTCCAGCTGGTATATGTGGAATACAAAAGCCCTCGATTGGAAAAACACCTGGGGTGCTAATTCCTGGCATTTGAAAAACGGTAAATACTACTACGCCGCATTCGCAAATACCCAGCCTGATTTAAACTACCGGAACTATGAAGTTCGCGAAGAAATGAAAAATGTCGTGCGATACTGGCTGAACAAAGGCTTCGACGGTCTTCGAATTGACGCGGTGCGCTATCTTGTAGAAAACGAAGATTCGCTTCAGGACACGCCGGAAACTCACGAATGGTTTGCAGAACTTCGCCAAGTCATCGATGAATACGAGTCACCAAAATTCATGGTCTGTGAGGCATGGATTGAAGGTGACCGCACAGCCCTTAACAAATACTTTGGCACGGATGCAAAACCTGAATTCAACATGGTTCTTGATTTTGATCAGGGAAAAACTTGCATTGAAGAAGTTTTATGCCAGGGAACCGACATTTACTACAATAACAAATTCAAATACAGTTCCCTTTCAAAGTTTTTCGCAAATCCTGATTCAAACAAAGCCTACGGAACATTCCTTGGAAACCATGACGAATATTTTGACAGACTCGGCGATCACATTCCTTCTGAAAGTCCTGCAGCAGCCTTGGCGACTTCACTTTCACTTCTCCGGCCGACAGTTCCGTTCATTTATTACGGAAACGAAATCGCACAAAAATCGGGTAGCCAGAGCGGAGACGAAAGATTAAGGCAGCCATTTAACTGGACATCAGCAAATACTCAGAAAAATACAACAGATTCACCTCTCAATGTAAACAAAGCGCTCCTGAATCTTAGAAAAACAGCCGAATACAAAGAGGTTTTTGCAAACGGAACAGTGCAGATTCTTGATATCGACATGATTTATACAGAAACCCAAGAACCATGGAAACACGCACTTGCTTACACCATCACAAATGGCTCACAAAAACTGCTCGTTGTTGCAAATCTTACTTCTTCAAAACAAAACACGCTCTATTTCACTAATCCTGGCTTGAATACCGATTCGTACAGTCTTCTAGTAGGAAATAAAGACGCTGACACGACAATCAAAACAGATGGATCGGATTTACTTTTTTATAATTTCTGTTCTTACGAAATTCGTGTGTATGATTTGAGTTCCGGCGACAAACAGACTGTCCTTGACATTTGGGATCATGACTCCGTAACAATGTATCTCAGAGGCACGATGAATGAGTGGGGGGCAACACAAATGACCTTTAATTCAGCAAGTGGTGATTTTTCTGTTACAGTTGAGCTTACGGCCGGGACAAAATACGGATTCAAATTTGACGAAAATGCAGACTGGGCTCACTCTTATGGCCCAAAAGATTCTAATTCATCGAGCATTGTTTTGAATACAGAAATTGAAACAAGTGATGCACCTGGAATAGGCACGAATTTCTCTTTCACCCCTGCTGAAACTGGAAATTACACCTTCATATTCCACAAAAATTCGCTCACCGCAGAAATTAAAAAGTAACACAATGAAGGTTTTGTGAATCTTTGCAAAACGCCCTCAAAACTAATTGAGTTTTTTCTTAAAAAGAGATAAGATTTTAAAGATATCTTTATTCAATTTTGGGGGCGTAGCTCATCTGGTAGAGCATTTGGTTCGCAATCAAAGGGTGGCCGGTTCGAGTCCGGTCGTCTCCA
>NZ_CAMHSK010000065.1 GCF_946187725.1 uncultured Treponema sp.
AAGACTACGAGTTCGTAGACGCAATCAAGGGTGGTGCTATTCCTAACGAATACATTCCATCTTGTGACAAAGGTTTCAAACGAGCAATGGAAAAGGGTTCACTTATCGGTGCTCCAATCGTTGGTGTTAAATGTACAATCAATGATGGTCAGTATCACCCAGTTGACTCTTCAGACATCGCATTCCAGACTGCAGCTATTGGTGCATTCCGCGAAGCTTACGAGAAGGCAAAGCCAGTTATCCTCGAACCAATCATGAAGGTTTCTATCGAAGGACCTACAGAATTCCAGGGTAACATGTTCGGTCTTATCAACCAGCGCCGTGGTGTAATCCTTGAGTCTACAGATGAAAATAACATGTCTGTAGTTAACGCTGAAGTTCCACTTTCAGAAATGTTCGGATTCTCTACAATCTTGCGTTCTTCTACACAGGGTAAAGCAGAATTCACAATGGAATTCCTGAAATACGGTCGAGTTCCGGGCAATGTTGCTGACGAGCTCATCAAAAAGTATCAGGAAGAGCGAAAAGCAGCTCAGAAATAAGTCATAAAAGCACTTCATTTTAACGGAGTGCTTTTACCCCAGCGAGTTTTGTCATAAAACTCGCAACACAAATAACTTTTCGTTCAAAGAAGAAGGAAACTGAAAAAATCAGTTTCCTTTTTTTTTAAACTCGTGTTATAATATTATTAAAGAGAGTTTAAAACTAAGGAGGCATGATAAAAACTAACCTTACATAATTTTATCACGTCCAGTTTTTGTCGTCGGCAGAAACTTACAGTTCAGTTGCCTCATGCAACATTTTTAATCACAGAATTATCACAGGAGGCATGATAAAAATTGCATCCATGTAGTTTTTATCGCGGCCAGGTTTTAGCTGTCAGCAAAACTTGCGAATCCGATCCTTCCGTGCAACGCCGCTAAACGCGGGGTTTTTAAAGGAGTAAATTATGGTAAAACAAGATCTTTATGATAAAAGTACAATCCGTCTTTTTGATTCTGCTACAGAAGGCGGTTTGAAAGCCGGAGAAATTGGTCTCATCACATCAAAAAAGGGATTGGGTAAAACATCAGTGCTCGTTCAGTTCGGAATGGACACTTTGTTGCAGGACAAACAGCTTGTTCATGTATCATTTGATTCATCAAATGCAATCTCTTGGTACGACGGAATCTTCACAGAACTTGCAAAAAAGAAGAATGTTGGAAATGCTGCAGAACTCAAGGAATCTATCGTTTCAAAACGAACAATCCTCAACTTCTCTCTTGATAACTTCTCTCTTGCTAAAGTCGTTAACACTTTGAATGCTCTCAAAGCCGGTGGAATCGCTGTATCAGGCGTTATTCTTGATGGAATCGACTTTGCAAAAGTCTCAGAAGATGATATCAAAGCTGTTGCAAATTATGCAAAATCAGAGAATGTAACTGTTTGGGGTGCTTCAACTGCTGACGGAGACAAACTCACTGATTCAGTTCCGGCAAACCTCGAAGGCTACTTTTCTGCAGTTCTTCACTTGAATCAGAAGGCAGACGCAGTAAGCGTTGATATCCTCAAGATTCATGATAAAAAGGATGTCGCAGCAGGCCTCAAACTCGACACAAAAACATTACTCATTACAAAGTCATAATCCGACTGAATAATTAAATCATTAATCCCGTGCTTCATTTGAGGTGCGGGATTTTTTTTGTATCGTTGTATCAATACGAAATTTTCAGTATAATTTCAACATCATGGAAACACGCAATATTTTTGAGAATCTCTCATGTATCGACCACCGCTACTCTCTTTCAGAAAAAGCGGCTTTTGACGGACTTTCTAAGTATATCAGCGAACAGGCTTCTATCCGCTCTTGTGCAAAATGTGAGGCAGCCCTCGTAAAGGCTCACCTTAAAGTACGAGGCTGTCTTACAGATGAACTCGCAAAAACACTTGATGAAGTAGCCGCTAACATTGACCCAGAAGAAGTTTATGCAGAAGAAGAAAAAACAAAGCATAATATTCGTGCTCTTGTCAATGTAATGAAAACAAAAGTCAATGCTGAAATCGGGCCTCTCATTCATCTTGGAGCAACTTCGGTTGATATTCTGGACACAGCCTTGAGCTGCCGAATGAGAGATGTCACAAAAAATGTCGTTCTTCCAGAACTTAAACAGCTCGAAAAATATCTTTGTGAAATCGCAGAGCGTGAATGTGCAACTCCTCAGGTAGGCCGCACACATGGTCAGCACGCAGTTCCAATCACTTTCGGATGGAGCATCGCAGAATTCGTTGCCAGATTAGGAAAATCAATCTTAAAAATTGAAGAATTGAGTGATGATTTGGTCGGAAAGCTCGCAGGTCCGGTTGGTTCATACAACGGTCCTTCAATGATTGTAAAAGACCCTGAAGAACTTGAGCGAATCTACACTGAATTCCTCGGTCTCAAACCTTCTGAATATTCAAATCAGCTCGTTGAACCAGAGCATGTTTTGCGTCTCCTTTTGGAGATGAATGTTGCATTCGGAATCATCGCAAACCTTGCAGACGATTTGCGCAACTTGCAGAGAAGCGAAATCGGTGAAGTGTTCGAATACTTTGCTTCAACTCAGGTCGGCTCATCGACAATGCCACAGAAGCGAAATCCATGGAACAGCGAGCATGTAAAATCTCTGTGGAAGGCAATGTGCCCGCGCGTAATCACTTTCTACATGGACCAGATTTCAGAGCATCAGCGCGACCTCACAAACTCAGCAAGCCAGCGCTTCATTTCTGACTATGTTTCAGGCTTTACAATGGCAGTTGCCCGCATGAACTCAGTAGTCAAAGGATTACAGGCAGATAAGGAAGGAATGGCAAAGAATTTGCAGGGAGCAGGCGGAAAGGTCAAGGGCGGCGTTCTTGCAGAACCGGCATATATTTTGCTTGGAGAAGCTGGTGTAAACGACGGCCACGAAGTTATCCGAAAAATCACTCTCGAAGCAGAAAAAACAGGCAAAACCTTCTTTGAAGTTCTCAAAACTCACGAAGAAGCATTTGCAAAAATCACGGCTCAGCTCGAAAAACTCGGAATCGAAAATCCGGCAACCTTCTTCGAGAATCCGGCGAACTATTGCGGCCTTGCTGCTGTCAAATCAAAGAGACTTGCTCAGAAATACAAAGAACTTATGAAATAACAAAACATGTCTTGATAACATCCGCAATAGTTCGTAACAAGAAATCTCCTATGGAGATTTCTTGAGCAACTACTGCGGTCTGGCTGCAGTTAAGTCGAAGAGGCTCGCTCAGAAATACGCAAAACTTATGAAATAAACATCATAGACTTTGGAAGAAAAAGAGTGCGCGAGGGATAGGGAGCGTGCCCTTTAGGGCAAAATCGCACGATGTGCGATTTTAGCGAGTCTCGGCTGAAAATATTTTTCAGCCGGATATTACTAAAGGTGTCGTTTCCCCTTGCTTTTTTTTACACAAGCATGGTCAGTTTTTGCGGCAGAACCTCGAATTTCACGCTGTCGACGCTTCCAACAAGTTCACCGTCTGTATGAAGTATGCTTTTTTCGTCAGATTGCAGCGTGAGAGTCTTGCAGTTTCGAAGATAAAATCCTTTAGTACGACCGTGCAAGCCCATACACAAAAGCGGGAACAGCAGGAATGTAAGGAACTTGGGTACACCCGCCGCGATGCAGATTGAAAGTTCACCGTCATCACCAAGTGCTTTAGGAGCCATGGGCACACCACCGCCTTCAGCCTTGAAATTCATCGCCGCAAGGAAAATCAGTTTGTTGAAACTAATCGGCTCGTCATCGTCAAATTTTAGCGAGACCGAATAAGTGCGCATGGTAAAAAGCGTTTGAATCGTCAAAAACGCATAGCTCAGCTTTCCAAGGTGGACATAATTCAAAATCTTTTTGATTTTTGCCTCATTGATGCCCGTGCCGACAATCGCATCCAGCCCAAAACCTGAACTGATTCCGAAAATACGGCTGTCATTCGTTGAAAGCACCGTAGAACGCCCTAAATCGATTTTTTTGTCACCTTTTGACTTTAAGATGAGTTCGAGAGCCTTTTTTTGATTATGGCGTGGCAGCTTCATTCCCCTTGAAAAATCATTTCCTGAACCTGTTGGGATAACTCCAAGCTTAATCCGCGAAAAATCCGTGATTCCATTCAGAACTTCGTTAATCGTTCCGTCGCCGCCAACAACGACAATCTTTATGTCATCTTCAGGAAGTTCGGAAATATCATGAGCAATCTGCATGGCATGACCAACCCGCTGCGGCACATGAACCTTAAAATCAATTTTTTTATTCCGCAACAGTGCACGAATTTTATTCCATTTTAGAAAAGCCTTACCGCTGCTTCCATGAACATTTACAATAAAGTGATACATGAAAACATTTTAACATGATTTTTTAACGCTCGCTATTTTTTTCTTCCAAATTTGGCGATTTTTTACTATATTTATAATATTACTTTTCAGGAGAATTCTATGAAAAAATTCGCAACAAAATCTCTGGTCACATTAATTGTGCTCGCCGTTCTTGCTGGTTCCGCTTATGAATCTTTCTCGGTTGTTGCCCCAAATGAACGCGGAGTTCAGGTAATGCTTGGTGAAGTTACAGGTGATGTTCTGGAACCAGGAATGCATTTTCATCCGCCATTTGTCAGCATAATCAAAAAATATTCAATTGTTCCAAAAGGCATGAATGTCACTTTCTCTGTCGGAAAAGACGGTGCCATCACAAAAGACATGCAGACTGTCGGCTCACAGGTTACGGTTTTCTACCGCTACGACGGAGCAAAAATCATGGATGCGGTCAAAAAATACAACGAATCGATTCTTGAAAATGCCATCACACGAAGCCTCGTTGCAAGCGTAAAAGAATCAGTCGGCAAATACTCAATCTACGAGCTTGTTGAAAATCAGGATAAAATCACAGGCGATGTAACAGCAGCACTTAATGCAAAACTTGCAGAATATCCAATCGAAGTCACACAGCTTACAATTTCAAACTGGGATTGGAGCGATGATTTTGACAAAAACATCAAGGAAACAATGAACCGTACACAGCAGGTTCGTCAGGCCGAGCAGGATTTGAAGCTTGCAGAGACAAACGCACAAAAGCAGGTCGCAGAAGCTGAAGCTCAGAAAAAGGCCGCAGAACAGACTGCCGAAGGTGAATTGATTAAAGCACAGAAAGCGGCCGAAGCAAAACGCGTGGAAGCAGATGCACTCGCTTACTACAACGCAAAAGTCGCACAGAACTATCAGGTTGAAATCAAGCTCAAGGAACTTGAAATCGAGCTAGAAAAAGCAAAAAAATGGGATGGTCGTCAGGTTCCGGAATATGTGCCACTCACAGCCAGCGGCGCAATCGTCAATCTGCCAGAAGCAAAAAAAGGAAACTAAATTGATTCAAATATTCGACACAACAGACAAATATCCTCTTCAGAAAATCGGCAAGATGGCAGGCGTTTGCTGGAACAGTCCGATTGATGATGCTGAAAAAAACATAAAGCGCGCAAAAGACTGTATTTCAAGCGGTCACGGGCGGGTTCTTGAATATGTTGACATCGAATTGTGCATTTCAGGCTACTCTGCACGGGCAATCCGCGAATATTACACACACATTGGCGGTGGTCCTACACGATTACAGGAAAGCACGCGCTATGTAAACTGCGAAAAGTTTGACTACTATCTGCCCACCACGGCAAAAAAATCTCCGGAAGCACAAAAAGCTTACGAAGATTGTATGGAGCAGATTCGAAAAAGCTATGCCACTCTAATGAAACTGGGCGTTTCAAAAGAAGATGCTGCAAACATCCTGCCGCTCGGCATGATGACAAAAATCGTAGACAAGCGGAATTTGCGCAACATGATAAACTTGATGAACCAAAGATTATGTACGAGAGCATATATCGAAATCCGCACGCTTGCAAACGAAATTAAAACAGCACTAAGCGAATACTCTGATGAATGGAAGTGGATTTGCGAAAATCTTTTCGTTCCCAAGTGCGATGTAACAGGTTTCTGCATCGAAACCAAATGTTGTGGTCGTCGCCCCAGAAAAGAATAACGAATAAGTTAAACGCGGGCAGTTTTTTATATAAAAACAAACATCCCAGTCATGGTTGATTGAACAACTTGACTGGGATGTTTGTTTTTACACAGGAAAATTATCCAATTTATCCCGCGAATCTTTTTTTACGCTTTTGACTAACTACATCAGCCAATTTATTTTTTTGCTAAAGCCGTGTTATTAGTAGAAGTTGAATAGAAAGCAAGCACTTCTGTGCTGAATTTATTCTCAAGATGGCCGCGATAGTTTGAAATCTTTGCAACATAGTTCAAAGTATGCTGCGGTGTTTTGTTCTGCTTTACGCGAGAAGTACCAGCATTATACATTGCAAGAGCCGTGATTTCGTTTCCGGCAATGTCCATGCAGTATCTGAGGTGACTCATTCCGTACTTTGCACTTACTTTTGGGTCAAAGAACTCTGCTTCACTGAGTTTTGGGAAAGTCGAACTGTTAAGCTGGAACAATCCACGGTCAATCGTACGGTTAGAATTTGAATTAACTGCATCAACTTTGAAATGGCTCTCTACATAGGCAAGTGAAAATGCAAGTGAAAGTGGGATGTCGTTTTTATCAGCATTTTCAAGGATTGCAAGCGCAACCTCACGATTACTTGTTACATGTGTATAAAACCACTCAACCGCTGGTCTAGACTGTGGCTGTCTGTAAAGAGCCAGCCCTTCATCATCTTCCGGAGAATAATCATCTGAGTATTCGGTTTTGAAGCCGGCCTCCGCAAAATACTCCTCAGTAAAATCCATGCTGTTAAGCATATTAAAATCAGGAATTTCTTTTGCCGACTCCGCATTTTTTTCTGCTGGCGACGGAATACACTTTAAGACAAAGAAGCAGATTGCCAAAAGAAGAGAACTAAATATTACCGTGCCGCTAAATGTTTTAGCTTTGAAAGAATTCATGCAAGTATGATTGCAAAAAAAATATTTTCAGTCAATGGAAAATTCAGAAAAAATTATGTTTTTTTGATGAAAATTTCGCATTTATTACCGTTTTTCGCAATTTTACATTTTTTTTTAGACTTTTCGCAATCAATACTGAACAACACCCGGTTCAACACTTCGCTTGCAGAAGAAGCAATAGTGAGCATGTTTTGCGAATAATTCCTCAATGTAGAAATCTTTGTACGCGATTATTTCTTCAGGAACAGCGAAACCAATTACAGAAACGCAATCTTTTACCCGGCGGGCACAATGCTTCATGGCTGCCGTAAACTGCTCATAATCACCGCTTTTATCAAAAACAGGCTCTATAAAAACGAAAGATTTTTTTTCTTCAAGAGTTTTGAGTTCATCACGCAATTTAGCAAGAAAATCTTCGTTGTACTCACCTTCACCCGCTTCAACATCGCTCCATTTAACAGGAAAAGCCTTTCCATCAAGCGAAACTGACTCTCCGCCCACGGTGTACAATTTGCTCTCTTTTACTTCAAATAAACGCTCAAGCTTCATTTTTTACCTCAATTATTCATAAACAAAAAAATCTCTACACTTGGTAGAGATTTCCGACATCAAAACGCCTTTTAACTTTCTGCTACTCGGTCAAAATCTTGATAACCTCAGCCTTGTCCTGAGTGTTCAAAATCTGAGCACGCTTCTCTGCGCTCTTGAAGAGCAAGCTAACCTCTGCGAGGAACTGAAGGTGCGGACCAGTTTTGTTGATTGGTGAAAGTGTCATGATGAAAATGCGGCATGGCTCCTGATCCAAAGAATCGAAATCAACAGGATTATCAGAAATGCCAATACATGCAACCAAATCAGCGACTGTGTCAGTCTTTCCGTGTGGAATAGC
>NZ_CAMHSK010000066.1 GCF_946187725.1 uncultured Treponema sp.
TATTTTTCCATTCATTTCTTAGAATAGAATACCAAACTTCATCAATTATTCCTTGATTATCTACTCCAGCACTTCTTAGAGTTCCTTCGTATTTCATTCCGATTTTTTGCATTACTTTACCGGAATTTGGATTATTTTTATCATGGACAGCGGCAATTCTATTAAATTTGACTTCTTCAAATAAGAATTTTACAACTTCTTTTCCAACTTCTGCCATTATTCCTTGCCCCCACCATTTACTTCCCATGCAGTATCCTAAAATAGCAGACAATGATTCTTCCCTATAATATACTACGGAAATATTTCCAATAATTTTATTTTCTTCTTTTAATTCAATCGCCCAATTGTAAAAATCATTGTTTTTGTACTTTTCTGTCCAATCTTCTAGAATCGATTTTGTAATACTGCTGTTAGCATGTGTTGGCCATGTTAAATATTTTGTAACAATATCTTCACAAGCCCAATTATTGTACATTTCAGTATAATCCGCGATTTTAAACTGTCTGAGAATTAATCTTTTTGTTTCTAATAATTTTGTTCCTTTATGTTCTAACATATTTACTTTGATCCTAGCGGCTCAATAAGCCGTCCGTATAACATTAATTATACCGTTCCGTATAAAAGTCGTAAACAGAAAGAAATAAAAAAAGACTGCCAACAAATGTCAGCAGTCCTCTTAATGACACCGCGAATTTTATAGATTCGCTTCACTTTGCTATCAATTTTCTTTAGAATCCAATCCTGACTCCAACCAATGCCGCGTAACCGTTTCGGTCAAAACTTGCCAGAATATTTGTGCCACACATACTTGCCTGAGCAATAACTTCAAGCACACGCAGATTTAAGCCGAAACCAATGCGCTGCTGGAAAATCTGATTTTGATATGCGGTTCCCAAATTGAAGTTGAAAATTCTGTGCAACAACGAAAGTCTGAAATCCAATGAATATTCGGGATAAAAAATTGAATCACTCGAAAATGGATTTTTGACTGCCAAACCTACAGAAGGCTGAATCTTAAAGAAATCACCGAACGGCATATAAGTTG
Organism: uncultured Treponema sp.; assembly: GCF_946187725.1. Lineage (GTDB taxonomy): Bacteria > Spirochaetota > Spirochaetia > Treponematales > Treponemataceae > Treponema_D. The sequence continues at coordinate 1,046 of NZ_CAMHSK010000066.1, forward strand.
CGTTCAATCCGAGTTTTAATGGACGATGCACTTTTAAATTCTCATTGGTCGAATAAACAAAATCATCGTGTCCGTGCTCATTCGTATGACTTTCAGTATCGTTTAAATAGCCAAGAGCATTTGTTTCTTCAAAAACCGCCCAGACTCTGGTACTCATTTTATTTTTGAGCGTTCCAGTAATCAATGGAATTCGCGTGTAAAGCCCTGCATTCAACCCATGAAGCCAGTTTCTCTCAATTTCAATGGCAAAATCAAATCCACCATTCGAAAGAAGATTGCTTGCAGAAAGATCGAGAATATCAACCGATTTCTTTTCTTCCATAAAGTCATGCATATCAACGGAAGTATAAACATCAACATTTGCTTCGGCCTTTGCAACAATATGACCGTCTTCTGTTGTGTAAACATAACTTGTCGCCGTCGTTTTCGGAACATAAGCAATTGGAACAAAATAACTCGGCTTGAATTTTATACCGTACCCCTTGATGATTGTCTGAAAAGAAATGCCCATATTATAGAAGATATCAGCATTTCCAGTTACATCGACTGTCTTTTTCTCGCCGACATTCATTCCGTTACCGAGAAAGTCAAAAATGTCCTTTTCGATATTAAAATGCCCGGAAGATTCAAGGCCAGAAAAAATGCTGAACCTGAAACGGCTGCTTACATTCAGATTTATAAAGGCCGTTTCACTGTTGTTAAAAGCGACGGAAAAACCATCATTCGGCATTTCATCTGCAAGTTTCTTTAAATCAAGTTCTATATGTTTTTTTAAAACATCTTTCAGTCCAAAAGAGCTGTTCGCAGTCATAGAGTTAGAATCAACTCCAATTTCAAAAATACGATGCGGTTTTGAGAGCAAATCTCCGTCAAATTCAGCAGAAGCAAAAGGAAGTGCAAACAGAGCGAAAACTGAAGTAAAAAGTGCAGTCGTTAAAACCTTTTTCATAATTTCACCTCCTTTCCTTATTTGTCCTTGTTTTTCTTGTCATTCTTATTCCAGACTTCAACTGAAACATTCTCATCAAATTCAACACGAACTTTTCCAGAAATTCCAAACGAACCGTCACGAGGAACATACTGCAATGAACCGTCAGCAGGAATCTCAATCATAAATTTTGGAATAAACGGATAATTTTTTAAGATAGAAATTGTCTCATCTTTTGAGAATTCAAAACTATGCTGACCTTCTGAAGTATCAAGTTCCTTGCAATAGCCATCCTCTTCTTCACCAAACCAGGTAACTTTTTTTCCTTCAGAATCAACGGCATACATACAGACCCGCAGCCCAAGAGGATGCTCACCTTTCGGAAATTCAACGCCTTTTTCATCGATTACAGTATCACCGTTAAGAATGATATTATTGTCCACCGTGTAGGTAAACTCAAATTTCTTAACTGCCTCAGCATATTTTACCCAATCTTCACTATCCTCTGCACTGTCACGATTAAGCAAATCTTTGTCTAATTTTGAATTCTCGCTCTTTGAAAGCGACATTACATCCTCAATTGTGATTGTATTGTCTCGATTGCCTTTTTCTGGAACATCGGCAACATCTTTAAGTTTCAACTGCAAAGGAACGATAAGGGCAAGAGAAATCGAAATCACAGAATCCGAATTTTTGAGTGCATTAACGACATTTCCTTCAAGCTCAATATATCCTTCTTCGTCACTGGCAAGCCCAAGATTATACTTAACTTTCAAGCCATCAGGTTTGTCATTAATGAGTTTCGAGATTTTTCCGTCTGCGATTTTGGCAGAATAGTTCTCTTTGCTGAATACGCTTGAATCAACAATCACATTCGCTTCTTTTTCTTCTGTTGCTTCGGCCGCTTTTCTTATGGACGGACTAGGATTCTTCATGCTCATTCGGCCTTTGATTGTCTCACTCTCGCCCAAGAGATACAAATCCGGCTGTGGATTGCCTTTTTTGTCAGTATAAGAAGCAACAACTGTTCCTTCAATTTCAAGGCTCTGCAATACTTCATTTTCGGTTGGCTGAGAAACAAACAGATATCCGGAAAGGGAAGCATCTTCTGAATCAGCAAATTCAATATCTTCTATTAAGTCCTGATTTTCACCTTTTAGAACATCACTCAAAAGCGTAGAAAGATTTAAGCCGGTATCTTCCTCACCCTCAAACTTCGTAAGTTCTTCAAGAGAGATTTTGATATTTGTAAGTGACTCGATTCGCAGAGAACCGCTCATTACAAGTTCAGTTTTTTCACCAGCAGAAGAATCTGCAAAGATGATTTCAGCATTTTCAAGTGCAACTTCAAGCCAACTGACATTATCCCCATCGTAAGTTGAAGCATCGTCTGGAACTACATCACTTTCATAAGTATAAGTCGTCTGCGGAACAACTTTTTTATTGTCCAGTGAAGCCGTTTTATAGAGAATGTATCCTTCCGGCGTATCTTTATCAAGCGAGAAATCAGAATTCGGGATATTGATTCCGCCCCGAATAAGGAAGTTTGATTTTTTGATTTTGATTCCGCTCCAACCCTTTGGAAGTGCACAATAGAAATCAAGCTCGCCCTTTTCGATTGTTGCCTCTTTAAGGCTTGAGTTTAAGCCTGTAAGCTCAAAATCTCTTGCAACATAAACCCTGTCATTACCGGTTTTTGCCAAATCTTCTTTACTCATATTGAGTCCAGTGATTTTTTTGAGTGAAAAATCATCAGAAGGACTCATTGAAACACCATAAGTATGAGTTTTTCCTAAAGTTCCGCCAGAAACTGTGCCCTCAACATTGATGTACATTTGCGGAACAAGCGATGCTCCCGCCAAATCAAGGACAATATCAGCGCCATTTGCACATTCAATCAACTCATCGCCTGTAGTTGCAATAACTTTTGAACGATTATTTTTTTCTACAAGAGAGATTTTAACGAGCATGCTGAAATCAGCAGAAACCGATGTCGCAGTCGGCTTTACAATTTTAATATTCATTGAACCCTTGCGAATTTCCATTGTCGCAAAATCAGGATCCGTAATATCAAAATCGAATCCGACCTCAGGCATTGTTTGCGGCCCAAGAACTCCAAGTTCTGCCATCGGGAAAGACTGACCTGTAATCGTCATGGTTTCAGAAATAGATGCGTTAAAATCAGGTGCTTCAAAAGTTGTTTCTGGAATCTGAATATTACTCAAATCAGTTTTATCACCTGTACCGTCATCAATTCTGAGGGGAATTTCTTTAATCGGGTAATTGATGACATACTGCATCACCGGATTATCGCCTTTTGACTCAGTCGGAGCATATTCGTAAACCTCTGGCGCAGGCTTTTTTTCAGATGAATTTTCCGTGCTCTCAGAATTCTCAGAACTTTCAGAAGTCGAATCACTTGAGTTGTTTTTCTCTATGTTCTCGTTAAGAATTTCCTGAATCTTTTCAATTCCGGCTTTTTCACGAATAGAAATCGCTCCATTGCCCATAGGAAATTCAAATTTTGCGGCAGTTTTTATTGAAAGTGATTCGGGCATTTCAAGATTAGAAAAATCGTCACAACTAAAAACTAAAACAGCGGCACAAATGCTTATAAAAAAAACGGACTTCTTCATAGTGCGCCTCCTTGAACATCAATTATAGTGATAATCTAAGAAAACTTTTTGCTTATCGTAAAATTATAACTTATTATCCGTGATTTGTCAGATTTTTACAAAAAATTCTACAGCGAAATGAAGCATTTAAAATCAAAAAACGGCGGCTGAAAAATCAAACCACCGTTAATAATCAAACCGTCCAGAAACCGTAGCGTTCCACAACCACAGTTTCCAGACTTGTCTAATTTTCTTCTATATAATTAGAATTATTTCTGGAACCAAACCTTTGACTTATAGAATGTCTTTGTGTTCAAGTCCAAAGTGATTCTTGCACCACCGTATTTCTTTCCAACTACATCGTATTTTCCCCATTCATCATCACGAATGTAGCTCTGATGAGCGTTTGCAAAATCTGTGCCATAACCGCCGTCTTCACGGTTAAGACCAGCAATTGCCCAAAGAGTGTTGTTGAAAAGACTTCCGCTCAAATATGGAACGATATCAGATGTATCGCCAAGGCGCTGAACAGTTCCTTCACGGTCGCCAGCAGAAAGAAGTGGTGAACCGAAGCAGACTGTGTTAAGAACATTGTAATTCTTTTTGATTGTGTCGTTAGCAACAACCTGCTGACAAATCATTCCGCCCAAACTGTGTCCGGCAAAAACAAGATTAGAGTTTTTCGGGATATTTTTTGTAACAATGCTAACTACATTATCAAGATAAGCGTTTTTGAGGTTGAATCCACTCTTCAAGTCAGTGAGATAACCTGTTGTCTGATTTTTAATGATTTCTGTTCCAGAGAGTGTGATGAGATATACATTTTTTGAAGTCCATCCGCTTTTAAGAACACCTTTTGTAATGATGATTGGACCGTTCTTTCCTTCGTTATAACCTTCGTAAACCAATCGACTGATTTCAGATGCCATAGTGTAAGTGACTTTGTTTGAGGCAGCAGCACGAGCAGCAATTTCAGCATCGCCTTCTTCGTCAGCCAAATCTGAACAACCAACCAAAGCAGCAGCAAGAGCAAGAGCAGAAAGAACCTTTACCAACTTTTTCATTTATTTTTCCTCCTTACGAAAGTGATAGTGCTACTATCACTTTCTATATATATTAAAACACGGGTTTTGATTTAAAGCAAGCGAATTTGATAGTAATACTATCAAATTTTGCATTTTTTTTTACAAAATACCGCTTTTTTTGGAGAAAAACGCTTTTTGGGTGAAAAAAATTTGTGAAAATCCTTGAAAAAGAAAGACAAATTGCATAAAAAAGCCACATGGAGCAAATTCCATGTGGCTTTCCTGCATTTTATTTGTGGTGCATTATTTCTTCATTTTAGCAAAGGCTTCGACATCCATGTCGTGACGAGTTTTGCAAAGCAAAACTCGCACATCACTGTCTTTTACGCTACCTCCATGTAGCGCATTTATCGTTTCAAAAGAGCCGCGAATGGATTATATGACATTCCATCATCCGAACCGAAGTTGCGGTTTCCGCCGTTGCGCGGGCGGTCGCTTGCGAAGGCTGGCTTTTTGTCGCCTGATGCGGCAGCTGAACCACTTCCTTTCTTTACGACTACGACGCGTTTTTTGCCTGTGCCGTCAGAAGAAGGTTTTTTGCCCTCGTTTGTCTGCCCCAGGCGGGTATTTGCATCGCTCTTCAAGCTGAGGCTGATTCGCATTCGGTCTTTGTCGAGCGCGATGATTGTGAATTCTTTTACATCACCGACTTTGATTACATCCATCGGGTCAGAAACGAATGAATCGCTTAGCTCTGAAACATGAATCAAAGCTGTCTCGTGCAAACCGATGTCAACAAAAGCACCGAAGTCAACAACATTCTTGATTTTGCCTGTGACTTTCATGCCGACAGTCAAATCTTCGAACTTAACAACGCCTTTCTGCATGATTGGAGCTGGATATCCGTCGCGCGGGTCGCGGTTTGGTTTTCCAAGCTCTTCGATGATGTCATTCAAAGTTGTCTCACCGATGTTGTATTTTTCGATGAGGGCTTTTTTTGTCTCGGCTGGAACCTGTTTTCCGCTTTTTACGAAATCCAGAACTTCGCGTGCTACATCGTAGTTCTCCGGGTGAACCCAAGTGTTGTCGAGAGGGTCAGAGCTTTCTGCAATCTTCAAGAAGCCTGCACACTGCTCGAATGCCTTTGGTCCCAAGCCTGGAACTTTTTTGAGCTCTTCGCGGCTTGTTATTTTGCCGTTCTGGTCGCGGTATGCGACAATTTTCTTTGCCGTGCTCATGTTGATGCCAGAAACATACTTTAAGAGCATGTAGC
>NZ_CAMHSK010000067.1 GCF_946187725.1 uncultured Treponema sp.
GCATTCCTCAACAACGAGACACGATACTCTGCTCTTACACGCAAGTTCCCAGAGCGGGCACAATGCAAGTTTGTTGTTCGTCTACGAAAATTGCTTGTATAAGCAAAGAAAGTGTGACGCGAGTTTTCGGCACGAAAACTCGTTAGTGAGCGTAGCGAACGACAAACGAACAGGCTGCTAAAGCACGATTCGAACATCTCCAGAAACTTGTTGAGCTTTACAAATAATGAAGCTCTAGCATAAATGCGAACGGCACTGTCTTTTGGACAGCCCCTTTTTTTGTATCTGCGTTAAGGATTGTAGCACCGCCGCAGACAAAAAAAATCGGCAGGTTCAAGAATCGCTCTGGACTCCTGAACCTGCCTCATTCAAGGGGGTATGGTTATTCGGCTTACTTATTATTCAGCCTTAAATTCACCGTCTACAAAATTAACTGTTCCAGTGTATGTGTTTGCTCCTATTTTGAGTGCAATGTCAACATCAATCGTGGTGTGTGTTGCATCTTGCATGATGCCAAACAGGCGGACTGATTTTGGACTATCGCCATAATCATTGAATTCCCATGAGTTTACTGTTACAGCATCGCCGCTTGCATGGTCTTTGACTGTAATGGTTGATGCGCTTACAATGTCGGCGGCATTTGCTCCTGTGATTTCGAGGTTTGTGTTGTCAAGGTAAATCCAGATGCCTGCTCCTTCAATCTTTGTCGCACTATTGCCCTGCTGAAGGACTGGAAGTGTTGTTACGACTGGTGCTTCTGGAGCGATTTCTTTTTCATACAGATAAATATTGTCGACATATACATCGGTCATCGGGCCAAATCCGAGCTGGAACATGAATGCATTTTCTGAAGCGTTGAGTTTTGTCAAATCAACATCAATTGCTTTCCATCCGTATTCGCCGGCTTCTGTTGAAACTTCTTTTTCTCCTGCTCCGCTTTCACCAACTGAAACAACTGGTTTTACTGCAACTGCGTCTTTTGTATACAAATCAATATGGAAGAACATATGTTTGTTACCTTTTGCAGCTGTTGAAATTGTTGCGCCGTTTGCTTTGAATTCATACAGACCGAACCATCCGCCTGTAGTCAATTTTTTTACTGTTTTTGAAGCATTGTCTACTGTAAAGGTGTAGTCACTCCATGTAGGAGAGCCGCCCCAGCCTTGTGCCCAGTCGGTAACTGCTGTATTGCTTTCGACTGTTGAACTGAATACTACATATGCCGGTGTGTTTTCGATTGCGGCAAGTGCACTTGGAACTGCATCTGATGCTACGATAACTGATGCTGCAAATTCTGTTTCAGCGGCAAGCAAAGTTGCGCGCGCATTATCGATTTCTGTCTGTGTGGCATCTGCTTTGTCTGAAACGGCTTTTGCTGTTGAAATTGCCAGATTGAATGTATCAAGACTTGCCTGTGTGTAATTTCCGACTGATTCACCAACAACTGCTGCAGAAGCGATTTCGTTTGCTGCACTGATTGCCGATGAAAGGGCAGTTTTGTCAATGGCAGGTGCATCTTTTGAAGCAACATAGAATTCAGTGAATTTTACTGTTCCTGTGCCTCCGAAGATGATTGCAATCTGTGTTGCAGTTGCTGCTGAACTAAGCTCAGAAACTGGCAGAATATAGGTTACTGTTCCGTCAGTATTTGCATTTGCGTATGCGGTAAGTTTTGTCATCGCATCCGGGCTTGCAATCTTGATGTTTGCATTGTCATTTGCTGATTCACCTGTAGAAAGCTCAAAGTCCTTTAAATCAGCTGTCAAAACAATGTGTGTGTAACGGGCCAGATAGCCTGGAATAATGTTGCCATAAGCGAGGCATGAAACACTTGGTGTGCCCCATCCAGAACCTGCTGTAATGTTTACAGAACCGTTTGCTCCGTCTGTTTTTACAGAGCCTGAACCCCATCCGTCTTGATCGATTACTTCAATTTTAGTATCACTTTCGCTGCCTCCGAAGAAGTATGCTTTGTGATATGATGTTAAATCGCTTGGCTTGAGGGTGTCATTGCCGGTGTTGCCGTCGCCGGTGTTTCCGTTATCGCCTTCGTTGTTGCCGGTATTTCCATTTCCACTGTTATCGCCATTGTTGTTGTTTTCGTTACCGCTATTGTTGTTACCACCGTTGTTGTTGTCCTGATTTTTGCCGCTGTCTTCTTGTGGTTCTGCAGGTTTTGATGTTTCGGTCGTGTTGTCGTCATCATCATCGCTGCTGCAAGAAAAGAATGTTCCGGTTGAAAGTAACAAGAGTGTACTAACAAGAGAAATTGCTTTTAGAAGTTTTTTCATATGTCCTCCTTTTTTAACTCCTTTTGAATGGGTTTCTCCATTTTTATATGTATTGTTACATCACTTTTCTGAAAATGGTAGGTAGATGATTTTCAGAAAGGTTCTATCTTTTCGGCAATCGTGCCCTGATTTTCGGCCAGATGCTTATTTCAGGGTGAGGGTAACCGAATTTCCTTCAGAATCAAGATAATCAAGGTTTCTTATATCGAAGTAGTCTTTTTTATCAAATGAGCCGCCCCAATCACCTGCAACGATAATCATGAACGCGTTTATTATCTTGTCTGATTTAGCACCAGAAACATCAAAAGTTACAGTAGTCCATTCATCCTTGCTGATTGTCTGTGATAAAGCTGTCTTTGACGGATAGATTTTTGCTGATGCACCGCCGTCGTTCTGAACGCCGATACAAAGAGCTTTATTGCTGATGCTTCCGCGAATCTCAAAGGTCATTTTAGAGACTTTTGAGAAGTCGAATGATTTTGAAGTGTCAGATGAGATTAATCCTCCGCCGACCCAGCCGCCGCCTTTTTCTGTAATAGTAAAGGTTGAATAGCCGCTTTTGTTTTCAAAATCGAAGGTTCCAGCTCCATCGCCCCAAACCTGAATATCGAAAATGTCGTATTTTGGATTTTTGCAAAGCTGCCAGCCTGAACCGCCACTTTCTCCAGGAGAATCAGGGTCGTTTGAGCCAGTTTCGATTTTGCTGTAATCCCGGATTTTTGTTCCGTCATCTGCTTCCGCATCATTCTGACAGCCTGTTGCAAAGAACACGCAAGCCGAAGCCATAAGCATTGCTTTTATCAATCTTCCTTTTTTCATATCAATCTCCTTTTTTTATTGATAAACGCGTACATAGTCGATTTGGAATTCAGCGCCTGAATCTCTTAGACCTGTTGCCGCACTCGTACCGCCCAAATTTCCGCCGATTGCAAGATTCAGAATGATGTAGAAATTCTGGTCATAAGGCCAGTTTTTTGTGCTTCCATCATTTTGATATGAACCTGTTGCTTCATCGTCGTAATAAGCGGTAATTTTGCTTTCATTCCATTCGATGCCAATCGTGTGCCATTCATTTGAAAGATTCTCGTCATATGTTTTGCTGCCTATGCTGACCGGATTTTCGCCGCCGTGTCCTTCTGCATGAAGTGAACTGAAAATTCGGTGATTTCCGCAGACAGCAGGTGCATTTTCCATGATGTCGATTTCACCGCTTTTCGGCCAATCGCCATATACGCTGTCCTGTGGCATCATCCAGAATGCAGGCCATGCACCCTTTTTATCAGTGATTTTTACGCGTGCTTCAATGTAGCCGTATTTCCAGCTTGCCTTTGAATTCATGCGTGCGCTTTTCCATTGGCCGTCCTTGTAATAGGCTTTGATTGTGAGCAATCCGTTTGCAACAGAAGCTGTGTCAGCGGTGGTAGAATTATCTGTATAATTCTGAAGTTCATTGTTACCCCAGCCGCCAGCTCCTGTCTGATATTTCCATTTTGAGGTGTCTGGAACTCCTTCATAATCAAATTCATCGCTCCAAACGAGTTTCATTCCTGATTTATCCAAAATTTCATTTTCCTCGTCTTCTGGCAAAAATCCACAGGATACGCCCATCAGTGCAAGAATTCCGGCACTGAGCAATGGAACTGTAAAGGCTAAGATGTGTTTCTTTTTCATGATTTTCTCCATTTTTTATAGTCCGATGTTGAAGTAGGTCGTAAGCTCCATGTAGTGAGCGCCGTCAATTTTTGCGCCTTTCGGCAATGCAGTGTATGCGTCTGAACTGTATTTGTCGAAGGTGCGTCCAGTTGCTCTTACACCGATTCGGTTTGTTTTTTCCAGGAAACTTGGTGTTTTGAATCCGTATGCAAGGTCAAAGGTGTATTGCATCGGGAATGTCTGGTTGAAGTTTCTCCACCAGTTTTCAGTTCCCCAGTCATTAAAGGCAATGTTTCCTGAAAGCATCCATTTGTCGTAGCGGGCAGCAAGATTCAGGCGGACAAAATTGATGAATTCTTTTGTTCCTGCACTGACATAGGCTCCTGTGGTTGCGCCAAGCCGACCGGCAGTTACGCTTCCAACAACGCGGAGATTCGGAATCGGATTTGTTACTACACGGGTTCCAACTGTCCAGAGGTTATACTGCAAGGGCAGGGCACCACCGTCATACCATACGAAGTCTCTGATTGAGGTTCCGTCGTTGTTAGTTCCGCTTGTTTTTGTATCGCTTTTGAACGGAAGTTTATCGGTTTTGTCAGCATAAGCCTGATAGAATCCTGTGAGCGAGATTGCGAAATTTGCTCCCTCGATGTCGCTTGAATTCCATTCGTGGAACCAGGTTGCGCCTTCCGGGTCATAAGTGAACACTGCTTCGATTTCCATTGCACGGCGGTTTCCCATTCCAACGATAAACGGTGAGCCTGAAAGCAAGTCACGGCCACACGCATCTTCAATCGGCATACGCATACGGAATATTGGTTTTGCGACAAAGTTTCCGTAAGCAAAATCTACGCCGCCCTGAACTTCAATTCGGTTTCCGCTTCCTGAATCAGCATTGAAGAAACTGCCACGAACTGCCTGAGGATTTGTTTCTGCAACAAGTCCGCGATAGATACCGTTCACATAGATGTATGTATGCTGGAACATATTCGTTCCAAGTTGACCGAATGCACCGAGCGTATCAATGGCTTTAATCTTGTCTTTGCCACCAGATTTTTTAACATACTCTGCACCGAGTTTTTCTGAACCTGAATGAAGTGCTGCGAGTTTGAGCGTAATCCACGGACCATAAAAGAGTTCTGTGTAGACAGATGCCTTTCTGCCTGGTCCGAATCCATTGTAAGGATCATAGCTTACATTTGTTGACGAACCGAATTCTTCTGCATAAGTTGCGTTGAGCACGATTCCGTCAAGGAAACCGACATTTGGAATCCATTTGTAGTAATTTGCAAGAATCTGTGGTTTTGAGTAGCCCCAGACTTCCGGACCGCCGATTACTTCAAGACCTTCAAACTGGCCTTTTCCCTTGAATTGAAGGGCAATCGGGGCAGCCGAGTTGTTCATGTCATAACCGATGATGTCATACGCTTCCTTGCTGATTGAAAATGGGTCTCCGTGTCCTTCAAAACTTGCATGTCCGACATGATAATATCCTGCAACATCAAATGCTTCGCCGGTGTAATTGAAATCCGCTGAGTAAACAGCCGCGTGCTTCAAATTTTCGTCAGTTGCATCAGCATCTTTTGTGTAATACATTGCCCAATGGTCAGCGAGATTTGTGTAAGGTTCTGCGTTCCATGCCTTGAAAGTGATGTCTCCTGTGAAATTCTCCCACGGTTTGATTGTAAGACCGAGGGTTGCTTCTGCGCTGAGTTTTGGCTCAATCGTTTCGCTTTTTGCATCAGGATATTTTGAATTGCGCTTCCAGTTTTCCTTGTTGCTCAAATCGTCTTTGAGGCCTGTAACATAAATCGGTGTTGTTGCCTGAACGCTCGCATCTAGCTGAGAGATTCTGACAAAATCATGCTCGTTGAGGGCCTGTTTGATTGTCTTTTCATTTCCTCGTGCAACATACATTGAATATGGAAGATTTGCGAAAGTCTGACTTACCTGAGCCATGCTCGAATCATAGAGGTTTAGAGTCCATGCATCTTTGAGCATGTAATATGCTGCCCTCGGTATGCGCATGTTGATTCCGTTTTGTTTGACCTTGCTTTGTGCGCACAGACCGAACCATTCTTCGCTCATGTTGTTGCGTCCGTCTGCATAGTCAACATCGTAGCCTGCATTTGACCATGAAGCGTCATCGTGCTCATCAAGATTTTTGTTCTGGTAGCGTTTCCACCATTCGTCCATCCATTCAAACAC
>NZ_CAMHSK010000068.1 GCF_946187725.1 uncultured Treponema sp.
TGAGTTTGAGAGTTTCGATAAATCGCACGCGGAGCTGGTCAAGGAAGTGGAGCGGGCCGCCCAAAAATGCAACATGGCCGCGAATTGGTTTGCCACAGGCGAGGCCTGAAATCGTCTGGTTTACGACTGCCTGGAAAATTGAAGCCGCAATGTCCTCGCGGCGGGCACCTTCGTTAATGAGCGGCTGAACGTCTGTTTTGGCAAAAACACCGCATCGTGCCGCAATCGGGTAAATCTGCTTGCATCCTGCAGCGAGCTTGTTGAGGCCAGGGGCGTCTGTTTCGAGAAGGGCAGCCATCTGGTCGATGAATGCACCAGTACCGCCCGCGCAGGTACCGTTCATTCGCTGCTCAACGCCGCCTGTAAAGTAGGTGATTTTGGCATCTTCGCCACCAAGTTCGATTACAACATCTGTCTGAGGAATGAGTTTTTTGACTGCGGTAGTAGCCGCAACGACTTCCTGAATAAACGGAATATTGAGCCACTGAGAGACAGAAAGACCGCCTGAACCCGTGACTTTTACGGAAACTGTATGCTTTTCTCCGAGTTTTGCCACTTTTTCGACTTCATTGAGAGCCTGTGTTACAACAGTGATGATAGTGTTTCGGATGTCCGCACGATGCCTCTGATAGTCGCCATAAATCATCTTGTCGTTTTCATCAAGGCACACGACCTTGACCGTTGTAGAGCCGACATCGATACCGATTCGGATAGGTGTGACTGCTGGCGTGAAAATTGCATTTGCTGTTTCCATTTATAACTTCCTTTTTAAAATAAACTTCGCTATATGAATCGCAAAAAGATAGACGAATATAATACCTTAAAAGGAAGAAATTTTCAACAAAATAAAATTATTGTCGTTAAAAGCCGGGATTCCTGGGAAAAATGACAATCAAGCTGGACAACACTCCAAGCTACGGAAAACCATACACCAGCGGTGAATACGGAAACGACTACATCAACTGGTATTCAGGAGCAAAATACGCAAGCTACGATTATATCAAATATACTCCAAAATGATTTTTATGCCCGATTTTAATATTTAAGTCAAAAATTCGATAGTTTTATTCTGATTCGCCTTTAGAATGAAACTATCGAAAAAGACGAGGAGAAAAATATGAAGATGGCAAAAGTTTTACTGACTTCAGCTGCTATGCTTGCTTCAGCTGCGGCATTCTCTCAGGGCAAACCTTCAGAGTATACCGAGAAGGATTTGGTCTGGCAGGATGATTTTAATGGAAAGAAATTGAACATGAAGGACTGGAATTTCGAATTCCATGAACCGGGTTGGGTTAATGCGGAATTGCAGTCTTATGATGATTCAAAGAAAAACACCTATATCAAAGACGGCTGCCTTGTCATTCAGGCGATTAAAACTGAAAAGAAAGACGGCACTGTCCACTACACATCTGGACGAATCAACACACAGGGAAAACATGCTTTCACTTACGGACGATTTGAGGCTCGTCTTCGCGTTCCAAAGGGAAAGGGCTTCCTGCCTGCTTTCTGGATGATGCCGGATGATGAAAGCTACTACGGTCAGTGGCCGAAGTGCGGTGAAATCGACATCATGGAAGTTCTGGGTGATGATGTTTCAAAGCTGTACGGAACCTTGCACTTTGGTGAGCCGCATGCAATGGTTCAGGGTACAAAAACTCTCGAATCAGGAAATTTCGCTGACGAATTCCACACTTTCGCTGTTGAGTGGGAACCTGGTGAAATCCGCTGGTATTGTGACGGCGTAAACTATAAGACCGCAAACGACTGGTTTACAAAGAGACCCGGCTTTGGCGAGCAGACTTATCCGGCTCCGTTTGACCAGCCTTTCTATGTAATTTTGAATGTCGCTGTCGGTGGTTCATGGGTTGGTTATCCTGATGAAACCACTAATTTTGACCCGAACAAAGACGATGCAAAAATGTTCGTCGATTATGTCAAAATCTATCAGAAAAAAGACTATAACGAAGATGTTGAGAAACCGGCAAAAGCTCCTGTCGTAGCAAAAACTGACGCCTCAGGAAATATGGTTTCACAGCAAAAGAGCGCATGGGAATTCATGACTGCTGGCGGCGGTGCGGGTTCTGTCGAATCAGACGGAAGCACTCACACAATCAAGTCGACAAATGCTGGTTCCCTCGAATATTCAGTTCAGTATGTTCAGGCAAAAGTTCCTCTCAATCAGGGATACAGCTACCGATATTCATTCGATGCTTATGCTGATGAAGAGCGCACGATGATTACAGGAATCACTGCTCCGAACAACAGCTATGAGCGCCGCTTCGGAGATGTAAAAGTCAAGCTCACGACCAAAAAGCAGCATTTCAGCTATGATTTCAATATGCTTGCTGATTCAGACCCGGAATGCCGTCTTGAATACAACTGTGGTGCACAGGGCTCAACTGCCGCAATCCACATCTCAAACATCCGTCTTGAAAAGACTGGTGAAGTTGACCTCTCGTTCGGAAAATCTTGCCTGCCAGATGGAAACTACATCGCAAACGGTCAGTTCCAGGAAGGAAAGGGCAGAATGGGTAATTGGGAGTTCGACAACAAGGCAAAAGCTGAAATTTCTGTCACAAAAGACCGTGCCCGAATGCTCAAAGTTGCATCTCCAAAGAAAGCAAAACCGGAAGATGTAATCATTAAGCAGACAGGACTCAAACTTGAAGCCGGCACGAACTACATCGTAAAATTCGATGCTTCTTCAACAAAAACAACTTTCATCAATGTAAAATACGGTGAAGTTGAGCAGAAAGTCCGCGTAATTGCAGGAAAAACTGACCCGAAAACAAAGGCTCCTGTTCCGAGCCACTATGAATGGGTTTACAGTCCGAAATCTGACAAGCCGATTGATTTCGAGCTTCAGTTGGGCAGCGATGGTGCGACAATCCTTGTGGACAATGTTTATGTCAAAGAAAACAAGGTCGTAATCAACGGCGATTTTGACCGTGGAATGTCTGGATGGGAGCTTTACGCTCATCAGAATTCAAGTGCATCTTGCGAGATTGTTGACGGTGCAGCTCAGGTTAAAATCGACAACACAGGAAACCTTGACTGGATGATTCAGCTCAAACAGAACGGCTGTCTGCTCGAAAAGGGCAAGAGCTACAAGGTAAGCCTGAAAGCAAAATCTGACTTGGAGAGAGCCATGATGCTTGCTTTACAGCGTGACGGTTCAAAGGATGACAACTGGTATCCATATTCAAATACTTTGAGATTCACGGCAACTCCTGAAATGAAGGAATACAGCTGGAACTTCTCAATGGGAATGGATTCTGACCCGAATGTAATCTTCACGATTTCAATGGGTGCTGTCTCTGACAAAATCATCACTCAGCCGCACACAGTTACGATTGATTCAATCGTTGTTGAGGAAATCCAGAAGAGATAAACCTTCTTGGAATGAATAGATGTTGCTTCGCCAGTCAGTGCAAGTTTGACTGACGAAGCTTTTTTTTCATGGAGATAAGATTATGAGAATCCGCTTTGGAAAAATGATTTTTGCCGTAGCTGTCCTGGCTTTGATGACTTCTTGCGGCACAAAGGATGATGAGACAACAGAGGTGAGCGATATGTTCGGACAAGGCTGGAATCTTGGAAATACGCTTGATGCGAAGTCCGATGGCGATATGGCGAATAAAGGGCTTTCCACCGAAAAGAGCTGGGGCATGCCAAAAACGACAGAGGCAATGATTAAGGCCGTCGCATCCGAAGGCTTCAAAACAATCCGAATTCCAGTGAGCTGGCATAATCACCTGACGGATTCAAATTACACGATTGACAGCGCATGGATGGCCCGCGTGAAGCAAATCGTTGACTGGTCGCTTTCCTGCGGATTAAAAGTCATCATCAACATCCATCATGACAATCTTTCTGAAGCGCAGATGTCATCGACTTACGGATTCTGCGTTCCAGAGAACAATTCTGACTTAAAAGACAAATCTCTTCTATATATATGTGCAATTTGGGAACAGGTTTCTGAGGCCTTCAAATCTTATAATGAAAATCTTGTATTTGAACTTTTGAATGAACCTCGTGCAGTCGGAAAAACTTATGAATGGAACGGAAGCGGCTCAACTATTCAGAAAGCGAATAAAATCATCATGGAGTACGAAAAGGCCGCTCTTGATGTAATCCGTTCTTCGGGCGGCAATAATGCTTCTCGCTATGTAATGGTTCCGCCTTATGCCGCAAGCCCGAGCATGACAGAAGGCTGGTCGCTTCCAAAAGATTCAGCTAGCGGAAAATTGATTGTTTCTGTTCACGCATACACGCCGTATGAATTCTGCATGAGCACAGCGAGTGTAAATTCTTTCACTGATTCGCACAAAGGCTCAATTGACTGGCTTTTTACTTCGCTCAAATCTGATTATCTTTCAAAGGAAATTCCTGTAATAATCGGGGAGGCGAGTGCAAGCGATAAAAACAACGCCGCCGAACGAAAAAAATGGGCCGACTACTATTATAAAAAGGCCAAGTCTTTGGGTATTCCGGTCGTTCTTTGGGATAACATGGTGACTGCCTCAACCGGAGACATCAACTCTGGAGAATGTCATGGCTGGTTCAATCGAAATGATTTGAGCTGGTACTTCCCGGAAATCATGAAGGTAATGCTAAAATAAAAAAAAACAGGTGGTTGAGCTAAGTCGAAACCACCTGTTTTTTTTCGTCAACAAGCTTTTTTTGTGCGGTGGTTGAACTTGTTGAAACCACCATTTATAGTCACAAGGCTTTTACTCTGTGAATGCGGCTTTTGCCGTTCCCATCGTGATGTCAACTTCTTCTGGAAGAAGCTCGTAGTAAAGATTTTTGCCTTCGAGGACTTTTGCAAGATATTCTTTTGTGCGTTCAATGACTTTATATGTCTTGAAGAAACTTGTTCCGTTGCAGGCCACGCAAATCGGGCTTTCGCTTGACTTTCCGCCTTCGCACTGAATGATGCAGGCTGCAAGAATAACTGCGGCGAGCTGAGCCATTCGGTTTACGAGTGCATCAAAAATCTCGAACAGGACAGCTTTATCTTCGGCAGTGGCGCCATCAGCGTCAAAGAGGGCAGAATCGCTTCCTGAGAGGAATGAGTTTACTTCGATGAGGGAAAGTGATTTTTTATTCTGCAGTGCGCCGGCGAATTTCTCTGAGAAAAGGCTTTCTTTTGCGGCAAACTGAAGTGTTTCGAGTGCCAAAGGTCCGAGGTAAGCGCCAGAGCAGAGCTTTTCGTAAGGAGAAGTGCCTGGAGTTACGCTCTTTTCGTCCATTATGATGTCGAAATCAGAATTCTTGAAGCCGCCGAATTTTGCGCTTTCGCAGACGATAATCTGATTTTTGGTGAGATTATATTCGCTCTTTGCAGGCTGAAGGTAAGCTGCGTTGAGGCCGGTTCCGAGAATGAATCCGATGTAAGATGAATATTTGGGGTTGCCGCTGCCAGCGAGAAGGGCAGAAGCGGTGTCGTTCAAAAGGATGATTTTGCGTGGGAGCTTGGTCCATCCCTTTTCTTTGAGGGCATTTTTGAGTTCGGCACCGATATGGCATCCGACGACTTCTGGAGCTTTGACTTCCTTTGAGAAGGATTCAAGAACGCCGTCCTGATCTTCGGTGATTGTCATTGCATAAGAGAAGCAGAAACAGATTTCATCACAGCTGTCCTTGAAGCGTGCAATATTGTCGGCAATCTGTGCGAAGAATTCTTTTTTGCCGAGTTCCTTTTCTGTTCCAGGCATTCTTGTTTTTTCAAAATTTGAGACAGTAGAAGAACCGTCTTTTGAGAAAGTGACGAGTGAAGAGCGGAAATTTGTGCCGCCTGCGTCAATTACGACAACAGCTTTGTCTTTAAGGGTGATTGAAGAAGGATCGAGGTAAGTGCGAATCATGTCCTGATAAGACTTTCGTCCTGAAAGACCTTCGTTCATATCATGGAGGAAAGAATCCACCAATGAAGCCAAATCTAAATCCTGGTAAAAACCATGTCGTTGCAAGAATTCTGAAACCTTTTTTTGCATTTTTTTATTCCTTAGGAAACTTTTAGTGTATTGTTAAAGTATATTATAAAAATCTTAATTTTTATAGTATTTTTTTCTGCATTTTGGAATTTTGTACTAATCTTGGGAAAAAAATCGGGCTGCCTGTATGACAGCCCGTG
>NZ_CAMHSK010000069.1 GCF_946187725.1 uncultured Treponema sp.
TTGCACCACCGATGATAGCAACCTGTGGTTTTGGTGGGTTCTCAACCATTGGCTGGATGTATTTAACTTCTTTTTCCATGAGGAAGCCGCCAACTGATGGAACTGGCATGAATTTAGAGATAGAAGCTGTAGAAGCCTGGTCGCGGTGAGCTGTACCGAATGCATCGTTTACGAAGATGTCACCGTAAGAAGCAAGCTCTTTTGCCATAACATCGCGCTCAGCAGCGTCTTTTGAAGTTTCTTCCTTATGGAAGCGTGTATTTTCGAGCATTGCAACTGCACCCTCTGGGAGAGCATCAATTGCAGCCTTCTGTCCGAGTGCATCAGGCAAGAATGTGACTTCTTTTCCGAGTTTTTTTGCAAAATACTCAACGACTGGCTTCATGCGGTTCTTTCCGTTGATGAATTTCTCAGCGTCTTCAGAAGTCCAGGTCTTTCCAGCTTTTTCAGCCTTTTCCTGAGCCTTTTTAACATCCTTTTTAGGATCGCCGAGGTGGCTCATCAAAACGAGTGAGCGTGGATTCTGCTCAAGGATATACTGGATTGTAGGGAGAGCAGCCATGATACGAGTATCATCCTGAACAACGCCTTCCTTCATAGGAACATTGAAATCAACGCGCATGATAATGCGTTTGCCTTTAAGATCAACATCTTTTACTGTCTTGATCATCTGAACTCCTATAAAAAGTCAAGAAGGAAGTTTGAACTTTCGATTGACTTTTTAAGCCGCTTCGCAATGCAATGAGAAGAGGCGGTTAATATGCAAGTTTCCGTACGGAAACTTGTCAAGATAAAAACGGACGCTATTTGTGGCAGTTTTTATCTATGAACTCCTTTTATAAGAAATCAGCAAACAGTCTACAACCTTTTTGAGATAAATTCAACAAAGTGAACGGAAATTTAAAAGTGGAAAACGGAAAGTTTAAAACAGAAAATTGAAAGTGGAAAGCTAAAAATCAATTGCACTTCCCCGCAGAGACATTTCCTTTTTTTGCTTTGGGCTCTGTGCCCTTTGTGAGAAATTTACTATAATCAACTTATGTTCAGTCCGGAAGAAATAATTTTTGCCACAACGACAGCCTGCAACCTTCACTGCCCGCACTGTTTTGTCAATCGCGAGCCTTTTCATCTCAATGCAGAAGATGCAGTCACTTTTCTAAAAAGCACACACGAATCAGCAGACGCTAATATTGAAAAAATCGGGTTTTCAGGCGGGGAACCATTCCTTAATATTGATTTTCTCGAAAAAGTCATCAAATCTTCTATAGAATATGATTTTATGTTTGACAGAATCATGACAAACGGCGACTGGTGGAAATCCGAAGAAGGCCTGCGCACCACATTTCAAAAAATTTACGACGCGGGCTACGATGGCAAAATCGGATTAAGCTATGACAGTTTTCATGCACAAAACGAAGAAAGAATCGCAAAGTTCATACAGATTGCATGGGATTTTTTTGGAAACGATGCAGTTGAAATTCAGAGTGTAAACAATGAGGGGGCAAGCCTTCCCCCTGGGGTTCAAGCTTCGCTTTCACCCACACCCCCTTCTCCTGGGGAACATTCTTCGACTCGTGCCCCAAGCCCCAGAAAAACCGTACAGGAATTGCTTTTGTCTCTCTCCCAAAAATTAAATCTAACTTACGAAGAGCAGATTTCAAAATCCAGGCGCGGAATTGTCACTCTTTCAGACGAAGAGCATTTTCTTCCGGCCTACATTCAAACCGAAAGCTACCAGTCAACTGACCCGCGCGCCTTCAAGGACGCAAAATGGTTCAAAGATGATTTCTGTGAAGGCCCCGGCCAGATTCTTTTTGTACACGCGACAGGTGACATTGCCCCTTGCTGCGGATTTGCAAACGAAAACAAAGAACTTTTTATCGGAAAAATCACTGACGATTTCGATACGGTCCTGAAAAATGCCGCTAAAAACAAAATGATTAAAATCTGCTACGAAGAAGGGCTATCAAAACAGGTAAAACTTCTTAAAGAACAAGGGAAACTCCCCGACGGAAAAACAAACGACATCTGCACTTTCTGCGACTTGGTGTGTAAGATAGCAGTGAGCAGTGAGCAGTGAGCAATCATTTTCAACTGCTAACTGCTACTTGCTAACTACTTTATCTTCTTCACGCTTTCATCAAATTCCACGCCGCTCACTTCATTTTCTGTGCCAAATTCAATTCCATCCTCAAGGTGCATGATTTCATTCTCAACACAGCCCATGACGGCATCAAAATCTGGGGAATTCAGTTTTACATCAACAATCGGGCTTCTCTTTTTATTCTGATATGCGGCAGAGTATTTATTGAGGTTAGAAGGAGTGTTCTTCCGGTGATTGTAAAGATTCCATAAAAATCGGGCGGCAATTGTTTTTGTAACGACAGTATCTTTTGATACAGAATTCTGTGCATCAAGCGGCTTTGAAACAGGATTTAAGAGACCGCTTCCGGCAATTTTGACATACAAATCTTTGTTTGAAAGATTTTTTCCTGCAGTATAATTAAACAACAAGTCAGGATTCAAATTCGCAATCAAAAGCATGTGCATGACGGAAAGTTTTTTGAGGGAAAGAAGCTGAGCGTTATCCCCAGATGAAAGATTCCGGAAATTCCAGCTTGTTTCCCGCAAAACTGCATAATTTTCACGATAGAATTTTTCAAGAGAAAGAAAAGCCTCGTCAAAATCAGCAACGGCCTGTGAGTATTCCATATCTGAATAATGAGCGAGTGCATTTTCAAGTTTCATGAGCGGTAAATCCGCAGTGATTTTCGCCGAAATTTCAGATTTAAGTCCGAGTCTGCGAGCAAGCACAAAAGTTCGAGTTTCCCCTTTAAAAGCATTAACTGACAAATCATAAAACTTTTTTGCCTGAGTTCTGTCATTCATGTCATAACAGACACAGCCTGCCAGGGCATAAAGTCGCGCAACAGCCGCCTTCTTGAGAGAAAGGCTTGAAAGTGCGGAATTTATATCAGAAATCAATTTTTCACAAGAGCGTTGATAGTCCGCTTCTTTTACAACATCTTCTAATGCAAAATAGCGGGCATCCAATGCAGAAAAACGTTTTTCAAAATCAGAAATCTCTGCCACCGAAGAAAGATTATCAACATAAACATCATCCTGCATGGTCACACAGGAAAACAAAGTTAATGACAAAAATGCAAGAACGACAAGTTTTTGGATTCCAAGATTTCTTTTTTCAGTTTTCAATTTTCCTTACCTCGTTTTCCAGGCAACTAATTTTCTGTCGATAGTAAGGGCAATACAATCACTCACTTTGTCGCCGTTAACATCGGCAAATACAGGCTTTCCCCATCCTGTTAGAGGATAACCCGAAAGAAGCTCAAGTTTTTCATTGAACGCGTAAATCACATTGGCATCAGCACACACATACACATTCATTTTTCCGTTCTTTTCAGGATCACGAAGACACAAATAGCCTTCTTTGGCCGTTGAATTCGGAATTTGAACAGAAAGAACCACACCGTCACGGGAAATTCTATACAAAACAGCATCATTTGACAATGCGTAAAAATATTTATCACTTGCGACGACATTTGTCATAAAGACACCGCCAATTCGAATCGGGAAAGAATCAGTCTGTTCACCATCCCGTGAATCACTTCGCCAGACATTCATTTCACCCGCCTGCGTTATCAAAGCAATATAAACTTTGCCGCCTGATTTCATCAAGGCAGGTGCTCCAAAAGCTATGCCGGGAATCTCAAAAGGACTGTCAAGATTCACG
Source organism: uncultured Treponema sp. (assembly GCF_946187725.1). Taxonomy (GTDB): domain Bacteria; phylum Spirochaetota; class Spirochaetia; order Treponematales; family Treponemataceae; genus Treponema_D. Next base: position 3,752 of record NZ_CAMHSK010000069.1, read on the forward strand.
CATTTATCGCCCTCAAAATAATAAATTTTTCCCAAAAATCCCTTACTATAAAGTGCAAAACAATCTGAATCAGGTAAAGAAGAAAGCCCTGTTTTTGAAGAAAGACCCGGAATTTCAATAGAAACGACAGATGCATCAGGTTTGATGATGAAAACATTTCCATTTTCTGATAAAACAACAAGTTTCTCCCCTACAACACAAGGCCTGGTTGAAACATTTTCTCCAAGCAAAATCGGGAACCTTTCATGCACATTGAGCGTCGGTGAAAGCAAAGAGACAACTCCACGCGAAGAAACAGACCACAAAGCCGCATCACCTTTGTTTTTTGCACTGGCAATAATTTCAACACTATCAGATTCTTCTTTAGAGAAAACAGTCATTCCAGAAAAATCAAGTGCTTTTATCTGTTTAGAATTTTCGACCCAGTAAACATGCCGCGGATTTTTTCCAGAATCAATCTGAAGATTTTCAGAATCTGCTTTTCCCTCAAGATTTAACGGAAATCCTGCAACAGAATATAAATTTCCGGATTTTCTTGCACAGGCATGCAGTGAGACATCCATAAAGCCTTTGTCGATTCGAATATCAAGCTGCCCCATTGTATAAAGTTTTAACACGCTGGAGATAATTTCTTTACTGCGAAGGAAAAATGGAACACTTCGCTCAAGATTATAATAAAGTGAAAGTGTAGACTCTTTTTTATGATTTCCCGAAACATCGAGGTAATTTTTATTTTTGATTAAAGGCTTGCCAGAGTGCGTATTAGTATAAATCGCTGATAGACATTCTTCGCTCTCTGAAAAATAAATATAACCGTCAAGAACCATGAAATATGGTGAAGGAATATTAATTCCTATAAGCGATAACAGACCGTTGAAAAAAGGTGGCAGCTGTAGTTTTGGAATACGGACACCATCCAAAATCAGTGAATTGTCATCGTTTATCAAGATTGAAGAAGTCAATTTATTGAATACGCGCTGTCTTGCCTTCTCATCCTTTATTTGCAGGACGAAAACTGGGTCATTCTGATTTTCAACACCTAAAACAGCGAATTCATGTGCAGTCCATGAAAAAAGGAATTCGCTCAGATCCATTCCTAGAATTGATTTTGACCATTCTTCACAGTTTTCCCATAACAACTGAGGATTTTCAACATCCTGAAGTAAAGGAAGGATGGCATTTTTTAATTCTTCAAGATTTCCAGCATTAAGAATTGTATAATATTGCGTCACATCGGAAAAACGAGGCAAAAGAGAAGGAACATTTGATTTTCGTGATAAAAGTGAACCTAAAGCCTGATTATTTACATCTGAAATATTAAGAGGGATACTGCTTTTTAGATAAACATCTGAATCAGTTATATTAAAATTGATAAAAGTCAAAGAATCTTCAGAAATCATGGTTGCAATCGAAGAAAGGATTTTATTCTCTTCCGTAACAGATTGCAGGAAAGTCTGTGCATCGGCAACAATACTAAGTTCGCCCCTTGATTTTTTCGACTTATTCGACTCGAATAGCTTTATTTGTTCTTTTGTGTAAGATGAATCATTTTTTGCAAGACTTGCGGTAAGTAAATGTTCAAGTGAATCAGAAGCAATTATAAGATTTTTTACAGATTTTATGTAGATTTTTTTAATTCCAGATGATTTTTGATTTTCATTATTTTGTAATGCCACTTCGTAAACAAATAAAGGAACATCACTTTCAACTTCATAAGAAAGATTTTCTATCTGGAGATTCAATTTCGGATACATATATTGTATGCATCTGCTGAACAGAGAAAAAGCTCCCATATCAGCAACAAATACAAAATGCGAATTAGTACCAATATCAGCCCCATTCCCATATAAAGCAAAATCAAAAGGTCGACTAGCAAGCATTTTGAATAAAAAATCTTCCCTGATTTCAGAAGACTTAAACTCCATAAAAGGCTTTCGGATTCCGGCAAATTCGGGAGAGGAAAGAATAACATCACATGCCTGCAAATCAAACAACGGATTTACGGTATCAAAAGCAGAACGGCTAGAAACATAAAGGGAATATCCCCTTGGAATAGATGAAAGAGCGGATTTTTTATCAAAAGCACAAAATGAAAAGATACATGCTAATGTTAAAATGATAACAAGCAGAGCAACTACAATCGAAAAAATAAAACTGATGATTCTATTTTTTTGAGTTTTTTTAGCATCAAGTTGTTTTTCTATATTATCCAAGAACTTGCCCTCATTCTGTTCCCAAATGAACAGGAAAACGGAAAAGAAATTTAAAAAGAAAAAAGCCGGCGGCTCCCTACTTTCCCCCCATACGGGAGTATCAT
>NZ_CAMHSK010000070.1 GCF_946187725.1 uncultured Treponema sp.
AAGTCTACGTGTCCCGGTGTGTCGATAAGGTTGATAGTGATGTCCTTCCACTGAACCTGAGTAGCTGCTGACTGGATAGTAATTCCGCGTTCGCGTTCCAGTTCCATGTTGTCCATTACAGCACCAACACCGTCCTTACCACGAACTTCGTGAATCGCATGAATCTTGTTACAATAGAACAAAATGCGTTCAGATGTGGTAGTCTTACCAGAGTCAATGTGGGCACTGATACCGATATTACGAACTTTGGTAATATCAAAAGCCATATTGTTTACCTCTCAAAAAAAAATTTCCAAAGATAGAATTAGAGAAATATACACTAAATTTGAGTAATGTTCAATAGTTTTGGAGGGGGAAAGCCTTCCCCCTGGGGTTCAATACCACTCACTTTTCGTTCGGGTATTTCACCCGCACCCCCATCTCCTAGGGCGCGCCCTAAAACCCCAAAATTGCTAGGGAGGACTAATCGTGATTTTCTGAGTTATTTTTCGGCTTTTAAGCCAACTGTCTGCCCGATTTTTACACGGTATTCACTTCCTGAATCCGTGATTGCTTTTATTTCGTCAAGAATCTTTACCTGGTCTTTTTGAAGCAAAAGTACGATTGTGGAACCGTGAAGGTCAAAGTAGCCCTTTTCTTCACCTTTTTTGAAAGAGCCTTCTTCGATTCGGTTTTGAATTCCGCCGACACTGAAAGCTCCGACTTCAATCTGTGCGATTTTTCCGAAATTTTCTGTATTCATGATTGTCCATGAACGGCGATTTTTTGTGTACAGACGGAAATTTTCTGCAGCAAGCGGCTGAACTGAATAAAGCGAACCCTGGATGAAGTGATTCCCGTTTTGGCTTCCTGAATCTACATAGCAATAACGATGGTAGTCAGTGGCACAGAGCCTGAAAACAAGGCACAGACCGCCTTTAAAAGCTTCGGTTGTTTCTTCTTTGCTCATGCCGAATCTGGCTGGTTCAAAAAAATCTTCGAGCGTGTAATCAAACCCTTTGATGTGGAATTTTGATTCTTCTGTGATTTCATATACGGAAAGAAGACTGTCTGCCGGGGAAATAAGATGTGTGGAATCAGAATCGAAAGTGATTTCTTTTTTTCGTGTAAAAAAATCGTTAAAAGACTTGAATTTGACTCCTTCAAATCCAGTCATGTCGATTCCGTTCTTTTTAATGAATGAAGGTATGTAAAATTTTGAAACAGGCGAACGCAAAACGAAGCCTAGTAATTTTGGAACTTTAAGGGCGAGAATTGCATGGAGCAGAACCCGCCCGCCTTTTGTACCGTAGAGAAATTGAACTGACTTATCGTTTGCGTTTTTTGCCATATTAAAACGCCTCTGCCCGCTGAGCCTGAATTTCAGTTTCAGTAGCCTGATTTTCAAAAACAATTGACGGTTCGCTTTCTTTTGTTGGAACGCAATATGCTTTTCCAAGAAGAAGAAGTGCAAGTTCTACAAGGCCAATCAAAATAAGAACGATTTTTCCGATAAGGTGCGGTTTAAGCATTCTGAACGGAGTGATGAACGCAATTGCCATAATCATAAGGAAGATAGCAGCTGCCTGAATTGGAGGGCGAGAGTTTCCGAGGAAATATGAAACGATGAAAACTGCCGGAAGCACGACTGCAACGCTTGTTACAGGAAGTCCGCGGTATTCATGACGGCTTTCTGAAGTTTTGTTCTGGCGTTCCATTTCATCGACATTGAAATATGAAAGGCGGATGAGAGCACACAAAAGGTAAAGTGCACAGACACAGATTATGATTCTTGCCTGCCATGGATGCTCAACTGGGTACTGCCTGTCACCGATTGCAAGTTTGTAAACGATGAGTGAAGGAAAAACTCCGTAGCTGATGATGTCGGCCATTGAATCAATCTGGATGCCGAAAAGCTTTTCTGATGGAGTGCGGTTTTTTTTGGTTGAGGCAACCTTTCCGTCGAACATGTCCATTACACCGGCAACCATAAGGCAGAGAAGTGCAAGAATGAAACTTCGGTCATTGTTCGAGAAAACGAAGTGAATTCCCGCAAAAGAGAACAACATGCCGACATAGGTAAGGATTACTGTGTAATTGTAAACACCGAGTAGCTGCAGATGCTGTTTTTTATCCATAATTTGTACCTTCTTTTACTTTTTATCTCAAACTAAATCTTAATTGAAACCATAACCAAAAATCAAGCCGTAAACGATGATTGTGAACGGTTTTGATGTAAGTATTATAAATGCGAATTTCTTGAATTTCATTTCTGTGAGACCCGTAAAGTAGCACAGAAAGTCATCTGGTGAAATTGGAAGCATAATCGCAATCCACAAAAAAACTGGATAGCTCTTTTTTTGTTTTTCGAGCCATCTCATGCTTTTTTGGTAGCGTTTTTCGGAGAAAATTTGCTTAACGAAAGAGATTCCGAATTTGCGTGAAAGCCAGAATGCAACAAAGGAACCGGCACAGATGCCGACATAGTTGCAGACGATACCGACCCAAGGGCCAAAGAGCGTAGGACCTACGATGCATCCGAGCGTGCTTGGAATGACCGCATAAATCGTTTTGACGCATTGAAAAATCGTGAGCAGAAGCGGCCCGAAGAAACCGAAGGAATTTATGAATGCCTTGAAAGATTCTACATCGCGGAAAGTGCCTGTTTTGTATTCGTAAAGGAACCAGATTCCAACACCGACAACGACAATTGCCAGCGCAATACAGAAGAGTTTTTTGAGAAGGCTGGTTTTTGTCTCAAGAATATCAATTGCCTGTTCTTTTTTGTGTTCGATGATTTCAGAGGCTTTTTCTTGAATCTTGTGTTCTATTTTGTGTTCCATGAAAAATACAGATAATATTATAACAGAATTTTCTATCGTATTCTATATATTTGTTTGAAAAATTGGGGATGGTTGAGACTTCCCCCTTTTTTTTAAATATGTTAAAATCCTTTCAATTATTTTTAATCCGTCTGCTTCGCGCCAGAAGCGGATTGAAGGAGTATAAAAAATGGCAAAAAATGAAAAAGTTGTGGCTGATCCACACGCATGTACTTTGGACAAAATCATTTCGCTTTGTAAGCGACGCGGTTTTGTATATCAGGCTTCAGAGATTTACGGAGGCCAGGCTGGTGCATGGGATTACGGCCCTCTCGGTGTTGATTTCAAACGCAATATTCAGAACGCATGGTGGAAGGAAATGACCCAGCTCCATGACGATGTTGTTGGTCTTGATTCCGCAATTTTCCAGCATCACACAACATGGAAGGCTTCTGGTCATGTTGACCACTTCTCAGACCCAATGGTTGACTGTCTTGAATGTCAGGCACGCCACCGCGCAGACAAGTTAATAGAAGATTTTGTTGCTGCTAACCCGGACAAAGCTCCTGGAAAGCCAGTTGACACAATGACACACGAAGAGATGAAAGCATTTATCGACGCCAACATCAACTGTCCGACCTGTAAGAGCGAGAACCGCAAATACACAGCTGTCCGCGAATTCAACCTCATGTTCAAAACATATCAGGGCCCAATCGCTGACGAATCACACCTTATCTATCTCCGCCCGGAGACTTGCCAGGGTATTTTCACTGATTTCAAGAGCATCGTTCAGTCAAACCGCATGAAGGTTCCTTTTGGCGTTGCTCAGGTTGGTAAATCATTCCGAAACGAAATCATCTTCAAGAACTTCATTTTCCGTACTTGCGAATTCGAGCAGATGGAAATGGAATATTTCTGTAAGCCTGGCACTGAGGACGAGACTTTCGAGCGATGGCGTCAGGATCGCTGGAACTTCTACCTCAAATACGGTATTGCCGAGAAGAACCTCAAATGGCATCACCACGACAAGCTCGCTCACTACGCAAAAGACGCTTACGACGTTACATACAACTTCCCGATTGGCTTTGAAGAGGTCGAGGGTATCCATTCCCGCACAGACTTCGATCTTTCACAGCATCAGGAATATTCAAAGAAGGACATGAGCTACATCGATCAGGAAGACGGAAACAAAAAGTTCATTCCTTACGTAATCGAAACTTCTGCAGGTCTTAACCGCAACTTCCTCATGTTCCTTTGCGAAGCTTACGAAGAAGAAAATGTCGGCAAAGACGGCAAAGAAGACTACCGAACAGTTCTTCACTTGCATCCAAAGCTGGCACCAATCACAGTCGCTGTTCTTCCATTGATGAAGAAAGACGGCCTTGCAGAAAAAGCAAAAGAAATCCAGCACATGCTCAAAGAAGATTTCGTAACTGATTTCGACCTTTCTGGTACAGTCGGTAAACGCTACCGTCGTCAGGACGAGGTTGGTACTCCGTTCTGCGTAACAGTTGACTACGACACAATCAACGAAAAGAACGACGACGGCTCAGTAAACAACAACTTCGGCACAGTCACAGTCCGCTTCCGAGACAGCATGGAGCAGGAGCGAGTCAAGATTGAAGACTTGCACACCTTCTTGTTCAAGGCTATCAAGGAATACAAGCCGGTTGTAAGATAAAAATTAGCAATTAAAACGGGACATCGGGCGATTCGCTTTCTTGTCCCGTTTTTTTTGTGTGGTTTGCTTTAACTATTCGTCTTTAATATGAAATTCCTCTTGGCTACGATTCTTTCTATTTCCCCGACCAATTCATTTGCTTTTTCTTCATTAGCCTGGCTGACGGCATTTTCAAGATTATCAAGCATATCTGAAATCTTGTTTTCATAAAGTGCAACTTCGGGAGAAGTCCTGATGGGGCTTGAGTGAATCGTGTAATACAAATTGTTGATTCTGTTTTTTAATTTTGTGTTTTGCGTGATAGATTCGATATATTTTGCTTTGGCGGAAATCGTTTTTACAAAATCATTTTCTATGTCGTGTTTTTCTTGCTTTTTTGCAGAATTATCGTTTGCAAGAAGATTTGAAACAAGAAGAGCAAGATAAATCGCTGTGAAAGTTGTTTGAATTGAAACTACGAATTTTGTTCCAAAAACTTCTTCTGTTTGTTTCAGATGTTTCTGACAAAAAAGACATTGATTTCTTAAAAAAACGCCAGGAGATGATTGCTTATCTGGCTGAAAGACAGAACGAAATTGGAAAATATGTCAGAGATTTCTTTTACGAGACTTTTGAACTTGTTTTGAGAGGGGAGAAAATTTCCCCACAAAAAATTCCCGCCCCAATGAAGGCATTGCACAGAAGCGGGAGCGTCATTAATCAACCGTATCTTAATAAAAAAAATCGGCAGAAAGCACAAATGCCCTCTGCCGAAATCTATCCCCATCCTAAAGCTTTATTTTACTTCGTTGGATTAAAGCTGACCGTTCGCATGATATCGCCGAATACACCGGCTGCCGTAACTCCGGCGCCTGCTCCGTATCCCCGGACTGTGAGCGGAATCGGTGTGTAGCGGGCTGTCTGGAATACGAATGCGTTCTCGCCGCCTCGGACAC
>NZ_CAMHSK010000071.1 GCF_946187725.1 uncultured Treponema sp.
GGTCTTTTGTGATGTCGGCGGCAGTCGCAATCATGCACGGCTTTTTGTCGCTTCCAAAAACACCTTCCTGAGGCCTGACGATTTTTGCATAGTGACCTGTACAGAAATAATCATAATTAATTGAAAGATTCTGGATTCCATCGAGGAGAGCACCGAATTTGATGTAGCGGTTGCATTGAATGCAGGGATTTGGAGTGCGACCGGCACGATATTCAGCCTTAAAATATTCGAGGACTTTCTGCCGGTATGTTTCCTGAACTTCGATTACATGATATTCAATTCCATGCTCGGCACAAAATTTCTTGCATTCTTCAATATTTTCTTCTTCACCAGGGCCATAGCAGGCTTCTCTCATGGGCTTATCGCTCTTGATTTCAGGGAGTTTTCCGTCCCACAGTGACATTGTAACACCGATAACATTGCAGCCTTTTTCCTTTAGCATAAGAGCAGTTAAAGTTGAGTCTACACCGCCGCTCATTCCGACGACAACAGTATCGCCTTTCTTTGGCATATCTAACACTTCGTAATTCATATCAGCCTATTATATCACAAGGTAAAAAGATAGAAAAGGGGAGAAGTCTCTCCCCCGTGTCGCAATTCATTGCGCCACAGGGACCTAAGTCAATATAATTATTGATGTAATTCAGGCTAATCCCGATACTCCAGAATGATTTTGAAATGATTTCCAAAGACTCTGCCGTAAAAGATTTGGAAGACAGCCTGCAAATGTTGTGTGCGAAAAATTTCAACCTTAGCTGTATTGACTTGGAATATAAAGGATTTTTCCATGACATCGGTAAAGATGGTTGACCTGAGGAATTTTTGGGGATAGCGGGAGATTAATTGATTGCCTTTATTTCAATTCCTAGCCGTGCGACATTTTCGATGAAATTGTGCATATTATCTGGCTTCCATTGCGTAGAAACAACGACTTTAGTGCCGTCGGCAAGAATTATCGGGTGTTTATTGAAACGACTGCCAGACCATTGTTGAGGAGTTACTTCTTCCCACCGTCGAATCATTTTTCCAAAACCTGGTTTTGCCAAATAATCAGGAAATGCTGCCTGAAGCTCGTTGAAAGAAATGTCTTTGTGAGATTCAACATAAAATTGGACGGCTCTATAAACAGTAGGCCCTTTTCCGCCAGTCGGACTTCCGTTCACCATGAACTGAGTGCTGTCTTTTGCACCTAAAGCTGGGCTTTGTATGTATGAGTGACTTACTGCAGGATTGTCAGAAACAAATGTTGGAGCGACTGCTACAGATTTTTGGCTTATTGAAATATTGTAATCTGCAAGAATCTTTTCGACATCGACAGCAGGGTATTTTTCTGCAAAATGATTTTTTAACAATTCCGTAATCAGATTTACAGAAAGTTCATTTTTGATTTCAGTCTCGCTGTTTTTCTTTTGATTGCTTTCTTTGATGAAGTCCTTGATTTTTTGCTTGTCAAAATTATCCTTTGAGAAAAGCTCGACAAATCGGCTTCCGTTCGGATTATCCTGTGTGAATGGAATCTCAAGCACGGAATACGAGTCTTCTTTTGCTGTAAAATCGTAATCGTAGATGTAAAGATTATCGCAGACAAGAATTCCCAGGTCGATTTTGAGTTGATTAAGATAACTGAAAAGCTGAGCCTGTCCGTCGTGAAGGGTATGACGTTTTAGTTCTACGACGAACAAATCTTCTGTGTCGTTTTTTATAACGATATCAGCACGTTTTGTCATTACGCCCATTTTTACGGAACGCTGGGAGTCGATGTCAGAATCAGAATAGTTGAAAATGGTGGAAAAGAGTAGTTCCCATGAGGTTTGGACGATTTCTTCCTTGCTGTTGAGGTTCTTGTTGAACTGTGAAACGATTTTATTCCAATAAGCTTCGTATGACATAATTGTTTGACTCCTTATGCTTTGAGTTTTCTTCTAAAGATTTCTAGGAAATATTTTATTAAGATTATTGATTGTTGACAAAGCTAATAAATCTTTACATTTATCCCACAATTCTTTCGCTTTTTCAATATCATTTTCCACACCAATTCCATCGCGATACATACAACTAAGACAGAATTGTGATTTTGCATCTCCCAGTATAGCTGCTTTTTGCCAGAAAAGTAATGCTTTTGAGAAATTTTGCTCTATATCTTTGCCTGTAAAATATATGTAACCTAACAGAAAGTTTGCTTTTGCAGTTTCTAATAAATGGGGTTCATTTAACCATACAGAAAAGTTATTTAACTTAAAAAACAGTTCATTGTCATAATAGATATTAATAATATCTAATCTGGTATTATCATTTCCTTGCTCTGCAGACTTTTCGTACCATTCTAATGCCTTTGAAAAATCCTTTTCTGTACCTTCCCCTTTGAAATACATATCTGCGAGAGATTTTTGAGCTAAAGAATAACCTTGTTCTGCCAAGTTCGAGAAGTGTTTCAGTGCTTTTTCATAAAGACCTTCTTTATAGAATTCACATCCGATTTTATACTCTTCTTCAATGGCAAGTGTTTTTGGTTTTGAAATTTGCTGTTCTTTTTCTATATGCGCAGAGAATGGAAGAGATGTTAGTTTTTCATAATTTTTTGTAATTCTATCAGTTTTCAAATGCCAATCATGTTTTATTCTTTTTTGTTTTTCCTCTAAAATATGTTGTCTAATTTCAGATATTTCATTCTCAAGTTGTTTTAAAGTATAATCCTCATAGTTTTCACAGTACGGAAGTTCAATTATAATTCTATAGAGTCCTTTAGATAAATATTTTCTATAGTAGTCAGATAGAAAAATACATCTCCTTAAATCTGATTTTACAGAAAAAGTTTGGCTCATAGTCCAGACATTTTTAATTGGCGTGTTTTTGCCTTTTATGTAATAGTATCTGTTTGCCTGTTTAAGTAAAATAAACAATCTCTTAAAAACTTCTTCATTTTTAGGATGAAATTCGAATTGAATATCCGTTAACGATTTTTTTAAAAGTTTTAACCCATTCAAACAGTTACGATTGTCAGAATTTGAGATTTTAATAATATCTGTCGCATAACAAAAACTTTGTTTGAAAATAAAATAATTAAATCCGTCTCGTGATATAATATCGTCTATTGCGTTAATAGGTTTTTCATCTCCACCTTTTTGATTTAAGAAATTGTACGCTTCTAATATTTCATTTATTCCATCAATATCAATAGAAACAAATCTTCCTGTATCATTCTTTTGGCCATAGTAATCAATAATTTCATACAACAAATCTGACTCATATAGAGCTAAAACTTTTGCTACTATTTCTTCTGTGTCCATATTAATCTCCTGCTATTCTAATCTTGTTCCAGTCCAATTTACGAAATCTTTCGGACAGAACAATTCTCTCACATCTTTTTCCGTGCAATTTCCGAACACCTGCGGAATTCCGCCAGTCCAAGCTCGGACATTTTCTTTTCCAAATATAGCCCATGCGTTTTCTATGGCATTAACACCGTATCTTTCTTTATCAGCAGGATTTTGATGAAGTTCTACATATCTTTTCAAATCATCGTTATATAACCAATTGAGTTCCTCTGAGAGACCGACAACAATCGTACAATACGCTGCATTATCTGTACCTAATCGTGATCTTACGGCTTCTGCAAAAGTTTGTTGCCAGACTGTATCATCGGGTGGAAGCTGATAGCCGAACAAGATGATATGTCTTGCCTTTTCCAAGCTTACACGGACATTTCGCTGGATTTCTTCAAGAAATGAGGTCGGAATTGATTTGTACAAGCTCTGCATAATCATCGGGGCAGAATATGCAAATGTTTCAGAACCACAGTGCATACATTGCATTGAGTCTGAGTGAAGCTGATTTGTGTGCCATTCCTTTTCTTTTTCAGTCAGCATTTCATAATTTTCACTTTCAAAAAGCGGAATCGGGAAGGGCGGAATAAGTTTTTTTGACTTGTAATCCCAGAGATTTCCGCCGTTAAAAAATGTCATTCTTCCGCAGGCCGGGCATTCTCGCCAGTTTGAAGAACCGTGCGCAAAATAGAATTTACCGGCACGGTTTAGAGGTGTTCCGATATGAGATTCTTCATTTTCTCGGCTCGCAACGCTTTCCGTGAACTCCAAAGTCGGAAGAACTTTTCCTTCGTCATCAGATTTTCTTCCACGATGCTCAACGCCAAAGTCAAGCCAAAGTTTAATAGGCTGGTCTTGAATGTAGGTTCTTTTTTCAGTATTCAGTTCACGATGCGAATTCATAAGAATCCACGGAAAGACCATTTCAAAATTGAATGAAACAAATGAAGTCGAAAACAGATAAAAATCTTGCTGATTGACTTTATAACCTTTCTGATAAAAGCGATGACCTTCTTCTTGCATCATTTTTCCAAATGTGTTGAGAAATTTTTTATACTTTTCAAATAGCTCAGACCTTTCACCATTTGCAATTCTGTACCACCGTTCTGCAAAAAGCATATTAATGAACAGAATCAAAAAGTTCCTTGCTCCCTGGAGTCTGCTAACTGGTAAGATTTCTTCTTCATGCCCATTATTTTTTACTTTAAGAGCTTGCTGCGAGAGAAGTTTTTTATCAATGAGCGAAAAAACATCACGGATAAGATTATCATGGCTTTCATTGTGAGGGCATATTTTCAGAATCTTTTTGAGTGCATTCCAGTCATAATCATGTCGTAATTCAAGAATACGCTTTTTAAAAAGTTCATTGTCATTGCAGTGTCGATAGATGTTTTTCATCTCTTCTATATCAGAATATGAAATTTCAAAATTTGAGGAATCCTGTGCATTGCCATCAAGAATTTTCAAGAACGAAACGATTTTGCTTAAATCTTTTGTTGTGAAGTAGCCGTAACTTTCAAGAACTACTTTGTAATCAGCCTTCTCTTTTGATAGAGCACGAAAAATCTCTGTTTGCGTAGCAGTCTGAGGCATTCCTAAAGATGCTGTTGCTCCTGCACCGATGAAGACGAGAACTTCGGAATTTTTCGGAGTGAAGGGCGAGTAATTTTTCATTGTTAATTTGCCAGCAGGGTAATGGAAGAAACTGGAAGTTTTGTATTTTTTTCTTCCAATTCTTTTGTAATAGAGTCAAAATCCCCAGCTAGTTTAATTCTTACATGTTTTCCAAGAGTATTACTTCGGACAAGAAGAAGTTTTGTTTTCTCATTAAATAAAAATTGAATATTTTGTGACAAAATCAAAGTTTTTTCATGATGTAAAAAGTTATCATCTTTTATTTCATACATTTCTTTATAATTTTTTGTATATTCTATAGGAAAAAGAATATTATATTT
>NZ_CAMHSK010000072.1 GCF_946187725.1 uncultured Treponema sp.
TGAAAAACTGGATGGACGGCTTAAAGCCTTATGGCCGCTTTGATGATTATGATGAACTTCCTCCAGAGAAAAACGGCGACTACGCATGGCTTTTGCATATCATCAAATCAATGAAAAACAACACCGGTAAAGCAGCCGTAATTCTTCCTCATGGAGTTTTGTTCCGCGGAAATGCAGAAGAATCAATCCGCAAAAACATAATCGACCGTCATCTTATTAAAGGAATAATCGGACTTCCTGCAAACCTTTTTTATGGAACTGGAATCCCAGCCTGCATCATTGTTCTGGATAAAGAAAACACAGCAAATCGCACCGGCATTTTTATGATTGATGCCAGCCACGGTTTTATAAAAGATGGAGATAAAAACCGTCTTCGCGAGCAGGATATTTACAAAATTGTAACAACCTTTAATTCAATGACCGAAGTTCCAGGCTTCAGTCGTTTTGTTCCTTTTGCAGAAATAATCGAAAAGAACGCCTACAACCTGAACATTCCCCGCTACATCGATTCAAGCGAAAAAGAAGATTTGCAGAGCATTGAGGCTCATCTTTACGGCGGAATCCCGCAGGAAGATATAGACAATATTCCTCACTTCTGGAAGGTCTTCCCAAATCTTAAAAAAGAAATCTTTGGCGAATATAAACACGAATCTTGTCATGCTGAACTTGTTTCAGCATCTACAAAAGGCTTTTACAAGCTTCTCATCCAAAAAGATGATGTTCACAAGACTATCACAGAAAACGCAGAATTTCTTGAATACAACAAAAAGGTAAACAAAGCCTTTGAAGAATGGAAGGCATTTGCAAATCCAATTCTTACAAACCTAAAGCCAGCAGATTCAAACAAAGAAATCATCCTGAAGCTTTCAGAAGAAATTCTTTCCAAGTTCACAAAACTTGAACTGCTCGATAAATACGATGTTTATCAGGTGCTTCTTGCTTACTGGAACGAAACAATGAATGATGATGTCCTTCTTGTCATTCAGGATGAACTTGGTTACGAACTTGCAAAAGTAACTGATGATATAAAGGAAGAACCAAAAGAAAGCAAAAAAGCAAAGAAAGATTCCGCAAAAGAAAAAAAGCCAAAGGAGCCAAAAGTAATCGGCTGGGAAGGCCGCCTTATTCCAAAGCAGATTGTTCTTGATGCCTTTTTTGAAACAGAACAAAAAACAATTAAAGAAGCTGAAGAAAAGCTAAGCCAGACAGAAAGCGAGTTTGAAGAATTTGTAGAAGAAAACTGCGTCGATGACGCAGAAGATGATGAACTTTCGCAGGAGCCTGAAATCCTTAAAAAGTGCAAAGCTTATGAAGCTTCCATAAAATCACAAAAGAAAACAATTGCCGACCTCAAAAAGAATCTGGACGAAAACTGCCGCAAACGCTACGACACTTTTACCGACTCAGAAATAACAGACCTTCTTGTAAACCGCAAATGGTACAAAACAATTGACCAGGGAATCCAAAACCTTTATGTAACAGTTGCAAATCATCTTACAAAACGAATTGTCGAACTCTACGAGCGCTACGAAAATACATTGCCAGAACTCACCGAAAAACTCGCAGAAGAAGAAAAAGAAGTTACCGCTCACCTTGCTCAGATGGGATTTAAGTTGTAGGAGAAAATCTTATGCAGAAAGTAAATGTAAAAGATACAAGTGTCAGCGTTATAAAATATGATGAAACAGATTTTATTTCTCTTACAGACATTGCAAAATTCAAGTCTGAAGAACCGAATGCCGTAATTGCGAACTGGCTTCGTAACAGAAATACAATTGAATACCTCGGAATCTGGGAAACTCTTTATAACACAGATTTTAACCCCCTCGAATTCGAGGGGTTTAAGAAAGAAGCAGGCTTAAATGCTTTTACACTTTCTCCAACAAAATGGATTGAATCAACAAATGCAAAAGGAATTATCGTAAAAAGTGGCCGCTATGGCGGAACTTATGCACATAAAGACATTGCTTTCAAATTCGCAAGCTGGATTTCTGTTGAATTTGAGCTTTATTTCATAAAAGAATTTCAGCGATTAAAAGAGGAAGAACAAAAGCAACTTGGCTGGTCTGCAAAACGAGAACTTGCAAAAATCAATTATAGAATTCATACAGATGCTATAAAACAGAATCTTATCCCGCCAGAACTTACGCCAGCACAAAAGTCCTTTGTCTATGCTGATGAAGCTGATATGCTTAATGTTGCAATGTTCGGTATGACTGCAAGACAATGGCGTGAAGCCAATCCAGAATTAAAAGGAAATATACGTGATTATGCTTCGATAAACCAGCTTATCTGCCTTAGCAATATGGAAAATTTGAACGCCGTTTTTATTAATGACGGAATTCCTCAAAGCGAACGCCTTGAAAAACTGAATAAAATTGCCATTCAGCAGATGAAAGTTCTAGAGAATATTGAAGACAGGAAACTTCTCACAGACAACTCAGGAGCAGATGATGAAGCAGACAGAAATAGGATTGATTCCTGATGATTGGGAAGTGAAGGAAATAAAAGATTTTGCTGATGTTACGACAGGTGATAAAAATACACAAGATGCTGAAGAAAATGGTAAGTATCCATTCTATGTTCGCTCGCCAATTGTAGAAAAAATAAATAAGTTTTCCTATGATACAGAGGGTGTAATAACAGCCGGGGATGGAGTAGGAACAGGTAAAGTTTTTCATTACGCAAAAAGAAAATTTGGATTACATCAGCGCGCATATTTAATTTATAATTTTAAGAATACAGACCCGAAATATTTCTATTATAATTTTAGTAAGAATTTTTACGAAAGGGTCCATTCAATGACGGCAAAGTCTTCTGTAGATTCTGTTCGCCGAGAAATGATTACTAAAATGCTAATTCCAATTCCTCCGACACTTGCCGAACAACAACGAATTGCAAAAGCCCTTTCCGATGTAGATGCGCTTATTTCCACAACAGAAAAACTCATCCAAAAGAAAAAGAACATCAAACAGGGCACAATGCAAAATCTCCTCACCGGTAAAAAACGCCTCCCAGGTTTTGGTCCGCAAACCAAATCTCCAGCCTACAAACAAACCGAACTCGGCCTCATCCCCGAAGATTGGAAAGTGAAGAGTTTGGGAGATGTTGTTACTTTTCTTGATAGAAAAAGAATACCGATTACGGAATCAGAAAGAAAAAAAGGTATTTATCCTTATTATGGTGCATCAGGTATTATTGATTATGTAAATAATTATATTTTTGATGGTAATTATGTATTATTAGGAGAGGATGGAGCAAACATTATAGACAGGAGTTCCAGATTAGCATTTGTTGTACACGGAAAATGTTGGATAAATAACCATGCTCATGTTTTACTCCCAAATGAGAACATGAATTTAGATTTCTTATCTGAATATTTGGAAAGTCTTGACTATACATCGTATAATACCGGAACCGCACAGCCAAAACTAAATAGAGAAAAGTGTAATTCGATTCCAATTGTAACTCCTTCTTTTGCCGAACAAACCGCCATTGCCAATGTCCTTTTCTGCATGGATAAAGAAATAGAAACCTTAAAGGCAAAACTAGAAAAATACCGCAACCTCAAAACCGCCATGATGCAGCAATTGCTCACGGGGAAGATTAGGTTGGTGTGAGGTTGGAAGATTATGGCTGAGATTTTTAGATTAGAAGAATTATTTCCAGAAAATACACTGACAAAAGAGCAGAATATTAATTTTCATAAATCTCTTTCTATGGGTGAATCTTTTGCTAAAAAAAATGTAAAACCTCATAATTGTTTGATTTGCAATTCATCAAAAAATCCATTTTGCAATTCCCATTCCGTACCAGCCAGATGTTTAAGAGCTATTGCTATAAATGGAGAGGTAAAGGCTTTTAATGGATTAGTAAAGATTCCTGCCGTTGATGGTGACAAGGGGGTTAATGAAGCGGGAACTTTTAGATTAATATGCAGAAAATGTGATGACGAAGTATTTAAGGACTATGAAACCTTTGAAAAATATACAGATAAAAAACCAGCAGATAAGATTTTGCATGAAATTGCTCTGAAAAATTATCTTAAGTATTATCATAAAAAAGCTATTGAAGAAAAGGCGTTTCCTAAGATGATTGATAATCTTCAAATGCCAAATATGAATATATTGGAGCCTATATTAAATCCTGGAAATAGAGATAAAAAGGATGCATTCAAATTACTTTGTGAAGCAAAAAAACTATTAAACGCAAACACAAGTGGATACTATAGAATTATTGAATACAGAAAGTTACCATATACTTGTCCATTTGCTTTCCAGGGAAGCATTTCCCTTATTACAGGTTTCGATGGGGAGACTATCAATGATGTTTTTAACAATGACAAAAAATATGATTTGCAAGATATACATATCTGCATCTTTTCTGAAAAGGATTATTCATATATTATTGTTTTTTATAAGAATCATTTTAAAAGATATTCACAATTTGCAAAGTATTATACTAAATTAAATCCTGACGAAAGATTACAATTGTTATTATTTATCATATTAAAATACTCAGAGGATTATTTTTATTCCGCCAATATCCAGAATATAGCAAGTGATCCAATCGTACATGAAGCTATAACCACAACAACTATGATGATATGTAATTCCGATGAAGAAGAAGGTGCAAAACTAAAAAAATGCCTTCGGGAATATGATTTGAATAACTATAAAAAACTACCTAATATATTATTAAATCAACAGGAGCCCCAATAATGTCCGAATCCCAGTTAATCGAATACAAAGAATCTTGGCGTGATGAATATCTCAAATTGCAAATACATTCTTTAGAGCCGGCTTTATAGAAAGCTGGGGCCGCGGCATAGAAAAGATTTGCAATCTTTGCAAAGAATACGGAATTGCAGAACCGGAATATACAGTTCATCCCAATGACATTATGATGATGTTCAAGGCAAATGACCCGATAAATGACACTGTAAATGACACTGTAAAAACGATTCTGGCACTAATAGAACAAAATCCATCAATTACTTATGAAGAAATGACTGAAAAAACAGGTAAATCACGAAGAACCATAAGCAGATTGATTACAGAATTAAAAGAAAAAAATATTATTGCAAGAGTTGGTTCTGATAAAACTGGTCATTGGGAGATTGTAAAGAATGAAAATAGAAAAAGCACTATATGAAAAAAGAGAAATTTCTTTGAATGATTATAGAGAAGAAATGAAGGGTAATTTGCATTGTCCTTGCTGT
>NZ_CAMHSK010000073.1 GCF_946187725.1 uncultured Treponema sp.
CTTCTGGAACGCGTCCAGGGTTCTTAAGCATTTCCTCTTCAAGGTCAACAAGCTCCTTCATCTGCTGGAGGAAGAATTCTTTTACATAAGTGATTTCTGAAAGTTTTGAAAGAGGAACACCTTTTCTGATTGCTTCATAAAGCTGGAAGTAGCGTTCTGAACTTGCAGTTTTGAGCATTTCGCAAAGCTCGTCAGCACTCTTCTTATTAAAGTCTTTAGCAAAACCAAGACCAGAGCGGCCGTTTTCCAAACCACGGATAGCTTTCTGGAAAGTTTCCTTAAAGTTTTTACCGATGGCCATAACTTCACCAACAGCTTTCATTGATGTACCAAGCTCATCCTTTGCACCGCGGAACTTTTCAAAAGCCCAGCGCGCAAACTTCAATACAACATAGTCACCGTCAGGAGCGCCGCCTAAAGTATATTTTTCAAGAGTGCCGTCACGCCAGTAAGGAATCTCGTCAAGTGTGAGGCCAGAAGCCAGTTTTGCAGAAACCAGCGCGATAGGGAATCCGGTCGCCTTAGAAGCAAGGGCAGACGAACGTGAAGTACGTGGGTTAATCTCAATAATTACAACACGGCCAGTCTTAGGATTGTGAGCAAACTGAACGTTTGTACCACCGATAACACCGATGTTCTCAACAATCTTAAATGCCATTTCCTGGAGCTTCTTTTCCAGATCCTTATCAATAGTCATGAAAGGAGCGGCACAGAAAGAGTCACCAGTGTGAACACCAACCGCATCAATATTTTCGATAGTACAGATTGCAACCATCTGATTCTTAGAGTCGCGGACAACTTCAACTTCAAGCTCTTCCCAACCAAGAATAGACTCTTCAATCAAACACTGATGAGTCATAGAAAGATCCAGACCGTTAGCAACAATAGTGCGGAGCTCTTCAACATTGTAGCAGAAACCGCCTCCCTGACCGCCCATTGTATAAGCAGGTCTAACTACCAGTGGGAAGCCGATTTCTTCAGCAATCTTTTCAGCACCTTCAACAGTGTGACAGATTCCCGAGCGAGGAGTGTCGATACCAAGCGACTTCATAGTCTCCTTGAAAATCTCACGGTCCTCACCGCGCTCAATAGCATCCAGGTTTACACCAATAACTTTTACACCGTATTTATCCAGAACGCCGGCCTTGTTCAATTCCATAGCCATGTTCAAACCAGTCTGACCACCAAGGTTAGGCAAAAGTGCATCAGGACGTTCCTTTTCAATAATCTGAGAAAGACGCTCAACGTTCAGCGGCTCAATATAAGTAGCGTCCGCCATAACCGGGTCAGTCATAATAGTAGCCGGGTTAGAGTTTACAAGTACAATCTTGTAGCCAAGTTCGCGCAAAGCCTTACAAGCCTGAGTTCCCGAATAGTCAAACTCACAAGCCTGACCAATAACAATCGGGCCCGAACCAATAATCAAAACCTTTTTGATGTCTTCTCGTTTTGCCATTTTTATATTTACTCCTATTAAAACCAATTTCATAAAGGAGGGGAAAGTCTCCCCCTCGCTCCAACCGCCTACGGCGTTTTCCGCTACCCCTTCTCCTAGGGGCAAGCCCCTAAAACCCCATATTGTCACACGGATTCGGAATTGCTAACGCAAAATCAACTTTCTGTTCATTGAAAAGAAAAATCGTTAGATTTTTTCAATCCGTGTGGCCTAATAAAAAAGGCGAACTCTAAAAAGAATTCGCCTTAGAAATCACAAATAAAAATGAAAACCGCAAACACAAGTTTTGAGAATCGTCATGTAAATGCACTGTTCAGTTTTCATACTGAAGCAATACTATATCAGAAATCAGATTTTCGGGCAATAGGTAGTAAAAAGGAATCCGAAGGTCGTTTTTATCTTGCGGTTATAGAATAATATACAACTGGGTTAATTCTTTATTATCCTTAGAAAGAATTGTGTTGCCGAGCGGCTGAAAATTATTCCTCGTATAAAAATCGATAAGACTCTGCTTTTGTTCACATTCAAGAAAAACAGCTTTTCCACTTGTTGAGTGTAAAATATCCTTTATTTTGTCCAGTGCAATGTCCATAAGGTCATCACCTGAAATTGATTTTGAACTTTCGTTAAAATTACGACTGAATTGAGCGATAAGAACTGCAGGAAGTTTATACGAAAGAGAGTCTTCGTCAAAATACCCAAAACGGCTTATAGCTTTACATTCTGTTTTTGAAAGTGAATCTTGCTTCAAGGTCAGCATCTTTGTTGCAAGAGTAAAATATCCCAACAAATCAAATTTCTTGTTTTCGTATGAAATCACAAGGTAAGTTGCCGCAGTATTGAGCTTTGTTGCCTGAACAGCCTTTTTACGGAAAAACTGCTCTACATCTGCATTTTTAGACACAAAGGAATTGGCTATGGACTCAAAGAAGTGTTCTCCTCCGTCCATAGCCAATAAATCAAAAAGCCTGATTGTATGAATATTATTTCTTGTTTGCATTGATAATCTCTTTTAAGAGTTCTGGGGAAGCATTGGTGACATTTACAGGCCTTGTCTTTACTGGTTTTGAGAGCGAATCTGAAAACATTTTAACAAGCTTACTGGCTTCCGGCTTGGAACTGATAACAAAAGATTTTTTTAAACTTGATGTTGCCATATTGAGCCTCCTCCTCATTAAAGATATTTAAATTATATCAGTTTTGCTCAAAAAATCAATGCAGACAGCCATTAAATGTCTGCATATAAAAAAGAGGCCGCAAGAAAACCCTGCGACTTCATAGCCTGAAAATTCAGGTCAACAGTTTAACAGTTAAATACGTCGCTATGCGCCGTTTTGTTAAAGGAATTGTATTTACATGTCCGCTTTCGCGGACTGACAATCCGTTCCCTTGTTAAAAAGCACGAACTGTACAAACCGAGAAGTTGCGGTACTTGTAGGTGATGGTCAAGAGGTCGACGGCGAACCCCACAACCTCGGCAAAGTAGGAAGCGTAATGACTAGACGACCAATAGTATGCGTTAGCGATTTCCGTTCCGCCGGCTTTTTCAAGCGCGCTGTTCACGGTGTCTTTTACCCGGTACAGCATGGAAAGTTCTGCGACCGTGGGAAGATACCAGCCGCTTGCGTAATCCCCCGTGAGCAAAGCAGTCGTGGCATAGGCGTTCACCCACTCCCATGCAGGATAGTTTCCGCTCGTGCCTTCGTCGCTCACAGCCTCGCAGAGAGCCTGCCAGTTGTCGCTTCCGTCTGTGTCGCCCGTGAATGTCGCTGTCGCCGCTGCTCCCTTTCCATATGCGCTTGGCGTACACTTTATTGCCGTGATGTTCGTGCTGTAGCCCGCCGCACTGGATATTGCCCATGCGAGCGTGCTGTCAGTTCTCGTGTTCTTCAAGCCCACGCCAAGTGTTTTTGCCCCAAGCACATCCTCCACACTTCCCGCATAGTAAATCACTGCGACGGCAGCCTGTTTCTGTGCGTCTGAAAGCGTCAAATCCGCGCTGTACGGCGTTGCCGAGCCGTCCGAGAACACGATGTCGCCCACTTTGTACGGCTTTTCATACTTTCCGATTTTTCCACTCGCCTCAGTGCGCATCTCGGTGAATGTCGCGTTTACCGTTACATTGCTTTCGGGCATGGTGAAGGTGTACTTGCTTCCTTCCGTCACAGCGGCAGCCGTAATTTCAGCGTTGCTCGCATCCGTTACGGAAAGCGTGCCGAATTCGTAGCCGTCGCTCGCGGAAAGTGTTAGCGTTACGGTCGCGTCTTTCTCTGCGGAAGTCTTGTCCGCCATCACCGTACCGTGTTCGATGCCGCTTGCAATGCTGACGGTGTAGGTGACTTCTGTAATCGTAACGCTGATGTGGTTTGACTCAACGCTTCCGCTTTTCACATAGACCTTATGTGTGCCAACCTGTAAATTCTTCGTGTTAATCGTGAATGCACCCTCTGTTACCTGAGCATTGCTTTTAAATGGGGACTCCTGCCCCTCAACATACAGGTCAACGGCTGTAGGCTCAGTTTCAAAATTGTTGAACACTACAGTGCCCGTGATATTATCTCCCTTCGCGACAGTCGGCGTGGCACAAGATAGCGTGATTGCAGGCAGTGCTGTCTCCGTCCATTTTGCGTACAGCGTGATGGCACCTGTAATTGCCGTGTCAAAATTAAATGCACTTTCCAGACCAGTGTCCGAATACCATCCGATAAACACGAAGCCGTTCTTTGACGGTACGGCAGGCTTAGTGGCGGTTGCTCCATAACGCACGGACTGTGATGTAACTGTACTTCCGCCGTTTGCGTTGAATGTTACTGTGTAACTCTTGCGGTCGTACTTGATTTCCACCTCTGTTCCACTTGCCGTAATTGTCACTTGTGTGACTGTCTGAGCCGTGAAGCCCTCATAAGATTTTGCGTTTGCGGCTGTAGGCTGGCCGACTGTGCCAGTCTTAGTTTCGCTTTCTTTGAGCGTGTAATTATCGTCGGCTACATTCTGCTGCAAGTGCTTTACTGTGTAGGTCGCTGTGGCGGGTGGCAGTGCGGTGAATGTCGCCGTTACCGTCACATTGCTTTCCGGCATGGTGAAAGTGCCGTTCGTAACCGTAAGCTCATTTGCACTTGCATCCTTTACGCTGTATGAGTTCAGCTCATAGCCACTATCTGCTGTCGCGGTAAGTTTTACTTTTGCTCCCGCTTCTGCTGAGCTCTTGTCAGCGGTCACTTTGCCGTGCTCAAGGGAATCTGAGACTGTGACCGTGTACATGGTCGGCTCATTGTCATCGTCTGTCTTGCACGAGACGGCGCAAAAAGTGAGCGCAAGTAACGCACCCATGAATGTGAGTGCTTTGGGAATTTTGTGCATAAATGACTCCTGAATGGTTTAAAATATGAAAAGCCCATGAGCAGGACAAATTTAGTCCTGCATCACGGGCAGTTTTCCAGAATGAGAACATGGTAGCCTTGCGGCCCTTCTGTGAGTTTGATTTAAAACGCGGATAGCCCGAAATTATGTTTCGGGCAGAATTATAGCTAGTGCTGTGCTGTGCTGTGCTGTGCTGTGCTGTGCTGTGCTGTGCTGTGCTGTGCTGTGCT
>NZ_CAMHSK010000074.1 GCF_946187725.1 uncultured Treponema sp.
GTTTCTTTCAGGTACTTTGTAATTTCAGCTGCAACTTCATCTATACGATCTTGAATAATGATGTTGTAATCATAGTCAGAAAGATTATATTCACGGTCTTCAATTTCATTTCCGTGAATATCTTTTTGGCCTTTTCTTGGTCTCCAGCCGTCATCTATATTTGTATGAACATTAATTACTTTGAACGGAGCAAGGAATCCATCTTCAATTCCCTGTTTAAGGCTGTATGAATAAACTGGCTCTCCAAAATAATCGATGTTAGAAACATATTTTGTTTCTTTTGGAGTGGCGGTCATACCAATCTGTGTTGCACCATTAAAATATTCAAGGATTTTACGCCAGCGGGAATCAGCCTTTGCAGAACCTCGGTGACACTCATCAACAATAATCAAATCAAAGAAATTAGGTGTAAAGAATTCTTTATATTTTGAAAGTTCGTTTTCTATCTCTTCTTCTGTTTCTTCTTCATCTTCACCATGATGCTTTGCAGAATCTAACTGCTGATATAACGCAAAGTAAACCTGATAGGCAGAGATTTTGGATTTATCTTCTTTCTGAAAGTTGATTTTGTGAATTACTTTTTCAAGAGGTTTAAAGTCCTGCTGAATAGACTGGTCCACAAGATTATTTCTGTCTGCAAGATAAAGAACTTTCTTTTTCGTTCCTGATTCAATCAAGCGCCATACAATTTGGAATGCTGTATAAGTTTTTCCAGTTCCTGTAGCCATGGCAATCAGAATGCGAGTCTGATGTTTTGCAATTGCTTCAAGAGTTCTGTTTACTGCATTTCGCTGATAATAACGAGGTGGATAACAGTCTGCTCCAGAATAAAAAGGTGTGTTCATAAGGTTCTCTTCAAAAAAAAGAGGAACATCATAAAACTTAGTATTACCGTCAATCGCATATTCCATGCGGTTTTCAACTTCTGCAACTTTTTCTGCATTTACTCCACGCCAGCGGTTCATCAATTCTTCTGCGGTAGGAAAATCTGAAAGTGGGATTTCTTTTTCTAGGCCTGTTGTAAAATCGTGTTCAAAAAAAGTTGAGCCATTTGAAGTGTAAACAAATGGAACATTCATCATAATTCCATAAGTGATTGCCTGCTGCATTCCGAAAGAAGAGGAATGATTGTTGTCTTTGGCTTCTACAATTGCTAAAGGAGTTCCCTTGTTATACCAGAGAACATAATCGCAGCGTTTACCTTTATCGCGGCTTGGAATATTACCTTTGATATGAACTTTACCGTCTGTAAACTTGTTGGCAGGAGAAGTTTCCATAGTGATCTTTTTGACATCCCACTTTGCAGTCAAAGCAGGCGTAATGAACTGAAGCTTGATATCTTCTTCTGTCATGTCTTTTATGTCAAAAATATCACTCATTTTTTACTCTCCATCAACCGCATTCACTTCCATAATATCCCCAATCTCACAATCCAAAGCGATGCATATTTTCCGTAAGCTCTCCATAGAAACATCTTTGCCTTTGCCCATTTTGGCAACGATGTTGCTGGTGATTTTTGCCTGGCGGATGAGGTCGCTCTTGTTCATGTCGCGGTCGATTAGGATTTTCCAGAGTTTTTTGTAACTTGCGCTCATTGTAATTTTCCTGTCTTGATTTCTGTCTTTAAATAGTCATACACATAAAGGGGGCTTTGAAAGTAAAGTCCTGTCTTTGGGTCACAGAGTTTTTGGTAGAGTTCTGAGTTGTACACGGCACGCAAGACCTGCTCCACGGTAAAAGAAAAATCCCTTACAAGATATGTCGCAAGGTCTCGTGTGGTGGAAAGCGAATATTTTTTTGCAAAATCATTTACAATAGCAACGGTGTATTCTATTTTGTCTTTTACAGGAACTTCTGCCATTTTGATTCTCCAATAGCAGATTATACCATAATTCTGTAAATTCTTCCATAAAATCTCACGATATCGAAAGGTAAATAAAAAACGCGTTAGGGATTGAAGCCACGCCAAAGGCGGCCACCGCAACGAAGTGAGGTGGCTGAAGCGATAGCGAAATGGCGGAAAGCCCGACCGCCACTTGTGACGGTAACGCCCAATTCTTTCATCTTCTTCTTAGCCCCATTTCTAGGCATATTCACAAAATCTGTCGCTTATCCCACACATCATAAAAATCTGCCCATTGAAAAGGCGGGCTTCCATGATACTTTTGATGCAAGATTTAGATTCCGAATCAGTTTCGGAATAACAGGAGACACAATATGCAGACAATAAAATTAAACAACGGAATCGAATTCCCTGTAATCGGACTTGGAACTTTTATGCTTTCACCAGCAGATGCCCAGAACAGCACCCGCGAGGCCCTTAAGATGGGCTACCGCCTTATCGATACAGCAAATGCTTATGTAAACGAGCGCGCTGTTGGTCGGGGAATCAAAGAAAGCGGCGTGGCAAGAAACGAAGTTTTTCTTTCTACTAAACTCTGGCCGTCGGAATACGAAAACCCGAACGCTGTAGACGAAACTCTTGAGCGTCTTGGGGTAGATTACGTTGACCTGCTTTACATCCATCAGCCGGCAGGAAACTGGCTTGCAGGTTATCGTCAGCTGGAAAAGGCTCTGAAAGAAGGAAAAGCCCGCTCAATCGGCATTTCTAATTTTGAAGGAAAATATATTCAGGAACTTGAAACTAAATGGGAAGCTGCCCCTCAGTTCATTCAAGTGGAAGCCCATCCATATTTTACACAGAAGGATTTGCGCGTAACTCTGGACAAGTACGGCATCAAACTGATGAGCTGGTATCCCTTGGGACACGGCGACAAGTCTTTGATTCAGGAGCCTGTTTTTGCTGAACTGGGCAAAAAATACGGCAAAACACCAGCCCAAGTGATTTTACGCTGGCATGTTCAGATGGGCTTTGTAGTAATTCCAGGAAGCAAGAACGTTGACCACATTAAAGACAATCTGAACATCATGGACTTTGAACTGACAGGCGAAGAAATGGCAGAAATCGCAAAACTCGACAAAGGCGAACGTTACTACCACCGCACAGAAGAGCAGCTGGTTCAGTTTGCCGCATGGAAGCCAGATTTTGAAAAGGTAGGGAGCCGGTCGCGATAACGATGAAACTCACGAGGTGAGTTTCAAGGCGAGTCTCGTTCGAAGCTGTGCTTCGAGCGCGGCAGTACGAATAGAAAAGATTTTTACTTTGACTTATTTTCACTGGCGTAGCTTCAATCCCTTGCGCAAGTCTACAAGCAATAAGGAGATTTTCAAATGAAAAAATCATTTGCCGTTTATATGATAATGCTTTTTGCCATTCTTGCCAGTATCGCAGAATCCCCAAAGGAGAAACCAATAACCACAGAAGAAAAAGAAGTGCACTCTGCCTACGAAGCAATCAACAAGGCTATGATTGAAAAAGACCGGGCCGCAATGGAACGCTACTTTGACAAAAACCTAACCTTTACCCACATGAGCGGAAAAAAGCAGACTCGCGAAGAGTTCATCGGCGAAATCATGGACGGAACTCTAAACTACTTCAAAGTGGATACAAAAGATTATTCAATCAGCGTGAATGGCGACACAGCTCACATGAAAGTCACCCATACACTCACGGCAAAAGTTTATGGAATCAGTGGCAGCTGGACTTTGGGTGGAGAAGACACTTATAAAAGACGGGATGGAATCTGGATTCGGGTAGAATAAAACCTTTTACAGAACTCTGGACTTTGTAAGCATGTTTACAAAATCCAGAATTATGAAATATTACCAATTCTTCTTTTCTTTGCTTGAATCCTGCTGTTTCTTCCTCTCCTCAACCATTTTTACGAACCATTCCACCATTGCAGGATCCTGATGACTGAAGAAAGAACTTGTTGCAGTATCGAGAGCAGTAATTTTTGCCATCTCTTCGGCAGTAAGGGTAAAATCAAAGACATTCAGGTTTTCTGCCATGCGTTCCTTGTGGGTTGATTTTGGAATAACCACAATTCCTCTCTGCAGATGCCAGCGGAGCATAACCTGAGCTGTTGATTTTCCGTGCGCAGCGGCGATTTCCTTCAAAACAGGATTTTCAAAAAGCCCGCCACGGCCTTCGCCAAAAGGCGCCCAGGCTTCAAGCTGAATACCGTACTTGTCATTCCATTTTTTTGCTTCTATCTGCTGATTCAAAGGATGACATTCCACCTGATTCACCATAGGCTTTATGCGGTTGAAGGATGCAAACTCCACCATACGGTCTGCGTAAAAGTTTGAGATTCCGATAGCCTTTAAAACTCCCTGTTCATAAAACTCTTCCAAAGCCCGCCAGGCTCCGTAAGCGTCTCCGAAAGGCTGATGAAGCAGCATGAGATCAATGTAATCAGTCTTGAGTTTCTTAAGCGATTCTTCCACCGACTTCTTGCACGCCTCGTAGCCGTAATGCTCAATCCAGACTTTTGTGGTAAGGAAAATGTTGCTCCGGGCAATACCCGATTTTGCAATTGCATTCCCCACTTCCTCTTCGTTGAAATAACTCTGTGCCGTATCAATCGAGCGGTAGCCCACTTCCAGCGCATCCGAAACACAGCGTTCAGCCTCTTCCTTTGTCACCTGATACACACCATAGCCAAGTTGTGGCATTTTAATTCCGTTTGATAA
>NZ_CAMHSK010000075.1 GCF_946187725.1 uncultured Treponema sp.
TACAAATTATCCCAAATTATAATGATTCTGAAACCATTTTTGAGAAAAAAACAAAAATAAAAGAAAGTAGAAGAGCGTCATTTTCAGATTTATGCTTAAAGAATAAATCGACATTTTATTGTATAGAGGCAAAACGTACAGAACCTAAATACGAAACTGTAAAGAAATTTCTCCAAAAAGATGAGCGGCATAAAGTAGTATTGAACGGTTGGCTAGAAATAATAAATAAACGCTGTAATACAAATCTTTCAATTGATGATGTATATGATATTACTTATCAAATGATTCATAGATTTGCATCTGCATGTAATGTTCCTAAAGATAAAAAAGCTGAATTATTATATTTTTGTTTTGATATAAACGAAAGCAAAAAGAATTATTATTATTCTGAATTATTAAAAATAATAATTCTGACAAATGCAATAGTTCCAATAAAATTAGTCCTTTTTAAAATAGAAGCCTTTTCTGTTTTTGAGGAACTTGAAGAAAGATGGTCTATTAAAAAACAACGAAAATTATCATCAGGTATAAAAGAAGCCATGAACAAAAAGGTAATGAATATAGCCCTTGAGAAAATAATAGAAGTAAAATAATAGGTGGGAATAAATGAGCAACTTAAGTAGTTTTGTAAAACGTATTCGCGATGTAATGCGTAACGATGCCGGTATTAACGGTGACGCACAGAGAATTGAACAGATGGCCTGGATGCTCTTCTTAAAAGTATATGATGCAAAAGAAGAGGACTGGGAATTTGAAGACGAAAAATATGAATCAATAATCCCGGAAGAACTCCGCTGGCGTAACTGGGCTCACACAGAAAATCAAGGTGACGGTCTTACCGGCGACAAGCTCTTAAACTTTGTAAACAATAAACTCTTCCCTACATTAAAGAATCTTGAAATCTCACCTGATACACCAATCCGACAAAGTATTGTCCGCACAACTTTTGAAGATGCAAACAACTACATGAAAGATGGTGTACTTCTGCGCCAGATTGCAAACATCATTGATGAACTTGATTTTGGAAGCTACGAAGAAACTCATGCTTTTGGTGAAATCTACGAAACAATTCTTAAAGAACTTCAGAGCGCAGGTAGTGCAGGTGAGTTCTATACACCGCGTGCCGTAACTCAGTTCATGGCAAAAATGATTAAGCCTCAGATTGGCGAAACAATGGCAGATTTTGCCTGCGGAACCGGTGGCTTCCTTTCAAGCTGGATTAAAGAACTTGAAGAAGTAAAAGACGCTAAAGGCAGCATTTCAAACGAAGAATCAGAAAAAATCTATAACTCAATTTATGCCATAGAGAAAAAGCAGTTTCCATATATGCTTTGTGTTACAAACATGCTGTTACATGGCCTCGATAGCCCAAAAGTTTATCACGGAAACTCTCTCATTTATAAACTTTTGGACTACACTCAGAAAGATGCCTTTGATGTAATTCTTATGAATCCACCATACGGTGGAAGCGAAAAAGACGACATTAAACAGAACTTCCCGGCAGATTTGCGTTCAAGTGAGACAGCAGATTTGTTTATGGCAGTTATTATGTACCGCCTTAAAAAAGATGGCCGCGCTGCTGTAATTGTTCCTGATGGATTCTTGTTTGGAAACGATAATGCAAAGAACAATCTTAAGAAAAAAATACTTATAGATTTTAACCTTCACACAATTGTCCGATTGCCTGGAAGTGTATTCAGCCCGTATACAAGTATTACAACAAACATTCTTTTCTTTAATAACGAAGAACCAACAGGAAAGACATGGTTCTACCGTGTAGACATACCAAGTGACAGAAAGCACTTTAGTAAAACAAAGCCGATGGAATTAAAGCACTTTGATGACTGTATTGCCTGGTGGAATGACCGTAAAGAAATTACAGATGAAGAAGGTAATCCAAAAGCAAAATGTTTTACTGCTCAGGAACTTATTGATTCAAACTACAACTTTGATGTCTGCGGTTATCCTCACGAAGAAGAAGAAATCTTAAGCGTTGCAGAAACAATCCAGAACTACGAAGAAAAACGTTCAAAGCTTAATGCCGATATAGCCAATCTTCTTGCGCAGATTACAGAACTTCATCAGAAAGCACAGAAAGGGGAGTTGTAAATGGTCGATAAATCGCTTTTGAAGCTGGAAATGGTCGATAAAGCCAACTTTAGCCGAGAAACTGGTCGATATTCTGCATTTTATGAGCGATAAATCCCAAATCACTACAGAGGAACTTGTGCGGCATTTTGATTTTGCGCCTACAACAGCCAAGCGTTACCTGCGCCAGCTGACCGAATTCGGTTATCTTGAATCGATGGGCGGGAATAAAAATAGAATATATAAGCTAAAAGAAGGGGAACTGTACTAGATGTATTTAAAAAAAACAGTCCGCGGTCCCTGCGTCATCATACGATGAACCACCTGCTCAAGGCAGGGAGAAGGAATCCCGCGGCTTACATGAGTAATATACTGTATTTTTCTCAAAAAATCAAGTAAAATAGAGATGTTATGAAGCAGAATCAATTTGACAGTTTAGAAAATGCGCTTACACAGATCCGTTTACAGGTGTATGCAGGTAACACAAAAGAGGAAATAATCAACAATTATTTGAATAATATTGAGATATGCCGCGCATTTTATCCACTCCTGCATTTTTTTGAGGTCTGCCTTCGTAATGCGATAGATAAATCTCTTACAGCTTATGTTAACGGTCAGGAATGGATGGATATTCTCCCCTTAGATTCAAAAAGTAAGCTAAAAATCATTAATGCAAAACAAACTATACAATTACATAAGCATATTGTTACGCATGACAGAATTGTTGCAGAATTAAGTCTTGGTTTTTGGACATCTTTTGTTTCCAAGAAGTTTTCACAGTATCCGTTTCAAGGATATGTATTACGATTCGCTTTTCCAAATTGCCCAAAATTTATGCGTACTGCCAAAAATATGCAAAAAAGATTTGAAAGCTTCAGAATTCTTCGAAATAGAATTTCTCACTGTGAGCGTATAAATCATTTTAAAAAACTTACGATTTTGCACACTGAATTGTTAGAAAGTATCGGTTGGATTGAAAAAGAAGTTGCTGACCTTGCTTCAAAAATGGATAATGTTCAGTCCTCACTAAATTTTAGGATACCCCTATGACCGCAAAAGATTTGAAAAACGCACTTCTACAGGAAGCAGTGCAAGGTAAATTAGTTCCTCAGATTGCAAGCGAAGGCAATGCACGGGACTTGCTGGAAGAAATACGCAAGGAAAGATTGTCACACGGATTGGATTTGCGCCTTGAAGCTTCGCTGGCAATAAACGCAAAATCTGGAAAAAGGAAATCAAAAAAAGAGACAGCGTTAGCTTGCTCGAATCCGTGTGACATTACAGAAGATGAGATTCCGTTTGAAATCCCTGAAAGCTGGTGCTGGTGCAGGTTGGGGGAGATTTGCGTATCATTTTCCACTGGCCCATTTGGAACTATGCTTCATAAAGCAGATTATGTCGAGAAAGGAGGAGTTCCTCTAGTTAATCCTGCGAATATAAAAAATGGATACATTGATTCTTCTAATATTAAACTTGTTTCGAGAGAAAAATATTCAGCATTGCAGGCTTATGTACTTGCAGAGAATGATGTCATCATTGCACGAAGAGGCGATCTAAGGAAATGCGCCGTCGTGTCAGCAAAAGAGAAAGGCTGGCTTGCTGGTACAGGGGCGTTTTTCCTTCATACAACGGGGATTGATACTTCATTCTTTAAGTTATTTTATACTTCATCGTTTGCACAAAATTTTTTATTGTCTGATAGCATCGGTACTACGATGGATAATCTTAATCAGTCTTTACTTTCTCGCCTTCCATTTCCTCTCCCGCCACTCGCCGAGCAAAAACGCATAGTCGCTGCAATCGAAAAGTTCATGCCGCTCATAGAAGAATATGGCAAAAAAGAAACAGAACTCAAAGCATTTAATGAACAAATCGGCACACTCACAAAAAAAGCAATCCTGCAGGAAGCTTTTCAAGGTCGGCTTCTTGCGAATCCGTCCTTGAAGACGAGTTTTGACTTGCCGGGCAATGGCCCGTCATGTCCGCAAGCGGACACCGCCAAAACTCGCGGCATCAACTTGCAAACAGGAAAAGCTTTGCTTGAAGAGATTCGCAAGGAAAAAGCCCGACTCATAAAAGAAGGTAAACTGAAAAAGGAAAAGCCTCTGCCTGAAATTACAGAAGATGAGATTCCGTTTGAAATCCCAGGAAGCTGGTGTTGGTGTCGGTTGGGGGAGATTGTGCCTTTTGGAGTATGTCAAAATGCTGAACCTCAAGAAATAGATGATGAAGATTGGATTTTAGATTTGGAAGATATAGAAAAAGATTCGGGAAAAATACTTTCTTTTAAAACAAAAA
>NZ_CAMHSK010000076.1 GCF_946187725.1 uncultured Treponema sp.
ACACTGTTGAAGTTGAAGGCGAAATTCAGCTCACTGCAAAGGTTTTGCCTGAAAATGCAGAGAATACCACTATCACATGGACGCTTGTTTCCGCAGGTGAAGATGCAGAAAATCCTGTAATCTCATTGGACAAAAAAACTGGTCTTGTAACAGGACTTGCTGCAGGTGTTGCTGTCGTTAGGGCTTCTGCTGGCGGTGTATCTTCTGAATTTGAAATCAAAGTCATTTCGTTCACTTCAATCAAAGTAACAAACTTGCCGACCAAAACTGAATATGGACTAGGAGAGGTCTTATCAAAAGAGGGCATGGTAATCTCTGCTGTATACAGTGATGAGTCTGAGAAAGTTATCGCAAATGATGATGAAAAACTAGAAATCGTGTTCGATTCAAGCGTGCCGGGAGAAGAGGTTCTTGTTACCGTAAAATACGGCGAATTCAGCGATACCTTCACTCTACAATGACGCGGCATTGACTGAATTGGTTGTGAATGGTCAGGATGCTTTGTCTCCAGAAGATGATGCTCCAAACATGATTACAGGTGCTTTGGGCTCTGGCAGAACACGCTGGGTCAAATTTGAACTTCTTGCAGATGACGCGGAAATTGGAGAAGGCGCAGTTACCACAAAAGAGCCGACCGTTCTTGGAAGCAAAACTCTTGCCGTTTATCCGATTCCAACCGGAGAAATTGAAGCTGATGTTGAGATTGCCGTAAAACAGTACAAGGCAACAGTTAATGTAACAAGTTTTGACACAATCACAAACGAAGAAGACCAGAAAGTCGTGCTCACAATGAAAGACGGCGATGAAGTCATCAAAACAATCGAACTTACAGAATCAGTTGATGGAACTGTAGACTCAAAAGCATGCAAAGTCTTCTCAGAATATGTGCCCGTCGGAACTTACACAGTCACAGTCGGAAACGGCACAGGCTCAATCTCAAATGCCACAGCCCTGACCGTAGACGCAAGCAAAGTCCTCAAATCGATTTCGGCAAAATGGAAAGACAGCGAAACTCAGCCACTTCTCTACGCCGGACTTTCTGATGAAGACCTTCTCAAAAAGATTACAATAGTAGAGACCTACAATGACAATTCGACAAATGATGTCGATTCACCGGCCGCATCAGTAGCGGACTACGATCCAACCAGCACACAGGCACAGAGTATTAAGATTTCATATAATGGAAAGGAAACAGCACTTTCTGTCACATTGACGGCTGTTGCTCTTGAAAGCATCGCAATCGATGAATCTTCTGCTCATAAAACAGAATTCACAGTTGGCGATGAACTTGACCTAACAGGACTCGTTCTCAGCTTGACTTACAACGACACAAGCAAGAACACAACAGTCGCATACAGTGCAGATAACGCAACTGACTTCGTAGCAACTGGATTCGACTCAACAAATCCAGCAGAAAGCCAGACAGTCACAATCACTTATGGCGGAAAAAATGCGACAATTGAGGTTGTGATTAAGAAACCATTCATTGAAAACAAAATGTATTTAGTTACAGCTGGTAATTCTGATGTCAAAATCACACTTGATGAAACTGAAAATTCTGCAACTCTGGGAAGTTATGTTCTTTCAGGATTTAATAAACAAAATGATGTGATTGTTTTCAATCAGAACTTGATGGATGAAAATATTACATCTGCAAAAATTTCTGCAGTAGTTAATTGGAAGAGCACATCTGGTCACATTGGACTTGGTTTGCTTAATTTGTTGGATTCTTTGTATACTGATACTGCAGTTGTCTCAAATGCAGGAATCTTCGCAACTGCTCAGGGAATTAAAGGTTGGGGTAGCTCAGGTTTGTTTAGCAGTAAAGATAAAGCTTGCAATGCATCAACAACAAAAGATTATTTAATAGAAATTGAATATGAAAAAACTGAGACCGGATTTACTTTGAAATTTACTTCAACTGGTGAAAATGGTACATCTGCAACATTTACTGAGTCTAACTTTACATTCCCAAGTGGAAAACCTGTTTATTTCGCTGTGGGTGCATCTCCAACTGGCACTTCAAATCCTAAGTCAGATAACATTGTATATCGTGATATCAAGGTTACACTTTCTGGTAATGGAATTGAAAAGAGTGGAGATGAGCAGACTGTAACATCAGTTGAAAAAACTTTACTTACTGATTCTCGAACATCTCTTACTGCCTCAACATCAGATGTTTCATACACAATTCCTTCAACTGTAACAAATAGCAACAAGGGCGATTCTTATAAAATCACTTTGGCTAATGTAAGTCTTGATTCAGTAAAAGCCCTTGCTGGTGAAACAGAAGTTGAAGGTGCCTGGGCTTGGGATTCAACAGATGTAACTCTTGCAACAGGGGCTTCTTCTGTAAAAGCAAAGGCAACATTCACACCAACAGACACAACTTCTTACAAATCAATCGTCTCAAAAGAATTCACAATCAATGTCACAGATGAGCGTGCCGAAAAACCAGAGGACGCAAAAGTCGATGTAACATGGAACTTTGCAGCTATGTCTGACCTTTCTGTATATACAACCGCAACACCAGATTCAGAGAATAACAAGGTTACATACTCTGGAAATGATGAATCAGTTTCAAAGCATTACTTTGTTTCAACTTCTCCGTCGATGGCTTTGGTGATTGCAGGAACTTACCGTGACAATGGTAACAGCGTTCAGATTGGTGCGGGTTCATTTATTTATGTTCCTGTAAGTGCTGGAAGTGAATTGACAGTCACCGGTTACAGTGGATATACAAATTACACAGTTACATTAGCAGACGGCAAAACAGAGAATGTTACGGATGCTTCAGCAAAAACATACACCGCAAAAACAGCAGGCTTCGCAAAAATCGAAGGTGGCGACAATGGCTATATCGTTAGCATCGCTGTAAAAGACATCACTCGTGCAGACATCGTTGCATTCTATGGTAGCGAGCCAGATCACATCGCAACATTCCCAACCGCCGATGAGCCAACAATTTCAATCTCTGGAGATGACAGCGTTACTCTCGCCGGTGAAGGTGAAGAGGCCGCAACAATCCAGTTGACAGCAAATGTCACAAATGCCGGTAATGCAACTGTTGTTTGGTCTTCAAGTGCCGATTCAATCGCAACTG
Organism: uncultured Treponema sp.; assembly: GCF_946187725.1. GTDB lineage: Bacteria > Spirochaetota > Spirochaetia > Treponematales > Treponemataceae > Treponema_D. Next base: position 3,104 of record NZ_CAMHSK010000076.1, read on the forward strand.
TTGACCAGACTGGAAAAGTAACTGCCGTGGCAGAAGGCGAAGTAACAATCACTGCGAAGATTACGGTTGAGGGAACAGACTACAGTGCGGAAAAGAGTGTTAGTGTCACGAAGGGGGGAGTTGTCTATGGCCAGTTGACCTTTAACAGTAAAATAGAAAATACAGCAACTGATTATGTAACTATCACTGATGCCTCAACTGACTACAAGGATTATAAGTTTACACTAGATGGTTCTTCGTCAGTTTCAACTGTTACTGGTTATCTTGCAAAAGGTTTGAAAATTAATAGTTCTGCCAAATTTACTATGACACTTAAGCAAAACACCAAATGTGTTTTGTATATGTTACAGAATAATACGCAGGGACATGGATTTAAATTTACTAATACTGAAGACGCAACAAAGTCATATACTTGTGAATATTCAAAAAATAATGCCGGTTTGGGTGTAAAGGCTATTGAATTTACACTTGTATCAGGTACATACACTTTTGCAAGAGACGGAAGCACTTCGAAAGAATACGCTCTCGGTGGAATTATATTCAAATCTGAAAACTGATTTTTCCTCACGCTGGTAAAACAATTTAGTACAGCTAAACACCCTCATCCCCCAGAGCAAAACCCACTCTGGGGATGTTTCTCTTACAATCCATTTCATCGTATTTAAAGTGGCATAATTTCTGCTGCGTAGCTTTTATCACACATTCACAGCAATGCTAACATCGTCCTATCCATGTGCTTTTATTCATCTTGATAAACAGAATGTAACCGTCTAATTCAAAGAACTTGGCGGCCTTTCTTGTAATTATAACAAAATATTATCTGTAGACATTGCCGAAAAGTGACTTTTTTTTCAAATAAATATATGCATGGGGAAAAGAACACCTTATGCAAAATTTATTTGTAAAAAAGGTGGCGATATGAAATATCAAATCATAATCGATGACGAAGTCAAGGAACAGGCAGCACGGGCCGTCGCAGAAGGAAGGATTCTCAACCTAAAAAACGACATCGTGTTCAAATCCTTCTTCTCAAAAAAGTGCAAGGAATCAGCGTATTGCAGGCGCAAAA
>NZ_CAMHSK010000077.1 GCF_946187725.1 uncultured Treponema sp.
AGCAACAAAACAAGAATCCGCAATAAAAATGCTTTCCCGCATGTGCACAGGAAAGCATTTGTGGATTTATCCAAGTCAAAAATTTTCAGTTTTCCGTTTTCAACTTTCAACTTGCGCTGTTTCTAGTTCTTCTTTGAGGGTAAGAACCTGTTCCAGCGGGAGAGAGCAGCATTGAGCAATTTCTTCATCCGAAAGTTTATTGAGCTTTAGCAAGTTTCGTGCATTGGTGATTTTTGCAGATTCTTCACCTTCTTCGAATGAAATCTGCTTCTGCACTTTTACAAACATCTCCTCATCCCATTCATCGAAAATCATGGACTGTTCCTCCTTGCTCAGGTTGTTGAAATAGCCGGCGAGAACACTGCCGTTCCTGCACTGCTCAAGTGCGTAATGCAGCGGATTCTCAACGCCTTTATTTCTTCCAATTCTAACATACTCCGTAAAGTCTGAAAAAGCAAGGAGTGCCTCGCATTTTTTGAGGATAGGATGATTTGCGCTCCTGTTGATGTTGTAGACTTTAACGGTCAAGTCCAGCGTGAGCGAGTCGGGCAAATCCAGTTTTGAATCCTTCAGCTTGATGAAGGCGTCTGAAAGCCTCATCGTCTTTTCCTGCGGAAACGGATCATCGCCGTTGTAGAAGACATAGCACTCCGGGCGGGGGAGCTTGATTTCCTTAGTGTTGTACTTGTCGTTCTTGTCGAAAAATCTGTTGTAGTGCGCGACAAGGTACTCAAGACACCGGAACGGCATGTTGTTGTTCACCGTGCTCTGGTGCTCTGCAAGCACGACGATACAGCCGTTAATTTCCATAGAAACATCATTCTCAATATCCCGGTAAATCACATTTTCCAGCGTGACTGGCTCAATCGGAACCTCGCCGATTTTAAAGTCCGTGCCGTGAATCGCATTGTAGAGCGAAAGAAAATGTTCCTTCGCATTGATGTTCCGCCCGAACATGTTCACGAAAAGTGAACTCTTGAAATCCCGCTTCTGGGGAGTTGCTTTTTCCTGTACCATAAAATGAACCTCATTTGAAAATAAATCTGTGCATGGAGAATTTTTCCACGCACATATGTATTTCCAAAATTTTTCCATTTTTGGCAATCTAAATGCAATTTTTTTGAAAAAAGTTAAAAAAAATTGCCACACGGATGTGGCGAAGAGCAATTATATCGCAAGAATTTTCAGAATGGAACTTCTTGTCACGACATGGATGTCGCAAAAGTCAGAAACTTACAAAAAATTTTTCTGTATCACGAAAAAGTCGGGCACGGCTATGGAGCGGTGGCGTAGCCAGCCACTGGACTGAGGAGCGAATGAAATGAGTGACGAGGGAAGAGGCCGAGGGTGACCGAGCCGCGGAACAGCCGCAGCAAGTGGATTGCCCCCCTCACCTCTACATGAAATTTATTTTGCAGCCTCAAAAATAATGTCTAGGAAGAAGACCGCCGCCAAAATCCATGTGACGAGCGGGATTTCTTTTGTTTTTCGGGCAACGAGCTTACACAAAACATAGCTGATGATACCGAAAACGATACCTTTTGAGATTGAGTATGAGAACGGCATCGCAATGATTGTAATAAATGAAGGAATTCCTTCGGAAATATCGGTGAAGTCGATTCCCATTACAGAGCGCATCATCAAGAATCCGACGAAAATCAAAGCCGGAGCTGTGGCTGCTGATGGAATGAGAGCAAAAAGCGGGCTGAGGAAAAGTGCGACAAGGAAAAGCAAGGCTGTTACGACCGAAGCCAAGCCTGTTCGTGCTCCTGCGGCAACTCCTGAAGAGCTTTCAACGAAGCTTGTGACTGTTGAAGTTCCCAAACATGCGCCGACGACTGTACCGACTGCATCAGAAAGAAGCGCGCCCTTTGCGTTCACGATGTTTCCTTCTTTATCTTTCAGATTTGCCTGCTCTGCAACGCCAAGCAATGTACCGATTGTGTCGAACAAGTCTGTGAAAAGGAATGTGAAGAATACAACGAAGAATTTGATTGTAAGGATGCTGCCCCACTCAAATTTGAACAAATAAGGAGCTTCTGGGGTTGAGAACGGCACGAAATCTTTTGGAATTGAAGTAACTCCGAACGGAATTCCAATGATTGTCGTGATGATGATTCCAACCAGAATTGAACCTGGAACTTTGAGCGTATACAAAACAACTGTGATTGCAAGGCCGAGCATTGCTACGATTGCAGAGGCATGTTTCAAATCAAAATTAACGAAACCAACCAAAGTGCCTGTGTCGTTAGCGACGATGCCTGCATTTGCAAGACCAATCAATGTGATGAACAAACCGATTCCGACAGCGACAGCCTTTCGCAAATTGAGCGGAATAGACTTGATGATTGCTTCTCGGATTCCAAAAACAGAAAGCAGAATGAAAAGAATGCCTTCAACCAAGACAGCTGTAAGAGCAAAAGCCGGAGTGCAGCCCATTCCCAAAACAACTGTGTAAGTAAAGAATGCGTTCAAGCCCAGGCCCGGTGCAAGTGCGACAGGAAGATTTGCACAGAAAGCCATGACCAATGTTGCGATTGCTGCAGAAACAGCTGTTGCCGTGAACAGTGCGCCCCATTCCAAGCCCGCACCAGAGAGAATTCCTGGATTGACGGCAAGAATGTAAGACATAGCGAGGAAGGTTGTGATACCGCCGACAATTTCTCGGCTAACGGTTGTTCCACGCTCCTGCAATTTGAAAAGTTTGTCCATAAAAGGTACCCCCAAAAATATCATTTAGTATAATGAAATGGTAAAAAAGTTCATACAGGCGATTACAATATAAAATAACTTTAGTTATAATTAAAAAAACCGATAATTAAACAAAATACCAAATGTGAAAAGATTTTTTTGGGGGAAATATATGAAAAAAACATTGTTTGTTCTTGCCGCAGCTGCCGTAACAGCACAGGTTTTTGCTTTCGATCCAGAAGCAGCACTCAAACCTGCAACATCAGTTGGCGAATACACAAAGATTGACTATCAGATTACAGAAAAATTCGGTGACTATTACCGCTCACCACGGGCAAAATATGTCCACAACTTCGATTCTACAGGCCGCGAGACTGAGGCTACTGAGCTTACAAGCAAGGACGCTCTCGTTGACCACATCACATACAAATACGAAGGTGATAATCTTGTTGAAAGAGTCTGCACTGATGCCGACGGAAAAATCTCATGGAAAATGACAACAGTTTATGAGAACGGAAACAAAGTCGAGGAATCAGAATACAACGCAGTCAACACACTCACAAACAAAACAATCTGGAAATATAACGGAAATCAGATTGACGAGTCTTATTACAATGCTGACGGCGCACTTCTTTCAAAAATCATCACAAAAAATGATGACCAGAACAGAGTTTCTGAAATCGCTCAGTATGCGGCTCAAGGAAATCTTGAGGAAAAGGCAATTTACACTTACAACGACGCAGGAAAACTTTCAGAAATTTCCTATATTAACACATCTGGAAATCAGAGCCGAAAAGTCGTATATCGATTCGACGCATCTTA
>NZ_CAMHSK010000078.1 GCF_946187725.1 uncultured Treponema sp.
GTTTGTAGATGGTGATATTACAAAGGGGCAATTAAGAAAAGCTGTAGAAATTGCAAATTCAATTTTAAAAACTCCTATAGATATTCCAGCACGATGTGATACAAGTCGATTATGTGAACGGATTTCTAAATTGAATATTACTGAGGGTGAAAAACTTACCTTGTTTAATTACTTGTATTTGGGAAATAAAGATATTGAATTTGGAAATTTCATAAGAAATCATTTTTCAAAACAAGTCTGGCACAATTATATAAAGGAAAAGCTGAATCAATACCATGTTAATGCTATTGGGTTTGCAGGAAAACTTGAAAATTTTCTGGAGCTAGGTTTTGATTTAAGAACAATCTGTAGCTTAATCAATTTTCAGGAAAATCAAAAAGAAGATGATGAAAACAATTGCTATGAGACATTTATTAGGAAGGTTTTAGATACTAAAATATATTTAAAAGAAAAAAATACAGAGGACTGGCTTGATATTGATCAGGATGAAGAACGTCCTTACAGCGTTTACACCTATTTGGCCCAAGTTGTATTTGCTGGGGCAAAAAATCATAAGATAAACGTTTATCTTCCAATAGAAGAAGTTCGAAAGATTTTAAAAGAAGAGTTGAAAGAGTATTCTGATACAGATAATGTTATTGATGATTATTTAAATGAAGAAAAAAAGAAGGCTCCTGATGAAAAAGATAATTCTGAAATGCTAACTGAAATGTTAAGTAACAAAAATGATGAATTGTTAAAAAATGAAAAAGAATTTGACATTCCAAGCCCAGATTATCTTTTATTTTATTCAAAAGGAAATACAATAGAAACTGTTTTACAAAAGAGTATGATAGAGTATTTTAAATTTATGGAAACTGCATTAAAAGAAGATAAGTTTACGGAATTGATGAAAAAGTCGCCTAATGAACGGTGTCAATTTCTTGTTGAACAAAACCGTAGCATTTTAATTCGCGACTCAGATTGGAGAAAAATATTCAAGGATATAAAGACAAATGATGATTCATTTAAGAGATACTATCCAATGGTAAGAGTTTCAATAACAAGTGATTCTGTAGGTGCTCTAGTTCGTGCATTAATAATAAATGATGACTTATATAACTTTATATATGAGTATTCTCATAAGGCCACTGAGTAATATTTTTCCAATGCAAGTTTTGTCTCATTACTTGCATTATGCCTAAGTGTCATGTTTTTACAGAATATATAAAAAACGCCAGTTCCCCGATGAAGGAACTGGCGTGCATTTATCGTCTTATAACGATTTATTTAATACGGCTGAGTCAAGGCACGCTGTCGCTTAATGCCTTGACTCAGCCGTTTTGAGAGCCGTTAAAAATTATCGGCTCTCAATCAGCGAGTGGTATTCCTGCAGTGAGCGAACGCCGCCTTCACCACCGTTGCCGTTTTTGACAGCTTCGATGCCCTTAACGGCTGCGAGCGCGCCGGCGAGTGTTGTGATGTAAGATACCTTGTACTTCAAGCAAGCCTTGCGGATTGTCTTTCGGTCTTCGGCGTAGTTGCGTTTTGCTTTTGGTGTGTTGATTACGAGGCAAACTTCCTTGTTCATAATCATGTCCACTACATCAGGGCGGCCTGCTCCGATTTTGTTTACGACAGTGCACTTGATTCCGTTTGCGTTGTAGAAATCAGCTGTTCCCTGAGTGCCTACGAGCGTAAAGCCCAAGTCTTTCAAGGTCTTTCCGATTGTAAGAACCTGCTCTTTCTGGCCTTCCTTGTTAGAAAGCGAAATCAAGACCTTTTTGTTCTCCCAGGCAGCCGGTGCGTGCGGCAATTCAGAACCGGCGGCTTCTTCAGATTTGTAAACGGCAAGCGGGAATGTCTCTGCAAGACCAAGAACTTCACCTGTAGAACGCATTTCTGGTCCGAGGATTGGGTCAACTCCAGGGAAGCGTGCCCATGGAAGAACTGCTTCTTTTGCTCCGTAGTAAGGAATCTTCTTATCTTTGAGACCGAGTGATTCAAGTGATTCACCAAGCATCATTCTTGTTGCAAGGCGAGCCATCTGAGTGTCACAAACCTTTGATACGAGAGGAACTGTGCGGCTTGCGCGTGGGTTAGCTTCGATTACATAAACCTTTCCGTCCTCGATAGCATACTGCATGTTCATCAAACCGCAGACATGGAGGTTTTCTGCAATCTTCTTTGTATATTCTTTGATTGTGTCGAGGTTATTCTGAGGAATTGAAACTGGCGGAATTACACAAGCTGAGTCACCTGAATGAATACCTGCAAGCTCAACATGCTCCATAACTGCCGGGATGTAAACATGTGTTGAATCAGCAAGAGCGTCAGCCTCACATTCAAGCGCATTCTTCAAGAAGCGGTCGATGAGAAGCGGGCGGTCTGGAGTTACGCCGACAGCCTTTTCAACATATTCTTTCAATGTAGCTTCATCGTAGATTACTTCCATTCCGCGTCCACCGAGAACGAAAGACGGACGAATCATGATTGGATAGCCGATTTTGTCTGCACAAGCCTTAGCTTCTTCAAAGTTGATTGCCATTCCGCTTTCTGGCATTGGGATGTCCAGTTTTTCCATCATATGGCGGAAGAGGTCGCGGTCTTCGGCGATGTCGATAGAGTCGATGCTTGTACCGAGGATGTTCACGCCGTTTTCCTGAAGTTCACGGGCAATATTAAGCGGAGTCTGTCCACCAAACTGAACGATAACTCCGTATGGCTTTTCTTTTTCGTAAATCTGAAGAACGTCTTCTGTAGTAACTGGTTCAAAGTAGAGCTTATCAGAAGTATCATAGTCAGTAGAAACAGTTTCCGGGTTACAGTTTACGATGATTGTTTCGTAGCCGAGTTCTTTCAACTGCATTGCCGCATGACAGCAGCAGTAGTCAAACTCAATACCCTGACCAATTCTGTTTGGACCACCGCCCAAAATCATAATCTTCTTCTTGTTGTCTGTTGCAACAGAAGTATCTTTTTCTGCATTGTAAGTTGAGTAGTAGTAGCAGGCATTTTCCACGCCGCTAACAGGAACGCGGAGCCATGCTTCTTTAATACCAAGCTCGTTGCGGCGCTTGCGGATATCTTTTTCAGCAACCTTCAAAATCTTTGAAAGGTACTTGTCGCTGAAGCCGTCTTTCTTAGCCTGAATCAGAAGCTTATCTTCTGGAACGCGTCCAGGGTTCTTAAGCATTTCCTCTTCAAGGTCAACAAGCTCTTTCATCTGCTGGAGGAAGAACTCTTTAACGTATGTAATTTCAGAAAGTTTAGCCAGAGGCACACCCTTACGAATTGCTTCATAAAGCTGGAAGTAGCGCTCGCTAGACTGAACCT
>NZ_CAMHSK010000079.1 GCF_946187725.1 uncultured Treponema sp.
GGGAAAATCAGGAAGCAATTGATTTGCACCACGCAACACCAATGATGAAAACAATCGCAGAGCTCCGCGAAAAATATGACCTTCATATGACAATTGAACGTTTTGTTTCTGATGATAAAATTCCTGAGCAGGATAAAAATTTTATAAGAAACTGATGCTGTTATTGAATTTATAAAGGTTGGCTTGAGATAATCGTCTTTCATAACAAATGGAAATATTTGTATAGATTTGTTCTTTTTTTCCAGCTGTTTTAATATTATCATTATATTATGGCTGACTTCTTTAAATTATCTGCAGTTTCAAAAAAACGACATCTCGAATTAGTTGAAGAAAAATCTGATATTTATGATTCCCCTGAAGTCTACGGTTTGAACTATCAGGAAAAGATTCTCGGAGGAAACGGATCATCAGCTTCTCCTTATAAAATTGAAGTAAGCATTCAAAATACCAGCGGAAAAGTTTTCGAAGGAATTATGCGCCTTGAACTCGAGGCAGATAACAAGGCAGCCAGCGAGGCTGATTTTTATCTTCCGGGCTTTATGTACGGTTCAAACAGAGGAGACAAGCCCTGGAAGGTAGACTGTAAATTTCCCCGGCTTAATTCTGCTTTCACAAATCCTTCAGATTCTGATTGTCCGCTTTCTTCATTTTATATGGTAAGGGGAGACAGACTTTCTCACCCATGTGCCTTGATGTACATAAATGGAAACTCTCCAAAGATTCGTGGCTTTCACACTTCTCCTTATTATTGCGAAAAAGATTTTGTACAGTATGGCGGCTTTACCTGTAATTCCAAAAGGCAAACTATCGGCTATACCTTCGGTTATGAAAATGCACCCTGGCTTTTTATTCAGTCACATACAATTCTTCCAAGACAAACTTCACAAAACTATTTTACTTTGCAGGCAAATCAAAAAATTACACAAATCTTTTATGTTTATGATTTTGATGCAGCTTCGGTAACAGATATTCACAAGGTTATCAGAAATGTTTATGACGCATATCACGAAGCTCCACGCCAATCGGCATCTCTGGAAGAAGCAATAAAAGATTTATCACTGGCGGTCTGCGATTATGCTTGGCTTCCCTCTCAAAAATGTTATTCGGGTTTTGTAAGAGAAGCAGGATTTGATCAGAAGGGCAAGGAAAGTTTTTCTTATAATGTAATTCCTTCTATTTCCTGGACCAATGGAATTGTTGTTGCCTACCCGCAGCTTATTGCCTCTGCTCGTCTAAATAATCAGAAAATGAGGGAACAAGCTCTTGAATGTATTCAAAATATTGTTGATAACTCCCTGAACAAAGCATCATCGCTTCCGTATGAAACTTTCGACGGACAAAACTGGACCTGTCACGGCTGGTGGTATGGCGGAATGCACAGCGGTGGACATTCGGCTTATCTGGACGGACAGTTTACTTATTATCTTTTGAAGGCTTACCAATTTGAAAAAGAAAATGGAAGGATTCACGATGACTGGCTCACCTTCTCTAAAACTGTAGTTCATGCTCTTGAACGAGAGATTAACCGTGTGGGTGAATATCCTTTTGTTTACTCCGAGACTGATGGAACTGGTATTGAATATGATTCTCTTGGAAGCTCATGGGCACTGGCCGCAAGCATTCTCTTTGCCTTGATTTCAAATGATACTAAGAATCTTCCTCTCTTTGAAAAATCTCTAACCCATTATTACGAGACTTTTATTGCAAAGCTTGAATGCTATGGAAGTCCGCTTGATACAGACAAGGCTCCGGATAACGAAGGTGTACTTGCTTTTATCAGGGCAGCAAAACTTTTACATCAGCTTACAAAAAATCAACTTTATCTTGATTATATGGAAACAGCCTTGTACCAGGAGTTCTCTTACAAGTTCTGTTATAACGGGCGTATCGAAGTTCCGCCTCTGAGCAAACTCAAGTGGAGTTCCTGTGGTGGCAGCATTACTTCAGTGTGTAATCCTCATATTCATCCTATGTCTTCATCAATTGTTAGTGAGATGGCTTACTTTATTGAGCATGCAAAAAAAGATTCCCGCACAATTGAATACATCAAAAATCGCATGCAGGATACAATTTTATGGGGCTGCCAGACATATAATCATTTTGACGGAGAATTTGATTACGGCAAAAAAGGCTGGATGTCGGAACGCTTCTGCTACAGCCAGGGCCTGGTTGTCGAAAAGTATAAAGACGGAAGTCCTTCTTCAACCTGGTTTGCTTTAATGCCATGGGCAAGCAGCAGCGTACTGGAAGGGTTACTGTATCGTAAGCGTCAATTGACGTATGCGTACAATTCAGTATTCTGATGAAGGTGAAAACCGTTTTGTATACGATATATTCGGAAATGTACTTGAGGCAGAAAATACGAGTGGAAAAGAATTATTCAGATATGATACAGGCGGTTATCTTATTTATCAGCAGGATCTTTCTAGTGGTGTGTTCGCCCATGCAGGAACATATCGACAAACTGGAATTTGTATCACAGAACCATCAGCAATGTTCCGGCTCCAATCAGGATACACCCTATCACTGACTTAAAAGTAAATTCTTCATGCAGAAAAACAAACGCCAGTATCAGCGTAATGACAACGGACAACTTATCAATCGGGACGACTTTTGAAGCGTCTCCCATCTGCAAGGCCTTGTAATAGCAAAGCCATGAGGCACCAGTAGCAAGGCCGGACAGAATCAGGAAAATCCAGCATTTCTGGCTAATGTCTTTTATTCCGGCTTGCTGATGAGTAATAAATACCATTCCCCATGCCATGATAACAACAACCATCGTACGGATCGCAGTAGCCAGATTCGATCCGACACCTTCAATTCCTATCTTTGCCAATATTGATGTCAGTGCGGCAAAGATTGCCGAACCAAGCGCTAATAAAAACCACATAGTGATACTCCTTCAAATCCCGATTTATCAATTTAATATGCTAATAATCATACTACAATCCTTGGTACAATGAAAAACTGATATTGACTTATGTCTTTAATAAATGTATAGTCAGAAAAAGGAAGCAATCAGTCTGATTGCTTCCTCATAAATCTAAATTATCATAGAATACCCATATTTACAGAAAAAATTTCAAACTCTCTTCATTACTGTGTTTATGAACTCGCATTGTTTCGCTCCAAAGCATTTTTGGCTTATTAAATTCGTCCCAATAACTTATGCTATCCTGTGTTTCAAACCACTTGTTGTTTGTCTTTTTACGAGCTTTAATTTTTTCACCATTAATTGTATGCTCCTTACCTGTTTGTTCCAGTCTTTCCATTCCGAACGACAGTAG
>NZ_CAMHSK010000080.1 GCF_946187725.1 uncultured Treponema sp.
CCTCCATTTTTTGTTGGCTTTTGCCCATGCCACTTTCTCCTCAATGCTCTTCGTGAAATCAGAGTCTGCGGCTTCGCCTTTAAGGAACTTGAAGAAAGATTTTTCCTCGTCAGATTTCATTTTATCACAGCATCCCGCATTAAAAAAGACCTTGAAAGTCATGTCGCAGGGCATCCGCATCAAAAGCACTCTGCAATTGAATTCTTAACAAGTATTGTATTTAAAGATTAGGCGAGATGATAAAATAACTTCGGGTAGTAAAAATGACATTGGAGGAAACATTCGAAGAAATCACGGACGACAGAATAGAGGGACGAACCAAACACAAACTTGTAGATATTCTCATGATTGTGTTTTTCGGTATTCTGTGCGGATATAAGACAATAGAAGAGATTCATTTCTATGCTGAAATGAGCATAAACGCACTGAAAAAATATCTGAAACTGGAAAACGGGATTCCAGGAAGCGACACGATACTGCGGGTTCTGGCACGGATTGATTCAAAAGAACTGGAAAACGCGTTCGTCAGATACGCGAAAGAAACATTCGGGGATAAAGTTGGGGAAGATGAGGTCATAGCCATAGACGGAAAAACAATCAGGAACTCCAGATATCTGCCGGAATCGCCGGAGAAAACACCTCACAAGGCTTCTCATGTAGTCTCGGCATGGGCGACAAATCTCGGGGTCTGCTTCGGTCAGGTCAAAACAGATGAGAAATCAAACGAGATCAAGGCGATACCCGAACTTCTGGAACTCCTGGACTTAAAAGGCGTGATTGTGACCATAGACGCGATGGGATGCCAGAAGAAAATCGCCGAAAAAATCACGGAGAAAAAATCGAATTATGTCATTTCGCTCAAGGGAAACCAGGAGAAAATCCATGCGGATGCGAAATCGCTGTTCGAGCACGAGCTTGACGAGCAATACTGCGAGCGGTACAAGATTCAGCATACCGAGAGCGAAATCGAATTCGGGCACGGAAGAATTGAGAAAAGAAGCAGCTATCTCTGCACGAACCTCAGATGGCTGGAGGAAAAAAGCGAATGGACAAACCTGAACGGAATCGGGATGGTGGTCTCAGAGCGGACTGACAAAAAGACAGGGCAAAAATCAACAGAACGAAGGTATTTTTTGACATCTTTAACCGATGTTTCGAAGGCTTCCAATGCTTTAAGATCGCACTGGAGCGTTGAAAATAATCTTCATTGGGTTTTGGACAATATTTTTGATGAAGATCACTGCCTTGTAAGAAAGGATAATGCGGCTCAAAATCTTAATGTCATTAGAAAAATCGCAATGAATCTTCTGAAGCAAGCAGATTTTTCGGATGTCATAAAATCCAAGAACATTACAATTTCTCAAAAGCAGCACATTTGCGATAAATGCGAAGATTATCTGGATAGAGTCATTAAGTTATTTTAATGCGGATGCCCTGATAGTCCAATAAACAAAATTTTGCAAAAATTGTATATCAGGATATACAATTTATACTCAAATAGCCTGTTAGCCGCCCCGTTAGCCGACTTTACAGCCTCAACCATTTCAGGAATTGCCGCCACCATTTCTGGTATCGCAGCTTTTGTGTAGTATTCGGTCATCTCAACAGATGTGTGACCGACAGTCTTCTGCACAAGTTCCGCTGGCAAGTCCCGGCGCATCCTTGTGACATAAGTAAAGCGCAGAGAATGGGGAACAAGTTTTCTACCGTTCTTTTCGATTCCGACTTTTTTCAGCTGGCGTTCAAACACATCTTCAAGATATTCCTTGCGCAGAGGTCTTTTTCCTTCCCGAACGAAAATATAATCCTCTTCCTGAATGTGATTTAAAACACTGTAGTTATAAACAAGCTGCATCGTTGAATCTGGAGCAACGGCAACACGCCATTTCTTATCTTCATTTGACCCTTTTTTGTTGTAATCAGTTCGCTCACCGTTTTGCTTACAAAAGCCGTCTATCACAACTGCATTCTTATCAAAAATGAACTGACGAAGCTGCAACGCCCTCGATTCACCAAGCCTTAAACCAAAGGACGCAATACATAGAAAAATTAGATGGTCACGAGGATTATCCCATAATGAATTGTCAAAGAAACGGTTCAATTCTTCTGTCGTCAATATATCAGCCTTTTTCGTATTTCTTGCAAAACGCATGAAATTTGGCTTTATAAGGCCCTCACAGCCGCAAAACGGGGCCTCTTTGTATATGTACGACATCGTTTCCAAAAAAGAGTTTTTCCACGCTCCTGAGCGTTTCTCAAGCGACCTAAGATAATTATCAACGATAGCAGGCGTAATATCTTTTAATTCCATCTCGCCAAAAGCAGTAACGATTTTATCCAAGAGTCCACGATGTCTTTGCAGAGTTTCAAAAGTTAAATTTCTTCCGTGTTCCGAAAGTCGCTCCACATGGTTACTTCCAGGACTAAACATATCTTTTGCGATGTCTTTTAGCAGAACTTTTTTTCGGTCCAAATCTGGAAGCGAACTTATAAATGCGTAGGCTTCTGCCCTACTCTTGCAATCAGGAATGACTTTTTGTTTTTTAATTCCAGTTTCCGAATCGATATAAGAATAATACCATCTGTAAACAGATTTTGACTTTGTTTTGATTGAACGGCGAAGAACATTATAGTGCATAAAAAAAACCTCCTAAAGTTTTTTGCTGATTTCTGAATGAAATCCACCGAAAATCTGCCATAAGGTGACATTTCGGTGATACAAAA